>NZ_JAGIPX010000016.1 GCF_017814945.1 Paraburkholderia sp. LEh10
TTCAGCTAACCCTTCCCCTTGCCGGGTGGGTAGAGGACTTTCACCTCCAGGTAAGTGCGCCCTGCCGGGCGCACCCAATAAAAAGCTCCAACCGTTGCCGGTTGGAGTTTTTTAGACGTTAGCGGATTGGGTGAAGGTGCGAGGCGATCCTCACACGTCAATATTCCCCGCCCGCAACGCATTGGTTTCGATAAACGCCCGGCGCGGCTCGACTTCATCGCCCATCAGCGTCGTAAAGATTCCATCTGCCGCAATCGCATCCTCGATCTGCACGCGCAGCAGACGACGCACGCTCGGATCCATCGTCGTTTCCCACAGCTGTTCGGGGTTCATCTCACCTAGCCCCTTATAGCGCTGCTTCGACACATTCCGCTCCGCATCGGCAATCAGCCACTTCATAGCGCTCTTGAAGTCGTTCACGGCCATGCTGCGCTCGCCACGCTTGATCACCGCGCCCTCGCCGATCAAGCCCTTGAACGTATTCGCCGTATTGACCAATTGCAGGTAGTCGGCAGTCAGCTGGAACTCTTCATCGATCACCGTCACCTTCACGTTGCCGTGATGACGACGCTCGACGCGCAGCGAACGCAGTTCACGCACCGGGTCGTACATGGCGATTACGTTGACCTCAGGCTTGAGCGGATCGTCACGCAACTTGGCTTCGAGCGCGCGCGCCGACGCTTCCGTCGATTGTTCGCTCGACAGGTCGACCGTCACGCCGTCCATCACCGCGCCGAGCGCGGCTTCGTCGTAAAGCTTGCTCAGACGATCCACCACAGCCTGTGCCAACAAATAAGAACGAGCCAGCTCACCCAGCGCATCGCCCGCAATCGGCGTCGCGCCTTCTGACGGAATCAGCTCGGACCCGTTCAGAGCGAGGCGCAGCATATGCGCGTTCAATTCCGCCGTGTCCTTAAGATAACGCTCGTCCTTGCCGGCCTTCACCTTGTACAACGGCGGCTGCGCGATGTAGATGTAGCCGCGCTCGATCATCTCCGGCATCTGACGATAGAAGAACGTCAGCAGCAGCGTACGGATGTGCGCGCCGTCGACGTCCGCATCGGTCATGATGATGATGCGGTGATAGCGCAGCTTGTCGAGGTTGTAGTCGTCCTTGCCGATGCCGCAGCCGAGCGCGGTGATCAGCGTGACGATCTGCTCCGACGACAGCAGTTTGTCGTACCGAGCCTTCTCGACGTTCAGCACCTTGCCGCGCAGCGGCAGAATGGCCTGGAATTTTCTGTCGCGGCCCTGCTTTGCCGAACCGCCTGCGGAGTCACCCTCGACGATATAAATCTCGGACTTCGCAGGATCTTTCTCCTGGCAGTCTGCGAGCTTGCCCGGCAGTCCGACGCCGTCCAGCACGCCCTTGCGTCGCGTCATCTCGCGCGCCTTGCGCGCAGCATCACGGGCGCGCGCTGCGTCGACGATCTTGCCGCAGATGATCTTCGCGTCGTTCGGCGTCTCCAGCAGAAACTCTTCGAGCGCCTTCGCGACCACTTCTTCGACGGGCGCGCGCACTTCCGACGAAACCAGCTTGTCCTTTGTCTGCGAACTGAACTTCGGCTCCGGCACCTTCACTGACAGCACACACGACAGCCCTTCACGCATGTCGTCGCCGGAAGTTTCGACCTTTGCCTTCTTCGCGATCTCGTGATCGACGATGTACTTGTTGATCACTCGCGTCATCGCCGCGCGCAGGCCCGTCAGGTGCGTGCCGCCGTCGCGCTGTGGAATGTTGTTCGTGAAGCACAGCACGTTTTCGTTGTAGCTGTCGTTCCACTGCATCGCCACTTCGACGCCCACCCCTTCCCTCTCGCCGACGATATGGAAAATCGTCGGATGCAGCACGGTCTTTGTCTTGTTGATGTACTCGACGAAGCCCTTCACGCCGCCGACGAACGCGAAATCGTCTTCCTTGCCCGAACGCTGGTCGGTGAGACGAATCCGCACGCCGTTGTTCAGGAATGAGAGTTCGCGAATGCGCTTCGCGAGGATGTCGTAGTGGTATTCGACATTGCCGAAGATCGTCTCATCGGCCATGAAATGCACTTCGGTGCCGCGGTTTTCCGTATCGCCGACGACAGGAATCGGCGACAGGTGTTCGCCGTCCACTTCTTCGATCACGCGGTTCTGCGGCACGCCACGGTGAAACTCCATGAAGTGCTTCTTGCCGTCGCGGCGCACGGTAAGGCGCAGCCACGACGACAGCGCGTTCACGCACGACACGCCCACGCCGTGCAGGCCGCCCGACACCTTGTAGCTGTTCTGGTCGAACTTGCCGCCCGCGTGCAGCTCGGTCATCACGATTTCGGCGGCGCTGCGCTTCGGATCGTGCTTGTCGTCGCGCTTGATACCCGTCGGAATGCCACGGCCGTTGTCGGTGACGGAAATCGAGTTGTCGGCGTGGATGATGACCTGAATGTCGTCGCAATGACCGGCGAGCGCCTCGTCGATCGAATTGTCGAGCACCTCGAATACGAGGTGATGCAGACCGGTCCCGTCCGACGTATCCCCGATATACATACCCGGCCGCTTGCGCACGGCCTCCAGACCTTCGAGGATCTGAATGGACGAGGCGCCGTAGCTGTTATCGGGTTGCGAATTGTTCAGTTCACTCATGGATTTCTTCCGGTTCTGCGTTACTGCTTCGTTACTGCTCGGAGCTTTTCAAAACACCATAAAAACACCAAAGGGGCGCTGCGCCCCTTGATGTTTTTTCGTGTTGGACGCGTCAGATGCGCATCGGCATCACCACGTATTTGAACTCGTCGTTCTCGGGAATCGTGATCAGCGCGCTCGAGCTGGCGTCGCCGAGACTGACTTGCAGCATGTCGACCTTCAGGTTGGCGAGCACGTCGAGCAGATACGTGACGTTGAAACCGATGTCGATGCTGTCGCCCTGGTAGGCGATTTCGAGTTCTTCCTGCGCTTCTTCCTGGTCCGCGTTGGTGGACATGATTTTCAGCTGGCCCGGCTCGACGATGCAGCGCACGCCCTTGAACTTGTCCGACGTCAGAATGGCCGCGCGTTGCAGCGAGCGCTGCAGCTCTTCGCGACCGATCACGAACGTGTTCTTGTGCGACTTCGGGATCACCCGCTGGAAGTCGGGAAACTTACCTTCGACCAGCTTCGACACCAGTTCGACGCCGCCAAACGTGAACTTGACCTGCGTCGGCGCGATGTCGATCTTAAGCACATCGTCGATGTCTTCGAGCAGCCGTTGCAGTTCGAGAATCGTCTTACGCGGGATGATCACTTCCTGGCGCGCGAACGAGCCTTCGATCTTCATCGACGAAAACGCCAGACGGTGACCGTCCGTTGCGACAGCCATCAGCTGATCGCCGTCGACCACCAGCAGCATGCCGTTCAGGTAGTAACGGATGTCCTGCTGCGCCATCGCGAAGTGGACCATGCCGAGCAACTGGCGGAACGTCTTTTGGGGAACCGCGAGGTTCGCGCCGAAGTCTTTAGCTTGAGCGACGGTCGGGAACTCGTCGGCGGCCAGCGTTTGCAGCGCGAAACGACTCTTGCCGGACTGTACCGTCAGACGCTTGTCGTTCAAGGTGAGCGTGACCTGCCCGTCGGGCATCGCGCGCAGGATGTCGAGGAGCTTGCGTGCCGCCACCGTCGTGGCCACTGACTCGCCGCCGACGCCGAAGTCAGCGCGCGTGGTGATTTGCAGTTCGAGGTCGGTGGACAGGAACGAGACGTCCGGGCCGTTCTTGGTAATAAGCAAATTGGCGAGGATCGGCAACGTATGACGGCGTTCGACAATGCCGCTCACGGTTTGCAGCGGCCTGAGGAGGTTATCGCGTTCGGTCTTGACCAGTTGCATAGAGTTCCTTCGTTGATATGACGGCCTGCGCGCCTTGCCCGGCAATACTAAGGCGCACGGTCCCGGCCCCCCGCCGGCGCCGCACTGCGCCAGTCACGGCGTAAATTCCCGCCCGCTTTTGCCGGGCGGTTAAACCTGTATTGTGCCTGAAAATGGAAGCACTTCCCTATATTGGGGGTGACTTGCGCAATAAACAGTTCGATTTTTCCGACCGGTTCGAGGAACCCTTCGGTTTGATCCGGCCCTTTTGAGCGCCTCTAGCCCTTCAGCGTCTGCTCCAGGACGTGCAACTCGTGATTCAGCTGCGCATCCTTGCCGCGCTCGTCGGCGATCTTGCGCACCGCGTGCAGCACCGTCGTATGGTCGCGCCCGCCGAACAGCTCGCCGATTTCCGGCAGGCTCTTCTGCGTCAACTCCTTCGCCAGGTACATCGCGATCTGGCGCGGCCGCGCGATGTTGGCCGGCCGTTTCTTCGAATACATATCGGCGACCTTGATGCTGTAAAAGTCGGCAACCGTCTTCTGGATGTTTTCGACCGAAATCTGCCGGTTTTGCACGGTCAGCAGGTCTTTCAGCGCCTCCTTGGTTAGCTCGATCGTGATCTCGCGGCCGTGGAATTTCGAGTAAGCGAGAATCTTGCGCAGCGCGCCTTCCAGTTCGCGCACGTTCGAGCGCAGATGCTTCGCGACGAAGAACGCGACGTCCTCATTCAGACTCACGCCCTCCGATTGCGCCTTGCGCATCAGAATCGCGACCCGCATCTCGAGCTCGGGCGGCTCGATTGCGACGGTCAGGCCAGAGTCGAAACGGGAAATCAGACGGTCGTCGATGCCTGAGATTTCCTTCGGATACGTATCGCTGGTGATGATGACCTGCGCCTTGTTGGCGACCAGCGCCTCGAACGCGTAGAAAAACTCTTCCTGCGTCCGGGACTTGCCCGAAAAGAACTGAATATCGTCGATCAGCAGCAGGTCCAGCGAATGGTAGTAGCGCTTGAAGTCGTCGAACGCCTTGCGCTGGTACGCCTTTACCACATCCGACACGTACTGTTCCGCGTGGATGTAGCGGATGCGCGCGCCGGGCTTGTCCATCAGCAGTTGATTGCCGATTGCGTGAATCAGGTGCGTCTTGCCGAGGCCCACGCCGCCGTACAGAAACAACGGGTTGTATGAAATGCCGGGGTTGTCGGCGACCTGGATCGCGGCGGCGCGCGCCAACTGGTTGGCCTTGCCGGTCACGAAGTTGTCGAAAGTGAGCACCGGGTTCAGCTTCGAGCGCTCATACATGGAGTCGTTTTCACCGCCTGACGCGGGCGCGGCCGCGCCCGGCCGCCACGTGCGGCGTGCCGCAGCAGCTTCGTTGGCGTCGAGGCTGGGCAAGTCGAGGTCGGCGGCGTCGTCAGTCAGTTGTGCCGCGTTGATGGACGCACCGAGCCCCCCCATTGCGCTGGCGCCGGCCATCCCGCCCGCGCGGGCCACCTGAGCAGCCTGCACGGCGCCGACGGCGGCATCCACTGTTGCCGTCGCGCTGTTCACACCCACGGGAGACGGCCGTGACGGCGCGGCAGGCGCCGAGCGCAAGCCGGCCTTGGGATCGAGGACGAACTGGACGTCGACGGGCGAATGCCAGAAGTCGCGCGCGAGGTCGGTGATGCGACCGGAAAACTGGCTCTTGACCCAGTCCAGCTTGAAACGGTTCGGCGCGGCGATGCTCAGGGTATTCGCATCGGCGTCGAAGGCGACCGGGGCCAACGGTTTGATCCACGTCACGTACTGCTGGGGCGTCAATTCACGCTCCAGCAGTGCGGAACAGTGTTGCCAGAATTCGTTCATCAAGTTGCTATCGTTATGGTTGCGCCGCTTTTCCGCCCGCGCTCTGGTCGCGAGATACGCGACGAGGCCCGAAGCTGCCAGGCGGAAAAGCCCCAGACGCTTGTGCCACAAGGGTTTGCGGGGTCAAGCGGGCCGGGGCGGCGGGCAGGATTCTTGGGAAGTAAGGCGAGATTCTACCGCCAAAACGGCGTGCAAAGTGAGTTATCCACAGGGCCTGATCAAACAACGCCGAAAGATGCCGGCTGTGGATCATCGGCCTAAACTATTGACGGCTCAGAGAAAACCGGTTTAAATAGCGGGTTCCGCGAAAACCAATTTTCGAACCTCCGGCCATTGCACTTTCAGCGATGCTCGCGCGGTCATTTCTCAAACAAGTGAGAGCAACATGAAACGTACCTACCAACCTTCCGTGACGCGCCGTAAGCGCACCCATGGCTTCCGCGTTCGCATGAAGACCGCTGGTGGCCGCAAAGTCATCAACGCACGCCGCGCAAAGGGCCGCAAGCGCCTCGCCATCTAAGGCAGGCAGACACGCGGTCAAGCCGAGTGCGCGCTGTGTCCGAGACCCGCGTCGCTGCGGGAACGGCAGACGCGCCGCAACAGAACCCAGTTCAGTTGCAGGCGTCCGCAGCCTTTCCCAAAGCCGCAAGGCTGCTAAAAACGGATGAATTTTCATCCGTTTTTCGTTTGCGCCCGTGGCGCCGTACCGCACACTTCGTCGTGTACGCACGGCCGACAGGCAACGCAGCGCGCCTCGGCCTCGTGATCGGCAAGAAATATGCGCCGCGCGCTGTCACGCGTAATCTGGTGAAGCGTCTTGCTCGCGAAGCGTTTCGGCTGCGCCGCGCGCAGTTTGGCGGCTGGGACGTGCTGCTGCGGTTGCATGCGAAGTTCGACAGGAAGGCGATGCCCAGCGGATCGTCGCCGCCCTTGAAAGCACTGTGCCGCGGCGAAATCGACGAGCTGCTCGACAAGGCAGCGCGCGAAATTGCCCGTCGCGAAGTGTCGGCGGTGCAGCCGGCGGTCAAGCCGCCCGCCGCGCCATGATATCCGCGCAGCCTCGAGGCGCGACTGTCTTCCAGCGCCTCATTTCAGGCGGTGCAGTCCAGCCGCACTAGTCATGCAAACGGTATTGTTCGCCTTGCTGCGTTTCTACAAGATTGCCGTGAGTCCCATGCTCGGCAACCGGTGCCGTTTTTATCCCTCCTGTTCGGATTACGCGCGCGAAGCAATCCAGTATCATGGCGCCGCGCGTGGTACTTACCTCGCCGCAAGGCGCCTGTGCCGCTGTCACCCGTTTTCGGCGGGCGGCATCGATCTTGTCCCGCCTCCAACTCCTAAGAAGCGCTGACGCGCTGTGCCATCGACACTGAGACAACGCATGGATATCAAACGCACCGTCCTATGGGTCATCTTCTTCATGTCAGCTGTCATGCTGTTCGACAACTGGCAGCGCGACCATGGACGCCCGTCGATGTTTTTCCCGAGCGCGACGCCGACCAAGACGGCAAGCCCCGCTGCGCCGGGATCGACGACGCAGGGAACCCCCGCTGAACTGCCGCAGACCAATGCCGCCGCACCGGGCTCGACCACGCCCGCCGCGCAGCAGGCGCAGCTGGTTTCGTTCAGCACCGACGTGTATCGCGGCAACATCGACACGCGTGGCGGCACCCTGTCCAAACTCACGCTGATCAAGCCGGGCGAGGGCAAGCAGCCTGAGCAGGTCATCACGCTGTTCGACCATACGGCCGACCACACGTATCTGGCGCGCACGGGCCTGCTCGGCGGCGATTTCCCGAATCACACCGACGTGTTCACGCCCGTCGCGGGACAGCCGACCGACATGACGGGCAACACGCTGAAGCTGTCGTTCGAGTCGCCGGAAAAGGGTGGCGTGAAGGTCGTGAAGACTTACACGTTCACGCGCGGCAGCTATGTGATCAACGTCGACACAAAGATCCAGAACGTCGGTTCGACGCCCGTCAGTCCCACCGTCTACATGGAACTCGTGCGCGACAGCCAGCCCGTCGAGACGCCGCGCTTCTCGCACACGTTCATCGGCCCGGCTGTCTACACCGAGCAGCATCACTTCCAGAAGCTGAGCTTCGGCGATATCGACAAGAACAAGGAAGACTACGCAAAGTCGGCCAACAACGGCTGGATCGCGATGGTGCAGCACTATTTCGCGTCGGCGTGGATTCCGCAGCAGGGCGCCAAGCGTGACATCTATGTCGAGAAAATCGATCCGTCGCTCTATCGCGTCGGCGTCAAGCAGCCGGTACAGACAATCCAGCCGGGCCAGACGGTTGATGTGTCCGCGCGCCTGTTTGCCGGTCCCGAAGAAGAGCGGATGCTCGAAGGCATCGCGCCGGGTCTGGAACTGGTGAAGGATTACGGCTGGGTGACGATCATTGCCAAGCCGCTGTTCTGGCTGCTCGAAAAGATCCACAGCTATGTGGGCAACTGGGGCTGGGCGATCGTCCTGCTGACGCTGCTGATCAAGGCGGTGTTCTTCCCGCTGTCGGCGGCGAGCTACAAGTCGATGGCGCGCATGAAGGAAATCACGCCGCGCATGCAGGCGCTGCGCGAGCGCTTCAAGGGCGATCCGCAGAAGATGAACGCGGCTCTGATGGAGCTGTACAAGACTGAGAAAGTGAATCCGTTCGGCGGCTGTCTGCCCGTCCTGATTCAGATTCCGGTGTTTATCTCGCTGTACTGGGTGCTGCTGTCGTCGGTTGAAATGCGCGGCGCGCCGTGGGTCCTGTGGATTCACGATCTGTCCCAGCAGGATCCGTATTTCATCCTGCCCGTGCTGATGGCCGTCTCGATGTTTGTTCAGACGAAGCTGAACCCGACGCCGCCGGACCCAGTCCAGGCCAAGATGATGATGTTCATGCCGATCGCCTTCTCGGTCATGTTCTTCTTCTTCCCGGCGGGTCTCGTGCTGTACTACGTCGTGAACAACGTGCTGTCGATTGCCCAGCAGTACTACATCACGCGGATGATGGGTCAGAAAAGGAAGGCTGTCTGATCGCGCGTTCGGATCGGCCTTCTTTATGGCCGATCCAATCCGAAACAAAAAACCGCCCGGCATAACCGGGCGGTTTTTATTTCCATGTTCCTTAAGATTTATCGGCGTCGCCGTAGAGTTGCGCAATCAACTCCTGCACCAGGTAGCGGTGATGCGGCGTCAGCGATTCGATTTTTGACGCGAGTTCGAGCGTCTCAGGTGAAAGCGGATATTTCTCGCCGCGCTCCAAGGGCTTCGGAACACTCCTCGTCGCACCGCTAGGCGAAGGTCCGTAATGCAGCCAATGGACATCGACTTCGAACCACGCGGCGAGCGTTCGAAGCTTGTCGTCAGTCGGAATCGTGCGGCCGCTCAACCATTTGTGCACCGTTTGCGGTGAAACTGGCTGATCTCCGTGATGGCGCAGATTGAAATGCAACGCAAGGTCGGTCCCGCCCTTGAGTTTTTCAGGGGCGCGTCTCATCGCGAACTTGAGTCGCTCGGCAAAGGCCGCTTTTTCTTCGACGGTTGGCATCGGGAAATTGTGCCGTCCGACGCATTGCAGGTAGACAACCGTACACGCTACATTTAGCGCGTTTTAGATCCGACTATCCTGATCCAGCAAGCATCAAGATTAGTCTCTTTTGAGGCGTGCAGATCGCTTAAGCATAATCCGTAAGGATTGGACTACACGTAGACTTTGCGTCAATCGATTGGGCGACCAGGTTGTCTTATCTTGTCTGAGATAATCTGTACACGGATTTCACCCGAATTGACAGTCGCGCCCGCCAGGCCGGCCGAACGCGCGCGTTACAATGCCAGGCGTTTGGCGCACGGGTCGTGCGCGTGTCTCAAGATCATTTCCATCCGTTCCCATGCTCGCCACCGACTCCGATCCCATCGTCGCCATTGCCACCGCGCCCGGTCGCGGCGGGATAGGCGTCGTTCGGATATCGTTCGGCCGTGCCGGTGAAGCGGCAGCACAGCCGATGATGCAAGCGCTGACGGGTCAGGCGCTCGCGCCGCGTCACGCAAGCTATGTTCCGTTCCTCGACGGCGGCGGAAATGCGCTTGACCGCGGCATCGCGCTGTATTTTCCCGCGCCGCATTCGTACACGGGCGAACATGTGCTCGAACTGCAAGGACACGGCGGCCCCATCGTCCTACAACTGGTTCTGCAACGATGTATCGACGCGGGCCGCGCATTCGGCCTGCGCCTTGCGGAACCTGGCGAATTCACGCGCCGTGCGTTTCTCAACGACAAGCTCGATCTCGCCCAAGCCGAGGCAGTCGCCGATCTCATCGAGGCGAGCACGGAGGCAGCGGCACGCTCGGCCGGACGCTCACTGGAAGGCGCGTTCTCACGCGATATTCACGCGCTGGTCGAAGAGGTCATCGCGTTGCGGATGCTGGTCGAGGCAACGCTCGATTTTCCCGAAGAAGAGATTGATTTCCTCGAAGCCGCCGACGCACGCGGCAAGCTCGCGCGCATCCGTGAACGTCTCGCGCTCGTGCTGAGCGAGGCACGGCAGGGCGCGTTGCTGCGTGAAGGTTTATCCGTCGTGCTCGCGGGGCAGCCGAATGTTGGCAAATCGTCGCTGCTGAACGCACTCGCGGGCGCCGAACTCGCAATCGTCACGCCGATCGCCGGCACGACTCGCGACAAGGTCGCGCAGACGATACAGATCGAAGGCATCCCACTGCATGTAATCGACACCGCCGGCTTGCGCGATACGGAAGACGAGGTCGAGAGGATCGGAATCGAGCGCACGTGGGGCGAGATCGAACGCGCCGACGTGGTGCTGCATCTGCTCGACGCCCGCTCGGGCATGACGCCCGGCGATGAATCGATCGCCGTGCGATTTCCGGCCGGCGTGCCTGTTGTGCGAGTGTTGAACAAGACAGATCTGACTGATGTCGCACCTTCCGTCGCCAGACCGAGCGATGCGGACGGTATCGACTTATGCGAGGTACGCCTGTCAGCCAAGATGGGTAACGGGATCGACCTGTTGCGCGGCGAATTGCTGCGGATCGCAGGATGGCAGGCGGGCGCCGAAAGCGTTTATCTGGCGCGCGAGCGACATCTGATTGCGCTTCGCGCCGCGCAGGAACATTTAGGACTGGCGGCCGACCATGCAGATCAGAACGCGCAGGCTCTTGACCTCTTCGCAGAGGAATTGCGGCTGGGTCAGGATCAGCTCAATTCGATCACCGGAGAATTCACCTCGGACGACCTCTTGGGTGTGATTTTCAGCAGGTTTTGTATCGGCAAATAGGCGAGGGGCGCTGCCTGTCCCAGCAACTCACACACCGTGTAGCCCACGGACAACCAGCGCTACGCTCAGAAGCAGCTATTTTTAGGTACACAAACAGGTACACTTCGTATTCGGCGCATCCTGTGTACCAACCCGCTCATGCCGAAACTCGCGACGCCACTCACCGAATCCCACATCCGCAACTTGCAGCCTCGCGAGACGCGTTACAGCGTCGCCGACGGCAAGGGCCTCATCCTGGAAGTGATGCCGACGGGAAAGAAGGTCTGGCGCTTTCGCTACACGCTAAACGGACAGCGGCAGCCGATGGTCACGATCGGCGACTATCAGTTGATGTCGTTGCGCGTCGCCCGCGCCCGCGCGCAAAAATACGCAGATGTAGTCGCGAATGGTTTGTCGCCCGTCTCGATAGCGAGGCAGGATCGGGGCGCCGAGAAACGGATCGACGTGCTGCGTGATGGCGCCGAGCTTTACGTAGCCTCCGAAATCGCCCGCAAATCCGCGGAATATCGGCGCACGACGCAGCGCGCGCTCGACAAGGACATCCTTCCTGCAATCGGTCACAAGCCTATCGCCCAGGTCACCACCGAAGATGTCCAGTCCATTTGCGATGCGATCAAGAACCGAGGCGCGCCGCAAATGGCGCTGCACACGCGCAACGTCGTGAAGCGTCTGTTTGCGTTCCTGATCGCGCGACAACTGGCGAGTTCCAATCCTGCCGAAGCCATCGCAGCGCGCACGGTCGCCACTCACGACGGCCGCATGCGGGTGCTGTCCGCAAACGAGATCGGCACGTTGCTGAGCGCGATCTACCAATCATGCATCCGCCGGCCGTTGAAACTCGCCGTCCACTTGCTCGTGCTCACGATGGCGAACAAATCCGAACTGATCGAAGCGACATGGCGCGAATTCGATCTCGACGCCGGCACGTGGACGCTACCCGCCGCGCGGGCGAGCAACGGCCGCGAGCGCCGCGACCACCTTTCGGCCCAGGCCGTGGCGATACTCCGTGAGCTACGCGATGCGAAGGGCCGCCGCAATCGCGTCTTTCCGTCGACGCGCGGAGGCGAAGATCGGCCTATTGCGAAGGGCACGCTGAATCAGGCGGTCAAGACGCTCTCGATGGGTGTCGAGCATTTTGTGCTGCACGATTTTCGCCGCACTGCTTCGAGCCATATAGATGCCATGCTGCAGTCGGCCGGAAAGGCGCGTGAACAGTCCAGCGGCTATAGCAAACGAGAGATGCAAATGTGGGGCGATTTCGTCGAAGCGCAGTTGCGGGACGCATCAGGATCGATCGGACCGTCTTGATCCGGACAACCAGCTACGGGGCGAGACTCCTATTGGTACACGAGTCCATGAAAACACGCCAGAATGCCCTATATGAGACGCTTGTAAGCGAGTTACAGTAGGTTTCATCCGTGCCAACGTCTCACTCCGGTTCAAGTGCGCGCTTTAGGTACACAGCGCCTAGTGGACTCGGCTAAAAGCCTGCCAGTTAAAGAGTCGCGCTGACTCAAGCGGGGTTTCGTACACAATCACGCACGCCGCTGGGCGGCTCAGGCCGACCGCCCAACTTCACCCATGCACGGCAACCTGCTCGGAACTTCGCTCGGCGCGATTTTCCGCAAATGCCTCGGCTGGGGGCGTCGAATAGACCTGAGGGCCGCGCCGTTCGTAGTCATCCAGCTGGAGCAGCAGGCTATCGATCGAGCAGAGCTGCGCCTTGGTAAGGGAGGGGGCATCGAGCAACGCGTGCAGGCGCATGCGCCAATACCGGGAAGAAAGGATGGCACCGCCCAGATCGCCGAGCAGCGATGGCCGCATGACGCGCGAGATGTGCGCGATCTCTTGATCGATCAACCGGTTCATACAATCCCCCGCGACGTCTCGAAAAGGCCAAGGTTTGTTACGTCTGATGATTCACTTTAGCCGCATTTTAGCCAGACGCTACCTATAAAAACAAATAGGTTTCCCCGCATCGGCGGACATTGGCAAGCGACATTGCATGGACGAAAGAGTACGCATGCGGATCGCGACGCAATCCGGTGAACAGAACAAGGTTTGCACGCCATTTTGACGGCGCACGGAAAGAGCCCGCAAAAGGCCCGGCGCGGGCCGACGGATCGCGCGGAGCAACGCCAGCAGGGGAGAATTGCGCGCGACAGCCCATACGTCGTCATCCGGCGGATCGGGCGCGCGCGGCACCGACCCGCAAATCGACGTCAGGGCGACGCTGATGAGAATCAGCGCAACCATTCACAGCCAGTATTCCGTCCACGAAAAAGTGAAGGCCAGCATGGCAGCCTCCTTCCGTTCCGGTGACGCCAGCTCGCTCAGTGATGCAGCAGGCTGCGAATACGATGTCGCCAGTCCATGCGCCTGTGATGCTCGTCGTCGTGCAGCGCCTGGCGATGTTCCTGCCAAAGCTCGTCGGAAAACAGGAACGCGACGATGAGAAGCGGCACGATCAAAAACGCGCCGAGAATCAAATGCTCGATCACAGTGACCTCCAGATCGATGGAACAACGACACTTTCATTGTAGGCGGGGCGAATCTCGCTGCGTGTGCTCCACCTCGCACACTCGACATGCGCACGTTCACCTGCAAGCAACGCGCCAGGTACGTGGGCTCACCAACGGCGAATCGCTTTCAGGCCGCCGACTTTTTCCACGCCGCCGCCAAAAGTCCGGCACCGATCAGCAGCGTCCCACCTGTGCAATTGACGGCGCGCTGCACGCGCGGGCTGCGAATCGCGCGCCGCGCACCTGATGCGAGGAATGCATAGCCGAGTGCGTTCAACGTCCCGAGCGCGACGAAGGTCGCTTCGAAAATTGCAATCTGCGACCACGTGGCGACCTGCGTATCGATGAACTGCGGAACGAACGCCACGAAGAACACGATGCTTTTCGGATTGAGCGCCGTCACCGCGTAGGCGTGCGCGAAGATGTGGCCCGTACGCGTTTCGCCGGCGGGCGGCGCGTCGCCCGTCGGCGCGGGCGCGCGCCACAGCTTTAGCCCGAGATAAATCAGGTACGCGGCGCCGATCCATTTGAGCGCGGTGAACAACGTCGCCGATGCCGCGAGAATAACGCCGAGCCCGAGCATTGACGCCGTCATCGACGTCAGGTCGCCGAGCGCGACGCCTGCCGTCGTCACCATCGCGTAACGCCGGCCGTGGCCGAGCGCGTAAGAAATTACAAGCAGCACGGTAGGGCCGGGTATCGCGACGAGAATCGCTGAGGCAATGGCGAAGGGAAGCCAGTGTGCAAATGTCATGAATCGTCTCCTTTGGCCGGTCGATTTATCCATGAACTCCACGTCGATGCAAGACGTGAATGGCGTGCCGTTACTGCCGCCTTAGGTGCGGATTCCGCCAGGCATCCTTTTTATTCTGCGTTCGCTCCAATCTGAAACCTCATTTGATGAATCGCGCGAATGACTTTGTGTGCGATGCATCAAACCTTAATGACGTAATCGCAAACGGCTTACTAGGCTTTAAGCGTAAACGCGTATCGCTCCCGCAAAACGTTACGTAGACACTGTTTGCGACCAGCATTTCTTTTCGCTATCCGCCGAATAATTGCCAAACCACGCCAATAGGGCGGCATCGGGACGCCCACGCAGGCGGTGCGACAATTCGCCGCTGTTGCACTCGCACACAAGATCTGCTTGCCGTTCACGACCGTTCTCCTAGAGTTAAAAATGTGCGTCTTTTCCGGCAGTTAAATACATAGCTAACCTGAGCAATAAACCCGCACGGAGGGTAACCATGAGCAAGCGAGTCGCCATTCTTTTCGCACTGACGGGTTTGGTCGCGGCAGCAGGTGCGCACGCGCAGGACGTCGTCGTCAAACCCCTGCAAACAGTGCAGTTCAAGGCGAATGCATATGGCTGCCTGTCGAGAGACAAACTCGACGCCGTCACGCAGCACGCCCAGGCGGGCGAGCAGCAGAAAATGCAGGAATTCTTCTCAGGATATGAGTGCATCGCGACACCGGAAAATTCGGATTTCCGCGTCGTTCGGGTGGTCGGACACGACGTCGAATTCGTGAATGCGGGCAATAGCGATACGCAAGGCCTTTGGACTAACGACCGCTTTATCAAGCAATAGATTTCGGAAGTTGGATCGCCCCCGACATCGAATGTTGGGTGAATACGAACACCAAACGAAAGTCCGCTTTCGCGTTTTCAGCGTGGCCGGGTTTTTACCCGGCCATTTTGATTTTCCGCCGGCATTTTCGTAAATCGCCGGGATTGACAATCCCCGGCCGCTCCCTCCAGTTCGCTCATTCCACGCCCTCATGAGCGCGCCGCGCGGGCCTGACGCTCATCGGAATGTCATAGCGTCCCCGCATATTCGGTATCATCACGCTCCCACCTCGCAGCAGAAATCGTTGATCGCGTCTCGCCAAGACAGATGATCGGCACAGAGGTTGCTGCTTTCCGAGCAAGCGAAAGCAGAGGGGTTGATGGATCGAGGCCTCGCGCCCGACACACTGCAACCCGACCGACATGTTTCACCGGCGAGACGCGCGACCCAGGCGTGACCGCTGCAAGGCAGGGGAACGATCATGGCTAGGTACGCCGACTCTTTATTCACTATCCGGTCCGCCTTTGCGGGACCAGGTTGCAGCATGGCTCTGAAATCGACAATTTATAAAGCTGAAGTCCAGATCGCCGACATGGACCGGCATTACTATGCCGACCATTCGGTGACAATCGCGCTGCATCCGTCGGAAACCAGCGAGCGCATGATGGTCCGCGTAGCCGCGTTCGCACTATTTGCACAAGAACGCCTCGAATTCTGCAAGGGCCTTTCGGATATCGATGAACCGGACCTGTGGGCCAAAGACCTGACGGGCGCCGTCGACACATGGATCGAGGTCGGGCAACCGGACGAGCGCCGGATCGCCAAGGCGAGCAGCCGCGCGAACGAAGTGATCGTGATCGCCTATGGCGGCCGGACTTCCGATATCTGGTGGCAAGGCGTGCGCAACAAGGTCGAACGTCTGCGGAACGTGACGGTGTGGTCGCTTGGCGAAAACGTCGCGCCCGCCCTCGCCGCGCTGGCCGAACGGACGATGCGCCTGCAGTGCACGGTCCAGGACAACGCGGCATGGCTCGGCAGTGAAACCGCCGACGCCGTGCCGATCGAGTGGACGGTCCTCAAGGCCGCCGCCGATGCGCGTCCGGCGGCGCATGGCGGCCGCTAGTCGCGGATTCGGTCGTCCTGTGTACCAATAAACGAGGCGGTCCTTTCAGGTAGCCGCGGTCGGTGGGCCTTTCAGCTCAACCATATTACCCTCCGGATCGAACAGATAAAGCGAAGGCCCGTAACCATCCGCACCGTAACGCGTCGCCTGCTCACCGATCCGCACGTGCTTCCCGGCAAGCCATTCCATGAGCGCAGCAGCATCGAATGGTTCGACGCGCAGGCACACGTGATCCATGTTGCGCCCCTCGCCCGGCACGCCGCTATCCGGCCGGTCGATACTCCCCCCGACCTGCAGCAGATCGATCAGAGCGCGTCCCGCCCGTAGCTGGATCAGGCCGAGATCGAGTTGCTCCTTCTCCAGCGCGCAGCCGAGCACCTCACGGTAAAAGCGCGTCATCTTGTCGAGATCCGCCGCGCGAATGACGACGTGATCGATATCGAGAATCTGGAATTTCATGGGCGGCATCCTGTCCTTGGCTGAAGTTCCGGCGAGAGAACCCAGTTTAGAAGGAATTGCGCGCGAAGTTCGCGGCCGGAACGAGGCACCGGGAAGCCGGGAAGCCGGGAAGCCGGGAAGCCGGGAAGCCGGGAAGCCGGGAAGCCGGGAAGAAAAGGAGCGCCGAAGGGACAAAAAAAAGCCCGCCTAAGTGGGCGGGCTGAATCCATATCAGGAGGAGACATGGAGGAGACAGGAACCACTATACACGCCAGCTTGATGCGACGCAATAACTTTTTAAGGGAAAACCCCGATTTTTTTGCTTCTCATTCTGTCCCGGTATTTGGGTGGACCAAGGCCGGCCGGCGTTCAGCCAAATGACACAGCAAGAAGCGGAGCGTACTGTGTAAGCTTGCCCGCTAGATTGGTAAGCGTCGAAACCGTCCCTCGGGGCAAACGATGAACACAGCCTTATCCGAAGCCAGCGCATTCTCCACCGACGACGAACGCTGGACGGCCGTTCTGAATCGCGACATGTCCGCTGACGGCGCCTTCTTCTATGGCGTGCGCACGACGGGCGTGTTTTGCCGTCCGTCGTGCGCGTCGCGGTTTCCGCGTCGTGAGAACGTCGACTTTTTCAGCTCGGCCGACGAAGCACGCGCCGCCGGTTATCGCGAATGCAAGCGCTGCCAGCCTGGCGGCCTGCCGCGCGAACTGGAGATCGTCAATCGCGCGTGCGCGGCACTCGACGCCGATCCGCAGCAGCGTCTCACGCTCGCGCAACTCAGCGAAGCCGTGCACGTCAGCCCGTTTCATCTGCAGCGGCTTTTCAAGCGCGTAGTCGGCGTGTCGCCGCGGCAATACCAGGCGGCCCAGCGCGGCGCGGCGCTGCGCGACTCCCTGCAACGCGGCGTGGACGTCACACGCGCGACCGTCGACGCCGGCTTCGGCTCGCCGTCGCGCATGTACGACACAGCCGCTGCGGAACTGGGCATGGCGCCCTCCGACTACCGCCGCAAAGGCGCCGGCCTGCGCGTCCGCTACGCGAGCGCGCCGACCTCGCTTGGCCTCGTGCTCGTCGCGACGACCGACAAGGGCATCTGCAAGATCGCCTTCGGCGACGACCCCGCGGCGCTCGCAGACGAACTGGGCAAGGAATTCGCGAGCGCGGAACTGATCGACGACCCGGCGCGGCTCGCGCCGTTCATCGACCAGGTCGATGCCTATTTGCGCGGCACACGCCAGCGCTTCGATCTGCCCCTCGACATCGCCGCCACAGCATTCCAGCAGCGCGTCTGGGAAGCCTTGCGGCGCATCCCCTACGGTGAGACGCGCAGCTATTCGCAGATCGCCGAGGCAGTCGGATCGCCGCGGGCGGTACGAGCCGTCGCGAGCGCGTGTGCGTCGAACCCCGTCGCACTCGCGATACCATGCCACCGCGTCGTGCAAAAGGGCGGATCGCTGGCGGGCTATCGATGGGGCATCGCACGCAAAGCGATGCTGCTCGACACCGAGGCGCACCACGAGGCCAAGGACGCAGGCAACACCACTCCGCCCATTCCCGACATGGATCACGCCGCTTGAGCACCACGCCGACTGCCGTACTAGAACTGCCGTACAAGGCTCCCTTCGACTGGCCGCGCATCCTGCGCTTTGTCGGCGGCCGCGCGACGCCGGGGGTCGAAGCTGTCGAAGACGGCGTCTGGCGCCGCGCGATCGGCTGGAACGGCGACAGCGGCACACTCGCCGTACGCAAGCATCCGCGCAAGCACTGCATCGTCGCGATCATCGACGGCGCCGCGAGCCGCCACGTCGACGCGCTCGCCGCGCCCATCGCGCGCATGTTCGATCTGCACGCCGATCCGAAGGCGATCGGTGCGAGCCTTGCCGCCGATCCGTGGCTCGCGCCGCTCGTCGCCACAGCGCCTGGTTTGCGCGTACCCGGCGCGTGGTCCGGATTCGAACTGGTCGTGCGGGCGATCGTCGGCCAGCAAGTCAGTGTAAAGGCCGCGACCACGATCATCGGACGAATCGTGCAGCGCGCCGGTGTGCGCATCGACGATCATCCGCATCAAACCACCGCCTGGCGCTTCCCGACTCCCGACACGCTGGCCGCAGCGAACCTCGCGCAGATCGGCATGCCCGGCAAGCGCATCGAGGCGTTGCAGGGCTTCGCGCGCGCGGTCGCGTCTGGCGACGTGCCCGTCGATAGCGTCGGCAGCGCGTCCTTCGATGTCGAGCGGCTTCGGGCGTCGCTGCTCGCGCTCCCGGGCGTCGGCCCGTGGACGGTCGAATACGTCGCAATGCGCGCATGGCGCGACGCCGATGCGTGGCCTGCGTCGGATCTGGTGCTGATGCAAGCCATCGCGGCGCGCGATCCTGCGCTCTCGCGCCCGCGTCTGCAGCGCGAGCGCACCGATGCCTGGCGCCCGTGGCGGGCCTACGCGGCGATGCATCTGTGGAACGAAGTCGCCGATCGCGCGGGCGCGGCGCGCGGCGGCTAGCGGCTTTGCGCACACATGTGCGCCCGCGGCGGATCGACTTCGCGCCCCTGCGCGGCGTAGAGTGAGAAGGAGCGGACCGGACATCGCAGCTCGGCCGCAAGCGGCGCGGATGCTGCCCGAGGCAGCCCCAAGCAGCCGTTCTGGCGAGATGTTAAAGTGCCCGCTACTGAAAATTCCGCCGAACGTTGTCGACCGCGCCCGAGCAACATCGTGCGGCGCATGGCGGCCGACCAAGTTCGCCCCGCATCAATGCCAAACACGACACCCTCCCGCACGACCGACGCGCTCCTGCACCGCCTGTCCGTGCTGACTTCCGGCCCGCAGCGCGATGCGCTGCCGGGCGGTTTGCGCGGCATCGAAAAGGAAAGCCTGCGCGTGACGGCTGACGGTCATCTCGCGACGACTGCGCATCCGCGCGCGCTCGGCTCTGCACTCACGCATCCTTCGCTGACGACGGACTATTCCGAAGCGCTGCTCGAACTCATCACGCCCGCGGAGCACGACGCGGCGACCACGCTCGAGCGTCTCGACACGCTGCATCGCTTCGTCTACTCGGCGATTGGCGACGAACTGCTGTGGAACAACTCGATGCCGGGCCTCTTGCCCGAAGACGACGAGATTCCCATCGCGCACTACGGCACGTCGAATATCGGCAGGCTCAAATACGTGTATCGCGTCGGCCTCGCGCTGCGCTATGGACGCACAATGCAGTGCATCTCGGGCATCCACTACAACTATTCGTTGAACGAAGAAGTGTGGCGGCTGCTCCACGCCGACCAGCAATCGACGGCCAATGCCGTCGATTTTCAGTCCGACCGTTATCTCGCGCTGATCCGCAATTTCCGCCGCACGAGCTGGCTGCTGATGTATCTGTTCGGCGCATCGCCGGCGATCGATCGTCGTTTCCTGCGCGGCCGTCCGCACACGCTCGAATCGTTCAATGCGGACACGCTCTACCGCCCTTACGCGACGAGCCTGCGCATGAGCGATCTCGGCTACTCGAACACGACGGCGCAGGCCGCGCTGCACGCCGACTACGACACGCTGCCAGGCTACCTCGACGCGCTGGCAAAAGCGGTCAGCCAGCCGTATCCGCAATATGAGGCCATCGGCACGCAGCGCGACGGCGAATGGGTGCAAATCAACACCAACGT
This sequence comes from Paraburkholderia sp. LEh10, assembly GCF_017814945.1. Classification (GTDB taxonomy): domain Bacteria; phylum Pseudomonadota; class Gammaproteobacteria; order Burkholderiales; family Burkholderiaceae; genus Paraburkholderia. Next base: position 20,266 of record NZ_JAGIPX010000016.1, read on the forward strand.
GCTACAGATCGAAAACGAGTTCTACTCGACGATCCGCCCGAAGCGCGTCACGTATCCCGGCGAGCGTCCGTTGCATGCGCTGGCCGCGCGCGGCGTGCAGTATGTCGAGGTGCGTTGCATGGACATCGATCCGTTCGAGCCGACGGGCATCTCGCTGGAAACCGCCCGTTTTCTCGACGCTTACCTGCTGGTCTGTGCGCTGGACGAGAGCGCGCCGCTGCCGCCGCCTGCGTACACGGAAGCGAACCGGAACTTCGGCCGCGTGACGATGGAAGGGCGCAAGCCGGACCTCGAACTGACGCGCGACGGCCAGCCGGTCAGGATGCTCGATTGGGCCAACGAACTGCTCGCCAAGATCGATCACGCGGCCGCCGTGCTCGACTCGGTCCGCGGCGACGACAGCCACGCGCGCTCGGTCGCCGCGCAACGCGCGAAGCTCGCCGATGCATCGCTGACGCCGTCGGCTCGCGTGCTGCAGATCATGCGAGACAAGCAGCAAGGCTTCCTCGAGTTCGGCCTCACTCAGAGTGCGGCGCACGCGGAATATTTCCGCGCCCGCCCGCTGGACGAAGCCCAAACGCAAGCGTTCGCGACGCTTGCCGCCAAGTCGCTTGAAGAACAGGCGAAGCTCGAACGCGACGAAGTCGGATCATTCGATGCGTTCGTCGCCGCATACCGCGCCTATACGTTGAACCGCTTCAGCGTATAGCGCGCCGGGCACGGGCGCGCCGGGGACGTCATCGAGGGCAGCTTCGCGCTGCCCTTTTTCATGGCGGTCGCATCGGGGCCGAAAATTGCTGTTCGTTGGTGTTGCGCTGCCTCAATCGCGATGCGCCTCCATGCGCGCAGTATGAACACGTCGGCGCCGTTGCGGTCCAATCCTGTATGGCGCAGCGCTTTGTCGATCGCCCGTTTGCAAGGGTGATGCGAGGGAGGAAACCGGGTTATGAACAAAGTTCTGGTAGCCACGCTTTGCATAGTCGCCGCCGGCTGCTCGACGCAAGGTCAGGTCAATCCCGATGTGATGCAGATCGCCACCGCGCCCCTTACTTGCACCAGCAAGAGCCAATGCGACGCGTGGTGGCAACGCGCGCACACATGGGTTACAGCGCATTCCCGCTACGAGGTCACTAGCGCGACCGATTCGCTGATCCAGACGGCGGGACCGGACGGCGGCAACCGCGCGCTCGCGTTCGAAATAACAAAGGCGCCGAACAACGACGGCACGTCCACGATTGGATTTGCCGCCCATTGCGACAGCGCTCTCGGATGTCGACCGAACCCTTGGGAAGCGGGCGCCGACTTCAAGCAATTCGTACGCGGCAACACGCCAGGTGCGGCGTCGACATCGTCGTCCGGTCATGCAGCTGGAACGTCGGGCCAATCGACATCGTCGCCGACGGGTGAGCCCGTCTCTCAGTAGGACGAATCGCCGCCAATTAGCATTTCTTTAAGACTTCTCCGATTGGTGCAGACGCTTGTGGAACTTATCGTTCTGCAACCTCTGAATTCCTTCCCGAGAAGTCTCATGTTCATTCGTACGTTAATGTCACTTGCATGCGCCGCGGGTATTGCCGGCTGCACTTCATATTCCGGTCCCACCCATAATACGGATGTCGTGACGCTCGCCAATGGTACTCAGGCATATCGCGTCCAATGTCTTGGTCTGCTGGAAAGCTCCCAAAGCTGCATGGCCGAAGTAAAGCGCATTTGCGGCGACAAGCGCGCGACGCGAATTGAATCGGTGGATCACATGTCTTCCGATTTCAAGTCGGAAAACGATCCGCGCGAAATCACGTTCCAGTGCACGACGCCCGTCGTCGAGAAGCCGGTCGCGCCGGCGCCTGTCGTCGTCATGCCCGTCGTGGCACCGGTTGCCACACCCGCTCCGGCTCCCGTGCGCCACGCACCCGTCCGCAAAATCACGTTGCAAGGCGATGCAACCTTCGCCGTCGGCAGCGCGACACTGACGCCCGTTGCAACGGCAAAGCTCGATGACTTCGTCGCGGCGAATCAGGGCGTCGATATCGACCACCTGACGATCGCCGGCTATACGGATTCGACTGGCTCAGCAGAGTTGAACAACCGTCTGTCGGCGGCGCGCGCCCGCTCGGTGCAGAGCTACCTGGCCACCGCCGGCATGCGTGCCACGAAGTGGGACGTGCAGGGTTACGGCAGCGCATCGCCCGTCGCGCCGAACACCACGTCGATCGGCCGGGCGAAGAACCGCCGCGTCGAGATTCAGGTCGACGGCAAGTAATTCCACGCAGCAAAGCCCGGGAGCGGCGAAGCTCCCAACCGGCGGCGGCGGTGTCAATGTCCCATTGACGCCGCCGCTCCTTTTTTGGGCTTCGTAATCCACACGAGACACGCGAGCACGATGAAGCACGCGCATGAGATCCGGAAGAAGTCGTTGGTCGCCATCATGTAGCCCTGTTGCGTGACGATCTCATTCAACTGGGCGGTCACCGCCTGTCCGTTGAAACCCAACGACGTCAGCTGAACGGTATAAGAGGTCGTATTCGCCGAATAGGCGCTTACCGATTCGGTCAGCAGCGCATGGTGATAAATCGCGTCGTTTTCCCAAAATGTCGTGCTAATCGCCGTACCAATCGCGCCCGATAGCGTCCGCAGGAAATTCGACAGTCCCGACGCGCTCGCGAGCCGCTCGTCGGCGACGCTGGATAGCGTGATCGTCGTCATTGGCACGAAGAAGCACGCAACGCCGATCCCCTGCACGAGCCGCGGCAGGATCACCTGATTGAACGGCGCATCGAGCGTAAACGTCGAGTTCCACAGCGACACGAACGCGAAGACCACGAACGCGAAACTCGCGACCAACCGCAAATTCAGGCGATGCATGTTGCGGCCGATCATCGGCGACAGCACAAGTGCGAGCAAGCCGACGGGCGCCGTCGCGAGTCCGGCGAGTCCGGCTGTGTATCCCATGACGGTCTGCAGCCAAAGCGGGAAGATCACCACCGAGCCGAAAAACGCCATGAAACCAAACGAGATAATCAGCGCGCCGAGTGCGAAATTGCGGTCCTTGAAGAGCGACAAATCAACGACAGGCTCTTTCTCCGTCATCTCCCACACGAGCATGAAGGCGAGCGACGTCACCGCGATGATCGAGAGCGCGACAATGAACGTGGAATTGAACCAGTCGTGATCTTTGCCCAGGTCGAGCATCATCTGCAGACACGACACGCCGATCACGAGCAGGCCGAGGCCGACGCCGTCGATGCGCTGCTTCGTCGTCGGTGTTTCGCGCCCGCGCAGCAGGAAGTACGCGCATGCAGCCGAAAACAGGCCAATGGGCAGATTGATATAGAAGATCCACGGCCAAGTGTAGTTGTCGGTGATCCAGCCGCCCATCACGGGCCCGAAGATCGGTGCGACGATCACCGTCATCGCCCATAAGCCGAGCGCGAGCCCGCGCTTCTCAAGCGGATAGGAGCGCATCAGAATCGTCTGCGACAGTGGCACCATCGGCCCGGACACGAGACCTTGCAGCAGACGGAACGCGATCAGCGATTCGAAGTTCTGCGCAAAGCCGCATGCCGCGGACGCCAGCGTGAACAGCAGCACCGACAACGTGAACAGCCGGACTTCGCCCACCCGTCGCGCGAGCCATCCAGTCAACGGCACGGCGATCGCGGATGCCACCGAATACGACGAGATCACCCATGTGCCCTCGCTTGTCGCGACGCCGAGACTGCCGGAGATCGTCGGCACGGCGACATTGGCAATCGACGTGTCGAGGACTTCCATGAAGGTGCCCAAAGCAAGCCCCACCGTCAGAAGCGCAAGCGTGCCGCCAGCGAGCGGAGCAGGGACGGTGGGCTTCGGGGAAACAGGGGCGCCGGGCGGAGCTGAACCGGGCGCCGATCGATCCGACAGATCGGAAATCGGCCAGTCGGCCGTCGTATCGGCAGAAGCGGAAGCCGAGGCGGTCATTCGTGTCTCCTGTGAATCATGGCAAGAACTTGACCTGACACGAAAATGCCCGACGCACATGGCGTAATTTTCATGTCTTGACACTTTCTGCCCAGACAGATAGTTTTTAAAAAAAATGGCGCCAGTTCGCGCGGCCGCCTTAGCGCTCGCCGTTCACGCGGACGGCCTGTCCTCTTCGTCTTCCCCAGCGCCGCCAGCGGCGCATCCATCAGCCTCGGCGCCCGCGTCGATGCCATTTGCAATGAATCGGCTCAGCAGATCGATCAGCGTCGCCAGATCCGCGTCGGAAAAACCGCGCAGTTGCTCGTTGAGCACGGCGGCGCCGATTTGCGGCAACTGCGACGCCGCCTCTTGGCCCTGCAGCGTCAATTCCAGTTTCACGATGCGCCGGTCCCTGTCGCTGCGCGATCGCGCGATCAACCCCTTCTTTTCGAGGCGATCGAGCATCCGCGTCATCGATCCGCTGTCATAGGACATCACCCGCGACAATTCGAACGGCGTTGTCGCCCGGCCGCACGACAGCAACAGGATCACGCCGATCTGCTGCGTGGTCAGCCCCAGATGCGCGACCGCGCGGTCCGTGCGATCGACCAGCACGTTGCGCGCTTTGGTCAGGAAATAGCCAAGACTCGATTCGAGGTGAATCGACTCCGGCTGATAAGGACCGTGCGTCATAAAAGCTCTTTCGTAAGTTGCCTATCGGCGGAGATCGGGACAATGCCGAAAATTTTATCTGCCCAGGCAGCGAACCGGTCGGGAATTCAATCCAAAAACAACGAATGACCATGCTGCGATGCACAGTATGTTGAAAATTGATTGCATAGTCAATATTATGGCAAGCAACGAATTACCCGATCCGCGTCATCGGAGACCATGTTCTGACCGCACTTGCGTGCGCCTTCCTTTACCGGCGCACAGAGGATTTCCGCGATGCTGTACCTCAAAAACACCCTTGGCGGCTGGGGCCGCTCATTGACCGATTCCGCGCTTCAAACTTTCCAGGGAGCCAACCGCTGGTGGAAAGTGGCTCTGTACGCGGTAATTTTCGTCCTGCCGGGCGGGTCTCTCGGGGTGTTGCTCTTCGCGTGGTTCGAACATCGGCGCTCGCCTGGCGCCCAAAAGCGCGCCGTCAGGCCGATCGCGCTGCTTGCATCCCCGCTCAAGGCCCGCTTGACGGGCAACCACCAGACGATCGCGCCTGCCGCGACGGTCTGCCAGACCCGCCCCGACGCGCCGGCATGCCGCGCCGCCGCCGGCAAACAGGCGCGGCAGACGACAGCGGACCCGCGCGTCTGAACCCATCCCAGGCGCTACGTGACGAAGGCTGCCCTGGCAGGCGGCCCTTTTCCGTGCGTGAAGCGCCGTAACAGCACGTAACCGTCGATATACCGTCGGTAACACACACGGAGCGTGCGCGGCATTAACCTTCTGTTTTCGTCGCCGGCCGCCGTGTCAGCTACCATTCGAGCGATCGCGAATCCGCGCCGGGCACCGCGTGAGCGGCCGCTCCGCGATCGCCTCGCCTGTGCGCATCGCGCCATCCGAATCGACAGGAATTCATTTGCATGCAGTTTGATCGAACTTCGCGCGCACCTGCCGCTGTCGCGAACGTCGCGGGGCCACGCGTCCTGACCATTGCCGCTGCCGCTGCGCTCGCCGTCGCTCTTGCCGGTTGCGCGGTCGGCCCCGACTACAAGCGGCCGTCGGTCGAGGTTCCCGCTTCGTACAAGGAAGCCGCCGAAGGCTGGAAGGTCGCGCAGCCCGCCGACCAGCAGGACCGTGGCGCATGGTGGACCATCTATAACGACCCGCAGCTGAATGCGCTCGAAGACAAGCTGAACGCGTCGAACCAGAGCATCGCGCAGTTCGCCGCCGCATACCGGCAGGCACGCGCGCTCGTCAGCGAGGCGCGCGCAGCCTATTTCCCGGTGATCAGCGCATCGGCGGATGCTTCGCGCTCGCGCACGCCGAGCCGCAGTTTCAACGGATCAGTGACGGGAGGCGGGGGCGGGACCACTTCGTCGCTGAGCAGCTCCGGCTCGATCAGCAACAGCTACAGCCTGTCGCTCGACGCCACCTGGGAACCCGACCTCTGGGGCAAGGTGAGCCGCACCGTCGCGGGACAAAAGGCGGGCCAACAAAGCGCCGCCGCCGATCTGGCGAACGCGCGCCTTTCCGCTCAGGCGACGCTCGCGCAAACCTACTTCAATACCCGTTCGCTCGACGCGCAGCAGAAATTGCTCGACGACACCGTCGCCGCATACCAGCGCTCGCTCACGCTCACGCAGAACCGTTATGCGCAGGGTGTCGCGGCGCGCTCCGACGTGATTCAGGCGCAAACGCAGCTGCAATCGGCGCAGGCCGCGGCAATCGACAACGGCGTCGCGCGCGCGCAGAACGAGCACGCGATCGCCGTGCTGGTCGGCGAGCCCGCCTCGACGTTCGCGCTGCCGCCCGCGCCGCTCGACGCCTTGCCGCCCGCCGTGCCCGCGCAATTGCCGTCCGCGCTGCTCGAGCGGCGGCCGGATATCGCGTCGGCGGAACGCAGGGCCGCGGCGGCAAACGAGCAGATCGGCGTCGCGATTTCGGCGTTCTTTCCGACGCTGACGCTGTCGGCGAGCGGCGGCTTCGAAAGCTCGGTGTTCTCGCAATTGCTGCAGATGCCGTCGCGCTTCTGGACGCTCGGCCCGCAGCTCGCGACGACCATTTTCGACGCGGGCCTGCGCCACGCGCAGACGGAAGCCGCGCGCGCCGCATATGATCAGGACGTCGCCACCTATCGGCTGACGGTGCTGACGGCGTTCCAGGATGTCGAAGACAACCTCGCGTCGCTGCGCATTCTCGAGCAGGAAATCACGGTTCAGGAACAGGCCGTGCAGTCCGCACAGCAGGCGCTCGATATCGTGACGAACCAGTACAAGTCCGGCACGGTCGGCTATCTGAACGTGCTGACGGCGCAAACCACCGCGTTCACGGCCGAGCAGAAGCTCGCGAGCATCGCCGGTCAGCGGATGGTTTCGTCAGTGGGTCTCGTCAAGGCATTGGGCGGTGGCTGGGAAGTGTCGCAGATGGACCGCGAAACGGGCGATGTCGCCGCGCCAGCGCCCGCTTCCGCGCCTGCGGCTCCCACTACGCCCGTCGCCGGAGCGCCAGCATCAGCCGGCTAGACGTCGCCACGTACGAACCAGGAATGCAGACGGCCGCGATGCGCGACCATGGCGGCATTCCGTTTTTGCCCGCGAGGCAGGTCAGCGGGCGAAACCCAGCGCGACCTGTCCGCGGCCCGTCGGACGCCCGAGCAGATTCAGCAGCCCGGCCAGATTGTCGGCGGCTTCGGGTGCCGAGCTCGCGGTGCCGGCGAACGATGTCGAGCTTTGGCTGAGCGTGCCATGGCCGTTCAGCAGCAGCGGCCCCTTCGTCGTCGACAAATCGAGCGTGCCCGCAGCGCCTTCCGCCTGGAACACCACGCGATAAGACCCGAGCGGCTTCACCCGTGAAACGCGCGAACTCATGTCGTTCAGCGTCACGATCAGCTGACCGAAAGCCTGTCGATTGAAGGTGCGCCAGTCGGTCCAGTTGAGCCGCACGTCGCCCTGGAGATCGAGCGTGTTGAACGGCGCGCCCAATCCCGCGAGCAATGCGGCCGGCACGGTCAGGCTGCCGCTCGACATCGTCGCGCTGCGCAGCGTCGCGTCGACGGTAATGGGGTTGGGCATCGCATCGCTTTGCTGCATCTGCATGCGCACGCGGCCCGTGAACAGCGCCCAGAACGACGTGTGCCATTCGATCCGCCCCGGCAGCAGCGTCGCTGATTCGGCGTCGGGCCCGGCGGCGAGCATCAGCGACGCCGAGCCATGCCACAGCGACCCCGACGGATCGACGAGATTGACGTGGCCTTGCGTGGCCTTCGCGAACTGCGGCGTGATCCACGCGGCGGGCGCCGCCACGAGGAGCACCACGACGTTCGCGATCAGCGCGACGACGATCCAGGGCAGCGCGGCGCGCAATCGCCGCATCCAGAATCTCATGCGTGGTCCTGTGGCAGCGCCGTCATTTGATCGTTGCGGGTTGCAGCGACGCCGTCAGATCGACCTGGCCGTCCTGCTTCAACGCGGTGACATGCGCCTCGGCGACCTGCACCTTGAACTGCTTGCGTGCGTCGTCGAGCCAGTCCGTCCATGCGGGAAACGACGCGTTCTTCAACTGGATCTGCACCGCGTTGCCGATCACCTGGACCTGCGTCGCCGCAAGACCGTGATCGCCAAGCGAGGACGTCAGCGCGTCCTTCAGCGCGCCGCCCGTCGGCGCGACGCCTTGGGCCGCCCCGGACAGCGAGCGCGCTTCGTTCGCCTGCGCGGTCATTTGCGCGAGCTGGCGCTGCAGCGCCGGAATCGATTCACGCAGCCGCGCGCGGCCTTCCTGCGCGGGCGCCCACAGAACCGACCACACGACTGCGACGGCCACGGCCACGCCGCCCCATGTCAGGATTCCTCTCTCGCGCGGCGTGCGCGCTTCCCAGAAGCCGGCCCAGGTATTCAAGAGTTCAGCTTTCATTGTCCGTTCCTGATGGTCCATTTGCCGGTATTGCTGTCGATCGAGCCCTTCAGGCCGCTGCGCGTCAGACGCTGCTGGAAATCGGGATCGACCTTGACCTCCGGCTTGAACGTCACGTCGAGCCGCCGGTCGTGATAGTCGAGCGCGGCAATGCCGTTGACGGGCACGGGCCCGAGCGAACGTGCAAGCGCATCGGCCAGCGACAGAAAGTCGTCCGGCGACAGCTCGCCCGCCGCGACGCGCAATTGCTGCAATTGACGCGCCATCTGATCGGGCGCGTCGAGCACGACGGTCGTCTTCGGAAACGTGTTGAGCAGCAGCTCCGTCATTTGCGCGCTGATCGCGTCACGCTGGCGCGACAGCATCAGCCATTGCACATTCGCGCCGATGATCGCGACGAGCACCGTCCCCGCCAGCAGCCACAACGGCAGGCGCAGACGTCGCAGCGTCGCGCGATCGAGTCGCCACGGCTGCACCGCGAACTCGAACTGGCATAGATCGAAGCGGCAGTCGATGGCGTTGCGCGCGAGCGTCTCGAACGACATCGGCAGCGCGCCGCTGATCGGCGACGCGCGACCCGATGGCGCGGTCGATGCAAGGCGCGGCTCGCTGCCGGGCAGATCGACGAGCGTGTAGAGCGTGACAGGCGCGTGGCCCGCGAGCGCCGCCACCGTCATGTTGACGTCCGTCGCGGGAACGGCGATCCCTTCGCCGAGCGGACCGCGCAAGAGCGCGAGTTCGACGCGAGGCGGGGCTGTATTGGCGATGGCGTCCTCACCGAGCACCGCGGCCGTCGAAGACACGACGTTGCCGAGCACGGCCGCAACGATCGGCGTGACGTCCTCGCCGAAATGGTCGCGCGGCGGCGCCGTATCGTCATCCGCGGCGCCCGCTGCGACGGCTTGTTCCGCACGCGCCGGCGCTGCTGCGGCGGCGACGGGCCGCGGCAGGCAACGCGCGACGGGCACCGCCTTCACATTGCGATGACCGGCCGCCGCAAAGGTCTCGACGATATAGCGGAACCAGCCGCGATCGACGATCGCGAGCACGTGGCGATTGCCGTCGATCGGTTGCGGATCGAGCGCGATATGGGTCGTCTGCGCGTCCTGAATCAGTTGATCCTCGACGACATTCGGCAATGCCTGGCGCAAGCGCGGGCCCTTCAGCGGCGGCACGGCGGCGGCGAGCATTAGACAGTCGCGCGCGGCGACCATCAGCACCGTCGAGCCTGCGCGCGGCAACAGACCGGGCGCCGACTGACCTGCGCGCTGTATGCGCCCCGCTTTGTCGAGCAGCAGAAACGGCAATTCCGGCAGTTGCCATTCCTGCGACGGCACCGCCGGGTCACGCGGCGGCAGAAGAACGATCAGCGTGCTCAAAGGCCACTCTCTCGGGAAATTGCATTGTTCATGGTTGATCTCGTCCCCATACGACACGCGTGATATGCGTCTGCACGTCACGGTAGACGAGGGTGGTGCGATCGACTTCGGCACGCTCGTGCTCGACACGGCCATGCACTAGAAAGTAGCTCGTATTGACGTCGAGTTCGTTCGGATCGAACGAGGTTTGCTGTACGCCCGCGCCGCGCAACGCCAGTTGCACATCGCTGATGTTGTGGAAGAACACCGTCTCGCGCCGCGCGACGAACGCCTGCGCATTCGACAGATTCATGCCGGGCACGACGGCCGCGACCACCTCGGCGGGTGCGGTATTCATGTTGACGGCCGTTGCCGTCGGCAGCACGGTTACGAACGGACGCAGCCGCGCGACCATGTCCGGCGTAAAGCCGGGCACGTCGAGCAGCGAATCGACGCCCGTCATCTGAAGCGGCGCGACGCCGGCGGTTTTGTCGGCGTCCCCGAGACCGGCCTTGTCCGCGTTGCCGCCGCCTACGGCGCCCTGGAGCTGGGCCGGATCGACATTTCCAGGCGTCTCGGAACTCTGAAAGCGGGTTGCCGACTGCCGAAGCCCGGCGCGCATCTGAATTGCGGTAGTTTTCGCAAGCTGACTATTGATCCCAAGCGTCTGGAGCAGGCGCTGAAACGCCAGGATCTGGTCGGCATTCAACGTGAGGGCGCCCGGCACGGGCGACGACACGAGATTGCGCAGATTGAACTTGGCCTGAGCGTCCTCGATGGAGCCGGAGATATAGGTCGCGGCGGCTTGCTGCGCGCGCACTTCGCCAATTTGGCCGAGAAAATCCGACAAACGCGTCCGCGCGATGGGAACGCCCCACACGCCGCCAAGATAGGTGATGCCGGCCGACGTATCGCCTTCGGAGCGAAGAATGAGGCGCGTCCAGTCGAGCGCGCCGCGCGAGACCCACTGCGCCTGCGCAAGCAGCCGCTGGTTCTCGATGCGCCGGATCTGCACCTGCTGCCGCCAGAGCATGCCGGAAACGAGGATGGCCGACAGCGCGACAACCAGCAATGCGCTGATGATGGCCGCCCCGCGTTGTTGCGCAGCAGGTTTCGAACGGGCAGAGCGAACGCACTTCATGAAAAAATCACTCCCCTACGAGAAAAACCCGCGTAATCGGCCGGGCCAGCGACGTCGCGCCGACACTGACTTCGACCCCCGTCACGGACCTCGGCAACGGCGCATTCCCAAGCTGAGGGACTTTCAGATTATTGTCGTTTTCGGTGATGGCCGACTGCACGTCTTTCATCTGCGTCGTCCAGCCGACTTTCGGCACATACATTCTGGCCGAGATTGCGCCGACGCCGCCCATCAACGGCACCGACCCCCAGTTCTCATTCTCGCCGCCGCCGAGCGCGCGCCGCACTTCGCCGACATTTCCGAGCGGCGGCGACGCATAGCGAATGATGCGCCCATTGGTGATCCGATACCGCACCACCACCAGCCGGGGCGCCACGCCAGGCGTTCGCGCGTACCGCACGATCTGCAATGTGTTGCTTTGCACGCCCACGGCCGGCTCGCCGACTTCGTCATCGGATGCCGCGTTGCGCACGTCGATGCGCATCTGATCGAACAGTTGCGCGAACACGCGCTCGTCTTCCATTGCGTTCGTGATCGTCTGCCGGCCGCGAATGATCTGATCCAGACCGCGCCATGACAGCACCGCGATCACAGCCAGAATCGCAATCGCAACGAGCAGTTCGATCAGCGTGAAGCCGCCCGCCGTCTTCCTCATCGACAAGGGAGCGCGACGCGCGCGCAGCCCATCGGGCTCGGAGCGGGACTCACAGCGGGACTCCCCGCGGGGCTCAGAGCGACCGGTTCGTTTCATTCGCGATCACCGTCACCAATTGCGCAAGATTGCCCGGCCGTCCGGGCATCTTCACCGACACCTCGACGCGCCGAAACACCGGGTTCGGCGTCGCGCTCACGGTTTCCGAGCAAATCAGCTGCAGGTTGCCCTGCGAACAATCGAAACTTTGCGTGCCAACGTCCGGCCACTTGCGCGTCAGATGCAATTGCGCGAGCGCGTTGTCCGCGCTCCAGCCGGCGAGCAGCCGCCGATGCAGATCCGCCTCGCCCGTCGCGAGACTGCCGACGGCCCGCAGCGACGCGGCTAGCGCCACTGCGATGATCGCCAGCGCGACGAGCACTTCGATCATCGTGAAGCCATCGGCGTTCATACGATTCGGATTGCCGGTTCCACGGCCCGAGCGGCGAAGGCGAAGCGCGCGTGTCATCAGCGGACCTCGTAACGGCCGTTGCCCGTGCCGACGATCGTCACATGGCCCGCGGCGGAAAACAGCGTGATCTTCACGGGCGTATCGATACTCTCGGTACCGAACACGATGCGGTCCGAATGCGTATCCGAACCGGGGTAGTCGATCGTCACGCCCGTCACGCCGCCTTCCCAGTGGCGCGGCCCGAGCAGATCGTCACGCAAAGGACGCCAGCCGTCGTTCGTGCGGATATCGAAACGAAAGCCGCCTTCGAGCGGCAGCCACGAAATCGGGCGCGCGCGCACCTGCGCCTCGTCGCCCGCCGACTCGAACAGCAGCGCAAGACGCTGCGCCTCTTCGTTCAGATCCGTGCGCGGATTGCGGTTCAGCGTCAGCGACGCCAGCGACACCAGCAAGCCCGCAATCACCAGCACCACCAGCATTTCGAGCAGCGTGAAGCCGCGCTGCCGCCTGAGTGCGCCCGCGCGCCGCGCATGCCCCGTCGAGCCGCCGACGGCGACGACACCGTCAGCGTCATCGACGTTCAGGACCGCGCGCGAAGCACGAGGCAAGCAGTCGGACAATCGCATGATGACGCCGCTGACGATCGATCTAAACATCCAAAGCGCGGCAACGAGCAACGCTGCTCATTGCCACGAGCCGACATCGGAATCGTTGCCTTCTCCGCCCGCCTTGCCGTCCGCGCCATAGCTGAACACGTCGATCTCGCCGTGCACGCCCGGATTCAGGTATTGATACTGGTTGCCCCAAGGATCGTTAGGCAAACGTTCCAGATAGCCGCCGTCCTTCCAGTTGTTCGGCACCGGGTCCGTGCTCGGCTTTTCGATCAGCGCGCGCAGGCCTTGCTCCTGGGTCGGATAGCGGCCGTTGTCGAGACGGTAGAGCTTGAGCGACTGCATGATGGTGCCGATGTCCTGTTTCGCGGCCACGCGGCGCGCTTCGTCCGGACGGCTCATGATCTTCGGCACGATCAGCGCGGCCAGAATGCCGAGAATCGCGATCACGACCATGATTTCGATCAGCGTGAACCCGCGTTGACGACGGGCGCGCGGGTTCGCGCGCATGACCGCGGTTTCGTTTCGGCGACTGATCCACATTTGCATAACTTGCTACCTCTCTTTGAAAAAATGGTCGATCGACCGGACATCGCGGCACGCGTCGAAACAAACGCAGCACGCCGCAGGTCCGGTCGGTCATTTTAATGTCATCCAGTGAAGGCCCTGGACAGGCCGCAAATTCCCAATAGTCCGTACAATGACAGCATGAACGCACTCCAGATCCGACTGATTTCGCTCACGCTCTTCGCCGTGTTCTGCGCGACGCTCACTTACTGGATCGTCGCGCTCACGTCGCATTCCGGCGCGCCCGTAGCCGCCGCGGCCGTGCGGGGGCCCGTTTCGACGGAACTGGCAGGGACGCTGTTCGGCGGCCAGCTGACGCGCAACGCGAATCAGGACGTGCGGCTGTTCGGCATTCTCGCGCTGCGCGAAGGCGCCGCCGCGATCGTCAGCACGGGCGGCGAGCCGCCCCGCACGGTGTCGCTGGGCGGCACGATCATGCAAGGCACCAAGCTCTCCGAAGTACGCCCGCGCTCGATCATCCTCGACCGCAACGGCGCGCATTCCGAAGTGACCCTTCCCGCCAACGCGCCCGGCCCAACCATCTACGTGCGCTGAGTTCATTTTCCGCCGCGCCGGCGCACCGTCCAGGCCGCGACGGCACGCACGAACCTTTCGCGGCGTGACATCTCGCCGCCACCGCTACGGCTATTGCACCAGGTTGTTCAACTCGATGATCGGCAGCATCACGGCGAGCACGATCACCAGCACCACGCCGCCCATCGCGAGGATCAGCAGCGGCTCGAGCAGGCTCGTCAGAAACATCGTCCGCCGTTCGAGTTCGCGTGCTTCGCCGTCCGCCGCACGATCGAGCATCGTCGTCACGTCGCCCGTCGCTTCGCCGGACCGGATCAGGTGCACGAGCACGGGCGGAAACGTTTTCGTGTTGCCGAGCGCGCGCGACAGTGACGTGCCTTCCCGCACGCGCACGATGGCATCGTCGATATTGCCGCGCATCGCGACATTGCTGAGCGTTTCGCTGGCGGCCTGCAACGCGCGCAGGATCGGCACGCCCGCCGCCGTCAAAATTCCGAGTGTGCTCGCGAAACGCACCGTGTTGTAGCCGCGCACGAGCTTGCCGAAGAGCGGGGCGGTCAGCGTCCAGCGATCGAACGCGAGGCGCGGCCCCGGTTGCGCAAGTACCGAACGCGCCACGTAAATCAGGATTGCGAGCGCGATCAGCACCGCCCACCACCAGTTCCGCACGAAAGCGGACAGCGCCATCATCATGATCGTCAGAAATGGCAGTTGCTGCTTCGTGCTCGCGAACACATTGACGACCTGCGGCACCACATAGCTCAACAGGAACGTGACGATGCCGAGCGCGATGATCGTCACGATGGTCGGATACGTGAACGCGAGAATGATCTTCTGCTTGAGCGCGTTGCGCTGCTCGATATAGTCGGCAAGGCGCGACAGCACGAGCCCGAGCTTGCCCGTGTGCTCGCCTGCCGCGACGAGCGCGCGATAGATCTCGGGAAAATCCTTCGGATGCTGTGACAGCGCGTTCGCAAGCGAATGCCCGCCCAGCACTTCCGCGCGGATCGCGGCCATCAGTTCGCGGATGTAGTCGCGCTCCGACTGTTCCGTCAGCACGGCGAGCGCTTCGTCGAGCGGCAGGCCCGCGATCAGCAGGCTTGCGAGCTGGCGCGTGAGAATCGCCTGTTCGCGTTGCGACAGCTTGCGTCCGAGCGACAGACGCTGGCTGCGCTCGCCGCGCGTGCGCGTCGCCGCCGGTTCGACGACCAGTGGCGTAAGGCCTTGCGTGCGCAACTGCGAGCGTGCGCCGCGCGCGCTGTCGGCGTCGAGCACGCCTTTTTGCGCCTTGCCCGCGGCGTCGATTGCTTCGAAACGGAATGCCGGCATGCGCTCAGACCCCGCCCGTCACGCGTATCACTTCTTCGAGCGATGTCATCCCAGACGCGATCCAGCGCTCGCCGTCCTCGCGCAGCGTGCGCATGCCCCGCTTGCGGCCGGCGTCGAGAATCTCGGCGTCGGCTGCATTGCGGTGGATCAGTGTGCGGATCGACTCGTCGACAGTGAGCAGCTCATACACGCCGCGTCGTCCCGCATAGCCCGAAAAACCGCATTTGTCGCAGCCGACCGGGTGCCAGTGCTTGTGTCCGTCCTCATCGCGCTCTTCCCTGCACACGGGGCACAGACGCCGCACGAGGCGCTGCGCCAGCACGCCGAGCAGCGACGACGCGAGCAGATAGGGCTCGACACCCATATCCGTGAGACGCGTGACGGCGGATGCGGCGTCGTTGGTGTGCAGCGTCGCGAGAACCAGGTGGCCCGTGAGCGACGCCTGCACCGCGATCTGCGCCGTTTCGAGGTCGCGGATCTCACCGATCATGATGATGTCCGGGTCCTGACGCAAGATGGAGCGCAGCGCGCGCGCAAACGACATGCCGATCCGCTCGTTGACCTGCGTCTGGCCGATGCCGGCCAGATCGTATTCGATCGGGTCTTCGACGGTCATGATGTTCGTCGTCGCCGTTTCGAGGCGTGACATCGACGCGTAGAGCGTCGTCGTCTTGCCGGAACCCGTCGGCCCCGTGACGAGCACGATGCCGTGCGGACGCGATATCAGCTTGTCGAATTGCACGAGCGTGTCGGGCGCCATGCCGAGCGCTTCGAGATTCAGGCGCGTCGCGTCTTTTTCCAGCAGACGCAGCACGGCGCGTTCGCCGTGGCCTGTCGGCAGGGTGGAAACGCGCACGTCGACGGGTCGTCCGCCGACGCGCAGCGTGATGCGGCCATCTTGCGGCAGACGCTTCTCGGCGATATCGAGCTGCGCCATGATCTTGATCCGCGAAATCAGCGCACCGTGCAGCGCCTTCTTTGGCCGCACGACATCACGCAGCGTGCCGTCGACGCGAAAACGCACCACGGATGCATTCTCGAACGGCTCGATGTGAATATCCGATGCCTGTTCGCGCGCGGCCTGTGTGAGCAGCGCGTTGATCATGCGGATGATCGGCGCGTCGTCTTCCGACTCCAGCAGATCTTCCACTTCGGGAATGTCCTGCATCAGACGCGACAGATCGACTTCGCCTTCCACTTCGCCGACCACCTGCGCCGCGCTGCCGTCCTGGCGCGCGTACGCGTGGTTGATCGCTTCCGCGAGTTCGTCAGCCTCCAGGCGCACGACCGACACCACGCCGAAATTGCGCGCAACCTCAGCAAGCGCGGCCTGGCTCGTGCGCTCGCTGATCCAGACTTCGATCGAATCGGCATGCTGGTGCGCGACGAGAATCTGGCCGCCCTTCGCAAAGCCGTACGGCACGAGCCGCGCAGCAAGCGGAGAGGGCGCATCGCGCCCCGCTGGAGCGGATATTTCCGGGGCTTCGCGCCCCGCTTGTACAGGTGTTTCCGGGGCTTCGCGCACGCCGTTCGTCGTGGCAGTGGCGTGCGGCCCGGAAAGCGGCGTCGTGCTCACGGCTTGGCTCCCGGCGATGCGGTACTGCCCGGAGGAGGTGCAGCACCTGTCGAGCCCGTTTGACCATTCGCGCCATTCACGCTGTTAGCGCCACCGGCGCCGTTCGCACCGGTTGTCCCGTTCATGCCGTTCTGATCGCTTGAGCCGACGGGCGCTTGCGGCTGACGCGTCATCTGGTTGAAATCGAACAGGTTCTGTGCGGGCACGCCGCCCTCGCTCGGCCCCGGCGGCGCGGGCGGCAGCATCGGAATGTCCTTGTCGCGGATCAGATGGTTATCGGTCTGGTAGCCGCCTTGCTCCGCGCGCAGATAGTCGTAGCGGCTCATCGCAATCGACGAGCTCGTCGCCTGGTCGCGCACGATCACAGGCCGCAGAAACACCATCACGTTGGTCTTCGTACGCGTCTTGTTTTCCGAGCGGAACAGCTGGCCGATCCACGGAATATCGCCGAGCAGCGGCACCTTGCTGTTGCCGTTCGAGTAATTGTCCTGCATCAGGCCGCCGAGCACGATGATTTCGCCATCGTCGGAAAGCACCGTTGACTGGACCGAACGCTTGATGATCGTCACGCCGCCTGGATTATTCGTCGAGGTTGGATCGACGGATGAGTCTTCCGAATAGATCTGCAGCTTGATGATGCCGCCATCGGTAATCTGCGGCTTCACGTGCAGCACGATACCGACGTCCTGACGGTCGAACGTGTTAAACGCGGTAACGGATGTCGCGGCGTTCGCAGTCGGCGTCGCGTAGGAGCCTGTCACGACAGGCACGTTGGAGCCGACGACGATCTTCGCTTCTTCGTTGTCGAGCGTGATCAGGTTAGGCGTCGACAGAATGTTCGCGTCGCTCGATTGCGACAGCGCCTGCAGCAGGCCGCCAAGACCAAGCACATTGCCGAAGCGGTGCAAAAGCCCGACGTTCAGCCCGCTGTTCAACAGATTCGTGCCTGTCGTCGCGAGCGCCGCGGCTGGGTTGTTCGCAATGATTGCGCCCGTCGCGGTCAGGTTGACGATGCCTTGGCTGCCGTTCGTCGGGAAGTTGGAACTGCCATAGAGACCGTTGTTGCGGCTGTCCGACAGCAGCGCGCCTTGCCACTGGATGCCGAGGTTCGCACTTGTCGTCGCCGAAAGTTCGACGATCAGCGCTTCGATATAGACCTGCGCGCGGCGCGAATCGAGCTGGTCGATCACGCTGCGAAGATTGCGGTAGACCGTGTCGGACGCGGTGATGATCAGCGAGTTCGTCGCTGCGTCGGCCTGGATCATGCCGCCCGGCTGCTCGCCTTCTTCACCCCCGCCTTCCTTTTCGCCGAGAAAGGCGGCGTTGTTGTTGCCCTGACCGCCATACGTGCCGCCGCCGCCCCCGCCGCCGCCCAGCGGATTGCTGCCCGACGACGATGACGAGCTGCCCAGCCCCGACGGCAATGGCGGGTTGCCCGAACCGCCCGTCGACTGGCTCGAGTTGTTCTGGTTGAACGCGTTCGCGGCGTTGCCGCCGGCGCTCGACGTCGAGGACGACTCGCCGCCGCCCTTGCCGAGCATGCCGCGCAGCGTCTTCGCGAGACGCACGGCGTCCGCGTTGCGCAACTGCACCACATGAATGTTGCCCGGCTGGCCGGTCGCGGCATCGAGCTGCTTCGCGAGCGACTTCGCGGCTGCGAGGCGCGCCGGGTTCGACGCGCGCAACAGCAGCGAATTGGTGCGCGGATCGGCCTGAACCGAAACCTTCAGCGTTGCATCCGTGTTGCCGATCGAGCCGGGGTCGAGCATTTTCGACATTTGTGTCGCGACGTCGATCGAGTTCGCATTCTTCAGAGGAACGACCTGCACCTGCTGGCCGGCCGCCGTATCGACGCCCGCGATGATCTGCGCGATGCGGCGCACGTTATCGGCATAGTCGGTGACGACGATCGTGTTGTTCGACGGATAGGCCGCGATCGTATTGTTCGGCGAGATGAGCGGACGCAGCACCGGCAGCAGGTTGTTCGCCGATTCGTTCTTCAGCTGAAAAACCTGCGTGACGACCTGATCGCCGCGCGCCTGGGGCGCGTTGCCGACATAGGTCGGCACGCCTTGCAGCTTCGCATCGGCTTCGGGCACCACCTTCAGTACACCGTGATCCTGCACGAGCGAAAAGCCCTGCATCCGCAGCGCGGACTGCAGCGTCTTGAGCGCCTGTTCTTCGGGAACGGGGTTCTCCGATACCAGGTTCAATTGCCCTTTCACACGGGGATCGACGATGATGGTTTTGCCCGTCGCCGCGCCAATCGCCCTGGCTACCTGGTCGATGTCGGCGTTGACGAAGTTGAGCGTCACCTGCGCGTGCGCACATTGCGCTGCGATCATGCCAGCGACCAGCAACCCCTTCGCGACGCGACGCAGAGCCATACGATTTCTTCTCATGAATGTGATTTCGAAGCCGACGTTGTGGTCCGTCGACGGTCATGCACAGCGAACGACCGGCCGACATCCAGTCGTCCCCGGTCAGACAAGTGCTCGCATGGCAGTCGTCTGCCAAGGATGCCTTGCCTCCCTGTAACCGAAAACAATGAACAGTAACAGTTTTTCGTGTCGTAAATGTCACAAAAGCGCCAGGTCACGTGAGATTCCTCTAACGTTCGCCGCAGGGCGGCTGTCCGATTGCGCGTCTGGTTACGTTCTTGAAAGTTTTTGCCTTTAGACAGCGTGCCATAACGACCGCCTTCTGTGGCCGCAACTTCCTGGCTTATGTCCGCTTGCCAACTTTGAGGCGACATTTCCAGCCGGTATGATACGGTCGGTTCGACTGATTCGAGCATAATAGGCGCAGCGGGTTTTCCCGAGTGCTGTCCAGGCGGATAAGGGTTTCCAGTCGTCTTTACCGCTTTATCTGTTTGCGCATTCATATACTTAGTCATCTTGACCGATGAAATTGATCTCCGTCACTGTCGCTGTTGGGCTCGCCGCGCTATTGAGCGCCGCGTCCGCACGCGCCGACTGTTTCGACGAGGCCGCCAATTATCAGAAGGTCAATCCGCTGATTCTGCGGGCCATTGCCTGGCAGGAGTCGCATAACCGACCCACCGCTGTTCACAAGAACGCCAACGGCTCGACCGACTACGGCGTCATGCAGATCAATTCCGTCCATCTGCCTGTGCTCGCGCAGTACGGCATCTCGCAGGGCACGCTGATGGAGCCGTGCAAGAACGTCTATATCGCCGCCTGGCATCTACGCCAGAAAATGAACAAATACGGCAATACCTGGGCTGCCGTCGGCGCATACCACTCCGAGACACCGTCGCTGCGCGACGAGTACGCGAGGCAAATCGTGGCGATTCTACGTAAGTGGAATCTGATGCCTGCCCGATAGCCGGCTCGTCCAGCCGACTGCGCCGGACAAAGTCGGACCTCGGCCTCACGCCAATTGATGCACAATGCGGCTTCGTGCTGCTGTCGGCCCGCGTCCGGATGACGTTCGGCCGCCGCATGTGTCATTCACCTTTAAGTTTTCCGTACTGCGATGAACCAGCCGCTTTTGCCCGTCACCGTGATCTCCGGGTTCTTGGGCGCCGGCAAGACCGCGCTCGTCGATCAGATTCTTTCGAACCGCGCTGGCCCGCGCATCGCTGCGATCGTTCCCGATCTTGCTGCTGTTCGTCTCGACATCGACAATGCCGCGCCTGTAACCACAGGCGCATCGCGCGTCGAACTGCCGAATGGTTGCGCCTGCGTGGAGGCGGATGAAGACGTGCTCGAACAGATGCTCGAGCTCGCGTCGGCGAATCGCTTCGATGCAATTGTCATCGAGGCGGCGGCCGTGGATGAGCCGCTAAGAATCGTGGAGTCTATCATAGATGACGGATCGCTCGCCGAACGCGCATCCATCGACACCGCTGTGACCGTGATCGATGCCGCGAATTTCATGCGCGATTACGCATCGACGGACGCGCTGTCCGAGCGCGGCATTGCCACTCACGACGACGACGACCGCACGATCGTCGAGGTGCTGATCGAGCAGGTCGAGTTCGCCGATATGCTCGTCATCAACAAGGCAGACCTGGTTTCACCCGACGATCTCATCCACCTGCAAGCGATACTCGCCGCGCTCAATCCGCGTGCGGTGCAAATCGTCAGCAGCTACGGCAATGCGCCGATCGAAGAAGTCGTACGCACGGCACGTTTCGATTACGACGCGACGTCGAATGGAGCAGGCTGGCTTGCGCTGCTGCATGATCCCATCAGTCACGAAGACAAAGCCGACGAACACGCTGAACAACCCGGCGTCGGACATTTCGTCTATCGGGCGCGGCGGCCGTTTCATCCCGAACGTCTATGGGCGCTGCTGCATGAGGAATGGAAAGGCGTGCTGCGCGGCAAAGGGTTTTTCTGGCTCGCGACGCGCAACGATATTGGCGGTTCGCTATCGCAGGCGGGCGGCGCATGCCGGCCAGCGCCCGCGGGAACATGGTGGGCCGCGCAGGACCGCAGCGAATGGCCCGAGGGCGACGCCGAGCTGATGGATGAAATCGCCGCCGACTGGTATGGCGATATGGACGACTTCACGATTGGAGACCGTCGCCAGGAACTGGTGCTGATCGGCGTCGATCTTGATCGGTCGCAGTGGCGCGCGAAATTCGACGCTTGCCTGTTGACGGACGACGAATACGCGCTGGGCGCCGAAGGCTGGCGCACGCTAGCCGATCCGTTTCCCGCATGGGATCTCGAAGACGACGATCACGATCATGCGCATCATCACGATCATGATCACGACGACGATGGCCATCATCACCATCGTCATTGAGCATGATCGCTGTGTAGCTCGACGCCCGTCATCGAAAACCACTGACAAAAAAAACCCGCCGATGGCGGGCGTCAACAAATCAAGCTGCTGTTGCTCAGCGCTTGTTGACTGCGTCCTTGAACGCCTTGCCAGCCGTGAACTTAACGGTCTTTGCGGCCGGAATCTTGATGGTTTCGCCCGTCTTCGGGTTGCGGCCCGTACGTGCTGCCCGCTTGCCCGAACCGAAGCTGCCGAAGCCGATCAACTGGACTGCATCACCCTTCGCCACAGCCTTCTTGATAACTTCAAGCAGCGTGTCCAGCGTTTCGCCGGTTTGAGCCTTGCTGGCGCCCGTCTGACCTGCGACGGCGTCGATCAGTTCCTGTTTGTTCATTAAGGTTCCTTTCTGGTTTAGGTTTGACACGAACAGCGCGAACGCGCCGATTATACGTGCGCGCGCCGCGCCGTCGAGCAGCGACGGCTCGGGAATACCCCGGACTCCCGCGGCGCGCCAGGCACCGCGCAGAGCACCGTGCAGCCGCTACCCGCGCGGCGCTTGCTATGATAGCGCAGCGCAAACCCAATCTGGATAAGGGTTTCGAAGAATTACACCCGGCAATGCCTGATACAGCATGGAAAGCGGCTTTTTCGGCGTCGAGGGCATCGAATGGCCGCTATCGGCGTCGCTCGAAGCCCCGTCAGCGTTGGTTTTTGCCAACGTTCGAGCCGCCTGGAACGGCGCTGGAGGGCCGTCTGGACGGGCTTTGGCGGGTGTCGGCATGCGCTTGACGTGTGCTCACGCATCCATCTGCAACGTCGAGCAACCGCTTCGCCGATGCCCGGATCTCTTCCCCGCATAGCATTTCATTGCGCATGACCGACCCGCTCGTTCCCGCTATCCTCGCGTTTCGCGACAACGGCACACCTTATTCCCCACGTCACGACGACATCTATCACAGCGCCGTCGGCGGTCTCGCACAGGCTGAATACGTCTTCCTGAAGGGCAACGAACTGCCCGCGCGCTGGCAGAAGCGGCGCGTGTTTACCGTGCTGGAAACCGGCTTCGGAATGGGCATCAACTTCCTCGTGACCTGGGCAGCATGGCGCGCGGACCCGCAGCGTTGCGAGCGGCTGCACTTCGTATCGACGGAGAAGCATCCGTTTTCACGAGCGGATCTGATGGCGGCATGCGCGTCGGCCGTTGCGGACACATCGATCGCGCCGCTCGCGCGCGAACTCGCCGATGCATGGCCGACGCTCGTGCCCGGCACGCACCGTCTCGAGTTCGACGATGGCCGCGTGACGCTCACGCTCGTCTTCGGCGATGCCGTGCAAACGCTGCACACGCTCTGGCTGCGGGCCGATGCGTTCTATCTCGACGGCTTCTCGCCTGCGAAGAATCCGGAGCTATGGACGCCCGCGATCTTCAAGGCGCTCGCGCGTCTGGCCGGCGATCAGGCCACCTTCGCCACCTATACGAGTGCCGGCGATGTAAAGCGCGGCTTGCAGCAGGCGGGGTTCGAGTACAGGAAAATCGACGGCTTCGGATGGAAGCGCGCGATGCTTGTCGGACGCTTCGCGCCGCGCTATCGCGTGCGTCGTCACGAGCCGCCGCTGCCGCTTTCCGTCGGCGAACGACATGCCGTCGTGATCGGCACGGGACTCGCGGGTTGCGCGGCGATCGAGCGGTTGACGGCGCGCGGCTGGTGCGTCACATCGCTCGAACGGCATGCCGCCGTTGCGCGCGATGCGTCGGGCAATCCAGCCGGCGTATTTCATCCGATGATGTCACGCGACGATAGCGTCGGCTCGCGCATCACGCGCGCCGGATTTCTGCACGCGTTGCGACAATGGTCGTTGCTGGAGCGGCGCGGACATCGTCCGTTGCGTGGTCCCGAAGGCCTGCTGCAAATTGCCGCCGACGAAGATGAAGCGTCGGCGATGGCTCACGCGTTTGCTTCTTTCGCTTATCCACGAGACTACGTGACACCTGTTTCGCGCGATGAAGCGCAGCGCGCCGCCGGCATGCGCGTCGCGCGAGCAGGTTGGTTCTTTCCGCATGGCGGCTGGATCGATCCCGCGTCGCTGTGCGCAGCGCAATGCGAAGTCGCGGGCGGCTTGCTCGAACGGTATTTCAATGTCGATGTAGCGCGCGTCGAGCGCCTTGAAGATCAATGGATTGTGTTCGACACCAACGGCGTTGCCGTCGCCGGCGCGCCCGTTGTCATCTTTGCCAATGCGCATGAAGCGGCGCGTGTCGCCGGCTTGCGTCATGCGTCGACGCGCAGCGTACGCGGTCAATTGACTCTGCTGCCCGCAGGCGCCAACGCGTTGCGCGTGCCCGTGATCGGTGAAGGGTACGCGCTGACGCTGCCCGACGGCGTCACGCTGACGGGCGCAACCTATGACATCGACGACCCCGACACCGCGTTGCGCGCCGATGCGCATGTCGAAAACATCGAGCGCGTCGCGCATATGCTGCCCGATATGAACGCGGCAATCGACGCCTATGCGCAAGCGTCGCTGGAAGGGCGCGTTGCGTTTCGCTGTGTGACCAGCGACCGTCTGCCGATGATCGGCGCATTCGCTGACGAATCAGCCGCGATCCACGACGCAGCCAGGCTACGCGGCGCATGGCCGCTCGATCTGCCGCGCGCGCCGGGGCTTTATGGTGCATTCGCGTTCGGTTCGCGCGGTCTGGTGTGGGCGTCGCTGGGCGCGGAGCTGATCGCATCGCAGATTGAGGGCGAGCCCTGGCCGATCGAACGGGATCTCGCGGAGGCGCTCGACCCCGCACGGTTCCTGTTGCGCGCGCTGCGCCAAGGCACGGCACGCTGAACGTATTACCGTTAAAAGTTATCCACAACAAATTGTGGATAACCGGGAAAACTGCAGGCGAAACTCGTGTGGAATCGATGTGGACGTAAACGGGGTAACTCGACGGCCACGTAAACAACCCAAAAAGTTATTCGTCGAATCCAACGCCGGGCGCACATCAAACACATCCGGTTATGCGCTCAGCAAAACGCTGATTCGTTTCGGTAAACCGAGGTTATCCACAGAAACTCGGCGGCCTTGTTAACTTCTACTACGTATACATACGAGTAAACCTATTGATGAAAAGCCGAGGGCCGTCGACGCGCCGCGGCATGAACTTTCTCCTGCTTGAAGCGAGCGCCTTCGCTACGCGACGCATCCGGCGCATCTGACGGTTCCAACGCCTTCGTTCGCCCGCCGCAACCGGAACGCCGAAGCCCAGCAGCAATCAAACACAGGCGCAAGCCGACACTCGTCGAGCACAGCGGCAACGGGCCGTTATCCCTCGGAAACATGGGTTCTCGCCTGTCGTTTTTTCCTGTTGTCATGAAATTAGCGTACGTTTTTACCGCTTTGACAGCTCGTTGGACGCTTTTCCGTCAACTGCAAACAAGGTATGGCACAATCGCCGTTCTTCCGCATCGTGTTTTGCCCCCGCAAACCGACGCGTCAATGGAACGGTTGCCGGACCCTCAGAATCTGATTCAAAAGTCGACGGCGCTCTTTTCACTCACGTCGAGCCGCCTGTAGTCGCGCGGCATCGGCGTGTTCGTTTCAGTTTTTCATCCGATCGTTGACAACCCGCAACGCCGGCCGACGTGCCGATCGCGGCGACGGCGCGGCCCGCGCCTTGCGCACCGCCAGCGTCTGCCCGTTTGCGTTGCCTGCCGTTGCTGCCAAGGAGAAGCCACCACGATGAAGTCGGCGTTTTCATTTTTCCCAGCCTGGCCGCTCACGCCCGATGCCATTTTCTGGGCCGGCCTCGCGCTGCTTGCCGCCGGGCTCGTCGGCGAACTGTGCTACCGGGCATGGCACCTGCCACGCGTGTCGGGCTATGCCGTCATTGGCCTTATCGCGGGTGCGGCGGGCTCGGGCGTGATCGACTCGGAGTCGGCCAGCACCGCGCGCCCGCTGCTCGACGTCGCGCTCGGCCTCTTGCTGTTCGAGCTCGGAAGCCGCCTGGATCTGCGCTGGATTCGTCGCAATACATGGCTCATCGTGTCGAGCGTGGCCGAATCAACGCTCAGTTTCGCGCTCGTGCTGCTCGTGCTGCTGTTCCTGCACGTGTCGACGGTGACGGCGCTCGTGCTTGCGTCGATTGCAATGGCGACTTCGCCCGCGATGGTGATCCAGCTGAAGACCGAGTTGCGCGCGGAAGGTCAGGTCACGCAGCGCCTGATGACGCTGACGGCACTCAACAGCATGTACGCCGTCATCATCGAAAAGCTCGCGTCCGGCTGGCTGCATCAGGAGGCGTACGGCAATCTGCTGGCGACAATTGTCCAGCCGCTGTACCTGCTGATCGGTTCGCTGATCCTTGCGTATGTGCTCGCGCGGACCATCACGTTTTTCTACAAGCGTGTGAACCTGCAGGACGAACACTCGTTTGTCGCGCTCTTCGGCCTCGTGCTGCTCGCGATCGCGCTTGCGCATCTGTTCAGGCTTTCGACCATTCTCAGCCTGCTGGCCGCCGGCATCATCGTGAAGAATCTGGAAGCGCGCCCGCAACTTTGGCCGCAGCATTTCGGCACGGCGGGCTGGCTGTTGACGGTGATTCTGTTCGTGCTGACGCTGACGACGTTCGAATGGAAGGACATCATGCTGGGCGGCGTGGCGGCCGTCGGTCTGATCGTCACGCGGCTCGTCGCGAAGCTGGTCGGCGTGCTCGCGTTCGCAAGGCCGAGCGGGCTGAATCTGAAGCAGGGGATGGCGCTCGGGCTGTCACTGTCGCCGATGTCGGCGCTTGCGTATCTGCTCGTCGACGATACGTACCAGCTTTATCCGAATTTCGACCCGACACTGCGGGCGGTCGTCATGTGTTCGATCGTCGTGCTGCAGATCGTCGGTCCCTGGCTCGTGTATCGCTCGCTGGCGCTCGTCGGCGAGCGGCGCGAGTAAGCAACGGCAGCGCCGGTTGGGGCCGGCCGATACCGGTCTGGCACTGACGGGCGCAACAGCTTTTTTCGCGCAGCGCACGCGTTCGCTGCGGCATCCGCCAGTCAATCCGGCCGGGCGGCCTGCGCCAGCGGGCGGCGTCCGGCCGACATGAATCAGGAAACGCCATGTCACTCGAAGCCTTCGTCGATTCGAAACCGTTCACCTTCGGTGTCGAACTCGAGATGCAGATCGTCAACACCCATGACTATGATCTGACCAAAGCGGGTACCGACCTGCTCCGGCTCATCAAGGACGAAAAGATTCCGGGCAGCATCACGCCGGAAATTACCGAAAGCATGATCGAGCTGTCGACGGGCATCTGCACGTCGCACGAACAGGCCGTCGCCGATCTGCGAACCATTCGTGACGTGCTCGTCGCCGCGGCCGACCGCCTGAACGTCGGGCTGTGCGGCGGCGGCACGCACGCGTTCCAGCAGTGGAGCGAGCGGAAGATCGTCGATACGCCGCGCTTCCAGTACCTTTCCGAACTCTACGGCTACCTCGCGAAGCAGTTCACCGTGTTCGGCCAGCACGTGCACATCGGCTGTCCGAATGCCGATAGCGCGTTGTTTTTGCTGCATTCGATGTCGCGCTACATTCCGCATTTCATCGCGCTGTCGGCGTCGTCGCCGTTCGTGCAGGGCGTCGATACGGGCTTTCACTCGGCACGCCTGAATTCCGTGTTCGCGTTTCCGCTGTCGGGCCGTGCGCCGTTCGTGCTGACCTGGGACAGCTTCGAGGAATACTTTTCGAAGATGGTGCATACGGGCGTCGTCAACAGCATGAAGGACTTCTACTGGGACATCCGGCCCAAGCCCGGCTTCGGCACGATCGAAGTGCGCGTGATGGATACGCCGCTTTCCGTGGATCGCGCGGCAGCCATTGCGTGCTACATCCAGACGCTCGCGCGCCATCTGCTGCTCGACAAGCCGTTGACGCCAAAGGAAGACGACTACCTCGTCTATACGTTCAACCGTTTCGAAGCATGCCGCTTCGGCCTTGCCGGCACCTGCATCGATCCGCAGACGGGCGAGCGCCGCACGATTTCGGAAGACATCATTCACACGCTCGAGCGCATTGCGCCGCATGCGGATGCGCTGGGCTCGGGCAAGGCGCTCGACGAGATCGGTTCGATCGCGCGCGGCCAGATGAACGATGCGACCTGGCTGCGCAATATGGTCGCGCACGAAAAATCGCTGCACGAAGTAGTGCGGCAGCAGTGTCTGCAATGGCGCGCGTGACGCGGGCAGCGAAGCGGGGCGTGGTTGCGGGTCCCGCTGGATCCGAGCCTTGGCCCGTTTTGCGCCGAAAAGGCAACTGGCCCGATCACCAGGCTCGACACAACCCGCTTCGGCGGGTTTTTTTGTAGGTCGAGTTTCCGATAGGCCGTCCTTCAGGTTTATCCAATGTTTACGTATACAAACGTAGTAGTAGTTAACAAGCATTGCGTTTGCCTGTGGACAACCGAATAATTTCCTGAAAACTCAATATGCTGCGTAAACGATAACCACGCGGATGGGACGTGCATCGAAAGCGTAAACCTGGGAGAACGATTGGCAGACGCCCTGCCGGCTCGACGGTTATCAAGAATCGGCGCACAAGCCATCCTCCGTCTTTCCCGTGGTTATCCACAGATTGCATTGGATAACTTAGCTGTACGATTCGCCGCTCTCGCATAGAATGTCGTTTTTCGCCGTTGCGGCCCGCCCGGATCACGCCGTTGGTGCCCGGACAACAGATCGCAGCGGACACGGAGCATGTGCAATGCCTGTGTAAGCAGCCGGAACAGGCGGCATCACGGGAAATTTTTGAGATAGCAGTAAATGGCAGACCGGGTTGACCGGTGAAGAATCCCCCTACAGACTGTCGACCCCGAGGCATCGATTCGGATGCCGGCGGGACACGGCAAGCTGTCAACAACGAACGAAAGACTATGAGCGAAGGCGTATACGGAGAGCAGGCAACCGGGCGGGTGACCCACAGCCTGCTGCGACTCAGCACGGCCATGCGGAGCCAGGCATGGGAGTGGGCGGAAGGCGCGGGCCTGACGCCGACTCAAGGCGAAATCCTCGTGCTGCTGATGCAGCGCAAGGGACCGATGCGTCTGGGCGAAATCGCACGCGAAACCGCGCTGACGGCCGCGACCACGAGCGACGCCGTGAGCACGCTGGAAACCAAGGGCCTGGTGGAAAAGCGCCGCGCACTCGACGACGGGCGGGCGCTTGCCGTGCGTCTGACGGCGCGCGGCCGCACGGCGGCCAAGCGTGCGGCGCAATGGCCGGACTTCCTCGCGAAGGCGGTCGGTACGCTGCGCGACGAAGAGCAATCGATGTTCTATCGCACGCTGCTGAAGACCGTGCGCCAGCTCGAAGTGCAGGGCGATATCCCGCCGCACCGGATGTGCGTGACCTGCACGCACCTCGAACCGAGCAAGAATCCGAAGAAAACGCCGCATCGCTGCGTGCTGCTCGATCTGTCGATGGCGGACACCGATCTGCGTCTCGACTGCTCGGTGCACGAAACGGCTGACGCCGCCACGCAGAAAAAGACCTGGAAGATCTTCGCGCAGCAAGGCTGAGTCGGCTAAACTGCGAAGCCGGCCGCCGATCGCACGCTTTGCGCGATCGGCGGCCGGCTGCTCGCGTCGCCCGTGCATCGGCTTGCGGCGTGTCTTCCGGCGTGCGTTAGCGCGTGTTCAGTCAACCTGACAGTGGGATGTGCCGATGAATCACGAAGTTCTGGCCATACGCCACGTGCACTTCGAGGATCTGGGCAGTCTCGAACGGGTACTCGGCGAGCGAGGGCGGCCGGTGCGCTATCTGGACGTCGGCTTTGCGCGCATCGAGGCGCCCAATCCTGTCATGCCGTCGCTGATGGTGATACTGGGCGGCCCGATCAGCGCGTACGACGATGACGGCTACCCGACCATCGCGCCGCTCGTCGCGATGATCGAAAAGCGCATCGCTGCCGGTTTGCCGACGCTTGGCATCTGTCTCGGCGCGCAACTGATCGCGCGCGTGCTGGGCGCGCGGGTCTACCCTTCAGGTCAAACCGAAATCGGCTGGACGCCGTTGACGCTCACCGAGGCGGGCAAAGAGTCGCCGTTGCGCCATCTGGACGCGGCGCACACGTCGATGCTTCATTGGCACGGCGATACATTCGATCTTCCGCAGGGCGCGGTGCATCTCGCGTCTACGCCGGCTTGTCAGAACCAGGCGTTCGCGTGGGGCAAGCATGTGCTCGGCCTGCAATGTCACCCCGAGATCCGCACTGATCGTTTCGAGCCCTGGCTGATCGGCAATGCCGGCGAAATCGCGGGCCATGGCATCGATGTGCGTGAGCTGCGCGCCGATACCGCCAAGCACGGTCCGAAGCTCGAAGTTGCAGCGTGCAACATGTTTGGGGAATGGCTCGATCAGCTCGCGACGAAAAGCTGAACGCCGCACCGACTGGCGCCTCATCGTTTGCAGCGCGCATTCCACGCATGACCTCGCGCGCCGCGCCAGGTCTGCAGCAAATCGGACCCGGTGCTATCCTCGATCGCTCTTGAGCTTCCACGGGCAACACCGTAACCATGAGCGCACTTTTTTCTCCGCTCACGCTGCGTAGCGTGACGCTGCCAAACCGCATCGTTGTGTCGCCGATGTGTCAATACTCGGCCGAACGCGGTGAAGCAACGGCATGGCACATGATTCATCTCGGTCATCTCGCGTTGTCGGGCGCAGGCATGCTGTGCATCGAAGCGACGGCTGTCGAGCCCGATGGACGCATCACGCCGAACGATCTCGGCCTGTGGGACGATGTGACGGAGGCCGCGCTCAAGCCGGTGCTCGCCGCAATTCGCCAGCATTCGAAGGTGCACGTCGCGATGCAGCTGTCGCACGCGGGACGCAAGGCATCGAGCCACGTGCCGTGGGACGGCGGGCAGCTGATCCCCGTTGCCGAAGGCGGCTGGCTGCCACATGCGCCGTCGGCATTGCCGCACAAGGCTGGCGAAGAGCCGCCGCTCGCGCTCGACAACGCGGGGCTGAACCGTATCCGCGAAGCGTTTGCAGCGACGGCCCGCCGTGCCGCGCGTCTCGGCGTCGATGCGCTCGAAGTGCACGCGGCGCATGGCTATCTGCTGCATCAGTTCCTGTCGCCGCTCGCGAACCAGCGCAGCGACGAATACGGCGGCTCGCGTGAAAACCGCATGCGTTTCCCGCTCGAAATCTTCGACATCGTGCGCGCTGCGTTCCCGGCCGACAAACCCGTCGGCGTGCGCGTATCGGCCGTCGATTGGGTCGACGGCGGCACCACGATCGAAGACACCATCGCTTTTGCCAGGGAGTTGAAGAAGCGCGGTTGCGACTGGGTCGACGTGTCGTCGGGTGGCGTGTCGCCGTTGCAGAAGATACCCGTCGAACCCGGCTATCAGGTGCCGTTCGCGAAGGCGGTGAGGGAGGCAACGGGTATGACGACGATGGCCGTCGGCCTCATCACCGACCCCGACCATGCGAACCGGCTGATCGAAGAGGGGGACGCGGATCTGATTGCGATGGCGCGCGCGATGCTCTACGATCCGCGCTGGCCTTGGCACGCCGCCGCGAAGCTCGGTGCAACCGTCGATGCTCCGCCGCAATACTGGCGCTCACAACCTCGCGATCAAAAGGCGCTGTTCGGCGACATTTCGTTCGGACAGCGCTGACATTGGGCGTCCTTGACGCGCGTCGCGTGCAGCATTGCTTGCGATACATACGTATCCGCGCGTTTGACGGTTGAACGAAGTCGTATCATCCGTGTACGATTTCGGTTGTGACGCTGCGCGTCACGTGTCGACGCGGCGCCAGCACGGCGCCGCGTTTGCTATCCGCGCCAGAAACGCGATGCATCGAGGTGCGTGCCTGACGCGGAGGCATCGGCGAACAAGAGTTTGCTCATCCACCGTTCTACAAAGGATTGATTCAATGAGTTCACGCAGGATCGCTGTGCGTCAATCGGGCGTGCACGGCAAAGGCGTGTTTGCACTCGAACCGATCGCGGCCGGCGAGCGGCTGATCGAATACAAGGGCGAACGGATTTCGTGGAAGGAAGCGCTGCGACGGCATCCTCATAATCCGGACGAACCGAATCACACGTTCTACTTCGCGCTCGATAGCGGCGACGTGATCGACGGCAAGGTGAAGGGCAACAGTGCGCGCTGGATCAACCACTCGTGCGCGCCGAACTGCGAGGCGGAAGAAATCGACGGCCACGTGTATATCGACGCGCTGCGCAATATCGAAGCCGGTGAAGAGCTGTTCTACGACTACGGCCTCGTGATCGACGCGCGTCAGACGAAGAAGCTGAAGAAGGAATACGAGTGCCGGTGTGGCGCGCGCAAGTGCCGCGGCACGATGCTCGCGGCGCCCGACAAGAAAGACGCGAAGAAATCGAAGAAGAAGAAATAATCCAGGCGCGCCGCCGGCTGCATTTGAGGCAGCGCGCTCAAGAAGCGGATATCACGGATCGACCGGCGCATGATGCGCCGGTTTTTTTGTTTCCCATGTCTGTTCGGGTTCGCGCAGCACCGCGCCCGTTTCGATGGGAAGACGCACGATGAAGCGCGCGCCGCCTTCTGCGGCGTCTTCGTAATGCACGCTGCCGCGATGCAGCGCCATGATGTCGTGCACGATGGCGAGCCCTAGACCCGCGCCGCCATCGACGCTGCTATCGCTTTGTCCCTGCCCGTCGCCACGGAAGAAGCGCTTGAAGAGATCGGGCTGCTGTTTCGGCGGCACGCCCGAGCCGTTGTCCTCGACCGTGATTTCCGCCATCGTGACGCCGTCCACCACCGTTTGCGTAACCGTCATCGTGATGCGCGCGCCGTTCATCCGTGACGGCGGCACGTATTTCAGCGCGTTATCGAGCAGGTTCGCGATCACTTCGCGCAGCAGCACGGGATTGCCGCGCGCGACCAGCGGATGATCGTTCGATGGATCGTCGAGCCGCTGAAAACCGAGGTCGACATGCACGGCGAGCGCGCGCGGAACCCATTCGGCACCTGTATCGAACGCGAGCGACGCGACGTCGAGATTCACGAAACGCGCGGCCTGTTCGCCCGGCTCGGCGCGCGCGAGCGACAGCAACTGATTCGACAGACGCACCGCGCGATCAGCGGCGGCACGCAATTCCTTGACGGCAGCGAGCGCCTGCTGCGGATCGCGCGCGATGGCCGCCTGTTCGGCGTGCAGCTTGATCGCTGTGAGGGGCGTTCGCAGTTGATGTGCGGCGTCCGCGATGAATTTGCGCTGTGCGTCGAGCGCGGATTTCAGGCGGTCGAGCAGGCCGTTCAGCGCGCCCGTCAACGGACGGATTTCGACGGGAACGAAGCTTTCGTCGACGGGTTCCAGCGATGTGTGCGTCTGGCGGTTCAGCGAATCGGCCAGATCGGTCAGCGGATTGAGCTGCTGGTTCACGACGCGCCACACGATCACCCAGCCCGCAAGCAGCAGAAGCAGCAGCGGCATCATGATCGCGACCAGGAACTCGGCGGCGATGCGAAAGCGATGATGCACCGGCTGGCCGACTTCGATGACGACGGGATTGCCCGTCGGCTGATCGACGCGCACCTGCGCGACGCGCACAGCCGTGCCTTCATGCTGCGTCTCGAACACATACGCGTAGTGCATGCGCCGCACGTTCGTGCCTTGCAGCGGCAGCTTGGGATCGCCGGCGATTTCGGTTTCGCCATTGCTGATCCGGTACACCAGTTGTTCGACGGGATCGGAGAACATCGCCTGAGCGAGCGGCGGCACGGTGATGGGGGCATCGGGACCGGCAATCTGGATCTGCTTCGAGATCGCCGTGGCGAGATCGGCGAGCGAACGGTCGACCACGTGCTGCGTGTATTGCCATGCGAGCCAATACGCGATGAGGCCGCTCATCAGCGCGAGCAACGAAAGGGGAGCGGCGAGCCGGCGCAGCAACTGGCGGCGCAGACTATTCGCGGCGGGATAGGGCATGATCGAACCCGCGATAAAAAGCCGACGTTGACGGATGACCGGCTGCGTCAGCCATGCGTTTGAACGGCGGGGTTTCAGCGGCGCGCTTGGCGAATCGCACGCATGGCGCGCGCCGTGCGAAAGCCGCCGAACGTTGCCGGGCGATCGCCGGCCGCTGCCGGGCAAAATGGCACAGGCGGCCGCGGCGCATTTATCGATGCGCTTGCGGCCGCCCGTCGAACGACCCGGACGCCGTCAGACCACAACGGTCTTGCCGACCATTATGACGCCTGGCGGATTTCCTGGAGTAGATAACCGAAGCCGCGCACCGTGACGATTTCGACGCGGCAATTTTCGAGTTTCTTGCGCACTCGGTGCACATAGACTTCGATCGCCGTATCGCCGAGATCGCCGCCGAAGTGCGTCAGGTGATCCTGCAGTTGCGCCTTGCTGACGACGCGGCCATGGCGCAGCAACAGCATTTCGAGCACCGCGAATTCGCGCGGCGACAGCTCGAGCGGTTTGTCGTCGTTGAAGATGCGGCGGTCCACACCCGACAGACGCACACCGCCGAGCGACACTTCCGGGCGCGGCATGTCGCCGTGCGGTCCGCTGCGGCGCATCACTGCGCGGATGCGCGCTTCGAGCTCGGCGGGCTCGAACGGCTTCAGCATGTAGTCGTCCGCGCCGGAGTTAAGGCCTTGCACGCGGTCGTTCAGTTCGTCACGCGCGGTCAGCACGATCACAGGCGTGTGACGGTTGCTCTGACGGAAGCGCGAGAGCAGCGTCATGCCGTCGATGCCGGGCAGGCCCAAATCGAGGATCACGAGCTCATGGCGGTTTTGCGTGAGGGCCTGTTCGGCGAAGATGCCGTCGTGGACCATGTCGACCGTGAAGCCGGCTTGTTCGAGACTGCTTTGGATGCCGCGTGCAATAGGGCGGTCATCTTCGATCAGAAGGAGTCGCATGGGTTTCGCTCAAGTACAATGGGTTGGGCAAGAGGCACGCGGTTCGCCGGGGCGCCTGCTGCACAGAATGCCGCGCGACCTGCGGTCGATGCGGCCTTCAACAGATCAGCCAGCTATGTCCGATATTACGATCTACGAACTGGAAGCCGCGATCAATTTCTGGCGTACCCGCTCGCCTTCGAGCGGCGACGAACTCGTTCTGTGCAAGGAGGCAAGCGCGCTCTCCAAGCCGTATGCGCTGATGATTGTACAGCGACAGACGGTGCTGCCGCAGGAAGGTTTGGACGAGTCAGCCCGCGCTGCGTGGGATTCTTACGTGTCCCTTAAAAATGGCCTGTAGAAGTGAAGGTTTGGTGGCCTGATTACCTGCAAAACGCTTTCATTGCGGGCTTTCCCTAACACCGTCGAACGTGGGCGGCTTTCGTCCGATCAACTTTTCGCGAGCGCGTTTGCGTCTGCTTTTTGCGTCTGCTTTTGCGTTAGCGTCACTTCCCAACAGCGATCTCATCGATAAAACGCGCGAGCCGAATATCGCGTTCGGTGAGTCCGTTCGCGTCGTGCGTCGATAGCGTGATGTCGACGGTGCTATAGACGTTGAACCATTCCGGGTGATGGTCTATCTCCTGGGCCTTGATCGCGACGCGCGTCATGAAGCCGAACGCTTCGTTGAAGTCGGCGAACCTGAATTGCCGCCTGATCGCGTCGCGGCCTTCGACGTCTTGCCACCCATTGAGTTGCGCGACGTGCGCCGCGCGCTTGTCGGAAGAGAGTTTCTGAATCATCGTTTCACCTGTTTCGAAGCGCTGCGCGGCCGTGCCTATGCTGCATGCGCCGAAGGCGCTATTGCGCGCGTCCGTTGTATTTTTCCACGCTTGAAGGTGCGCTGCAGTGCGCTGCGTCAGACGTCCGCGTCCGTCGCCCAGCCTTCGCCCGTGCCGCGCGTGATCACCCGATCTGCGGCGCGGATTTCACCCGCCGGGAACGGCGTGGTGCCGGCGAGCCTCGTCAGCAACGGCGCAAAGTCGGTACGTGCGACGTCGAACAGTTGCGCGAAGTCGTCGATGACGAAGTAGGTCTTCTGGAAGGTGTCGATCCGGTACTGCGTCTGCATCACACGCTCGAGATCGAACGCGATGCGGTTCGGCGCATCGCTTTGCTGGCTGTAGAGCGTCTCGCCCTTGCTCGACACGATGCCCGCGCCATTGATCTTCACGCCGTTGGGGCTCGCTTCGTCGCGGATCAGGCCAAACTCGACCGTGTACCAATACAGGCGCGCGAGCAGCGGCAACGCGTTCGCGTCGTGAGCGGCGAGGGCGGCACGGCCATACGCGTGCATGTAATCAGCGAACACGGGGTTGATCAGAAGCGGCACGTGACCGAACAGATCATGGAAACAGTCGGGCTCCTGCAGATAGTCGAGCTGATCGGGACGGCGCATCCACCATGTCACCGGAAAGCGGCGGTTCGCCAGATGCTCGAAGAACACCTGGTCCGGCACGAGCCCCGGCACGGCGACGATTTGCCAGCCCGTCGCGGGTGTCACCTGTTCGTTGATCGAGTCGAACGAAGGCACGCTTTCCGGCGACAGATTCAGCCGCGCGACGCCTTCGAGAAACTCGTCGCAAACGCGCCCTCGCAGCAGCGTGGTCTGCCGCGCGTAGAGTTGCTTCCAGACCATGTGATCGACCGCGCTGTAGCGATCCATCGGCTGGTCGATCGTGAAGTCGGCGCGGGTTTCTAGACCGGCGTCGAATTGCTCCTTGAGCTTGGCGGTATTAGAGGCGGACATGATTTGTCCGGGCAGCGCGCCCGCTGGAAATTGGATAATGCAAGTCTATAGCGGACGGCGCGCGGAAACAGCGCAAATTGCTCGCGATGAGCCTGATAAATGCGATAATCGCGCATCAAAACGCGAATGGATGCGGAGAATCCCCATGGTAGAGCTCGATCACTTCGATCTGGCGCTTCTCGATGTATTGCAGCGCTTCGGGCGCGCGACGCATCAGCAGCTTGGCGAACAGGTGCCGCTGTCCCCGTCGCAGATCGGGCGGCGCTTGCAGCGGCTGGAAGCGATCGGCGTGGTCGACGGCTATCGGGTAGTGCTGCGGCCGGAAAAGCTCGGGCTCGGCGTCACCGCATTCACGAGCCTGAAGCTCAAGCACCACGGCGATTCGATCATCGAGCAGTTCCAGCAGCAAATCGACGTGCTGCCCGAAGTGCTGGAGTGCCACGCGGTCGTCGGCGACGCGGACTATTTGCTGCGTATCGTCGCGCCGGATCTGAACGCGCTGTCAACGTTCGTGATGAAAAAGCTGATGCGTGTGCCGGGTGTCGATAGCGTGCGCTCGAACATCGTGCTGACGACGTTCAAGCGCAACGGCCCGTTGCCACTCGGCCATCTGGCGCCGGGCGCGCCGGCCGCCTGATGGGCGCGCGCGTTCGTCGTCAGGCAGCCTTCAACGGTTCCTGGTTCAGCATGTCCACATAGGCGAGCGCGACGAGCTCCGATTCCGGCACGCCGAGTTTCGCGAACATCGCGTGCGCTTCGGCCTCGCCACCTTCCTCGTCGTCGTCCGGCGCGAGTACGACTTCGAGCTCGACGAAATCGCCTAGGCCGTCGACGCGGTCCAGATGAATCCGTGTGCGTCCGACAATATAGACGTGCCGCTCCTTCGTGACGATGCCGCGCGTGGTGAGAGCCGTCGCGAGCAGCGAGTGCATTGCGTCGGCGTTCGTGACGGGGCTGCGCGTGTAGTACGACGCTTTCGGGCCGTCGCGGTCGTCGCGCTGATAGAAGATCAGTTCAGCGGGCGTGCCGTCGTCGAACTGGCGCAGCTTCAGACGGCCGCGCGGGACGTCATAGAAAAAGTCCTGCTGACGGAAGATCAACGGAGCGTCAGGCGAAAGCGCGGCGGCGCGCTCGCGAAGCTGCTCGAATTGCTGGGCGCGGGCTTTGATTTCGATGTTGCGTGCCATGTAAAGCTCCTGTCGGAAGTTGAACGTGGACGGCATCTGACGACGGCTGGACCGCCTCGATTGCCTGAGAGCGCGAGCCGGTCGGCAGAGGCCAAAGGAAATGTCGAAGGAAACGCGAAGACAGCGGACCAAGCAGTCTGAAGCGGCAAAGCGTCAATCTAGCAAAAAGCCCATGACCGTGTGGTTAAAGCCACGGCCCGCAAAAGGTGCAAAAGCAGGTGCGACAATGCGGCTGTGTCATGAGGTCGGCTCATATCGCCCGAAGCGGCTTTTCACGCGATGCGTTCACCGGGCTCACGCCGTCCACTGCTGCTCGATCAGCTTCAATGCTGCGGCGATGGCGGGTTCGTCCCGATGCGCCGCGAGGGTGATGAACGTCAGTTCGGTCGGCACCGTCACGCCTTCGACGATGGTCAACGCATGCGCATGCGCTTCGGCAATCGCAATCGAATCGCGCGCGAGCGTGAGTCCGACGCCCGATTTGACGAGATCGAGCATCGACGGTTCCTGATCCACCTCTGCGACCTTGACGGGCTTGACGCCGGCATCGGCGAATCGCCGCGTGAGCAGCCGGTTGTGCGCGGACGCGGGCGGGGTCCAGATCCACGGCAGCGCCGCGAGCGCGCGCCAGTCGCGCGCGCCTTTCACGCGATCCTTCCAGCCGGGCGGCGCGAGCACGCGATACTGGAAGTGCGTCAGCGTGACCGCGTGGAAGGTCGCGCCGTCGCGCGGGTCGTCGTCGGGCTGTCCGATGTAATAGCCGACGTCGAGTTCGCCTGCGCGCACCTGATCGCGCACCCAGCCCGACATGCCGTGGCGCAGCTGCGTTTCGATATGCGGCCACGTCTCGACGAGCTGCTTGAGAAAGCCGCCAAGCCGCAGAAACGCGGGATCGAGAATGGTGCCGATACGCAAGCGCCCGCGCACTTCCTGACGCAGCGTGGCCGCCGCGCGTTCAACGTCGCCAGCGGCCGCAAGCGCCCGCTCCGCGTGAGGCAGCAGCGCCTGGCCGTCGCGCGTGAGCGCGAGCCCGTGCGACGTACGCGTGAACAGCGTCACGCCGAGCGCGGTCTGCAAATGCTTGATTTGCAGACTGACGGCGGGCTGGGTCAGATGCAGTTGCGCCGCTGCGCGCGTCAGATTGCCTTCACGCGCGACCGTCGCAAATGCGCGAAGCAAGGTCAGGTCCATCCGCTGATATTAACGCGCCTTATATCGCATTTGAGCATTACTCATTGGATTTCCGGGACACTTGCCGATTACGCTTGGGTCATCGTCCGAAGCGCGTGCATTGCGCCGCAGCATTGGCCATCAAAAAGCCGTTCCACCGAAGGCGCTCAGGCGCCAACGCCCGCGGACATTGGAGATGGTATGGACGCCTCCCTCCCACGTTGGAAAGGGAGGGGAGCAAAAACGGCGGAGCCCTCGCTATACCCGACGGCATCAGAGTGCCAAAGTGGTGTTGTTGAAAACGACCACCGGGGTAAGGAGGGCTCGAAATCAAGACTACGACATCGGCGTGGACTTGGCAAAGTGCGTTTTTCGGGTGGACTGGATGGACATGGAGACGGGCGAGATTGGACGGCGGCAGCTCAAGCGCGATGCGTTCGTGCAGTTTTTTTCTCGAATTGCGCGCCCGCATTGATCGCCAAGGAGGCTTGCGGCAGCGCGCATTTCTGGTCACGCAAGCGACGCGTAGTTTCGCCTTTGCTGATCTGCGGTGCAGGTTCGGTACTTGCTCATTGCAAGCGGCTCACTGAATCACGGCAAGGTTTGCTTGCGCGACGACCGTTCAACGTGGCGGTTGTCGCGCTGGCCAACGAGATGGCCCGCACAATCTGGGCGTTGCTGGCCCATGAACGTCGGTACCAATCCGATTACGCGGCACATGCTGCGTAAAACCATCAACTCAACAAAGGAGACTGGTCGTCAACCGGTTGCGCAGGATGATAGATGTGTGATGGCAGAGCAGATCGGACCGCGGGGAAGTAAGCCCGAATAGTGTCTTGTCCCCTTGAGGATTCGTCGGAGCTGAGGCCTTCCCCAGCAAATTCCATCAGGGCCAGCGGATCACAATCCGTGCCATAGGCCGGATATAAGTCTGCACCCGATCTCCATGCCTTCAAAGCAGATATCTCCTCGCAAAACGGGGAGGCGTCCATATAAGACACTATGAGCGAGACAGATCAAACCCCGGCGCAGGTGCGCGCCTTGACGCACATGATCAACGGCCGTCCCATCGACGGCACGAGCCAGCGCTTCGGCGACGTGTTCAACCCGGCGACAGGCGATGTGAGTGCGCGCGTGCCGCTCGCGAGCGTCGCGGAAGTGGACGCCGCCGTCGCGGCCGCCAAAGACGCGTTTCCCGCATGGAGCGAGACGGCGCCCATCAAGCGCGCACGCGTGCTCTTCAAGTTCAAGGAACTGCTCGACCGTCACCATGACGAACTCGCCGAGCTGATTACGCGCGAGCACGGCAAGGTGTTCTCGGATGCGAAGGGCGAAGTGATGCGCGGCATCGAGATCGTCGAGTTCGCGTGCGGCATTCCGAATCTGTTGAAGACCGATTTCACCGATCAGATCGGCGGCGGCATCGACAACTGGAACCTGCGCCAGCCGCTCGGCGTGGTCGCGGGCATCACGCCGTTCAACTTCCCGATGATGGTGCCGTGCTGGATGTTCCCCGTCGCGATTGCGTGCGGCAACACGTTCGTTTTGAAGCCTTCCGAACGCGATCCTTCGCCTTCGGTGCGTCTTGCTGAACTGCTGAAGGAAGCGGGGCTGCCCGATGGCG
Source organism: Paraburkholderia sp. LEh10 (assembly GCF_017814945.1). GTDB lineage: Bacteria > Pseudomonadota > Gammaproteobacteria > Burkholderiales > Burkholderiaceae > Paraburkholderia. The sequence continues at coordinate 60,428 of NZ_JAGIPX010000016.1, forward strand.
TGTTCAACGTCGTGCACGGCGACAAGGTGGCCGTCGATGCGCTGCTGGTGCACCCCGATGTGAGTGCGCTGTCGTTCGTCGGCTCGACGCCGATCGCCGAATACATCTACACGGAAGGCACGAAGCACGGCAAGCGCGTGCAGGCGCTGGGCGGTGCGAAGAATCACCTCGTCGTGATGCCGGATGCGGACCTCGATCAGGCCGTCGATGCATTGATCGGCGCGGCCTATGGTTCGGCTGGCGAGCGTTGCATGGCGATCTCGGTGGCCGTTGCGGTCGGCCATATCGCAGACGAACTGATCGAGAAGCTCACGCCTCGCGTGAAGTCGCTGAAGATCATGAACGGCATGGAAGCCGAGGCGGAAATGGGTCCGCTCGTGACGGCGGCGCATCGCGTGAAAGTGTCGGGCTATATCGATGCCGGCATCGACGCGGGCGCGAAACTCGTCGTCGATGGACGCGGCCATCAGGTGCCTGGTCACGAGAAAGGATTCTTCCTCGGCGGCACGCTGTTCGACAACGTGACGACGGATATGAAGATCTATCGCGAGGAGATTTTCGGTCCCGTGCTGTGTGTGGTGCGCGTGCCCGATTTCGCTTCGGCCGTCGAGCTGATCAACAAGAACGAGCTTGCTAACGGCGTGTCGTGCTTTACGTCGGATGGCGGTGTGGCCCGCGCGTTCTCGCGTCAGATCCAGATCGGTATGGTCGGCATCAATGTGCCGATTCCCGTGCCGATGGCGTGGCATTCATTTGGCGGCTGGAAGAAGTCGCTGTTCGGCGATCATCATGCATACGGCGAAGAGGGCGTGCGCTTCTATACGCGATACAAAAGCATCATGCAGCGCTGGCCGGACAGCATCGCGAAGGGCGCTGAATTCACGATGCCCGTGGCGAAGTAAGCGGGATCGACGCAGTCGCGTGGCAACGGCATTGCCGCTATGACGAGGGCGATGCCGCGCGCCTCGCACAAGACGCCGCAGCAAGACCAAAGAAAAGAGCAGTAGATCCACCGGACGCCTAAACCGCAATCGGATGTCATGCACGGTGGTCATGCGAAGGAGACAAGGGTGAGTACGACAGCCGCAGCGCGCGCAGCGAGCGCGAGAAAGCTCGAAGGCGAGTTCGATTACATCGTCGTCGGCGCGGGCACCGCGGGCTGCGTGCTCGCGAATCGCCTGAGCGAAGATCCCGACGTCAGCGTCTTGGTACTCGAAGCCGGCGGCAAAGACGATTACCACTGGATTCACGTGCCCGTCGGCTACCTCTATTGCATCGGCAATCCGCGCACCGACTGGCTCTATAAGACGCAGGCGGAGCCGGGCCTCAATGGGCGCGCGTTGTCGTATCCGCGGGGCCGCGTGCTGGGCGGCTGCTCGTCGATCAACGGCATGATCTATATGCGCGGGCAGCGCGAAGACTACGACGAGTGGGCGCGCGTGACGAACGATTCGTCATGGTCGTGGGATGCGGTGCTGCCCGTCTTCAAGCGTAGCGAAGATCATCACGGCGGTGCTAACGAGTATCACGGCGCGGGCGGCCAATGGCGCGTGGAAAAGCAGCGCCTCAAATGGAAGATTCTTGAAAAGTTCGCCGAGGCTGCACAGGAAACAGGCATCCCCGCTACCGACGATTTCAATCGCGGCGACAACACGGGCGTCGGCTACTTTGACGTGAACCAGAAGCGCGGCATTCGCTGGAATGCATCGAAGGCGTTCTTGCGTCCCGCGATGACGCGGCCGAATCTCACGGTCATCACGGGCGCGCATACGCAACGCGTCGTGTTCGAAGGCAAGCGCTGCGTAGGCGTCGAGTATCGCGGCGACGACGTCGAGTACATCGCGAAGGCGCGTATTGAAGTCGTCATCAGTTCGGGCGCCGTGAATTCGCCGCAACTGCTGGAACTGTCGGGCATCGGTAATGGCACGCGCCTGCAGAACCTCGGCATTGAAGTGGTGAACGATTTGCGCGGCGTCGGCGAAAATCTTCAGGACCATTTGCAGTTGCGCATGGCCTATAAGGTGCATGGCGTGCGCACATTGAACACGGCGTCCGCGCACTGGTGGGGCAAGATGATGATCGGGCTGCAATATCTGTTGACGCAGAGCGGGCCGATGTCGATGTCGCCATCGCAACTCGGCGCATTTGCGAAGTCCGATGCCGACGACAGCGCATTGACGCGTCCCGATCTCGAGTACCACGTGCAGCCTCTTTCACTCGACAAGTTCGGCGAACCACTGCACCGCTTCAATGCATTCACGGCATCCGTGTGTCATTTGCGGCCCACTTCGCGCGGCAGCGTTCATATCGGGTCGCATGATCCGCACGCGGCGCCGCTGATTGCGCCGAATTATCTGTCGACGGACTATGACCTTCATGTGGCCGCCAACGCGTTGCGCCTCACACGACGCATTGCGGCTTCGCGGGCTTTGAAACCGTACAGGCCCGAAGAGATCCTGCCCGGCATCGAGTTCCAGAGCGAAGAAGAACTACGGCGAGCGGCAGGCAATGTCGGCACGACCATCTTCCATCCCGTGGGCACATGCCGGATGGGCACGGCCGACGATCCGGCCGCTGTCGTCGATAGCCGCTTGCGTGTGATCGGCGTCGAAGGACTGCGCGTCGTCGATGCATCCGTAATGCCGACCATCACCTCGGGCAACACGAACTCGCCGACGCTGATGATTGCCGAGCGCGCGAGCGACATGATCCGCGCGGACCGGCGTGCACGCAAAGACAGCGTCACAGTGGAGACGCGCGCCGCGTCTACGATGTCCGTTGCATGACACGCAACGTTTAACGTTTGAAGCGAGGAAGGTCGCATCAAATACTAAGTGCAAATCCCAATGATTGCGCTGCATCATTGGCGCGACAATGGCACCCATGCTGCGTGGTGCGGCATGGATGACCGTCCGCATTGGTGCACCACGCCACGATTGGCACGGGGATGTCTTCGCCAATAAAGCGTCGCGCCGAATCCTCGCGCGAATAAAACGCGGTAATGCTTCGCCTTACTTCGCATGGAAGGGAACATGATTCTCGGCGATACGATACTCGAGACGCGCGGGCTCACGCGCGAGTTCAAGGGGTTTACCGCAGTGAACGGCGTGAACCTGCGCGTGAAGCGCGGTTCAATCCATGCGCTCATCGGGCCGAACGGCGCGGGCAAGACCACCTGCTTCAATCTGCTCACCAAGTTTCTGGTGCCCACTGCGGGTCAGATCGTCTTTAACGGCATCGACATCACGGGCGAGCGTCCGGCGCAGATCGCGCGTCGCGGCATTATCCGTTCATTCCAGATTTCCGCTGTATTTCCACATCTGACGGCATTGCAGAATGTCCGCATCGGTTTGCAGCGTCAGCTCGGCACCGCATTTCATTTCTGGAAGAGCGAGCGAACGTTGCGTCAGCTCGATGACCGCGCAATCGATCTTCTCACGCAAGTCGGCCTGACGGACTTCGCCGATGTGCCCACCGTCGAACTCTCTTATGGCCGCAAGCGCGCGCTTGAAATCGCCACGACGCTCGCGATGGAACCCGAACTGATGCTGCTCGACGAACCGACGCAAGGCATGGGTCACGAAGACGTCGACCGCGTGACTGCGCTGATCAAGAAAGTATCGGCGGGCCGCACGATCCTGATGGTCGAACACAACATGAATGTGATAGCCGGCATCTCCGACACGATTACCGTCCTGCAACGCGGCGAAGTGCTCGCCGAAGGCACGTACGCGGAAGTCTCGAAGAATCCGCTCGTCATGCAAGCCTATATGGGCAGTGCGGACGCGGCGCTCGCCGGAGCACACGCATGAGCACAGTGAGCGAACAGGAAAACGCGGCGGTCAGTGTGGTGAGCGGCGAGCCGGCGCTGGAGATCGCGGGGCTGCAGGCGTGGTATGGGGAATCGCACATCCTGCACGGCGTCGATCTGACGGTGGGCCGCGGCGAAGTCGTCACGCTGCTCGGGCGCAATGGCGCGGGCCGCACGACGACGCTGCGCGCGATCATGGGTCTGACGGGGCGGCGCACGGGTTCGATCCGTGTCGGCGGACGCGAAACGATTTCGATGCCGACGCATCGAATTGCGCATTGCGGCGTCGGCTATTGCCCTGAGGAGCGCGGCATTTTTTCGAGCCTCTCGTGCGAGGAAAATCTGTTGCTGCCGCCGCCCGTCGGCGACAAGTCGTTGATGATGTCGATCGACGAAATCTACTCGATGTTTCCCAATCTCCAGGAACGGCGGATGAGCCAGGGCACGCGTCTGTCGGGCGGCGAGCAGCAGATGCTGGCCGTCGCGCGCATTCTGCGCACGGGCGCGAACCTGCTGTTGCTCGATGAAATCTCGGAAGGTCTCGCCCCCGTGATCGTGCAGGCGCTCGCGCGCATGATCGTGACGCTGAAGGCGCGCGGCTACACGATCGTCATGGTCGAACAGAACTTCCGCTTTGCTGCGCCGCTCGCCGATCGTTTCTATGTGATGGAACATGGACGTATCGTCGAGCACTTCGGAGCAAAGGAACTCGAAAGCAAGATGCCGGTGCTGCACGATCTGCTCGGGGTGTGAGCACCCGATTGCCTCTCTGACAACCACAACGCAGAACGAAGGAGATAGTAATGAAAAGGAAGACACTCGCGCCGCTCGCACGGATGGCGTCAATCTGTTTTGCGGCGGCCACGAGCGTCGCATTGACGGCGGGTAACGCGCGGGCTGCCGACGATGCAGTGAAGATCGGTTTCATCACGGACATGTCCGGCCTTTATGCCGACATTGACGGGCCGGGCGGTCTCGAAGCGATCCGCATGGCCGTGGCCGATTTCGGCGGCAAGGTGAATGGCAAGCCGATTCAGGTCGTTTATGCGGACCACCAGAACAAGGCGGATATCGCTGCGTCGCGCGCGCGTGAATGGTTTGACCGCGATGGCGTCGACATGTTGATCGGCGGCACGAACTCGGCGACGGGTCTGTCGATGAACCAGGTCGCTGGCGAAAAGCACAAGGTCTACATCAGCATCGGCGCAGGTGCCGATACGCTGACGAACGAGCAATGCACGCCATACACGATCCACTACGCGTACGACACGACGGCCCTCGCAAAGGGCACCGGCTCGGCCGTGACGAAGCAGGGCGGCAAGACGTGGTACTTCCTGACGGCTGACTACGCGTTCGGCAAGGCGCTTGAAAAGAATACCAGCGAGGTCGTCAAGGTGAACGGCGGTCAGGTGCTCGGCGAAGTGCGTCATCCGCTTTCGGCGTCGGACTTCTCGTCGTTCCTGTTGCAGGCGCAATCATCGAAGGCGCAGATCCTCGGCCTTGCGAACGCCGGCGGTGACACGATCAACTCGATCAAGGCCGCGAAGGAGTTCGGCGTCACGAAGACAATGAAGGTCGCCGCGCTGCTCGTCTTCATCAACGATATCCACAGCCTGGGTCTCGAAACCACGCAGAACCTCGTGCTCACGGACAGCTGGTACTGGAACAAGGACGACGCTACGCGCAAGTGGGCGCAGCGCTACTTCGGCAAGATGAAGAAGATGCCGTCGAGCCTGCAGGCGGCCGACTACTCGGCGGCGATGACGTATTTGAAGGCCGTGCAGGCGGTCGGCTCGACGGATGCCGACAAGGTGATGGCCCAGCTGAAGAAGCAGAAGATCGACGACTTCTATGCAAAGGGCTACATCCGCCAGGACGGCAGCATGATTCACGACATGTACCTGATGCAGGTGAAGACGCCGGCCGAATCGAAGGAGCCGTGGGACTACTACAAGATCACCGCTACGATTCCGGGCGAACAGGCCTTCACGACCAAGCAGGAAACGCGCTGCGCGCTGTGGAAGTAAGTGGCGCCCGGGAGCGCCTCTTCGGCTGATTCACGAAAGACGAAAGAGGCGTCGATGTTCTGCGCGCTGGGCGCGTCGGGTCTGAGAGGACCCGACGCGTGCATGCCGCTTTCACTTTGACGACGGCTTCAATGGATATCTTTGGCATTCCGCTACCGGCGATGCTCAGCCAGTTGCTGCTCGGTCTCGTGAACGGTTCGTTCTACGCGATCCTGAGCCTCGGGCTGGCCGTGATCTTCGGTCTTCTCAACGTGATCAACTTCGCGCACGGCGCGTTGTTCATGCTGGGCGCAATGCTCACGTGGATGGGCCTGTCGTATTTCAGTCTGCCGTACTGGGTGATGCTCGTGCTCGCGCCGCTGCTTGTCGGGCTGTTCGGCGTCGTCATCGAGCGCTCGATGCTGCGCTGGCTGTACAAGCTCGATCACCTCTACGGACTGTTGCTCACGTTCGGTCTCACGCTGGTCGTCGAAGGCGTGTTCCGGTCGATCTACGGGTCGTCGGGACAACCGTATGACGTGCCGTCTGCGCTCTCTGGCGCGACCAATCTCGGCTTCATGTTCTTGCCGAACTATCGCGCGTGGGTCGTCGTCGCGTCCCTGATCGTGTGCTTTGCGACGTGGTTCGTGATCGAGAAGACGCGTCTTGGCGCCTATCTGCGCGCGGGCACGGAGAACCCGAAGCTCGTTGAGGCATTCGGCGTGAACGTGCCGATGATGGTCACGCTGACGTACGGTTTCGGCGTCGCGCTGGCAGCGTTCGCGGGCGTGCTCGCGGCCCCCGTGATCCAGGTGTCGCCGCTGATGGGCCAGCCGATGATCATCACCGTGTTCGCGGTCGTCGTGATCGGCGGCATGGGGTCGATCATGGGCTCGATCCTGACGGGCCTGCTGCTTGGCGTGATCGAAGGGCTCACGCGTGTGTTCTATCCGGAAGCGTCGGCGACCGTGGTCTTCGTGATCATGGCGCTCGTGTTGCTCGTGCGTCCGGCGGGTCTCTTCGGCAAGGAAAAATGATGCAGAGAAAAGCGCTCTACGGGTTGCTGCTGATCGCGCTCATCGTTGCGCCGTTTGTTGGCGCCTATCCCGTGTTCGTAATGAAGGTGCTGTGTTTTGCGCTGTTCGCGGCGGCGTTCAATCTTCTGATTGGCTATACGGGCCTGCTCTCGTTCGGTCACGCGATGTTCCTCGCGTCGGCCGGCTATATCACCGGCTATGCGATCCAGACGCTCGGGCTGTCGCCCGAACTCGGCGTGGTGTCGGGCACGCTGGCCGCGACGCTGCTGGGCCTGGTCGTCGGCCTGTTCGCGATCCGCAGGCAGGGCATTTACTTCGCGATGGTGACGCTCGCGCTCGCGCAGATGGTCTACTTCGTATTTCTGCAGGCGCCGTTCACGCATGGCGAAGACGGCCTGCAAGGCGTGCCGCGCGGCAAGCTCTTCGGCGTGCTGAGCCTCTCTTCGGATCTGACGCTCTACTTCGTCGTGCTCGCGGTGATGGTGCTCGCCTTCCTGCTGATCGTGCGCATCGTGCATTCGCCGTTCGGGCAGGTGCTGATCGCGATCAAGGAGAACGAGCCGCGTGCTATCTCGCTCGGCTATGATACGAACCGCTTCAAGCTGCTGGCGTTCATTCTGTCGGCGGGGCTTGCGGGTCTTGCCGGCTCGCTGAAGGTGCTCGTGCTGGGCTTCGAAACGCTCGGCGATGCGTACTGGACGATGTCGGGCCTCGTCGTGCTGATGACGTTGGTGGGCGGCATGGGCACGCTGTTCGGACCATTGCTCGGCGCGGCGTTGATCGTCGCGCTCGAAGACCGGCTCGGCGATATCGGCGGCGGGCTCGCATCGTTGACGGGGATGGACTGGTTCAGGTCGTTGGGTGAATCCACCACCATCGTGACGGGGCTCATCTTCATCGCGTGCGTGCTGGCCTTCAGGCGCGGCATCGTCGGCGAGATCGTCGAGCGGGTCAAACCGCTGCGTGCATGAGGGCGAGGCAAAATTGGTTTGATGTCCGAACGAACGTTTGCTGCTGCTAATTCAGGCGAATATGAAGCGAAACTACAAGAATGCGCCCCAATTTTGTGCGGCAATGCACCACTAGGGTAAATGCTAGTTGCCCGTGAAGCGGTCCCCGTTTAATCTTCACACAGTTCTGATGCACCGAATTTTGCAGGTGGAGAACGAGGAGACAATGAGGCACAAAAGTGCCCATACAGAAGCGCTGTTGGATTAGGTCCAACAGCGCTTTTTACTTTTCTGCCTTTCCGCCTCGACCCGCTTCGTTTTTAGCGCATCTCATGCGCGCGCCGCGTTGTAAATCACGCGTTTCTCTCTTCCTGATCCACAGCGTTTTTCCCCAGAAATTCAAAGCCTTCAAACTGCTTGCCGCCCGTGGTATGCGTCCGCTACACTCGCCATTCGCCGACCATCGGGTCGGCCTTTGGGCATTCGAATTGACTCGTACATGGGGCGTAGAGGAGCGGAATGAAGTCGGCATTGCGGTGGATCAGCGCGGCACTCGTCGCGGCGGGCGTGTGCGCAGCGTATAGCGGCGCGGCATTCGGAGACGTGAAAATCGGCATCACGGTGTCGGCGACGGGCCCGGCGGCCTCGCTCGGCATTCCGGAGAAGAACACCAGTGCGCTTTTGCCGAAGGAAATCGCGGGTCAGAAAATCGACTACATCGTGCTCGACGATGCAACCGATTCGACGCAAGCCGTCAAGAACGCGCGCAAGCTCACCAGTGAAGATCACGTCGATGCATTGATCGGCTCGACCGTCGTGCCGAACTCGCTCGCGATGATCGATATCGCCAACGAAACTCAAACGCCGATGATCTCGATGGCCGCGGCGGCATCCATCGTCGAGCCGATGGATGCGAAACGCTCGTGGGTCTTCAAGACGCCGCAGAACGACATCCTGATGGCGACGGCGATTGCGCAGCACATGTCGAACCATGGCGTGAAGACGGTGGCGTTCATCGGCTTCTCGGATGCCTACGGCGAGAGCTGGTTCAAGGAATTCAGCAAGGCCGCCGACCTCGCGAAGATCAAGGTCGTCGCGAATGAACGATTCGCGCGTAACGACGCGTCGGTGACGGGCCAGGTGCTCAAGATGATGTCGCAGAACCCGGACGCCGTGCTGATCGCAGGCGCGGGCACGCCGGCCGCGTTGCCGGAGAAGACGCTGCGTGAACGCGGCTTCAAGGGCAAGTACTATCAGACGCACGGCGTCGCGAACAACGACTTTTTGCGCGTGTGTGGGAAGGATTGCGAAGGCACGTATCTGCCCGCAGGTCCGCTGCTAGTCGCCGACCAGCTGCCCGATTCGAACCCCGTAAAGAAGTCGTCGCTCGCGTACAAGCATGCTTATGAAGGCGCAAACGGTGCTGGCTCGATTTCGACCTTTGGTGGTCACGCGTGGGATGCGGGCTTGCTGCTGCAACGTGCGATTCCCATTGCACTAAAGAAGGGCCAGCCAGGCACGCCGCAGTTCCGTGATGCGCTGCGCGCCGCGCTCGAAAGCACGAAAGATATGCCCGGGTCGCACGGCATCTTCAACATGAGCGCGAATGATCACGCGGGGCTCGATCAACGGGCGCGCGTGATGGTGCAAATCGTCGACGGCAAATGGAAGCTTGCCTCCGATTAAGCGAGGCGAATTAACGTATTCGAATTAACAAAAAAGACGCGAGCAGTTGACGCGTCTTTTTTATTGCACGTGAGATGTATTGAATCAGGCAGTGAGGCTTTGCATAGGGGCGGAATCCGGCACTTAAGCGCCAGCTTCCGTCGACAGGGGAGTAACAGGGGAGTAACTAAAGCGGTAGAGCCTGTGTTTGACGCAATCGCAACGAGCAGGGAAAACCATGCTTGGCAGGCTTATACCCGATAACTAGATTCAGTTACCCGGTTATCAAAACTGGATTACGACACGCATTTAAAGCGTTTGGAGACATGCAATGAAAACGACAAAGCAGTGGGTCCGCAGCGCAATAGCCGTGGCGCTCGTTTGCGGGGCGAGTGCGGCCATCGCGCAAGTGAAGATCGGCGTCACGCTATCGACGACGGGGCCAGCCGCCTCGCTCGGTATTCCCGAGAAGAACACGATTGCGCTGCTGCCGAAGGAGATCGCCGGCAAAAGCGTGGAGTACATCGTGCTCGACGATGCATCGGATACGAGCCGCGCCGTGCAGAACACGCGCAAGCTTATCGACGAAGATCATGTCGATGCCATCATCGGTTCGACTGTGACGCCGAATTCGCTCGCAATGCTCGACCCTGTCTCCGAAGGCAAGACGCCGATGATCTCGCTTGCGGCATCGGCGGCCATCATTTCGCCAATGGACCCGAAGCGCACATGGGCATTCAAGACGCCGCAAAACGATGGCCTGATGGCTGATGCGATCGCCGAATACATGGAAAAGCATGGCGTGAAGACGGTCGCGTTCATCGGCTTCGCAGACGCGTATGGCGAGAACTGGTACAACGTGTTCAACCAGGCGGCGAATGCGCATCATCTGAAGCTCGTCGCCAACGAGCGCTATAACCGCACCGACGCATCGGTGACGGGGCAGGTGCTGAAGATCGTCGCATCGAACCCGGACGCCGTGCTGATCGCGGGATCGGGCACGCCGTCGGCGCTGCCGGCGAAGGCGCTCAAAGAGCGTGGCTACAAGGGCAAGATCTATCAGACGCATGGCGTCGCCAACAACGACTTCCTGCGCGTGTGCGGAAAGGACTGCGAAGGCGAACTGCTGCCCGCAGGCCCGATTCTCGTCGCCGATCAGTTGCCTGATTCGAACCCGGTCAAGAAGTCGTCGCTCGCGTACAAGACGGCGTATGAGAAGGCCTATGGCGCGGGTTCGGTCGCAACGTTCGGCGGACATGCATGGGACGCGGGCCAGATGCTTCAGCGCGCGATCCCCGAAGCGCTGAAGAAGGGCCAGCCGGGCACGGAGGCGTTCCGTATCGCGCTGCGCGATGCGCTCGAGAGCGTCAAGGATCTGCCAATCTCGCACGGCATCATGAACATCACGGCCACCGACCACAATGGTCTCGACAAGCGCGCTCGCGTGATCGTCGAGATTTCTGATGGCAAGTGGAAACTTCAGAACGACTAAAAAGGTACGCGCCTCTCGCAACGCGTGGTCGCGAACGATTGAGATGGCTCTTACGTCACGTGGCCATTTCTGATCGGTAACAATGGCAAGCGCTGCCGCGCCGTTTTTCGGGCGCGGCAGTTGTTTTATGTGTTGCGGCTTCGTTTCGCGGCTGGTGGTCGTTCAGCCGACTCTCACTGTTTCTCAGTTTCGATTTCGACGTTCCAAGACGAGGAAGTATGGATCTTTCTATTGCGGCGATCCTCGCGCAGGACGGCATCACGACGGGCGCGATCTACGCATTGCTCGCGCTCGCGTTAGTGCTGGTGTTCTCCGTGACGCGCGCCATTTTCATCCCGCAAGGGGAGTTCGTTTCGTACGGCGCGTTGACGCTGGCCGCATTGCAGACGCAGAAGTTTCCGGCGACGTGCTGGCTGCTGATGGCGATGGGGCTTGCTTGCTTCGTCTTCGAAGTGACGGGCATCGCGCGGCATGCCGAGCGGCGGCGTCACGCGGCGCGCACGCTCGCGACGCTCGCCGGCAAATACCTGCTGTTCCCTGTCGCCGTGTATGCGGTGACGCGCGGCCTATTTATGCAACCGCTGCCGATGATCGCGCAAATCGCGCTGACGCTGCTGATCGTGGTGCCGATGGGGCCGTTCGTTTATCGCCTCGCCTACGAGCCGGTTGCCGAAGCGACGACGCTGCTGCTACTGATCGTATCCGTCGCGGTTCACTTCGCAATGGTGGGCCTCGGGCTCGTGATGTTCGGCGCGGAAGGCTCGCGTACCAACGCATTCACCGATTCCACGTTCAACGTCGGGAGCCCGTCGATCTCGGGGCAGAGCGTTTGGGTGGTCGGTGTGGCCGTCGTGCTGATCGGCGTGCTGTACCTGTACTTCGACCGCTCGATCTCCGGCAAGGCGCTGCGCGCGACGTCGGTGAACCGGCTTGGCGCGCGTCTTGTCGGCATCGGCACGACGCAGGCGGGACGTCTTGCATTCACGCTCGCTGCAGGCCTCGGCGTGCTGTGCGGGATTCTCGTCGCGCCGTTGACCACCATTTACTACGACTCGGGCTTCCTGATCGGCTTGAAGGGCTTTGTCGGCGCGATTATCGGCGGGCTGGTCAGCTATCCGCTGGCGGCAGCGGGTTCGATACTCGTCGGCTTGCTGGAGTCGTATTCGTCGTTCTGGGCCAGTTCATACAAGGAAGTGATCGTGTTCACGCTGATCATTCCGGTGCTGCTCTGGCGGAGTCTCGCCAGCCCGCACGCGGAAGAAGAGGAGGAGTGACGCGATGAAGCGCATCATGCAAAACAAGTTCTTCTGGTTGTTTCTCGTGGCGATGTTCGCGTTGCCCGTGCTGCCGCAGCCGATCCGCGTGCCTGAGTACTGGGTCACGTTGCTCAACTATATCGGACTGTATTCGATCGTCGCGATCGGCCTCGTGCTGCTGACGGGTATCGGCGGGATGACGAGCTTCGGCCAGGCGGCGTTTGTCGGTGTCGGCGCATATACGACCGCGTATCTGACGACGCAGTTGGGCGTATCGCCGTGGTTCGCACTGATCGCCGGCGTCGTTCTGACGGCTTTGATCGCGTCGCTGCTGGGCGCCGTGACGATGCGGCTGTCGGGACACTTCCTGCCGCTCGGCACGATCGCGTGGGGGCTCGCGTTGTTCTTCCTGTTCGGCAATATGGAGATGCTCGGCAAGTACGACGGGATCAACGGGATTCCAGTGCTCAACGTGCTCGGCATCAATCTGGAATCTGGCCGGCATATCTACTACCTGATCTGGATCGTTGTCCTCGGTGCCGCCGTGTCTGTTCAAAATCTGCTTAATAGCCGGCCGGGACGCGCGATTCGCGCGCTACGCGGCGGCGGGCTGATGGCGGAGGCAATGGGCGTCAATACGGCGTGGATGCGGGTCGTAATCTTCGTCTATGCGGCCGTCCTGGCGTCGATCTCGGGCTTTCTTTATGCGCACTTGCAGCGCGCAGTGAACCCGACGCCGTTCGGTCTCAATCACGGCATCGAGTTTCTGTTCATGGCGGTAGTGGGCGGTGTCGCGCATGTTTGGGGCGCGGTGCTGGGCGCGGCCATTCTGACCGTTCTGCAAGACTACCTGCAGACGCTGCTGCCCAAACTGCTCGGCGAAAACGGCAACTTCGAAATCATCGTCTTCGGCATATTAATGGTGCTGCTGCTTCAGTACGCCCGCAAAGGCGTATGGCCGTTCGTTGCGCGCGCCTTCCCGAGCGGGCCGCGCGCGCACGTACCCGAGCATGCGGAAGCGCTGCCGCAGCGCAGCAAGCCGACGGCCGGTGAGTCGCTGCTGGTCGTCGATAAGGCGCGCAAACAGTTCGGTGGCCTCGTCGCGGTGAATGATGTCAGCTTCGAAGTGAAGGCTGGGCAGATCATTGGCTTGATCGGTCCGAACGGTGCTGGCAAGTCGACGACCTTCAATCTGGTCACGGGCGTACTGCAAGCGACCAGCGGTGCGATTACGTTCCGCGGCGAGCGCATCGATGCGTTGAATTCACGTGAAATCGTCAAACGGGGGATTGGGCGGACATTCCAGCACGTCAAGCTGCTGCCGGGGATGACCGTGCTGGAGAACGTCGCGATCGGCGCCCATCTGCGCGGGCATGCAGGCGTATGGCGCAGTGTCGCGCGCCTGAATGCGGCGGAGGAGGCGCGCCTGATGGCGGAAGCGGCGCGGCAGATCCGCCGTGTCGGCCTGGAAGAGCATATGTACGATGAAGCAGGCAGTCTCGCGCTAGGTAAGCAGCGCATTCTGGAGATTGCACGCGCGCTTTGCTGTGATCCGACGCTTCTGCTCCTGGACGAGCCGGCGGCGGGGCTGCGTTACCAGGAGAAGCAGCAGCTGGCGACGCTGCTGCGCAAATTGCGCGAGGAGGGCATGAGCGTGCTGCTCGTCGAACATGATATGGATTTCGTAATGAATCTCACCGATCGGCTCGTGGTGATGGAGTTTGGGACACGGATAGCGGAAGGCTTGCCCCAGGACGTGCAGAACGATCCGGCGGTGCTGGAAGCCTATCTAGGCGGGGTGGAGTGATGACGGATCAAATGACGAATGCACCGATTCTCGACATCAGCGGACTGTTCGTGCGCTATGGAAAGGTCGAGGCGCTGCATAACGCGAGGATTGCGGTGCGTCCGGGCCAGATCGTGTCGGTGATCGGTCCGAATGGCGCGGGTAAGTCCACGTTACTCAATGCGATTATGGGCGCGCTGCCCGTGACGGGGCACGCAAAGGGCGCGATCAACTATCGCGGCGAGGACGTGAGTGCCGCGCCTGTCGAAAAGCGCGTCGCGCGCGGCATGTGTCTCGTGCCGGAAAAACGCGAGCTATTCGCGGCGATGACGGTCGAGGACAACCTCGTTTTGGGCGCTTACCGTCGCAAGCGCGCAGGAGATCGCAACTATCTGGATCAACTTGATCCGGTTTTCCAGTTTTTCCCGCGTTTGAAGGAGCGGCGCAAGCAGGCTGCGGGAACGTTGTCGGGCGGTGAGCGGCAGATGCTGGCCGTCGGCCGAGCGCTGATGGGCAAGCCGGACCTTCTGATGCTTGACGAGCCGAGCCTCGGGTTGGCTCCGCTGATCGTGAAAGAGATCTTTCATATCATCAGCGCATTGCGCCAAACGGGCGTCACCACGCTGCTCATCGAGCAAAACGCACGGGCTGCCCTGCAGATTTCCGACTATGGCTACGTGCTGGAGACGGGTGAACTGGCACTCGAAGGGGAGGCCAATGCATTGGCTCAAAACCCTCGCGTGATCGAAACCTATCTGGGCTTAACTAAAAAAGTCGCATAGCAGAAGGAATTTTTGGCGGTTCGGCTGTCAAACGAACGGCGTGTTTCACGTGAAACACGCCGTTTTTTATTCCTATGCCAGTTGGACGAAATTCGGGCCAAAAGCGAAACCGCTATAATTTCGCCCATACATTTTTTTAGGCTCACGCGGGCTCCAGCGTGAGGTCTGCGATGCTTTATCCCACAGAGTTTGACGTAATCGTCGTTGGCGGCGGTCATGCAGGCACGGAAGCCGCATTGGCGTCCGCACGCATGGGCAATAAGACGCTCTTGCTGACACACAATATCGAAACGCTCGGCCAGATGAGCTGCAATCCGTCGATCGGCGGCATTGGCAAAGGCCATTTGGTGAAGGAAGTCGATGCGCTAGGTGGCGCGATGGCGGCTGCAACCGACGAGGGCGGTATTCAATTTCGCATCCTTAATTCGTCGAAGGGGCCCGCCGTGCGCGCCACTCGCGCGCAGGCCGACCGTGTGCTGTACAAAGCGGCGATCCGTCGCCGGCTCGAAAATCAGCCGAATCTCTGGCTTTTCCAGCAATCCGTCGACGATTTGATGATTGAAGGCGACCGCGTGGTTGGTGCGGTGACGCAGGTCGGCGTCCAGTTTCGGTCCCGGGCAGTGGTTTTGACGGCCGGCACGTTCCTGGACGGGAAGATTCACGTCGGCCTCAACAATTACACCGGCGGACGGGCAGGAGACCCGGCTGCGGTGTCGCTTTCGGCTCGCCTGAAGGAATTGAAGCTACCGCAAGGGCGACTCAAGACGGGCACGCCACCGCGTATCGATGGCCGTACCATCGATTTCTCGAAGCTCGAAGAGCAGCCGGGCGATCTTGATCCGATTCCGGTGTTTTCATTCCTTGGGCGGGTCGACCAGCATCCGCGTCAACTGCCCTGCTGGGTGACGCATACGAACGCACAAACGCACGACATCATCCGTGGTGGTTTGGACCGCTCGCCGATGTACACCGGCGTAATTGAGGGTGTGGGCCCGCGTTATTGCCCGTCGATCGAAGACAAGATTCATCGCTTCGCGTCGAAGGAGTCGCACCAAATTTTCCTCGAGCCGGAAGGTCTAACGACTCATGAGTTTTACCCGAACGGTATCTCGACGAGCCTCCCGTTCGATGTCCAGCTCGCGCTGGTTCGATCGATGGTCGGTCTGGAGCACGCGCATATTCTGCGTCCCGGCTACGCTATCGAATACGACTATTTCGATCCGCGCGGATTGAAGGCGTCGCTGGAGACCAAGGTTATTAGCGGTCTGTTCTTCGCCGGGCAGATCAACGGCACGACTGGCTACGAAGAGGCGGCTGCACAAGGTCTGCTCGCTGGGATCAACGCCGGCCTGTACGTTCAGGGCAGGGAGGCGTGGACGCCGCGTCGCGATCAAGCCTATCTGGGGGTGCTCGTCGACGATCTGGTGACGCGTGGCGTGTCCGAGCCGTATCGAATGTTCACGAGTCGCGCGGCATACCGGCTCAGCCTGCGGGAAGACAATGCGGACATGCGCCTGACGGAGATCGGACGCGAACTGGGTGTTGTCGATGACGTCCGGTGGGACGCGTTCAGTCGCAAGCGCGACGCTGTTTCACGTGAAACAGAACGCCTGCGGACCACGTGGGTCAATCCCAAGACGCTTTCATCTGAAGAAGCGACGGCTTTGCTGGGCAAGCCGATCGATCATGAGTACAGTCTCGCGGATCTGCTGCGGCGCCCGGGCGTCTCGTATGACGGCGTGTGCGAGTTACGCGAAGGGGCCTGCGGACCCACCGAAGCCTTGGCCGATGACGAAGTGCTGCTGGCGCAGATCAAGGAACAGATCGAGATCGGCGTCAAATATCAGGGCTATATCGAACGGCAGGCAGATGAAATCGAGCGAAACGAGGCGCACGAGAACACTCGTTTGCCTGAAAATCTCGACTACGCGGAAGTTCGAGGGCTTTCGTTCGAAGTGCGCCAGAAACTGATGCAGTTCCGCCCGGAGACGATCGGTCAGGCGTCGCGCATTTCTGGCGTCACGCCTGCTGCGATTTCGTTGCTGATGGTGCACCTGAAGCGCGGCGCTGGTCGTCGCACGCAAAAGCCCGCCGATGCCGGCACTGACAGCACGCCGGTGGCTCAATGACCGCGCGTCCTACGATGATGAGCGGACGTGACGCACTCGCCGCTCTGCTCGAAGAGGGCGTGCGTGATCTCGATATCACACTGAGCGCGGAGCAGCATGGCAAGCTGCTCAATTACGTCGCTTTGTTGGCCAAGTGGAACGCCGTCTACAACCTGACGGCGATCCGCGATCCGCGTCAGATGCTGATTCAGCATATCCTGGATTCACTGTCGGTCGTCCCGCACCTGGCTGGACGCGGGCCGTCGACGGTTCTGGACGTCGGTTCGGGTGGCGGGTTGCCGGGCATCGTCCTGGCGATTGTATTTCCCGAATGGTCTGTGACCGTCAACGATATCGTCCAGAAAAAGTCAGCGTTTCAGTCGCAAGCGAAGGCGGAATTGGGCTTGGGCAATCTGTCGGTTGTCACGGGGCGCGTCGAAAGTCTGCGGCCCGGTGTCGAGGTTCCACGAAAGTTTGATGTGATCGTCTCGCGCGCATTCGCAGAACTCGCGGATTTCGTTACACTGGCCCGTCATCTCGTCGCGGACGATGGTGCGATCTGGGCCATGAAAGGCGTGCGACCGGATGGAGAAATCGAGCGTTTGCCCGAGGGCGCGCATGTGAAGCAGGTAATCCGTCTCAAAGTGCCATCGCTAGACGCCGAGCGGCATCTGGTTGAAGTCACGGTAGGCTGAGCTATCAAATCGAATTCTCATTAAACAGGCTGCAAAGGGACACCTAAAAGATGGCAAAAATCTTCTGCGTTGCGAACCAGAAGGGTGGAGTCGGCAAAACGACGACCGCGGTCAATCTTGCCGCGAGCCTCGCATCGCAGGGACAGCGGGTCCTGCTCATCGATCTCGACCCACAAGGCAACGCGACCATGGGCAGCGGCGTCGATAAGGCCGCTTGCGAAAACACGGTTTATGAAGTGCTGGTCGACGGCGTGTCCGTGGCGGATGCGCGGGTAAAGTCAGAAGCAGTTTCGTATGATGTATTGCCCGCCAATCGTGAACTGGCGGGCGCCGAAGTCGAACTTGTCAGCATGGAAAACCGCGAGCGTCAGTTGAAGGAGGCGCTTGCACATGTCGTAGAAGACTACGATTTCGTCCTGATCGACTGCCCGCCCGCCTTGTCGCTATTGACACTGAATGGTCTATGCGCCGCGCACGGCGTCGTGATTCCGATGCAGTGCGAGTATTTCGCGCTGGAAGGACTGTCGGATCTCGTCAACACGATCAAGCAGGTTCACGCGAACCTGAACCGCGACCTGAAAGTGATCGGCCTGTTGCGCGTGATGTTCGATCCGCGCATCACGCTGCAGCAGCAGGTATCGGAACAATTGAAAGAGCACTTTGGCGACAAGGTGTTCGATGTCGTCATTCCGCGGAACGTGCGACTTGCCGAGGCGCCGAGTTATGGCCTGCCGGGTGTCGTGTTCGACCGTGCGTCGCGTGGCGCGCAGGCGTATGTGCAGTTCGGCCAGGAAATGATCGAGCGGGTGCGTACGCTATGACGCAGCGCCAACCATCCAAAGCGGACCGAGGAACCACGATGAACGCAGTAGCACGGAAGAAGGGGCTGGGCAGGGGGTTGGAAGCGCTGCTCGGCGGAAGCGCGGACATCACGGAGGCGGTCAAGATCAACGGTGCGCCCCATACGTTGCCGCTCGACAAGATGCAGGCGGGCAAGTATCAGCCGCGCACGCGAATGGACGAAGGCGCGCTGCAGGAACTGGCCGCCAGCATTCGCGCGCAGGGCTTGATGCAGCCGATTCTGGTGCGGCCTGTGTCGCCGGAAAAATTCGAAATCATTGCTGGCGAGCGACGCTATCGCGCTGCACGTCTTGCCGGCCTCGAAGAAGTGCCTGTGCTGGTTCGTGACGTGCCCGATCAGGCCGCCGCCGCGATGGCGCTCATCGAGAACATCCAGCGCGAGGACCTGAATCCGCTGGAAGAGGCGCAAGGCATCCAGCGTTTGCTCGACGAATTCGATTTCACGCACGAACAGGCGGCCGAGTCGGTTGGACGTTCGCGCAGCGCGGTGTCGAACCTTCTGCGTCTGCTGAACCTGGCTTCGCCCGTGCAAACGATGTTGCTCGCCGGCGATCTCGACATGGGCCACGCGCGCGCATTGCTCGCCGTCGACGCCGCCACTCAGATCACGCTTGCGAATCAGGTGGTCAACAAGCGGATGTCCGTGCGTGAGACGGAAAAGCTTGTGACGGCCACGACGAAGGCCGCGCCCGCCGTCAAGGCGAAGCCGAACAACGATGGTGGCCGGGACACGCGCCGGCTCGAAGAGGAACTGTCCGACCTGCTCGCCGCGACGGTGAAGATCAAGCTTGGACGGCGCGGGCGAGGGCAGGTGCTCGTCGATTTTGGCGATCTTGATGCGCTCGAAGGCATTCTTGCCCGGTTGCGGGGCAATACGTCGGCGGCATGACAATCAATTCAATGCCGACTGCTGAGCAAGCGCTGAAATCGCCTCGAACCCTGCTGCGCGCGATCACTCACTATGTAGCGAAAGAGCCGGTCCTTGCCGTGCTCGTAGCCGCGTTGATCGCGCTACAGGTCTTCCATCCGCGCCCATTCAAGTCGTTTCCTGCGCTGGTCGATTGGGAAACGGTCATGACCCTTGCAGGGCTTCTGATCCTGACGAAAGCCGTCGAATGTTCAGGATTCCTGATATGGTTCGCACATCGTGTCGTCCATCATATCCATTCGCAGCGCGCGCTGGCTTATTTGCTGATCGCGCTGGCCGCTGCGCTTTCGACCTTGCTGACCAATGACGTCGCGTTGTTTGTCGTCGTGCCGCTCGCATTGTCGTTGAACGAGTTGACGCCGCTTCCACTCAAGCGCCTCGTGATTTTCATCGCGATCGCAGTCAACGCTGGTTCGATTCTCACTCCGCTGGGCAATCCACAAAATCTGTTTCTCTGGCAGACGAGCGGCGTTTCGTTCGGCGGATTCGTGCTGGCGCTTGCGCCATTGTGCGTTGCGTTGATGGCGATGCTATATGCATTGACGGCGGTATCGTTCAAGAATGTCGCGCTCGACTTGTCGAAGGATACAGAACCCCATCCCGTCGACCGTCCGCTGCTTGGCGTCGCCGTGATTCTCTTTGCGGCGTTTGTCCTGCTCGCCGACGCGCATCGCGTAAGTATCGGATTAATTGGTGTCGGCCTCGGATTCATCTTTTGGCGTCCGCGAATTATTCTGAAGATCGATTGGCTTTTGCTGCTGATCTTCGTGTTCATGTTCATCGTTCTGAGGAGCGTCGCGGCATTGCCGTGGGTGCACGACGCCGTCGGACAGCTGCACCTCACGACACCGCTGCGCGCCTATGCAGCGAGCGCGGTGCTTTCGCAGTTCATTAGCAATGTTCCTGCTGCGATCATGCTCGCTGAGTTTTCAAAGGACTGGCGGGCGCTCGCGTTCGGCGTTAGCGTCGGCGGATTTGGATTTGCGATCGGATCGCTCGCGAATCTGATTGCAATGAGGCTTGCAGGACAGCGCGGCATGTGGGCGCAGTTTCATCTCTTTTCGGTCCCGTTCTGGGTCGTAGGCGGGGTTGTCGGCGGCTGGCTTCTGTTGCATTTTTGACACTTGTGCGAGCCTCGAAAAGGCGTTCCGAAGCGGGCCGCCATAGCACAACTCGACCCGCGCTTCCCCGTCTCCCGCAACCGCCTTACATTTGCAGTCCGATGGCCTGAAAACGCAGGTTTTCCGCATCATGAAGCGCCGTTTCACGCCGGTTATTGGTCGGGCTAAAGTCTTGAATTGCCTGCAACTATCGCTTACAATCGCCCGGATTTATTTGCTAGGTAACCCCGTAAGCGGTGCGAAAGCTCGCGGGCTGAAACAGGACTTTGCGGAATACTGCGATGGCGGTCAAAGCGTCGAACCAAAAGCCGCAGCAACGGCACGACGAACACCGCGAAGATCGCATCGGTTCGCAAGCGCCCGCTGGTCAGCGTGCAACGCATGACGACGCGTGGGATGCCGAGCAGCAAGATAACAATATCGTTCCGCTCACGCGGGCCGAGGCCGAAAAACTGTTCGGTCCGAACGTGAGTCGTCCATCGCGCGTCACACCGTTCAAGGTCGTGATTGCGCAAATGGTTTTGTCCCTGGGTGCAACGCTGTTGTGGTGGCTGTTCTACAAGCCGCCGGGTGCTGCTGCGCTGTCAGCGTTCCTGGGGGGAGCGATTTGCTGGGTGCCGAGCGCATTGTTCGCGGCACGTCTTAAGAAGTTGAGCGGCGCCGAAACGGTGATGAGCTGGATGATCGGTGAAGCGCTCAAGATGGGGACAACGATTGCGATGTTTATTGCCATCGCATTCTGGTATCACGACGTACGGTGGATTCCGCTGCTCGTGACTTACCTCATCGCTCTCAAGACGTATTGGATCGCGCTCGCCTGGCGATGAAGCAAGCGAGACACTAACTGACGCAAGGCGTGTACAACGCGGCGTCAGCAACGAGGCGCGCGGGTTGGACAAAAGCCCGCGCTGGCGTGTTCCCGCAATACAGTATTGCGGCGGGAGCGGCCTGGAAGATTTTCGACAATTTGGGTGGCATTAACGATATGGCAGCTAGCGAAGGAACGCGCGCTCTGGATCCGTCCGAGTACATTGCGCACCACTTGCAGAATTTTTCCACCGCTCATCAGACGTCGATTTTCGACATCCACGTCTGGAATCTCGATACGCTGTTCTGGTCGATCGTGTGCGGTCTCGTCACCATCCTCGTGCTGCGTCTCGCTGCGCGCAAGGCGACGTCCGGCGTGCCGGGCCGTTTTCAGTGCGCGATCGAAATGCTGGTTGAAATGGTCGAGGATCAATCGAAGTCGATGATCCACGGCAACCGCGCTTTCATTGCGCCGCTCGCGCTGACTGTGTTCGTCTGGGTCGCGCTGATGAACGCGCTCGACTTTCTCCCCGTCGACCTGCCGGGCCGCGTGATCGGCTTGCTGGGTCTGTCCGGAGTCATCTCGCACCACCGCATCGTTCCGACTGCCGACCTGAACGGCACGATCGGCATCGCGCTCGGCGTGTTCGTGCTGATGATTTACTACAACTTCAAGATCAAGGGCGCAGGCGGCTTCGTGCACGAGCTGCTGTCCGCTCCGTTCGGCGCGCATCCGCTGCTGTGGATCCCGAACCTTGCACTGAACATCATCGAGTTCGTCGCGAAGACGGTTTCCCTCGGCATGCGGCTGTTCGGCAACATGTACGCGGGTGAGCTGCTGTTCCTGCTGATTGCCCTGCTCGGCAGCATCTGGAACTTCGGTGCGGACACGACGGTGCTTGGCTTCATCGGCCACGTGATCGCAGGCAGCGTGTGGGCGATCTTCCACATCCTGATCGTTCTGCTGCAGGCGTTCATTTTCATGATGCTGACGCTGGTGTACATCGGCCAGGCACACGACTCGCACTAACCGGCGCGTCAAAACGAATCTAGTTTCAAGAATCGTAGTTTTTTAAATCCCAGTTCCAAAAAGACTTTTCACAAGGAGTGATCATGCAAGCTTTCATCGCCAACATCCAGGGTCTGACCGCCATCGGTATCGGCATCATCATCGGCCTGGGTGCAATCGGCGCCTGTATCGGTATCGGTCTGATGGGCGGCAAGTACATCGAGGCATGCGCTCGTCAGCCGGAACTGATGAACCCGCTGCAAACCAAGATGTTCCTGCTGGCTGGTCTGATCGATGCGGCGTTCCTGATTGGCGTTGGTGTGGCAATGCTGTTTGCGTTCGCGAACCCGCTGCTGTCGAAGCTGGCAGGCTGAGGTTCCTCGGAAGTGCGCGCCTGATCTATAACTGAGAAGGGCGCAAAGCGGAACGGGCACTAAGGCGCTGATCGAGCAATGAATCGATGAGCGCCTTGCCGTTTCCCCCTCCGATCAAGCAACGTTTAAGGAAACACCGTGAATCTCAACGCAACCCTGTTTGCGCAAATGGTCGTGTTCCTGATCCTCGCGTGGTTCACGATGAAGTTCGTGTGGCCGCCGCTGATCAACGCCCTCGACGAGCGCTCGAAAAAGATCGCCGATGGCCTCTCGGCCGCTGAAAAGGGCAAGCTGGAACTCGAAGCTGCGCACAAGCGCGTCGACCAGGAACTCGCTCAGGCACGCAATGATGGCCAGCAACGCATCGCTGATGCCGAAAAGCGCGCAGTTGCGGTCGCCGACGAAATCAAGGCACAGGCGCAAGCCGAAGCCGCTCGTATCATCGCTCAGGCGAAAGCTGACGCTGACCAACAGATCGTGAAGGCGCGCGAAGCGCTGCGTGGCGAAGTCGCCGCGCTCGCCGTGAAGGGTGCCGAACAGATCCTGAAGCGCGAAGTCAACCAGGCGGCTCACGCCGACCTGCTGAATCAACTCAAAGCCGAGCTCTGATCATGGCCGAACTTGCAACCATCGCCCGTCCGTACGCAGAAGCGCTGTTTGGCGTGGCCGAAGCTGGTGACATCGCCGCCTGGTCCACGCTCGTGCAGGAGCTGGCACAGGTTGCGCGTCTGCCCGAAGTGCTGTCGATTGCCTCGAGCCCGAAAGTCAGCCGTGCACAGATCAGCGACCTGCTGCTGGCCGCGGTGAAATCGCCGCTCAAGGACAATGCGCAAGCGAAGAATCTGGTTCAGATGCTGGTCGACAATCATCGTCTGCCGCTCTTGCCGGAAATCGCCACGCAGTTCGAAGAGTTGAAGAACGCCCGCGAAGGTGCGGCCGATGCGCTGATCGTCAGCGCATTCCCCCTCGAAGGTGCGCAGCTGGACGACCTCGTCGCAAGCCTCGAACGCAAATTCAAACGCAAGCTGAAGCCGACGGTCCAGGTGGACCCGTCGCTGATCGGCGGCGTTCGCGTGACGGTCGGCGACGAAGTGCTCGATACCTCGGTCCGCGCGCGGCTCGCCAGCATGCAGACGGCTCTGACCGCCTGAAGCCCTCACGTGGTTGTGGCGGCTGGCACGCAACAGAATTGACTATCAGGAGCGAATAATGCAACTCAATCCCTCTGAGATCAGCGAGCTGATCAAGAGCCGGATCCAGGGCCTTGAAGCGAGCGCAGACGTTCGCAACCAGGGCACCGTGATCTCCGTGACCGACGGTATCGTGCGTATCCACGGCCTGTCGGAAGTGATGCAGGGCGAAATGCTCGAATTCCCGGGCAACACCTTCGGTCTCGCGCTGAACCTCGAGCGCGACTCGGTCGGCGCGGTGATTCTGGGCGAGTACGAACACATCTCGGAAGGCGACATCGTCAAGACGACGGGCCGCATTCTCGAAGTGCCCGTGGGTCCCGAACTGATCGGCCGCGTGGTCGACGCGCTGGGTAACCCGATCGACGGCAAGGGCCCGATCAACGCGAAGATGACCGACGCAATCGAAAAGATCGCTCCGGGCGTGATCTGGCGTAAGTCGGTGTCGCAGCCGGTGCAAACCGGTCTGAAGTCGATCGACTCGATGGTGCCGATCGGCCGTGGCCAGCGCGAGCTGATCATTGGCGACCGTCAGTGCGGCAAGACGGCCGTCGCTGTCGACACGATCATCAACCAGAAGGGCAAGGACCTGATCTGTATCTACGTCGCGATCGGCCAGAAGGCTTCGTCGATCATGAACGTGGTTCGCAAGCTCGAAGAAACGGGCGCGATGGCATACACGATCGTCGTCGCCGCTTCGGCTTCGGAATCGGCCGCGATGCAGTACCTCGCGCCGTACGCCGGCTGCACGATGGGCGAATACTTCCGCGACCGCGGCCAGGACGCGCTGATCGTCTATGACGACTTGACCAAGCAGGCTTGGGCATACCGTCAGATCTCGCTGCTGCTGCGCCGTCCGCCGGGCCGTGAAGCTTACCCGGGCGACGTGTTCTATCTGCACTCGCGTCTGCTGGAGCGTGCTGCTCGCGTTTCGGAAGAGTACGTCGAGAAGTTCACGAACGGCGAAGTGAAGGGCAAGAGCGGCTCGCTGACGGCACTGCCCATCATCGAAACGCAGGCAGGCGACGTGACGGCTTTCGTTCCGACGAACGTGATCTCGATTACCGACGGCCAGATCTTCCTGGAAACCGACCTCTTCAACGCAGGTATCCGCCCGGCAATTAACGCTGGCGTGTCGGTGTCGCGTGTGGGTGGTGCGGCTCAGACGAAGGTTGTGAAGAAGCTGTCGGGTGGTATCCGTACCGACCTCGCGCAGTATCGTGAACTGGCAGCGTTCGCGCAGTTCGCATCGGACCTCGACGAAGCAACCCGCAAGCAGCTGGAGCGCGGCCGCCGCGTGACGGAACTGCTGAAGCAGCCGCAATATCAGCCGCTGCAAGTGTGGGAGCTGTCGGTGTCGCTGTTCGCAGCGAACAACGGCTACCTCGACGATCTGGAAGTGTCGCAAGTGCTGGCCTTCGAAAAGGGCCTGCGCGATTTCCTGAAGTCGAAGCATGCTGACCTGATCAAGCGCATCGAAGACAACAAGGACTTGTCGAAGGACGACGAAAGCGCGCTGCACGCCGCGATCAAGGACTTCAAGAAGTCGGGCGCTTATTGATCCGCGAGTGATCCGCAAGGCATAAACGGACCTTGAAGCAACGTCGGCGCGTGAAAGCGCGCCTACGTTGCTTCGATCAAGGAGCAAGCAATGGCTGGAATGAAGGAAATTCGCGGCAAGATCAAGAGCGTGCAAAACACGCGCAAGATCACGAAAGCGATGGAGATGGTGGCCGCATCGAAGATGCGCCGCGCCCAGGAGCGCATGCGCGCCGCTCGCCCGTACGCCGACAAGGTCCGCGATATCGCTGCGCACATGAGCAGTGCGACCCCGGAGTATCGTCACCCGTTCATGGTGTCGAACGAAGGCGCGAAGTCGACGGGCTTCATCCTTGTTACGACCGACAAGGGTCTGTGCGGCGGTATGAACACGAACGTGCTGCGCGCTTCGCTCCAGAAGTTCAAGGAGCTCGAAGGCCAAGGCAAGACGGTCGAAGCAACGGCAATCGGCGGCAAGGGTCTCGGCTTTCTGAACCGTCTGCGCGCGAAGGTTGTATCGAACGTCGTGCAACTGGGCGACACGCCGCACCTCGAAAAGCTGATCGGCGCTGTGAAGGTCCAGCTCGACATGTACTCGGAAGGCAAGGTTTCCGCCGTGTACCTCGCGTACACCCGCTTCGTCAACACGATGAAGCAGGAGCCGGTGATCGAGCAGCTGCTGCCGCTGTCGGCGGAACAGTTCGAGAACGCGGACGAGAAGGGTAGCCCGACGCCGAATACAGCGTGGGACTACATCTACGAGCCGGACGCGCAAACCGTCGTCGACGAACTGCTGGTGCGTTATGTCGAAGCGCTGGTCTATCAGGCCGTCGCGGAAAACATGGCTTCGGAGCAGTCGGCACGCATGGTCGCGATGAAGGCCGCTTCGGACAACGCGAAGACGGTCATCAATGAACTGCAGCTCTCGTACAACAAGAGCCGTCAGGCAGCGATCACGAAGGAACTGTCGGAAATCGTCGGTGGCGCCGCGGCAGTCTGACGCTGATGTCGACACGCGGAAGCGCCTTGAAGGCGAGTCCACCGAAACTGCGCCGTTGCGCGAGTGAAGAATTGAGTATCTAAAGGAAAAGCGATGAGTACTACTGCTTTGGTAGAAGGCAAGATCGTACAGTGCATCGGCGCGGTGATCGACGTGGAATTCCCGCGTGAATCGATGCCGAAGGTTTACGACGCGCTCATTCTCGAAGGTTCGGAACTGACGCTCGAAGTCCAGCAGCAGCTGGGCGACGGCGTTGTCCGTACCATCTGTCTGGGTTCGTCGGACGGTCTGCGCCGCGGCGTCGTGGTGAAGAACACCGCGAAGCCGATCAGCGTGCCTGTCGGCAAGCCGACGCTGGGCCGCATCATGGACGTGCTGGGCCGTCCGATCGACGAAGCTGGCCCGATCTCGAGCGAAACCTCGCGCTCGATCCACCAGAAGGCGCCGGCGTTCGACGAGCTGTCGCCGTCGACGGAACTGCTCGAAACGGGTATCAAGGTTATCGACCTGATCTGCCCGTTCGCGAAGGGCGGTAAGGTTGGCCTGTTCGGTGGTGCAGGCGTGGGCAAGACCGTCAACATGATGGAGCTCATCAACAACATCGCGAAGGAGCACGGCGGTTACTCCGTGTTCGCGGGTGTGGGCGAGCGTACCCGTGAAGGGAACGACTTCTATCACGAAATGAAGGACTCGAACGTTCTGGACAAGGTCGCGCTGGTCTACGGCCAGATGAACGAGCCGCCGGGCAACCGTCTGCGCGTCGCGCTGACGGGTCTGACGATGGCCGAGCACTTCCGCGACGAAGGCCTCGACGTGCTGTTCTTCGTCGACAACATCTACCGTTTCACGCTGGCCGGTACGGAAGTGTCGGCACTGCTGGGCCGTATGCCTTCCGCAGTGGGCTATCAGCCGACGCTGGCTGAAGAAATGGGTAAGCTGCAAGAGCGTATTACGTCGACCAAGACGGGCTCGATTACGTCGGTTCAGGCCGTGTACGTCCCTGCTGACGACTTGACGGACCCGTCGCCGGCAACGACCTTCGGCCACCTGGACGCAACCGTCGTTCTGTCGCGTGACATCGCTTCGCTGGGTATCTACCCGGCCGTGGACCCGCTCGATTCGACGTCGCGTCAGATCGACCCGCACGTGATCGGCGAAGAGCACTACTCGATCACCCGGGGCGTTCAGCAGACGCTGCAGCGCTACAAGGAACTGCGCGACATTATCGCGATTCTGGGTATGGACGAACTGTCGCCGGAAGACAAGCTGTCGGTCGCGCGCGCTCGTAAGATCCAGCGTTTCCTGTCGCAGCCGTTCCACGTTGCGGAAGTGTTCACGGGTTCGCCGGGTAAGTACGTGCCGCTGAAGGAAACGATCCGTGGCTTCAAGATGATCGTCGACGGCGAGTGCGATCACCTGCCGGAGCAGGCGTTCTACATGGTCGGCACGATCGACGAAGCCTTCGAAAAGGCCAAGAAGATCCAGTAAAGGCTGGGTGTAATGAAGCGGGCGCTTGCTCGCGCGCGATTGCCGTCGCAGGACGGCTGTCCGGCAAAACAGGCGCCCCGTCCTACACGCTCAACCAGGAGTCGACATAAATGGCAACCATCAAGGTAGACGTCGTCAGCGCGGAAGAGCAGATCTTCTCGGGCCAGGCGAAGTTCGTTGCGCTCCCGGGCGAAGCGGGCGAACTCGGCATTCTGCCGGGTCACACGCCGCTCATCACGCGGATCCGTCCGGGTGCGGTGCGTATCGAAGCGGAAAACGGCGAAGAAGAGTTTGTGTTCGTCGCCGGCGGGATTCTCGAGGTCCAACCGGGCGCAGTGACGGTTCTGGCCGACACGGCGATCCGCGGCAAGGATCTCGACGAAGCAAAGGCCGAACAGGCTCGCAAGCGCGCGGAAGAAGCGCTGCAGAACACTGGCTCGAACCTCGAATACGCGACTGCGCAAGCAGAACTCGCGTATGCGACGGCCCAGCTTGCCGCGATCCAGCGTCTGCGCAAGTTGCGCGGACAGCACTAAGCAGCAAAATCGAAAAGCAGCCCGTGTGGCTGCTTTTTTTGTCTTCTACTTGACGTTTACGGAAAGGTCAGCAAAATCATACCGATCCCGTGAGCAGCTGGAAAGCTGCGGGTAAGACTTGATGCCCGGTGGCGCTTCGCCGGGGCAAAATCGGTCGCAAACACATTTCAATACGGCGATTCACCTCTGGAGACAACACCATGGCAACGCAGGCTGCAGGAGCGGGCGCGCTCATCGAACCAAAGGACGGGCTCTCATACGTACGCGGATCGACCGACGTGCCTCTGAGCGAGTCGACGGTGGGGCAGTTTCTCGTCGACACGGCACGGCGCTTTCCCGAGCGCCCCGCCGTGGTGTTTCGCGAACAAGATATTCGCTGGAATTGGAGGGAGTTTCTGCAAGAAGTCGACGTCTTGGCGTCGGGTTTGCTGGAGCTTGGCATCCAGAAGGGGGACCGCGTCGGCATCTGGTCGCCTAACCGCTTCGAATGGCTGATGACGCAGTTTGCGACGGCGCGTATCGGTGCTGTCCTCGTCAACATCAACCCTGCCTATCGGCTTGCGGAACTGGAGTACGCGCTAAACAAGGTCGGTTGCAAGGCGATCATTTCGGCAGAGAAGTTCAAGTCGTCGATGTATCTGCAGATGCTGCAAGAACTGGCGCCCGAACTCGCAACGGCCACGCCTGGAGATCTTCACGCGGCGCGTCTTCCGGAGTTGCGCATCGTGATTCGCATGTGCGACGCCGAGACGCCGGGCATGTTGACGTTCTCCGATGTCATCGAGCGTGGGCGGATCGGGCTCGATCTGGGGAAACTCGACGTGATCGGGACGACACTCGACGCAAACGACCCCATCAATATCCAGTTCACGAGCGGCACGACGGGCAACCCAAAAGGCGCCACGCTGACGCATCGGAACGTGGTCAACAACGCACGCTACATCGCGGCGGCAATGCGTCTAACCGAGCAGGATTCGCTTTGCATCCCGGTGCCGCTATATCACTGCTTCGGGATGGTGCTGGCGGTGTTGGCGTGCGTATCGGTCGGCGCGACGATGGTGTTCCCGGGGGAAGCGTTCGATCCGGGCGCGACACTAAAGGCCGTCGCTGATGAAAAATGCACGGCGCTGCATGGCGTGCCGACGATGTTCATCGCCGAGTTGGATCACCCGGATTTTGCGACGTTTGATCTCACGCGTCTGCGCACGGGCATCATGGCCGGGTCCCCATGCCCGATTGAAACAATGAAGCGCGTCGTTTCGCAGATGCACCTCGCGGAAATCACGATCGCTTATGGCATGACTGAGACGAGTCCAGTGTCGTTCCAAAGCTCGACGACCGATCCTTTGGACAAGCGGACAACCACAGTCGGTCGCATTCAGCCGCATCTCGAAGTGAAGGTAGTCGACGCGCTCGGCAACATCGTGCCCGTCGGCGAAACAGGCGAGCTGTGCACGCGCGGTTATTCGGTGATGAAGGGGTATTGGGGTGACGAAGCGAAGACACGTGAGAGCATCGTCGACGGCTGGATGCATACGGGCGATCTCGCGACAATCGACGCTGACGGTTATTGCAACATTGTCGGCCGGCTGAAGGACATGTTGATTCGCGGCGGCGAGAACATCTACCCGCGCGAAATCGAGGAATTCCTATTCCGACATCCGAAGATTCAGAGCGCGCAGGTCTTTGGCGTGCCCGATGCGAAGTACGGCGAAGAAGTTTGCGCATGGGTCGTTCTGCGCGCTGGCGAACATCTCACTGCCGAAGAGCTGCAGGAGTTCTGCCGCGGACAGATCGCCCACTACAAGATTCCTAAATACATCCGTTTCGTCGACGAATTACCGATGACCGTGACGGGCAAGGTTCAGAAGTTCGTCATGCGGGAACGGATGATCAGCGAACTACACCTGAAGGAAGACAAGACGGCTTGACTGGGCGCTGTTGCCAGCTTGCCAGCTGAAAAAACAAACGCCGTGTGCAAGTCACACGGCGTTTTGCTTTCAAGCTAGCCGGCTCGCGCACGAAGACTCAATAGCGCGCAAACGTTTGGCGAGGCAAAAAAAAAGCGGGCCTGGAGCCCGCTAAAAACCACACGCTACGGGGTTAGCGCGAGGAGACCATTGGAGGAACCGACTAATCAGCGCGATCCGCGCCGATCACGACTCCAGCAGAGATGCCCCTATGAAGAGCTTCGGCGCCTGCGCCGACCGACCAAATGGTTGTGCACAAAGACACTGCTACCCGGTCGCATCCTTGCTGAACCCGTGAAAGGCATTGTGGGCGAATTACCCGGCGCGCGCGGTAACAAAGTGTTTCAGGTTGTAACGCCCGTCAGATAAGGCGTTGCGGCATTCTTTACTGCCAAAAACTGCTTTTGAAGTAATAATTACCTATACCTTTTGAGACCACTACGCGCAGTTTCGTCCGTTCGTTCGGAGCGCATATTGCGGTGCGCTATAGCGGTCAATCGTCCGATGCGCCATTTGAGCGCTCCTGTTACGCATTGAATTTCAAATGCTCATACGGATTCCGCGAGCACATGTTTGAGGCAGCCGTGCGCCATGCAACAGCACGTGTATGTTGCAGCGCACAATTCTTCGACCGTCCTCAAGGGTCTTTTCTGAGAACAGACCGACTGTCTGGCACGAAAACATTCGGAAAGCAGCGGCATATCCCGATCGGTAAGTGCGACTGCTCCCTCCGTCACAAACTCGGTGCTATTTCAGCCATCTGTCGGAGATAGCCTGATATTCGCCCGTGGCGCGTGCAAGATGCAGCCACTGATCAACGTACTGCTGAAACACCACATCCCCTCGCGGCACAAGCCACGCTTTCTCCCCATACTGGAACGGCTTGTCCGGATGCACCGCGCACAGCCCCGGATTGAGCTTTTGCTGTAACAGCGTCTCGGACGCATCCGTCACCATGACGTCTGCCTTGCCAGCAAGAATCTGCTTGAAAATAGTGACGTTGTCCGGATAAACGGTGAGAGTCGCGTGCGGGAGGTACTGCTTCGCAAAGCGCTCGTTGGTGCCGCCCGGATTGACGATCACACGAGTGGACGGCCGATCGATTTGCGCTACCGTCTGGTACTTGCCGACGTCGTCGCAACGAACGATGGGCGATTTGCCGTCTACCTGGTACGCGTCGGTGAAGAATGCGCGCTTCTGGCGGTCGAGTGTGGTGGAGACGCCGCCCACAGCGACGTCACACTTCGCCAGGAAATCGTTCATCAGGTTCGACCAGGATGTTTTCACGAACTCCGCCTTCACACCGAGCGATTTCGCCAACGATTCGGTCATATCGACGTCGATGCCCTCGAACTGACCGTCCTGCCTATAAAAGGAGTAGGGCTTGTAGTCGCCCGTCGTGCAGGCGCGCAGCGTGCCGCGCGCGAGAATATCGTCGAGCCTGGACGGTGCAGGTGCGGCACTTTGCGCATGCGCCGCGCCTCCGAAGCACAGCGCGCTTACGAGGACCAAGGTCGCTTTTTTCATTGAATCTCCTTTATCGTTGTTTATCGTGAGTCAACCGAATCGATAATAGCCAGCGCAACTATCCGTGACCATCGACCGGAAGGGATAGGACAAACAGCAATTGCGGGGACCACGGAGGCGGCGGCGGGCGTCCAACGGTTAAAATGGCGCTTTGCCTTCAGTCGCGAGCAACGTGGCCCACAACCTCCTCAACGACACTTTCCTGCGTGCGCTGTTGCGCCAGCCTACCGAGTACACGCCGATCTGGCTGATGCGCCAGGCAGGACGCTATCTGCCGGAGTACAACGCGACGCGCAGCCGCGCGGGCAGTTTCCTCGGGCTCGCGAAGAATCCCGACTACGCGACGGAAGTCACGTTGCAGCCGCTGGATCGCTATCCGCTCGACGCCGCGATTCTTTTCTCCGACATCCTCACGATCCCCGATGCAATGGGTCTCGGCCTCGATTTCCAGGTGGGCGAAGGGCCAAAGTTCGCGCGTCCCGTGCGTACCGAAGACGATGTCGCGCGCCTCGCCGTCCCCGATATCGACAGCACGCTGCGCTACGTCACCGACGCCGTGCGCCAGATCCGCACCGCGCTGACTGACGCGCAAGGTCGCCAGCGCGTGCCGTTGATCGGTTTTTCGGGCAGCCCGTGGACGCTTGCGTGCTACATGGTCGAAGGCGGCGGTTCCGACGACTTCCGGACGGTGAAGTCGATGCTGTACGGCCGCCCGGATCTGATGCATCGCATTCTGGACGTCAATGCAAAGGCGGTCGCCGCGTATCTGAACGCGCAGATCGAGGCGGGCGCGCAAGCGGTGATGATCTTCGATACGTGGGGCGGTGCGCTCGCCGACGGGGTCTATCAACGCTTCTCGCTGCACTACATTCGGCAGGTCGTGAGCCAGTTGAAGCGCGAGCACGACGGCAACCGCGTGCCCGTGATCACCTTCACGAAGGGGGGCGGATTGTGGCTCGAAGAGATCGCCGAGACGGGCGTCGATGCCGTCGGTCTCGACTGGACGGTGAATCTTCGCAAGGCGCGCGAGCGCGTCGGCAGCAAGGTCGCGCTTCAGGGCAACATCGATCCTTCCGTGCTGTTTGCATCGCCCTCGACAATCCGGATCGAGGCGCGCGCCGTGCTCGACAGCTTTGGCAATTTCCCTGGCCACGTCTTCAACCTGGGGCACGGTATTTCGCAGTTCACGCCGCCGGAGCACGTGGCCGAGCTGGTCGATGAAGTGCATCGGCACAGTCGGGCGCTCAGATCCGCGGGCGGCGGCCAGCCGGCATAAAGCGGCTTTGCGACTGTGACGTTTTTGTTGCAACGCAGCGCGCCGGGTTTTCCGCGCGAGGGGGAAAATAGCGTTCCATTGCCCGCCCGCTGGTCCTCTTCGCCTTGTCAAGACTTGACTTATGCACATTTGTCACGCTGCGACGCGGTAGAGGGATAGATCATCGTGCCCGTCTTGAAATATCGTCGTTTTTCTGGTCAATCCCTTGAGTGACAAGGCTTCGCGGGTTCTTAAGACAAATGTGCGCAATCCCACAAAGAGGCTCGCGCGGCGCGGCCTTCGAGACATCGAAGCCGAGTTCTCAACAAAGTTATCCACAGGCAGCCGGGACTTTGCGCATTTCTCGATGCAAATTCAAAACTTAGCGCGGAAATTGAAGTTTTACTTTAAGTCTGACGGTCCCGGCCCTCGGCGTGTGAACCGCTGCCTACGCGAATGGTGCCTATGCGGCCCGACGATCTGACGGGCACCTATGTCCGCGTCGCGCTCGATCATCCACTGCCGACGCTGTTCGACTATCGCTGCGACGCCAGGCGGGCGCCTGCGCCCGGCATGCTCGTCAGCGTGCCGTTCGGCAAGCGGCGTATCGTTGGCCTCGTCATGGAAGTGACCGCGCACAGCGAGGTGCCCGGCGACCGTCTCAGGTCGGTGGACGAAGTGTGCACTGGCTGTCCGCCGCTTTCGGAGCACTGGCTGCAACTCGCGCAGTTCGCCGCTGACTACTATCAGCGCGGCATCGGTGAGGTTGCGTTGCCGGCGCTTCCGCAGGCGCTGCGCGACGCCGCGCGTTGGGCCCGGCTGCTTGCGCCGGAAGAGCGCTACCGATTGCTGCCCGCTGGCCATGCCGCCCTGCCGGATGCGCTGCCCGCCCGCGCCAGCGCGCTGCGTCGGCTGGCGGCGGCGCTTGCGGACGTCGAATCGCTGTCTGCCATCGATGCCCGCGCGCTGCATCCGAAAGCCGCCGTGACGCTCGAAGCGTGGCAAGCCGAAGGATGGGTCGCGCTCGACGTGATCGAGCCATCCGCGCCGCTTCCCGCGCAACATCAAACGCCGCCTGGCTCCGCGCTGCCGACGCTCACGGACGAGCAGGCGGCCGCCGTCGAAGCGATCGGCGACGCGCAAGGCTTCGCGCCTTTCCTGCTGCATGGTGTGACGGGCAGCGGCAAGACGGAAGTCTATCTGCGCGCGTTGGCCGGCTTGCTGGCCGCGAATCCGCATGCGCAGGCGCTCGTCCTCGTGCCCGAAATCAATCTCACGCCGCAATTCGAGGCGGCATTCCGCGCGCGTTTTGCGTCGATGGACGACGCGGCGATCGTCACGCTGCACAGCGGGCTCGCGGAAGGCGAACGCGCCCGCAACTGGTTTGCGGCACACGCGGGACGCGCGCGCATCGTGCTCGGCACGCGGCTCGCGGTGCTGGCGTCGCTGCCGCAGCTGGCGATCATCGTCGTCGACGAGGAACACGATCCCGCGTACAAGCAGCAGGAGGGCTTGCGCTACTCGGCCCGCGACCTGGCGATCTGGCGCGCGAAGCAGCTTGGCATTTCCGTCGTGCTGGGTTCGGCGACGCCATCGATGGAAAGCTGGTGGCAGGTCGACCAGGGGCGTTACAAGCGGCTCACGTTGTCGCGCCGCGCCGTCGCCGAGGCCGCGCTACCCACCGTCCGACTCGTCGATCTCGAAGACGAACGGCGACGCGGACGGGCATCGGTGGAAGGCCTGTCGGGCCCGCTGATCGCGGCGCTGAAAGTGCGCCTCGAACGTGGCGAACAAAGTCTCGTGTTCCTCAATCGTCGAGGCTATGCGCCGCAGCTGGCGTGCGACGCTTGCGGCTGGGTCGCGGGTTGCCCGCGTTGCAGCGCCTATGTCGTGCTGCATAAGCCCGAGCGCGCGCTGCGTTGTCATCATTGCGGCTGGGAATCGCGTATTCCGCGCTCGTGTCCGGAATGCGGCAACGTCGATATCGCGCCGCTCGGAAGAGGCACGCAGCGTGTCGAGGAGGCGCTTGCCAGCGCGGTGCCGGGCGCGCGCGTGCTGCGAATCGACGCCGACAGCACGCGGCGCAAGGGCAGTGCGCAGGCGCTCTTCTCCGACGTGCACGCGGGCGAGGTCGATATTCTCGTGGGCACGCAGATGATCGCGAAGGGGCATGATTTCCGTCGCGTGTCCCTCGTCGGCGTGCTGAACGCGGACACAGCGCTTTTCTCGCACGACTTCCGCGCAAGCGAACGGCTCTTCGCGCAACTGATGCAGGTGAGCGGCCGGGCAGGGCGTGCCGGTCTGCCGGGTGAGGTATTGGTGCAAACGCGCTATCCGCGTCACGCGCTGTACCACGCGCTGGCTCGCCACGACTACGTCGGCTTCGCCAATGCGACACTCGCCGAGCGTCGCGACGCGCATCTGCCGCCGTTCGTCTATCAGGCGATGCTGCGCGCGGAGGGCCGCACGCTGGACGCCGCGCTGGCCTTCCTGCAACAGGCCGCGGCGGCGCTCGCTGAGATTCCCGCCGCGAGCCGCGTAACCGTCTACGACGCCGTGCCGCTGACCATCGTCAAAGTGATGCACGTGCATCGCGCGCAACTGCTGATCGAAAGCGTGTCGCGCGCGGCATTGCAGGCCACGCTGCGCGCGTGGCAACCATTGTTGCGCGCGCTCAAAGGCGTGCTGCGCTGGAGCATCGAGGTCGATCCGCTCGACATCTAGCCGTTTATCGCCATCACGGTAGGCGTTGCCGTCAATATCGCCATCGGTTGCGCGCTGTCCGCGCGCGTGTCCGCACCGTATCGGAATAGCTCGGGGCAGGGCTCATGAGGGCGCCAGCAGTCCTCGACGACAAGATCGGCGCGCAGCCCGGCGCGCGCCGCCCTTGCTGCGCGGATTGCCGGTTCCGCGCCGACGATCGGCATTCACTTGAGCACAGCATTCCGGGCCTCGTTGTTTTCAGTTCGGGTTGCGGCGCCAGTGTCGCTGACAGCCGGCTGTGTCGTGTGCACGATCGACTCGTCGCGCCGCGCGACGGTTGTCGTCAGTCCTTGCCACAGCGTTGACCTTTCCGCGTCGAAGCACCCGCTTCCGAGTGCTCGCCTGCGGCAGGCACGCGGCGCTCAGGCCCGAAACGACTCCGTTTGCTTGCCCTCGCGTTCGTCTTCGTTCACTTCGGCGGCGGCCGGCTTGCTGCGCGACGCGCCCATCGCGCCACGAATGAACAGCACCATGCACGTCGCGAACAGCATCCAGATGCCCGCTACTACGAGCCACTTTTCCATTTGGGTCACCTTGTTATGACTTCAAAACCCCGTACCGTCTGTCATTGCGTACTCCGTTACCCGCTTGATGGGAGGAGTTATAGCGAGACTTTGAACCCCGTACCGTGCGTCGTTGCGCATTCCGTGATCGATATAACGGCGCGATTCGGATTTCAATAAGGGCCGCTCGAAAATAAACCGATCCAGGGAAAATACCGAGCGCAACCGCGTGCATCCCAACGGTGCATGATGGTCTCAAACCCTTGTGCGACAACGCTCACAAGAGGGTGCAACCGAATCATGGAATTGGTTGCACCTTTTTATTGAGAGGGGTACGATTCGGCCAACTTTTTAGTCTTTGGCCGGCGTCCGGCCGGCATGTGAAAGAAGGAAACATGGCGAGCACCACCCTTGGCGTCAAGGTCGACGACCTCCTGCGTACCCGGCTGAAAGATGCCGCCGCGCGTCTCGAACGCACTCCGCACTGGCTCATCAAGCAGGCGATCTTCGCTTATCTGGAGAAGATCGAGCATGGCCAGCTGCCCGCCGAACTCACCGGACATCACGGTGCAACGGAGCTGGCCGACGGCGCCGCCACCGAGTCCGATGAGAGCGACGCATTGCATCCGTTCCTCGAATTCGCACAGAACGTGCAGCCGCAGTCGGTGCTGCGCGCGGCGATCACGGCAGCGTATCGACGCCCCGAGCCGGAGTGCGTGCCGTTCCTGATCGGCCAGGCGCGCCTGCCCGCGAACATCGCCAATGACGTGCAGGCGCTCGCGACGCGTCTCGTGGAAGCGTTGCGCGGCAAGCGTTCGGGCGGTGGCGTCGAAGGGCTGATTCACGAGTTCTCGCTGTCGAGCCAGGAAGGCGTGGCGCTGATGTGTCTCGCCGAAGCGCTGTTGCGTATTCCCGACCGCGCGACTCGGGACGCGCTGATCCGCGACAAGATCAGCAAGGGCGACTGGCGCTCGCACGTCGGCCACGCGCCGTCGCTGTTCGTGAATGCGGCGACATGGGGTCTGATGATCACCGGCAAGCTGGTGACGACGAATAGCGAAACGGGTCTGTCGTCGGCATTGACGCGCATGATCGGCAAGGGCGGCGAGCCGCTGATCCGCAAGGGCGTCGATATGGCGATGCGCCTGATGGGCGAGCAGTTCGTCACGGGCGAGAACATTTCCGAAGCGCTGGCGAACAGCCGCAAGTTCGAAGCGCGCGGCTTCCGCTACTCGTACGACATGCTCGGCGAAGCCGCGACGACGGAAGCCGACGCACAGCGCTACTACGCGTCGTACGAGCAGGCGATCCACGCGATCGGCAAGGCGGCGGGCGGCCGTGGCATCTACGAAGGCCCGGGCATTTCGATCAAGCTGTCGGCGCTGCATCCGCGCTACTCGCGCTCGCAGCAGGAACGCACGATGAGCGAGCTGCTGCCGCGCGTGCGTGCGCTCGCGATCCTCGCGCGGCGCTACGACATCGGCCTGAACATCGACGCGGAAGAAGCGGACCGTCTGGAACTGTCGCTCGATCTGCTCGAAGCGCTGTGCTTCGATCCCGAACTGCAAGGCTGGAACGGCATCGGCTTCGTCGTGCAGGCGTACCAGAAGCGTTGCCCGTTCGTGATCGACTACATCGTCGATCTGGCGCGCCGCAGCCGTCACCGCATCATGGTGCGCCTCGTGAAGGGCGCGTACTGGGATACGGAAATCAAGCGCGCGCAAGTGGATGGCCTCGAAGGTTATCCCGTGTACACGCGCAAGATCTATACGGACGTGTCGTACGTCGCGTGCGCGAAGAAGCTGCTGAGCGCGCCCGACGCCGTTTATCCGCAGTTCGCGACGCACAACGCGCACACGCTGTCGGCCATCTATCACCTCGCGGGACAGAACTACTATCCCGGCCAGTACGAGTTCCAGTGCCTGCACGGCATGGGTGAGCCGCTGTACGAAGAAGTCACGGGCCGCGACAAGCTGAACCGTCCGTGCCGCGTGTATGCGCCCGTCGGCACGCATGAGACGCTGCTCGCGTACCTCGTGCGCCGCCTGCTCGAAAACGGCGCGAACACGTCGTTCGTGAACCGCATCGCCGATGAAAGCGTGCCGATCAAGGAGCTCGTCGCCGATCCCGTGGAAGAAGCGTCGAAGGTCACGCCGCTTGGCGCGCCGCACGCGAAGATTCCGCTGCCGCGCAATCTGTACGGTGTGGAGCGCGTCAATTCGATGGGCCTCGATCTGTCGAACGAACATCGACTCGCGTCGCTGTCGTCGGCGCTGCTGGCGAGCGCGCATCATCCGTGGCGCGCGGCGCCGATGCTCGAAGACAACGAGATCGCCGTCGGCAACGCGCGTGATGTGCGCAATCCGTCCGATCATCGCGATCTCGTAGGCACGGTTGTCGAAGCGACGCCGGAACACGTGAGCGCCGCGCTCGCGCATGCGGTCGCCGCCGCGCCGATCTGGCAGGCGACGCCCGTCGAGGCGCGCGCCGATTGCCTTGCGCGCGCCGCCGATCTGCTCGAAGCGCAGATGCATACGCTGATGGGCCTCGTCGTGCGTGAAGCGGGCAAGTCGTTGCCGAACGCCGTTTCCGAAATCCGCGAAGCGATCGACTTCCTGCGTTACTACTCGACGCAGATCCGCGACGAGTTCTCGAACGATACGCATCGTCCCCTGGGCCCTGTTGTGTGTATCAGCCCGTGGAATTTCCCGCTGGCGATCTTCATGGGACAGGTGGCCGCCGCGCTCGCCGCAGGCAACACCGTGCTCGCCAAGCCGGCGGAGCAGACGCCGCTGATCGCCGCGCAGGCCGTGCGCATTCTGCGTGAAGCGGGCGTCCCCGCAGGCGCCGTGCAACTGCTGCCGGGCGATGGCGAGACGGTCGGCGCCGCTTTGGTCGCTGACGCACGTACGCGCGCCGTGATGTTCACCGGTTCGACGGAAGTCGCGCGCCTCATCAACAAGACGCTGTCCAACCGTCTCGACCCCGAAGGCAGGCCGATTCCGCTGATCGCCGAAACGGGCGGCCAGAATGCGATGATCGTCGATTCGTCGGCGCTCGCCGAGCAGGTGGTCGCTGACGTGCTGCAATCGTCGTTCGATTCGGCCGGTCAACGTTGCTCGGCGTTGCGCGTTCTCTGTCTGCAGGACGACGTCGCGGACCGCACGCTCGAAATGCTGACGGGCGCAATGAAGGAACTGGCCGTCGGCAACCCGGACCGTCTGTCGATCGACGTCGGTCCCGTGATCGATGCCGAGGCGAAGCGCGGCATCGATGCGCACATCGCCGCGATGCGCGAGAAGGGTCGCAAGGTCACGCAGATGCCGATGCCCGAAGGTTGCGCGGCCGGCACGTTCGTGCCGCCGACGCTGATCGAGCTCGACACCATCGACGAACTGAAGCGCGAAGTATTCGGCCCGGTGCTGCATGTCGTGCGTTATCGCCGCAGCGCGCTCGACAAGCTGCTCGAACAGATCCGCGCGACGGGTTATGGACTGACGCTCGGCATCCATACGCGTATCGACGAGACGATCGCGCAT
Source organism: Paraburkholderia sp. LEh10 (assembly GCF_017814945.1). GTDB lineage: Bacteria > Pseudomonadota > Gammaproteobacteria > Burkholderiales > Burkholderiaceae > Paraburkholderia. Next base: position 100,426 of record NZ_JAGIPX010000016.1, read on the forward strand.
GTGATCGGCCGAGCGCACGTAGGCAACATCTACGTGAACCGCAACGTGATCGGCGCGGTGGTCGGCGTGCAGCCGTTCGGCGGCGAAGGGCTGTCGGGCACGGGTCCGAAGGCGGGCGGCGCGCTGTATCTGCAGCGTTTGCTCGCGACGCGTCCGGCTGGTTTGCCCAAGTCGCTCGCGCTGACGCTGACCGTCGACAATACGCAAGGTGCGCCTAATGGTGGACAAAGCGGTGGACAAAGCGGTGGACAAAGCGGTGGGCAAAGCGGTGGGCAAAGCGGTTCCCAAAACGGCAACGGCACAAGCGATAATCCTGCGGCTGCGCTGACGGCGCTGCGCGACTGGCTGATCGCTGAACGCGAGCCGGTGCTGGCCGCGCGCTGCGACGGGTACCTGTCGCACATTCCGGCGGGCGCGACGGCGGTGCTCACCGGTCCGACGGGCGAGCGCAACACGTACACGCTCGGCGCGCGCGGCACGGTGCTGTGCGTCGCGTCGACGGCGAGCGGCGCGCGCGTGCAGTTCGCGGCGGCGCTTGCGACAGGCAACAAGGCGCTGTTTGAAGGCGCGGCGGGCGAGCAGCTTTACGCCGCGCTGCCGGCGACGCTAAAGCAGTACGCTGGCGTCAAGAAGAATGCGGAAGCATCGTTCGATGCCGTGCTTTTCGAAGGCGACAGCGACGAACTGCTGACGCTCGTGAAGGATGTCGCGAAGCGCACAGGGCCGATCGTATCGGTGCAGGGCGTCGCTTCGGGCGCGCTGCAAAGCGGCGATGAGGATTACGCACTCGAGCGTCTGCTGACGGAACGTTCGGTGAGCGTGAATACGGCCGCAGCAGGCGGTAATGCGAATTTGATGACGATCGGCTGAGCGAACCTTGCTTGATCGATTCAAAAAAATGGCGCGAGACGGCGACCCCGATCACCGCGCCGTCCACACCTGGTATCAAGGAGAAGATATGCAACATACGATGAAAAAGCTGGCAGGCGCGACGCTGTTCGCGGCCATGTCGCTGGCGGGGACTGCGCACGCCCAGCAGGTCGAAGACGTGAAGATCGGCTTCGCCGGCCCGATGACGGGCGCACAGGCGCACTACGGCAAGGACTTCCAGAACGGCATCACGCTCGCAGTCGAAGACATGAACGCGACGAAGCCGGTGATCGGCGGCAAGCAGGTTCGCTTCGTGCTGGACGTGGCCGACGACCAGGCTGACCCGCGCACGGGTACGACGGTCGCGCAGAAGCTCGTCGACGACAACATCAAGGGTATGCTCGGCCACTTCAACTCGGGCACGACGATCCCGGCATCGCGCATCTACGCGAACGCTGGTATTCCGCAGATCGCAATGGCGACGGCGCCGGAGTATACGCAGCAAGGTTTCAAGACGACGTTCCGCATGATGACCTCGGACACGCAGCAAGGCTCCGTTGCGGGCACGTTCGCTGTGAAGAGCCTGGGCATGAAGAAGATCGCGATCGTCGATGACCGCACGGCTTATGGCCAGGGTCTCGCCGACCAGTTCGAGAAGGCAGCGAAGGCTGCGGGCGGCACGATCGTCGATCGCGAATTCACGAACGACAAGGCCGTCGACTTCAAGTCGATCCTGACGAAGCTGAAGTCGGTTCAACCTGACCTTATCTACTACGGCGGCGCCGATTCGCAGGCTGCGCCGATGGTCAAGCAGATGAAGACGCTCGGCATCAAGGCTCCGCTGATGGGCGGCGAGATGGTCCACACGCCGACCTTCCTGCAAGTCGCAGGCGATGCAGCCAATGGTACGGTGGCTTCGCTGGCTGGCCTGCCGCTGGAAGAAATGCCTGGTGGCAAGGACTACGTCGCGAAGTACAAGAAGCGCTTTGGTGAAGACGTTCAGACGTACTCGCCGTACGCTTACGACGGCGCGATGGCGATGTTCGACGCAATGAAGAAGGCCAATTCGACGGATCCGGCGAAGTATCTGCCGCTGCTCGCGAAGACCAGCATGCCTGCCGTGACGACCAAGGATCTCGCTTATGACACCAAGGGCGATCTGAAGAACGGCGGCATCACGCTGTATAAGGTCGTTGACGGGAAGTGGACGACGCTGCAGAGCGTCGGTGGCAAGTAAGTTATTTTGCCTTGCGGCGTTCGAGTTGAATTTCGCTTGAGCGCTGCTGCGTTTTTTTGTGAAGCCTCGTGGGGTATTTGCTCTGCGAGGCTTTTGTTTTTTGTCTGTCCGCGACGCTTTTGATTCTGGTTGTTCGGGCCTGGCGGCGTCATCCGCGTTGCGCCTTCACGGGGCGGGCGTTGCCCCTGTGCGGGGCCAAAAGAAAGCAGCTCACGGGAGCGTCCTGACGTCAATCCACGGGTTCTCGACGGTCCGGGTGATGCGTGTGCGCAGCACGTGACGCGAGCTGCGCACCTTCTTCTTTTACTCCCCTCGCAGTTTTTTCCCCTGCTCGCGGATTTGCGCCAGCGTCGCGCCCGGCGTGCTTGCTTCCTGTATCAGGCGGACTTCGATCACGGCCGGGCGCTTCGACTCCTGCGCGCGCTTGAACGCGGGCATGAAGTCTTCTGTGCGCTCCACCAGTTCGCCGTGTGCGCCGAACGACTTCGCGAAGGCGGCGAAGTCAGGGTTCGTCAGCCCCGTTCCATAGACGCGGTTCGGATAGTGCCGCTCCTGATGCATCCGGATCGTGCCGTAGTGGCTATTGTTCACGACAATGAAAATCACCGGCAGGTTGTATTGCATCGCCGTGGCGATCTCCGGCGATGACATCATGAAGCAGCCGTCACCTGCGAAGGCCACCACCGTTCTGTCCGGATACATCGATTTCGCCGCGATCGCCGCAGGCACGCCGTAGCCCATCGCGCCGCTCGTCGGTGCAAGCTGCGAACGGAAGTGGCGGTACGCGAAGTGACGGTGCAGCCACGTCGCGTAGTTGCCTGCGCCGTTCGTCAGGATCGCGTCCTTCGGCAAGTGCTCGCGCAGTTGCAGCATGATCTCGCCAAGCTGCACGTCGCCCGGAATCTTGCGCGGCTTGCGCCATTCGAGGTACGCGTCGTGCGCTTCTTTTGCCGTGCCCTCCCAGGCGAGCTTCGTCGATGGCTTCAGCGCCGCGAGCATCGACGCGATCTCCGGCATGCCGGAGACGATTGGCAGATCGGCGGCGTAGACGCGGCCCAGTTCTTCCGCACCCTGGTGAACGTGGATCAGCGTCTGCTTCGTTTTCGGAATGTCGAGCAGCGTGTAGCCGCCCGTCGTCGCTTCGCCGAGTCGCGGGCCCAGTGCGAGCAGCAGGTCCGCATCCTGGATACGCCGGGCGAGCGCCGGATTGATGCCGAGGCCCACGTCGCCCGCGTAGTTCGGGTGCTCGTTGTCGAGCGTGTCCTGGAAGCGAAATGCGAGGCCGATCGGAAGCTGCCAGTTCTCGACGAACGTGCGCAGGTCTTCGCACGCTTGCGGCGTCCAGCCGCTGCCGCCTGCAATCATCATCGGCTTTTTCGCGTCTTCGAGCAGTCCGCGCAGACGTTCGATCTGCTGCGGCGCCGGTGCCGCGGCCACCCGCTGATAGGCAGGCGCGCCGGGCACGCTCGCGCATGCGTCGCTCAGCACATCTTCCGGCAACGACAGCACGACAGGGCCGGGACGCCCCGATGTCGCCGTGTGGAACGCGTGGCTCATGTACTCGGGAATGCGGCGCGGGTCGTCGATCTGCGCGACCCACTTGGCCATCTGTCCGAACATACGTCGATAGTCGATTTCCTGGAACGCCTCGCGGTCCAGATGCTCGCGCGCACATTGACCGATCAGCAGGATCATCGGCGTGGAGTCCTGAAACGCTGTGTGCACGCCAATCGATGCGTGCGTCGCGCCCGGGCCGCGCGTGACGATCGCCACACCGGGACGGCCCGTCAGCTTGCCGACGGCTTCGGCCATGTTGGCCGCCGCCGCCTCGTGACGGCACACGACCGTCTGAATGCGCGAGGTCTCGTCGTGCAGCGAATCGAGCACCGCCAGAAAACTTTCGCCGGGCACGCAGAACACGCGCTCGACGCCATGCGTCAACAGCGCGTCGACCATGAGCCGCGCGCCAGTAGTCATAGATGAAGCATCGGAAGACAGCGACATTGCGAAGACACCTCCAGTCAGAAGAGCTTCGACAGCTTACGCCGAGACCCTCCCAGGTGTCATTCGTAAAAGCGGCATCAACATTCGATGATGTTCACGGCCAGCCCGCCGCGCGACGTTTCCTTGTACTTGGTCTTCATGTCCGCGCCCGTTTCGCGCATCGTCTTGATGACGGAGTCGAGCGATACGTAGTGGCTGCCGTCGCCGCGCAGCGCCATGCGCGCAGCGTTGACCGCCTTCACCGACGCCATTGCGTTGCGCTCGATGCACGGAATCTGCACCATTCCGCCGACGGGGTCGCAGGTGAGGCCCAGGTTGTGCTCCATGCCGATCTCGGCCGCATTCTCGACCTGCAGCGGCGTACCGCCCATCACGGCCGCGAGTGCGCCCGCCGCCATCGAACACGCGACGCCCACCTCGCCCTGGCATCCCACTTCGGCCCCGGAAATCGACGCGTTCAGCTTGTACAAAATGCCGATGGCGGCCGCGGTCATCAGGAAGTCGAGCACGCCTTGCTGGTTCGCGTTCGGCATGAAGCGCGTGTAATAGTGCAGCACGGCGGGAATGATGCCCGCCGCGCCGTTGGTCGGCGCGGTGACCACGCGGCCGCCGGCCGCGTTCTCTTCATTGACTGCAATCGCGTACAGATTGATCCAGTCGACCATCGACAGCGGGTCCTGCAACGCGCGCTCCGGATTGCCCGTCAGCGCGCGATACAGTTGCGGCGCGCGGCGCTTCACCTGGAACGGGCCGGGCAGATTGCCGTCCGCGCCGGGATTGTTGATGCCGCAGCCGCGCGCGACGCACGATTGCATCACGTCCCAGATCTTCAGCAGGCCCGTGCGCGTTTCTTCTTCCGTGTGCCACGCGCGCTCGTTCTCCCACATCAGTTGCGCGATGGACTTGCCCGTCGCTTTGCACATCTCCAGCAGTTCGGCGCCCGAGCGGAACGGATGCGGCAGTTGATCGACAGCCGCAAGCACCTTGGTATTCGGTGCGCCCGCCGTCACGACGAAGCCGCCGCCCACGGACAGAAAGGTCGATTCACGCAGCGTTTCACCGTTCGCGTCGAATGCGCGCAGCTTGAGACCGTTCGGATGTTCGGGCAGCGCCTGCCGGTAGAACGAAATGTTTTCCTTCTGCACGAACGGGATATCGTGCTTGCCGAGCAGCGCGAGCTTGCGGGACGTGCGGACCTGTTCGAGGCGAGACGCGATCGTGTCGGGATCGACGGTATCGGGGGCATCGCCGAGCAGGCCGAGCATGACGCCGCGATCGGTGCCGTGGCCCTTGCCTGTCGCGCCGAGCGAGCCGTACAGATCGACTTTCACCGACGCCGTGTTCTCGAGCAGCCCGTCGCGCTCGAGCCCTTGCGCGAACATCAGCGCCGCGCGCATGGGACCGACGGTATGCGAACTCGACGGACCGATACCGATTTTGAAGAGATCGAAAACGCTGACTGCCATCACTGCTCCTGCTAGTAGAAATTCACTTGTGCTGCACTGCGCGGATAGCGCGGCAGCCCATTACGCTTGATGCTCGGCGCGTGATCAACGCGCCGGCAACGGCAGACACACGGCGAGCCACGCGGGCGGCGCCGGTGCCAGTTTGCGCGCGACGGGCGTGTAGCGCCCGTCGAGCCGCGCGGCGAGGTGATACAACTCGGCCGCATTTTTCGGATCCCACTGTCCACTATAGCCGGGCAAACCGGCTTCACGGCGTTTTGCATCGAATGGCTCGGCTGAACGTACGAATTCCTCGTGCGTCTTCTCACCCGTCGCGTACGGCGTGAGCCAGTTCAGCGCGACGGCGAGCGTCGCGCCGCTCGGCGCGCGTTCGTTCAGCCAGTTGCGGTTGTGGCGGCGCGCCGCGAGCGCGGCCGTCACGAGCGGCTGAAGATCGTACGTGACATAGTGCAGCGCATCGCGCTCGCCGAAATCGACGGTCGTGCCATCGGGCGCGATGTTGTCGTCGATGTGCTCGACGTACAGGCGCTGCGCGGCCTCGATCATCTTGCGGTTGTCGAGCGTGAACGCCGCCATCGCGATCAGCTTGACCCGGTGACTCTGCCAGTTGTTGCGGAACGAGCCTGTCAACGGGCGCTTTTGCGCGTCGATCTGCGCGATGTAGCCGTTGGCGAGCTTCGTCAGAAAGGCCATCGTCGCGTTGCGCGTCTTCACGGGCAGCGCGCTCGCGGTCATGTCATAGGCGAGGATCAGCCCTTCGAACGGCGTCTCGTCGATCGGATTGAACGACGGCTCGTAGGTCGTCACCCATGCGTACAGCAGCCGGTCGACGAACTTCAGATAGCGGTCGTCGCTCGTCGCGCGCCATGAGAGCGCCGCATCGCGCAACAGGTCGAGGTCTTGCTCCGCTTCCTTGCTCTGGTCGTAAATGCCTTCGTGGGGCAGCGTGCCTTCCGTATGCAATCGACGCACGGCATGCGCCGGGTCGTTCAGGTGCGCCTGGACATTGCTCACCAATGCCTTCACGCCGGGATCAGCGTTGGTGCGCTCGCTGGTTTGCAGTGCGGGCGCGGCACAGAGGTTCATGGCGGCGTGGGCGGTCTGCATGCTCTGTGCGCAAATGGCAGCGGCCGCGATCAAAAGCGCGGGAAGCGGCAAGACGAAAAAGCGCTGTTGCTGCGCACGCGTACGATGTGTCCGGGACTGCATCATTCGCACCTGTCGCACCATGCGAAACTCCTTCGTTGGGCTGATTCGGTGTGAGATGGTAACGGTTTGACGCGCCAAGCGACAGAACTGCAAGAAAGAACCGCGCGTCGCTGGGCAACGCGACGCGCGGTTCACACTACTTCAACATAACAACTGTGCGATGCACCCGACCTTACTGGTAATCCGCCACGGGCACGCACGAGCAGAACAGATTGCGGTCGCCGTACGCGTTATCAGCACGGCCAACGGGCGGCCAGTACTTCTTCGCGACGAGCGACGGCAGTGGATACGCCGCCGTTTCACGCGCATACGCATGCGGCCATTCGTTCGCGACGACGACCGCCGCCGTGTGCGGCGCGTGCTTGAGCGGGTTGTCCTCGCGATCGCTGCGGCCTTCCTCGACGTCGCGGATTTCGTTGCGAATCGCGATCATCGCTTCGATGAAGCGATCCAGCTCTTCCTTCGATTCCGATTCCGTCGGCTCGACCATCAGCGTGCCCGGCACCGGGAAGCTCATCGTCGGCGCGTGGAAGCCGTAGTCCATCAGGCGCTTCGCGACGTCGTCGACGCTGATGCCGCTCGTTTCCTTGATGGGACGCAGATCGAGGATGCACTCGTGCGCGACCAGTCCGCCCGGGCCCGCGTACAGCACCGGGTAATGCGGCGCGAGCTTGTTCGCAACGTAGTTCGCGTTGAGGATCGCCGTTTCCGTGGCGGCCGTCAGGTTCTTCGCGCCCATCATCGCGATGTACATCCACGAGATCGGCAGGATCGACGCCGAGCCATACGGCGCAGCGGACACAGCGCCGATGCCGTTGGCGTCGCGCTCATAGCCCGTCGACGTCTGGTTCGGCAGGAACTTCGCGAGATGCGCACCGACAGCAACAGGACCGACGCCCGGTCCGCCGCCGCCGTGCGGAATGCAGAACGTCTTGTGCAGATTCAGGTGCGAGACGTCACCGCCGAACTGGCCCGGCGCGGTGAGGCCGACCATCGCGTTCATGTTCGCGCCGTCCACGTACACCTGGCCGCCGTGCCCATGTACGATCTCGCAGATTTCGCGGACGTTCTGCTCGAATACGCCGTGCGTCGACGGATACGTGATCATGATCGCCGCGAGCTTGTCGGCGTGTTGCGCGGCCTTCTTCTTCAGGTCTTCGATATCGACGTTGCCTTGCGCATCGCACGCGACGACGACGACCTGCATGCCCGCCATCTGCGCCGACGCCGGGTTCGTGCCATGCGCCGAAGCCGGGATCAGACACACGTTGCGATGACCTTCGCCGCGCGACTCGTGATACGCGTGAATGATCAGCAAGCCCGCGTATTCGCCTTGCGAGCCCGCGTTCGGCTGCAGCGACACGGCCGCATAGCCGGTTGCGGCGACCAGCATCTGCTCGAGCTGGTCGATCATTTCGCGGTAGCCGACGGTTTGCTGGGCGGGTGCGAACGGGTGGATCTGACCGAACTCGGGCCACGTGACGGGCAGCATTTCCGACGTCGCGTTGAGCTTCATCGTGCACGAGCCGAGCGGGATCATCGAGCGGTCGAGCGCGAGGTCTTTATCCGAGAGGCTGCGCAGATAGCGCAGCATTTCCGTTTCCGAATGATGGCGGTTGAACACGTGATGCGTCAGATACGCGCTTTCGCGTTCGAGCGTCGCCGGGAATGTGTTTGCCTGACCGAGCTGCGCGTCGAGTTCATCGATCTGCGGCACGGCGTCGACGAACGCAGCTTGCGCGAACGCGGCGAGCAGATCGGCGAGATCGGCGCGCGTCGTGGTTTCGTCGAGCGAAATGCCGACCCGCGTGTCGCTCACGCGGCGCAGGTTGAAGCGTCGTGCGGTCGCTGCGTCGTGCAGCGCTTGCGTGCGTGCGCCCGTTTCGAACGTGAGCGTGTCGAAGAACGACTCGTTGACGAGCGTGTAGCCGAGTTGCTTTGCGCCGACGGCCAGCAGCGCGGCGATCCGGTTCACGCGCTGCGCGATCATCTTGAGGCCGCGCGGGCCGTGATAGACGGCGTACATGCTGGCCATGATCGCGAGCAGCGCCTGCGCGGTGCAGACATTCGACGTCGCCTTTTCGCGGCGGATGTGCTGTTCGCGCGTTTGCAGCGCGAGACGCAGCGCGGGATTGCCTTGCGCATCGACGGTCACGCCGACGAGACGCCCCGGCATCTGACGCTTGAACTCGTCGCGCACGGCGAGATACGCAGCGTGCGGGCCGCCGAAGCCGACGGGCACGCCGAAACGCTGCGAGTTGCCGACGGCCACGTCCGCGCCCCATTCGCCCGGCGGCGTGAGCAGGGTGAGCGCGAGCAGATCGGCGGCGGCGACCACGTGGCCGCCCGCGGCGTGGATCGCATCAGCGAGCGCGCGGTAGTCGCGCACATCGCCGTTGACGCCCGGATATTGCAGCAGCACGCCAAACGCGTTCGACGTCGCCGCATCGGCAGCCGGGCCGACCTTCACTTCGATGCCGACGGGCTTCGCGCGCGTCTTCATGACTTCGATGGTTTGCGGCAGCACGTCGTCTGCCACGTAGAAGATGTTCGACTTCGGCTTGCCGACGCGTTGCAGCAGCGTCATCGCTTCGGCTGCGGCCGTCGCTTCGTCGAGCAGCGACGCATTCGAGATCGCGAGACCCGTCAGGTCGACGATCATCTGCTGATAGTTCAGCAGCGCCTCCAGCCGGCCCTGCGAGATTTCCGGCTGATACGGCGTGTACGCCGTGTACCACGCCGGATTTTCGAGCACGTTGCGCAGGATGACGGCGGGCGTGTGCGCGTTGTAGTAGCCCTGGCCGATGTACGAGCGGAACACCTGGTTCTTGTCCGCGAGTTCGCGCAGGGCTGCGAGCGCTTCGGCTTCGCTCTTCGGTTGCGCGAAGGGGCCGAGCGGCAGCGCGTCCTGGCGGCGGATCGACTTCGGAATCACCGCGTCCATCAGCGCGGCGCGCGATGCGAAGCCGAGGGCTTCGAGCATCGACTGCTGATCGGCCGCGTCCGGGCCGATATGCCGTTCGGCGAAGGCATCGTGCACTTCGAGCGCGGCGAGCGAGAGGGGAGTGCGGTTCATCAGACGATCCGGGTGTTCGAGCTTCATTGAGTGTTCCTGCCGGCGCGGCGTTCGTGTCCGCGAAGCCGCCGCGCCCGTGGTGGGTAAATGGCTTATTCGCCGATCGATTTGCCGTAGGCCGCGGCGTCCATCAGACGATCCTGCGATGCGCCCGCAGCCGGCTTGATCTTGAACAGCCAGTTGTCGTACGGCGCGCTGTTCACGGAGTCCGGCGTATCGCCGACGCTCGTGTTGGCCTCGATGATTTCGCCCGACACGGGCGCGTAAATATCTGAAGCGGCCTTCACTGATTCGATGACGGCGACGGTATCGCCCGCCGAGACGGTTTGGCCCAGTTGCTGCACTTCGAAGAAGACGATGTCGCCGAGCGCTTCCTGCGCGTGGTCGGTGATACCGACCGTCAGCGTGCCGTCCGCTTCGGTGCGGACCCATTCGTGCGATTCGGTGTATTTCAGATCGGCCGGGATGCTCATCGGATGCTCCTAAACGGTGTGATTCGGTTTGACTTAAATGGTGGGACGCACGCGACGATTTTGTGACTGTGTCGTGACGCTTATCGTGTGATCGATCAGCCGACGAGCACTTTGCCGTTGCGCACGAATGGCAGTTTAACCACGCTGGCGGGAAGTGCCTTGTCACGTATCTGGACATGCACGACGTCGCCCGGCTGCACGCCCTTCGGTACGCGCGCGAACGCAATCGATTCCTGCATGGTCGGCGAGAACGTGCCGCTCGTGATTTCGCCTTCGCCGTTCGGCGTGACGACGACCTTCTGATGCGCGCGCAGCACGCCCGCTGCCTTGCCGTTGTCCTTGTGCAGGATCAGGCCGACGAACGTCGCTTGCGCGCCTTTTTCTTCGAGCTTCGCGCGCCCAATGAAATCGCGCGGCGCGGACAGATCGACGGTCCATGCGAGTCCGGCGTCGAGCGGCGAGACGTTGTCGTCCATGTCCTGGCCGTACAGGTTCATGCCCGCTTCGAGACGCAGCGTGTCGCGCGCGCCGAGACCGGCGGGCCGCACACCTTGCGCCTGCAGCGCGTTCCACAGCGCTTCGACGTGAGCGGCGGGAACGATGATTTCGAAGCCGTCTTCGCCCGTGTAGCCGGTGCGCGCGACGGTCAGCTCGCCAAACGGCGTATCGGCGACACGCGCCGCGTTGAACGGCTTGAGGCCTTCGCTGGCGGCGCGGGCGGCGGGCACCGTCGCCCAGACTTTTTCACGCGCATTCGGGCCTTGCACGGCGACGATCGCGTAGTCGCGGCGCGGCGTGATGGTCAGGCCGAAGCCTTGTTCGTCATTGAGCTTGTTGAACCACGCGACGTCTTTATCCGCCGTGCCGGCATTCACGACGACGCGGAAATGATCTTCGGCGAAGTAATAGACGATCAGATCGTCGATCACGCCGCCTTCGGGGTTGAGCAGGCACGAGTAGAGGGCTTTGCCCGGCGTCTGCAGCTTGCCGACGTTGTTGGCCAGCGCGCGCTCGAAGAAAGCACGCACGCGCTCGCCCGTGAAGTCGACGACGCACATATGGGACACGTCGAACATGCCGGCGTCGGTGCGAACGGCGCGATGCTCTTCGATCTGCGAGCCATAATTGACGGGCATGTCCCAGCCGCCGAAATCGACCATGCGGGCATTCAGCGCGCGGTGCGTGGCGTGGAGCGGGGTGTGTTTGAGTTCGGTCATCGGGGCCTCGGGCGTCGCTTAACAGGAAAGGCCATGCGGCGAAACCCCTCGCGGCCTGATCCCACTTTGGGCCAACGAGCGATAACTGCATGCCCCCTCTGTCCTCGATACCTGAGAGATTGCGCTGCCGTCAGCGAGTGCTGGCGGGCGTGGCGCGCGCCCCTTCGGTGGGCAGCCTGCGCGTGCCCGATTCGTGCACTAGCGCTACTGCCGCTCTCCAGAGTGCGAAAAACGCTCGCTCATTCGTATGTGGTCATTGTGACCGGATGACAAGCGGGTTTTTCGACGCGTTCGGTCCTTTTGCCTGAGAGTTTGCGGGTGTGCCCCTTCGGCGGCGCTGGCTGCTGCGAAAGCTGGACGACAGCAGGCGGCGCGCTCTCCCGACGCGTGCGGCGAATGTACGCGAGGCCCGGAGGCTTGTCAAATAAAGGTTTCGACTCCTTGCAGCGCCTGCGTCCGGAGCTTCCCGCGACAAAAACGTCCGGCTTAACGGCTCATTCGTGCGACACCGGCTCGCCGGAAAAAGGCGCGAAAAGCGCAGCGCCCGCACAGGAGCCGCGCTTTCGGGCAAAGCCGCGCTAATCAGCGGTTGATCGCCGCCGACGCCGTATCCAGTTCCTGATTCAGAACACGCTGTTCGTCGCCCGTGAGGCCGCCGCCGTGCTGCGCGGCCATGTCGTGGGCTTCCTGGCGGATCGTATCGAGCCGGCGATGCAGCGCGCTGCCTTCGGGCGGCGGATAGGCGCCCTGGCTCACGCGCGCATCGATGCGGCGGCCCATCATGTCGATACGGCCGCCGACCTGTTCGAGACGGTGCACGGCCATGTCGTGCGGATTCGGCGCGGGATGCGGCCGGGCCGTCTGCTGCGGCGCAGTCACGCACGCGGCCAGCGACGAAACCAGCGCACAGCAGGCGAGCGCGCGGGCGATTCGTTGCATGGAGTTCTCCTTGTGTCGAAAGATGCCGGTTCGGTACGCAAAGTAACGCTCATCCGGCGACGCGGGATGGCGCGTCGCCGGCGCGGCTGCGCATCCGTCGATGACCGGCAGGCGAGTGGTGGGAAGGCTTCTGCTTCGCGCAAAAGCCACTGAAGCGCTCGAAGGCGCGCAACGAGCACCGGCAAACCACAAACGCGATCCGACCCTCAGGCGCCGGGCCGGAACGGCAAACGCACGCCTTCCTGCTCGCTGCGATTCGCGAGTTCGATGATCGCCATCACGTCCACGGCGTCCTGTGCGCTGACGGGGAACGGTGCGCCGTCGCGGATCGATGCTGCCAGCGCGCGGTAGAAGTCGGCATAGACGCCATCGCGCGTCGGCAGTTCGCGCTCGACTTCCTGCTCACCTTCCAGCACGCGCAGCGTGCCCGCGTCGTTGCCGCCCCCAAAACCGGCATCGCCGGGGCGCAAGCCCGCCTTCAGCTGGTCTTCCTGCGTATCGAGGCCGTATTTCAGATAGCTGCCGCGCGTGCCGTGGATCGTGAAGCGCGGCGCGACAATCGCCGTCAGCGCGCTAGCGTGCAGCACCACTTCATGATTTGCGTAGCCGAGCAGCAGATGCACGTAGTCCGCGGCGCTCGCATTGTCGCGATACGCCTTGACCGTTGCGTAGACCGTGTCGGGCGTGCCGAACAGCGTCAGCGCCTGATCGATCAGATGCGGGCCGAGGTCGAACAGCAGACCGCCGCCGCGCGACGCCTCTTCGCGCCAGCGCTGCCGGATGCCCGGACGAAAGCGGTCGAAGTGCGATTCGAAATGCGTGATGCGGCCCAGCTCACCGCTTGCGATCAGCTCGCGCACGGTCATGAAATCGCCGTCCCAGCGGCGGTTGTGGAACGGCGCGAACAACAGTCCCTTGCTTTGCGCGAGATCGGCGAGCGTGCGGGCGTCGGCGGCGCAGAGCGTGACGGGCTTGTCCACGACCACGTGCTTGCCCGCTTCGAGCGTGCGGCGCGCGAGGTCGAAGTGCGTGTCGTTGGGCGTCGCGATCACGACGCATTCGATGTCCGCAAGCGCGAGCAGCGCGTCGATGTCGGCGACGATCCGCGCGTTCGGATAGTCGGCGTGCGCCTTGTCCCGTTGTCCGGTGGCGATCGCGGCGACATGCGCGCGTCCGCAGTGCTCGATCACCGGCGCGTGAAAGGTGGCGCCGGCAAAGCCGTAGCCCATCAAGCCAATTTTCAGCGATGAAGACATGCGTGTTTCCTGCAAAAGCGGCGCGCCGCGGGGGCGGCGCGCAACGCCGCAATTGTGGCACGGAGGCGCCTCGCGTCGCGGCGAAGCGCTGCGGCGCGCGCTTGTCCGAATGGCATAAGCAGGGGCATTGGCGGGAGCATTCGTGTTAACATCGCGGCTCTCACGCGAACGGCAAAAAGCGCATGGAATCAATTGCGTGCCAGTTGCGTGCGTCGGTTGCGTATGTCGGTTGCCGCAGGCGCGGCGGGTGGTCCGGCGAGGCGCCGCGCACGCGCCGCACGATGCACGCGCCGCGTCGTTTGCCATCTCGCTGCATGTTCTCGGGCCGTTCGAAGCGAAGCGCCCTCAATCGACTTACTCATCCACACACGATGTCCGCAGGCCTGAATCCCGCTCAAAGCGAAGCGGTGCGCTATCTCGACGGTCCTTGCCTCGTGCTCGCGGGCGCGGGCAGCGGCAAGACGCGCGTCATCACACAGAAGATCGCGCACCTGATCGAAAACAAAGGCTTCGAGCCGCGCCACATCGCCGCCGTCACCTTCACGAACAAGGCCGCGGCGGAAATGCGCGAGCGCGTCGGCAAGCTGCTCGAAGGCAAGACGCTCACGGCGCCCGGCAAGGAAGGCCGCAAGGTGCCCGTCAACCAGCTGACGGTGTGCACGTTCCACTCGCTCGGCGTGCAGATTCTGCGCCAGGAGGCGGAGCACGTCGGCCTCAAGCCGCAGTTCTCGATCATGGATTCCGACGACTGCTTCGGCATGATCCAGGAGCAGGTTGGCTCGACCGACAAGGGCTTCATCCGCAAAATCCAGACGATCATCTCGCTATGGAAGAACGGCCTCGTCATGCCGGACGAAGCGATGGCGATCGCGTCGAATGAGGACGAGCATCAGGCGGCCATCGTCTATCGCAACTATGTCGCGACGCTGCACGCGTATCAGGCCGTTGATTTCGACGATCTGATCCGCCTGCCCGCTGAGTTGTTCAAGACCAACGAGCAGGTGCGCGACCGCTGGCAGAACAAGCTGCGCTATCTGCTGATCGACGAGTACCAGGACACCAACGCGTGCCAGTACGAACTCGTGAAGCTGCTGGCCGGCCCGCGCGCCGCGTTCACGGCGGTCGGCGACGACGATCAGGCGATCTACGGCTGGCGCGGCGCAACGCTCGAAAATCTCGCGCAGCTCGGCAAGGACTTTCCGAAGCTGCACATGATCAAGCTCGAACAGAACTACCGGTCGACGGTGCGCATCCTGACGGCGGCGAACAACGTGATCGCGAACAACCCGAAGCTCTTCGAGAAGAAGCTCTGGTCCGAGCACGGAATGGGCGATTCGATCACGGTCACGGGTTGCAACGATGAAGAGCATGAGGCCGAGTCCGTGGTATTCCGCCTGTCTGCGCACAAGTTCGAGCGCCGCGCGCAGTTCCGCGACTACGCGATTTTGTATCGCGGCAACTTCCAGGCGCGCATCTTCGAACAGGTGCTGCGGCGCGAGCGCATTCCATATGTGCTGTCGGGTGGCCAGTCGTTCTTCGACAAGGCCGAGATCAAGGATCTCTGCGCGTACCTGCGCCTGATCGCGAACGCCGACGACGACCCCGCATTCATCCGCGCGATCACGACGCCGCGCCGCGGCGTCGGCAACACGACGCTCGAAGCGCTCGGCGCGTTCGCCGGACAGGCGAAGGTGTCGCTGTTCGAGGCCGTGTACATGGGCGGCATCGAGGCGCGGCTGTCGGCGCGCCAGGTCGAGCCGCTGCGCGTGTTCTGCGACTTCATGCAGCGCCTGCGAGACCGGGCGGACAAGGATGCGGCGACGTCCGTGCTCGACGACATGATGGAGGCGATTCACTACGAAGCCTACCTGTACGACGCATTCGACGAACGCCAGGCTCAGGCGAAATGGCAGAACGTGCTGGAGTTTCTGGAATGGCTCAAGCGCAAAGGCACGAAACCTGAGCCGGAAGCGGGCGCCGAACAAACGGGCTACGACACCGCCGACGGTCTCGCTGACACCGGCAAGAATCTGCTCGGATTGATTCAGACGGTCGCGCTGATGTCGATGCTCGAAGGCAAGGACGAAGATCCCGACGCGGTGCGGCTGTCGACGGTGCATGCGTCGAAGGGGTTGGAATATCCGCACGTGTTTCTGGTGGGCGTCGAGGAGGGCATCATGCCGCATCGCGGCGGCACGGAAGACGACGGTCCGATCGACGACGAGCGCATCGAGGAAGAACGCCGCCTGATGTACGTCGCAATCACGCGCGCGCAGCGCAGTCTGCATCTGAACTGGTGCAAGAAGCGCAAGCGCGCGCGGGAGACGGTCGTGTGCGAGCAGTCGCGCTTCATCCCTGAAATGGGACTCGACGAAGCGCCGCCGCCGACGCCGGAAGAAGCGCCGATGTCGCCGAAAGATCGGCTGGCGAGTCTGAAGGCACTGCTGCAGAAGGCTTGATCCGTCGACAGTCGACGTATGCCGGGCGCATAAAAAATCCCCGATCGAGTCGGGGATTTTTTTGCGCCTGAAGTATGTGTGATGCCTATTTCGCCGCGTTGATCATGTAATCGACGGCGGCCTTCACATCGGCATCGGATGCGTTCGCTCCACCCTTCGGCGGCATCGCGCCCTTGCCGTGCAGCGCGTAGTTGTAGATCGTATCGATCGGGTCTTTCAGGCGTTGTGCCCAAGCTTCCTTGTCGCCGAATTTCGGCGCGTTCAGCACGCCCGCCGCGTGGCAAGCCTGGCAGACCTGCTGATATAGCGCCTTGCCTGCCTGCGAAGCGTCCGCGCTTTGCGTCGCGCCTGACGCGGGGGCCGCGGCTTGCGGCACGTTCGCCATTGCAGCCATCGCCGCAGCGGCCTGAGCGCCCGCCGCGTCAGACGCGCCTGCGGCACCCGATGCCGCGCCCGACGCTGCTTCCGCGCCGCTGGCCGCCGCCGCACCGCTAGCCGCTCCCGCCGGACCCGCAGCCGGTTGGCCGGGCACGGGCTTCGGCGGATCCGCAAACTTCGCACCCGCGTTATTCGCCATGTATGCGACAGCGAGGCCGATTTCGTAGTCGCTGTAATCGTCCGGGCTCGTGCCGCCGCGCGCGGGCATTGCGCCTTTGCCCGTCAGCGCGTTGTGCCAGAGCGTGTCGAAACCTTGCGCGATGCGCGGTGCCCAGTCGGCCGTGTTGGTGAATTTCGGCGCTCCCGCCGCGCCGGACGCGTGACACGTCGCGCACACGGCTTTGTAGACTTCCTCGCCCGTCTTGTAGACGCGCGGCGCGTTGGCGTCGCGAATCTCGACCTTTGCGATGGGCGCGGTGCGCGCGTCGACGGCGGCGTTGGAAAGACTGTCGGTGCCCGCACCCGTGCGGGTCGAGTTGTCGACGTAATACGCGAGCAGAATGATGATGACGATGGGGACAGCAAAACCGGCGATGACTGCGGCGATCAGCTGTGCGGGGGTCTTGATCGGGGCTCCGTGTGGTGCTTCGCTCATGCTTGTCTCGTCTCCCGTGGGTATTGTGAGCGGTACAGCGTGACGGCAACGACGTTATTCTTGATCAGCCAGCGACGATTATAGACGGAAGGTTTCGGCGTCGGCGAGCGGGCCTCCAGCGTGTTCAGTAGGCGTTTACGCGAACCGGTCGGGCTCGAAGCTGCAATTTCTGCGCGGCTTGTTTGCGCACGGCAATGGCTTTCGGCGGACTTCGGCGGCGCTTCGGCGGGTCGCGGTGGACGGGCCGCCCGAAACCGGGTATGCTCTCGGTCTCGCCTTGGCGCTGCATGTCGAATCAACCTCGTGATTTTGCAGCGCTTTTCGCGGAATGCGCCCGTAGCTCAATGGATAGAGTACTGCCCTCCGAAGGCAGGGGTTGCTGGTTCGATCCCAGCCGGGCGCGCCAAGTGTTTTCAAGCATCCAGGTCATTCCCCCCACCTTCCCCACAACAACACCGACAACACGCGCGGTGTGTGGTGCGTGTCTTAGCGCTGTCTTTTTTGCGTGCCAGCGCGATGACTGGCTTGAGCGCGTTGAAGTGCGAGGTTCGGTCTGTGCACCGGGACCGGCCGCTCACGCCTTGAATAGTGAACAAGGACGGCCGGTATCCGAGCCGTGCGGTGCTTTCTAGTGACGATCACCGAATCAGAAACCTAAACTTCGGTAATTGCCCACGGCGGTGTCGCGCGAGGCGAGAATTCTCGTCGGTTGCCTGTTGTCGAACTTTCACAATCATGCTTGGCGGCGGGCCGGTGTCTTGCCATCACGGCCTATTGGCCCGCATCATTGCAAGCGGCCTATCTCGGCTATCCGGTAGCAGCGCCACACAGTCATCGCCTGCCTGGTTTTCGTCCCGACGACCCTGCCCGCGCGGAGTTCTACACGCAAGCGCTTTGCCGCCATCCATTTTGGTATCAGTGCAACGATCGCAAACGGCCGCTTTCCGGGCGCACGTTCTAATCATGGGCTGCCGGGAGATGCATCGTATTCTGCACCCTCAATGCAGTCCTAAGGATAGATCCGGCGTACTCCTTGTGCGGTCTAAGTTGGATCAGGGATGGCCGACTGCCGTGGGCGGGTCTAAAACAAGTGTGTTTGCCGAAATCGATCGAACGGATGCGGTGCCGTTCTTGCGAGCACACATCAAAACCCGGACTGGTAAATGCGAAGGCGGTTCCGTAGTGAACACCGCGCGACGCGTTGGGAATCGTGCTCGCCAATAGCGACGCATACCGACTTTGCTGTACATCGAAGTCTCATAGAGCGATCAGAGCCAGCAGCGCCACCGCGGAGCGAGAACCTAACGAAGCGGCCGTGGTCGGTACTGCATGTGGATCCGGTTGCCGCACATGGCACGCCCGGCGCCGCTTGAGGCTATCGTGGACTTTTCGCGCCACACCCGCGTTTTCAAATGTCGTGTGCATTTGCCCGAAATGCGCCCGAATCCCTGTTCTTCTCCACAATTTGGTCCTCGATCGCATCGTCTAAATTGGAGGCCGATCTCAGAGTCCCCGTCACCTCGCCTCCGTTTATTGTCCGATGGTTTCGACCGCTTACCGCCAATATCGCAACAATTACGTATCGGGCGTTAGGTGCGCGAATGTGCCGGCCTCTTTCAACGGCCATTGTCTGCAGCGGTTGGCGTTCGTATGACGCGCCCGGACAGGACCGATCGACAAGCGGACTGCAGCGTCCCCGCTGATTGCGAGGGCGCACCGATCGGCGTTCCTGAACCGGCCAGTGCGCAATCCACGGTAGCCTTCTTCCACGAGCACGTGCAGGCCGCGCTCGGTCATCATCAAGCGGGGCGCCTCGCCGAAGCGCAAGCGCTGTACCGCGAGATCCTGAAGGCCGAACCCGAGCATGCCGATGCGCTGCACTTCCTCGGTCTGCTGCTTTGCGATACGGGCGAGCGAGATATCGGGCTCGCAATGATGGCTCGGTCAATCAGGCTCCAACCAAACGCCATCTACTTTAACAACCACGGCAACGTGCTTGGTCGGCAGGGGGATCGAGCATCCGCTATTGAGTGTTATCGGCAGGCAATCCTGCTACGGCCAGACTATGCGGAGGCACACAACAATCTAGGACATGCCCTGTGCGAGGACGGCGATTGGACGGCTGCGATGCAAAGCTGCGCGCAGGCGCTCGCGTTGAAGCCTGACTATCCCGAAGCTTGGAACAATCTGGGCAACGCCTTGAAAGGCAGCGGCAATTGGGACGCCGCGATCAAGAGCTACGCCAAGGCGCTCGCTCTTAACCCGTGGTACGCGCAAGCGCATAACAATCTTGGAAATGTGTTCGAGAAGCTAAATCGCCTGGAGCACGCAATCGCCTGTTATCGGCAGGCGATCGTCTTGGAGCCGGGAGTTGCCACGATACGGAGCAACCTGGGCAATGTTCTGCGCGATGCCGTCCTCCTTGATGAAGCGGTCGAGTGCCTTCACAAGGCTGTCGAATGTGATCCTGCGTGGCCCGAAGTGCACAGCAACTTGCTCGTCACGCTGAACTTCCTGCCGCAGTGCACGCCACAAGAACTGCTCGACGAAAGCCGGCGTCTGGGAGCGCGTCTGAGCGCAGCGGTGACACCTTACCGGCATGAACCCGATGCGAGCGCCCGCGATCCAAACCGGCGTTTGCGAGTAGGGCTGGTTTCGGGCGACTTCGCATCGCACCCGGTCGGCTACTTTCTGGAAGACGTGCTGGCGCATCTCGACGCTGCGCGGATCGAACTCATCGCCTACCCGACGCGCACGCACGAAGACACTGTGACCTCGCGGCTCAAGCCGTACTTTGCGGCGTGGAGCGGCTTGTCAACACTGAATGATGAGCAGGCCGCACGAAAGATCCACAACGACAACATCGACGTTCTCGTCGATCTGTCCGGACACACGAGCCACAACCGCCTGGCGCTGTTCGCGCGCAAGCCGTCGCCGATCCAGGTGAGTTGGCTTGGCTACTTCGCCACCACTGGATTGTCGGCGATGGACTATATCCTCGGCGATCGGCATGTGCTCCCCGACGACGAGCGCGAGCATTTCATCGAAGAACCGTGGTGCTTGCCCGACAGCTACCTGTGCTTTACTCCGCCGACGCAGGACATTCCCGTGGGTCCTATGCCCGTAACGGCGACGGGCACATTCACGTTTGGTTGCTTCAATCACCTGGCGAAGTTGAACGAGTCGGTGATTTCGCTGTGGTCGCGCGTCCTGCATGCGGTGCCCGATTCTCGCCTCTTTCTGAAGACAAAACAGCTCGGCGATCCCGACGTGCAGCGTCGCATGCTCGAGCGCTTTGTTGCACACGGCATCGACGCGGCCCGGCTGGCGCTCGAAGGCGCGTCGCCGCGCGCCGAACTGCTTGCCTCATATAACCGCGTGGATATCGCTCTCGATCCGTTTCCCTACCCCGGTGGCACCACGACCATCGAGGCGCTATGGATGGGTGTGCCGGTGTTGACGCGGCGCGGCGACCGGTTTCTCTCGCATGTCGGTGAAAGCATCTTGCACACCGCCGGCCTGGAGGATTGGATCGCGGCTGACAGTCACGCATATGTCGCGAAGGCTGCGGCGTTCGCATCTGTTCACGATCGTCTCGCCAGGTTGCGCTCACAACTGCGGCCCCAAATTCTCGCGTCGCCGTTATGCGATGCCCCCCGCTTTGCAAACCATCTCGAACACGCTTTTCGTGGCATGTGGGAGCGCTACGCCAGGCGTGCCGGGGAGACCACTAAATGAACCATTCCATTCTCGTGACGGGTGGCGCCGGCTTCCTCGGCTCGCATCTATGCGACCGTCTGGTCGCAGCTAATCACGACGTCATGTGCGTCGACAACTTCCATACGGGCAATAAACGCAATGTCCAACACCTGATCGGGAACACCAACTTCGAGGTAATTCGCCATGACGTGTGGCTGCCGCTTTACGTTGAAGCCGATCGCGTGTTCAACATGGCGTGTCCCGCGAGCCCGGTCCATTATCAGAGCGACCCTGTATCGACGGTCAAGACTGCCGTGCTCGGCGCCATTAATATGCTTGGTCTCGCGAAGCGCTGCGGCGCGCGGATTCTCCAAGCCTCGACGAGCGAGGTCTACGGCGACGCCCAGCTTCATCCTCAGCAGGAGACCTACTGGGGCAATGTGAATCCGAATGGCCCGCGCGCGTGCTACGACGAAGGCAAGCGCTGCGCGGAAACGCTTTTTTTCGACTACCACCGCCAGCACAAAGTCGACATCCGCATCGCGCGAATCTTCAATACGTACGGCCCGCGGATGCGTCCCGATGACGGTCGCGTCGTATCGAACTTCATCATGCAAGCGTTGAAGGGCGATCCCATTACGCTCTATGGCGACGGCAGCCAGACTCGTTCATTTTGCTACGTGGATGACCTGGTTTCGGGACTCTTGCGCCTGATGGATCAGGACCACGAGATCGGCCCCGTTAACCTTGGTAACCCGTCGGAAATCACGATCCGCGAGTTGGCTGAGCACATATTGCGGCTCACGGGATCGCGCAGCCGCATCGAATACCGTCCGCTGCCTCAGGACGATCCGGTTCAGCGTCGCCCCGACATCGCAAAGGCGCGCCATACGCTCGACTGGCGTCCCGGCGTCGCTCTGGAAGACGGCCTGAAAGAAACCATCGCCTGGTTCAAAAAATTGGTGAATACATGAGCCTCGATTTTGTCAGTACGACTTGCCCCGTTTGCGCACACTCGCTGGCGGCGCCATTTTTTCCCGCAGGCGAGCAGCCGCTCGCCACGCTTGCCTGGCCCTCGTCGGCGCAAGCTGCGCGGGACTTACCGCGCCATGCGCTGGACTTTGTCCAATGCCCAGCCTGTTCGCACGTCTGGAACCACCGCTTTCATTACGACGCAATTCCCTACGAAAGCAATCCCAACCGCATGTTTAACAACGGCGGGATTTGGAAGGGCCATCTCGCCGCCACGCGCGATCTGTTGCTTGCGCACTTGCCGCCAAAGCCCGTTGTCGTCGAAATCGGCTGCGGGGAAGGACATTTCGTGCGCGGCCTCGCGCGCGCGCGCGACGGTGGACGATTCGTCGGGTTCGATCCGAATGCAAGCCCGGAAACCGGTAAGGGAGTCGAGTTTCACGCGCGCCTGTTCGAGCCGTTGACCGACATGCCGACCTTCGCGCCGAACGGTGTCGTCATCCGCCATGTGCTCGAGCATCTGACCGAGCCCGCGAAACTGATCGAACAACTTGCATGGGGTGCCGCCGCGCAGGGCAATGAGTGCTGGCTTTTCGCGGAGGTGCCGTGCATCGACCGCGTCTTCGAAACCGATCGCCTTGCGGACTTCTTCTACGAGCATGTGTCGCACTTCACGACCGAATCGTTCCGGACCCTCATGGCGCGCGCCGGCGAAATCGCGGTGCTCGAGCAAGGGTACGACGGCGAGGTCGTCTATGCGTTGGTGAAGCTTGGCGTGCCGGTGCACATACGAGATCGGCAAAAGGCGGCTTCCGCGTTCTCGGTGCGTTCCATCGCGAGCCGCGAGACGATTGCCAATCAGTTGTCGGCGCTCGCCGAGCAGGGCAAGCGCGTGGCAATCTGGGGCGGCACGGGCAAGGCTGCTGCCTTCATTCATCATTTTTGCGCGGACGCACGGCGCTTTCCGCTCGTCGTCGATTCGGACCCGAGCAAGGCAGGCACTTTCGTGCCCGGCAGCGGGCAGAAGATCGAATTTCGCGACGTGTTGAAGACGGCACCCGTGGACGTCATTGTGATTCCGACGCAATGGCGCGCGCGCGACATCATCGCCGAGATGGCGCGCGAGGATATTGCCGTGGACTCCGTCATGATCGAACACGGCGGCGAGCTCGTCGATTTCGATACGGGCGCACACCCGTACTGAAATTTTTCCACATCAAAAGAGGTCGGCAGCATGTGAGCATCGCGGCTGTCCTCTTTTTTTACGGCCGCTTTTTTCCAATCATGCAACGTACTACTGAACTGATTGCCGACGCGCTGGCGCATCATGAGGCCGGGCGTCTCGCGGATGCGCGGGTCATCTATGGACAGATACTGCAAGCGGAGCCCGAACACCCGGATGCGCTGCATTTTCTGGGGTTGCTCGCGTGCCAAGTGCGCCAGCACGAGGCCGGTATCGCGCTGATGCGCCGGTCTATCGGGCTCAAACCGAACGCCGTGTATTGCAACAACTTCGGCAACGCGCTGAAGGAAAGCGGCAATCTCGAAGAAGCCATTGAAAGCTATCAGGTTGCCATCGCGCTCGATGCGAATTACGCGCAAGCGCATAACAATCTCGGTGACGCGCTGCGGCTGGCGGGGCACGCGCAGGCTTCGGTCGAAAGTTGCGCGAAGGCGATCGAGCTCGATCCGGGCTATGCGCAGGCGTACAACAACCTGGGCAATGCTCTGAGAGATTTGAACGAGTTCGACGCGGCGGCGTCGAGCTACCTCAAGTCCATCGAGTACCAGCCACACTATGCCGAGGCGCATCTCAACCTTGGAAATGTACGGGCCGTACAGGGCAATCTAGATGCGGCGATCGGCTGTTGTCGCACGGCAATTTCGCTGAAGCCAGACCTGACACCGGCGCACGTGAGCCTCGGCAACGCGTTGGCGAGACGCGGGGAAATCGAGCCAGCAATCGACAGCTACCGTCGTGCGATAGATCTGGCACCTGGCAATGCGCACGTGTATATGCATCTCGGAAACGCGTACCTCGCCACAGGACAGCTCGAAGCGGCCGTGTTTTGCTATCAGCGAGCGATCAAGCTAGATGCTGCGCTTCATGAGGGGCACCTCGCGCTCGGCATGGCCTATTCGAATCAGATGAAACATGAGGAGGCCGTCGAAAGCTGCAAGAAATCGATCGCGCTCAATGCAGAGCACGCCGAGGCCCATCTCGCGCTTGCGCGGGCGTTGATCCAAAAGGGTGATACTCGTGCCGCGCTCCCCAGCTGCCTGACGGCGTTGTCGCTCAAAGGCGATTTGTCCAGGATTTATTACACGCTCGGAGTCATTCGGTCGGATCTCGGCGATCTCGAGGGGACGGTCGCGGAAATACGCAAGGTGATCGAGCTGAAACCAGACGCGACCGCGATTCACTCGTCCCTGCTCTTTCTGTCGAGCTATTCCCCGCGCTTGTCGCCAGATGCGTTTCTTGCACAGGCCAATCGGTTTCGTGCGTGCGTGAGCGATCGAGTTGAGCGCTTGGCGCACACGCGAGACCGCGATCGCAATAAACGTGGCGGGCGGATCAAGGTCGGCTTTGTCTCGGGAGATCTCAAGGGGCATCCCGTCGGGCACTTTCTCGCGAGCGTACTGGAGCATCTGGATCCGCAGCGGTTGGAACTCGTTGCGTATTCATCGGAGAAATACGGTGACGAACTCACTGCGCAGCTGATGCGGTATTTCTCCGAGTGGCGCTGCGTGGCCCATTTGAACGATGAAGCGCTCGCTCGCATGGTTTATGAGCATGAAATCGACATTCTCGTAGATCTGTCCGGGCACACACTTTTAAACCGGCTACCGGCGTTTGCCTGGAAGCCCGCTCCGGTGCAGGTGAGTTGGCTTGGCTTTTTTGCGACCACCGGCCTCGACACGGTCGACTATATCCTCGGCGACCGTCACGTATTGCCCGCCGAAGAGTCCTGGCATTTCGTCGAGAAGCCATGGCGGCTGCCGGACAGTTACCTTTGCTTTACGACGCCAGAGTTCGACGTCGACGTCGGACCGTTGCCGATGGAGGCCAACGGGTTCGTAACGTTCGGATGCCTTAATAATCTTTTGAAAGTCAATGAGGACGTGATCGCACTCTGGTCGCGCGTGCTGCACGCCGTTCCCGATTCACGCTTGCTGTTGAAGGCGAAGCAGCTCAAAGACGAGGGCGTTCACCGCGAGACGGTGGAGAGATTCTCACGGCACGGCATCGCGCGGGAAAGACTGATATTGGAGGGGCAGTCGCGGCGCGCAGTCCATATCGGCACGTTTAATCGCGTCGACATTGCGCTCGATCCATTTCCTTATCCTGGCGGCACGACGAGTGTCGAGGGATTGTGGATGGGTGTACCGGTTCTGACGCGGCGTGGTGATCGTTTTTTGTCCCACATCGGTGAAAGCATCGCTCACACCGCGGGGTTGTCGGACTGGATTGCCGAGGGCGATGACGACTATGTCGCAAAGGCGGCCACTTTTGCGAGGGACCCGATGCGCCTCGCCAATCTTCGCGCGGGGTTGCGCGCGCAGGTACTGGCGTCGCCGCTTTTCGACGCGCCGCGGTTCGCGCGCCATCTCGAGGATGCATTCGAGCAGATGTGGCAGACCTATATGGCGGGGGACGCCCAGTCGTGATCGGAAAGATTGACGATCAGAGTCTTCCTGTCGCCTGGTAAAAGCCCGCGGCGGCCACGCGCCGCATCGATTCGCGCTTCTGTTCCGTAAGCGCGTCGTATTGTTCTCGGGCTTTTAGCGTGGTGGCCTCATCGAGCAGTTGAATGGTTCGCACGATGTCGAGGACTTCGGCATCGCGCGTCGGTTCAAGCGCCATCAGCAATGGCGAGCGCGCGGCGACCAAGTCGGCCGCCCGCGCCCAGTCGCCTTGCGCCGCCGCGGTATCGATTTCCTGACTCAGTTCGAGCGTGCGAAGCAGCGAATCTTGCACCATGGTGGGTTTTCCGTTGAGGCTGAGCGGCAGGTCGCCGAGCGTTACTTGTTGGTTGCCAGCGTGCCCGCGCTGTTCTGGCCGCCAAAAAGCTGCGTCAGATACTGCTGGTTGTTCTGCATGGTCGTCATCAAGTTGTTCAGCGCGGTGAACTGCGCGTTGTATTGGGCCGTCAGTTGGTCCGAGTAGGCCTGCAGTTGCGTATTCTGATCGTTCAGGTCGGACAGATCGGACTTGAGGGCCTGTGTGCGAGCATCAAGGGTGCCGCCAGTCTGGATAGCCGTCTTGACGAACGTATTCAACGCGGCGCCAGCACCGTTGGTCGTGTTGAAGAGCGCCGAAATAGCCGAGCTGTTTGAACTCAGTGCGTTTTGAAGCGTTGTGCTGTTGACTTGTATGGTGCCGTCGGGCTGCAGGTCCAGGCCGATCGATGCAAGGCTATACGTCTGGCCGCCGGTCGTGACGCCGCTGCTGATGATGTTGGCGAGTCCATTTGTGATCGAATTCAGCATCGCGTCGCCAAGCAGCGGCCCAGCCTGCGAGCCCGCCGGTGCGCTCGAGTTATATGACGAGAGCGACGAAGAGACGCTCACGTACTGGTTGTACGCTTTGACGAAATTGCTGATCGCCGTGCCCGCTGCGTTCGTATCGCTTGCGATCGTCAGCGTCTGTTGTGTGCCGACGGAAGCGGCGGACACATTCAGCGTTACGCCCGCGATCACGCCCGAGATCGAATTGGTGCTGTTTGTCACCGATGCGCCGTCCACCGTCAACTGGGCGTCTTGTGCTGCCGACAGCGTCGTATAGCCGGCGGAAAGGGTGCCGAGAACGGTGGGGTCTGCGCTCAGCGTGATCGCATTGGCTGAGCCCGTATTTTTCGACGTGAGCATCAGATGCTGGCCGTCCGTTCCGTTAACGACCGATGCCGTCACGCCGGGATTGTTCGCCGCGCTGTTGATTTCGGCCGCTAGCGAAGAAACGGTCTCGCTGCCGTTTAGGGCGATGGTAAGCGGGTTATTGCCGACTTTGATCGTGAAATTGCCGGTTCCAAGCGACGTACCATTGGGGATCGCCCCCGACGAGATGATGTTCGCGCTTGCGATCGACGTGACCTTGACGATGTGCGTACCGGCGATTGCACCCGTCGATGTTGTCGCACTCAAGCCACTGCCGCTAACCGTTGCGGCGAGCTTCGAGAGCACGCTGCCGTCCGCAAGGCCGCTCGCCGCGCTTTGCAGTGCCGATAGCGCCGACTGCAACTGGCCAATCGCGGAAAGGGTTGTGTTATCGAGGCTTTGTTTGTTCGCGATGGTCGCAGCCTGTGCTGCGGTTTTCGCTGTGACGAGCGATTGCACGAGCGTGCCGACATCGAGCGAGGAATGTGTGGAGCCGCTCAGAATGGATTGTGCTGCTTGAGCGAGCAAGCTGCTCGTATCGGTCGAGGATGTCGTCGTGGTCATGCGTGGGCTCCGTTCGTCGCAACGGGAAAGGGTTTGAACGAAACTGCAAAAGGCGCTCCGAAAGGATGACTTTCGGAGCGCGAAGAGAGCTGCTTGGCGGGGCTTCTGTGATGGCTCCGCTTAACGCGGCGCATCTTATGACGCCGAGAGGAGGCGGCTATTAGCCGAGGAGCTTCAGCACTTGCTGCGGCAGCGAGTTCGCTTGTGCCAGAACCGAGATACCGGCTTGCTGCAGCACTTGTGCCTTGCTGAGGTTGGCCGTTTCCGTCGCGAAGTCAGCGTCGGTAATTTGCGCGCGAGCAGCGCTCAGGTTGGTCGACGTGGTTTGTGCGCTCGAGATGGCCGACTGAAACGTGTTTTGCGTCGCGCCAAGCTGTGCCTGGAAGGTATTCACCGAGCCGAGCGCGACGTCGATGTCCGCGATCGCAGTCGAGGCGTTGGCGGCGGAGGTGAGGCTGTCCGCATTGATACCAAGACTGGTCGAATCCCACTTCGTGGTACCGAAGTTTGCGGTGAGCGTATCCGCGCCGGTCAGGCCGATCTGGAACGTCACGGCACCCGCCGCGCCCAAGCCGCCACCGAGCACTTGCTGGCCGTTGAACGTCGTTTGCGTTGAGACACGCGTGATTTCATTCAGACGCGTTTGGAATTCCGTGTCGAGGTCGGAGAGTGCCGAGGCGTTCAGCGAACCGTCGCCGGCTTCGACAGCGAGCTGACGCATACGCTGCAGGTTGTCGATGGTCGATTGCAGCGCGCCGTTAGCCGTTTGCACCATCGAGATCGCGTTGTTTGCGTTGGCGACGCCTTGGTTCCACGAGTTGATTGCCGACGTTTGCGACGTGGCGATCGCGAGGCCTGCTGCGTCGTCAGCCGCCGTGTTGATGCGCTTGCCCGACGACAGGCGGTTGATGGCGGACGACAGCGCGTTTTGCGAACCCGACAGGTTCGTTTGCGTCGTCAGCGACAGGATGTTGGTATTGATGTTCAGCATTTTGCGTCCTCGTTTGTAAAACGCCTTTTGTGTAGGCTGTTTCGCATTGGCGTCGCGCATTCTCTGTGCATTGCGTCGCCGCCTGTCCTGGTTGACGGCGTGGTCAGAAGAAAACTTTAGGGGCCTGCTCACGAAATTTAGGGGCGCATGGGCGGAATACAGGCGTGCGGCCACGGCCGGTGTGAATGTGACAAATGCGAAGGCGGCGTATGCTTGATTTTCGTTTTACTCGCTTGTGGAACAGTCATGCGCAAACGCAACCTCGGCACATCGCATCTGCAGGTCGCGCCGCTGATGTTCGGCGGCAACGTGTTCGGCTGGACGGCAGACGAAGCAACGTCCTTCTCGATACTCGACGCATTCGCCGACGCCGGGCTGAATTTCATCGACACCGCCGACGTCTATTCGGCGTGGGTGCCGGACAATCGAGGCGGCGAGTCGGAGACGATCATCGGCAAGTGGTTCGCGAAGACGGGCAAGCGCGATCAGATCGTTTTGTCGACCAAGGTCGGCATGCTGGGCAGCCGCAAGGGACTGTCGGCGGGCAACATCCGCGCGGCCGTCGAGGATTCGCTGCGGCGCTTGCAAACGGATTACGTCGACGTCTACTTCTCCCATTTCGACGATGAAGAGACGCCGCTCGCGGAAACGCTCGGCGCGTATCAGCGCTTGATCGAGGCAGGCAAGGTCCGGGTGATCGGCGCATCGAACTATAGCGGCGCACGGTTGCAGGAGGCGCTGCAGGTCTCGCGGGACAACGGCCTGCCGGAGTATCAGGTGATTCAGCCGGAGTACAACCTGTACGACCGCGCCTCATATGAAACCGATCTCGAGCCCGTCGCGTTGGCTGAACGGCTGGGCGTCGTCTGCTACTACAGTCTGGCGAGCGGCTTTTTGTCGGGCAAGTACCGTTCGCGCGAGGATCTGTCGAAAAGCGCACGCGGCGGCAAGGTCGAGCCATATCTGAATGAACGCGGCTTCGCCATCCTCGACGCGCTCGACGAGGTGGCCGGGCGGCGTGGCAGCACGGCGGCGTCTGTTGCGCTCGCCTGGCTGATCGCGCGCCCCAGCATTTCGGCGCCGATCGCCAGCGCGACATCCGTCAAACAGCTGGAAAGTCTTGTCGCGGCCGTCAATTTAAAGCTCACAGACGCCGACTTGCGGCTATTGAACGACGCAAGTGCCTGAGCAAATTCGCTAAAATGCTAGTCCGCGAGACAATTTCCTGATATGATCGGGAGTGAATTGAGATCTTTGCTCGTTTCGTCATGGGTTACTGGTGGCGAAACGCTAGCTAGGCGCGGCGCCGCAACGTGCGCTGCCCGCGTTTCGCGGTGAACTCCCACCTCTCTTTTCCGGCCTCCGTGGCCGCTTTGCCTCTCGTTTCAGTTGTGCTTCGCCAGAATCGGAACGACCGGAGGGCCGGCGCGTGAGTGGGCTAACCGCCACGCCATTAACCGTATCAAGCGTTTTTAGGAATTACATGACGACGATTCTTCTGAAAGAAAACGAGCCGTTCGAAGTGGCAATCCGCCGCTTCCGCCGCGCAATCGAAAAGAATGGCCTGATCGCAGAACTGCGTGAGCGCCAGGCATACGAAAAGCCGACGACGGCACGTAAGCGCAAGAAGGCAGCTGCAGTGAAGCGCCTGCACAAGCGCCTGCGCAGCCAGATGCTGCCGAAGAAGCTGCACTGAGCACGCTTCCAGGCACGCGAAAGCACGCCGAACGGCGGTGTGAGCTTCGAAAGAAGCCGCACCGCCGTTTTTCGTTTCCGCTCACAGGAAGGACATCGGCGCGAGAGGCTCGCGGCCGGCGATATCGAGCCGATGCCGAGCGTCAGGCCGCGGTCCGCGTGCGTTCGTCGGAAAGCTTGAATTGACGGGCGATCGAGCGAAGCCGGTCGCGCCACTCCCATGCACCGAAGACGTCATGGACGTTCTGCAGGCAACTGAGCAATTCGATGGTGGCCGGGTCGTAGATGTTCAAGCGGGAACGCAGCAACGCCTTCTTCAGCGCAGCAACTCCGACGTCCATGTACATCGGCACTTCGGACGGCGCCTTGCCGATATATCGGACGGGAATCCCTTCCATCGCCGTCATATAGTCGCGCGGATGGATGAAGCTGCCGACCGGGCAACCGCCGCAATACCCCCGGTAAGCGCCCCCGCCGCGCGGCAGCAGCGCAGTGCGACCCTGGCCGAACAGGTGTTCGACTGCCCGGTCGAATATTTCCTGATGCGTCAGGAAGTTAAGATTTTTCATGTTGGTCTTCCCCGCGCACTGCGCAGCGGTCATTTGTATCTGGTGCAATGGCGAACAGTATCCCGTGCCGCACCATTCCCCGAAGCCGCGACTAGAGCGCGGATTCACGCTCAATTCACAGCTTGCGCTGCCCTGCATTGCACCAACGATGCCGTCGATTGCCCGGATGACTGCCCCGTCCGGCATCGCATGTATCAGTTATAACGACGGGAATGCGACCAAAGTCAGCCGTTGTGTTGGCTAGCGCTCAGTTCCCGTTGAGCCGGCCGTTGCGAGGCTCGCGGAGAAATGCTGCGAAGCCTTGCCGGAGGCCAGTTCGTGCGCGCCGTTGCGCAACCGGCCGCGCCGACATGAGTCCGGGCGCGGTTATGGCATATGTTGCGACGGTGCGACACCGATCGGCGGCCGCCGCCGCGCACCGCCTGCATCACATCGGACTCTTCTTCCGGCCTTTCTTACCCAGTGATCCGCATTGCGTGTAGCAGGCGCAATCCGTTTGATGATCGTTGACCATGCCCACCGCTTGCATGAACGCGTAGCAGATGGTCGTGCCGACAAATTTGCAGCCGTAGCCTTTGAGCGCCTTGCTGAGCGCATCCGATACTTCCGTCGATGCAGGTGCGTGCTTGTAACTCGACCACGAATTCTGGATAGGCGTGTTATCGACGAACGACCACACGAAGTCCGCAAACGAGCCGTGTTCCGCCTGAATCTGTTTGACCGCTTTTGCATTGATCACCGCCGACTCGATCTTGCCGCGGTGGCGCACGATGCCTTCGTCGAGCACCAGCGCATCGATTTTTTGCGGCGAGATGCGGGCGACCTTGTCGATATCGAAGTTGAAGAACGCGCGCCTGTAACCGGCGCG
This sequence comes from Paraburkholderia sp. LEh10, assembly GCF_017814945.1. GTDB lineage: Bacteria > Pseudomonadota > Gammaproteobacteria > Burkholderiales > Burkholderiaceae > Paraburkholderia. The sequence continues at coordinate 131,898 of NZ_JAGIPX010000016.1, forward strand.
CTTGTTGAGGATCGTCGACCACGACAAACCGGCCTGCGCGCCTTCGAGCACCAGCATCTCGAACAGATGCCGATCATCGCGCGACGGAACGCCCCACTCGGTATCGTGATAGTGTGCGAGCGCTTCGCTCGTCGCCCAGTTGCATCGCTGCTCTGCCACGTTCAGGCTCCTGCATGGTTGATCGGTCGCCCGTTTGTCGGGCTACGCCAGCATAGCGGAACGAGGTGCGGCCGCAACCTGGCCATTCGGCCAATTGCGGTGCGCGAAGAGACCTGCCACGCTATGCGGTAACACATCAATGAGCGTATCGATGAATCAAGACCTCTATCTGATCGGCGTCGACGGCGGCGGCACTGGCACGCGCGTCGTGCTGGCCAACGCCACGGGGCAAGAACTTGCGCAAGGCACGGCGGGGCCGTCAGGGCTCGGCCTCGGCGTGGAGCGCGCCTGGCAGGCGATCCTCGGCGCCAGCGCGCAAGCGTGCGAGCGAGCCGGCGTGACTGCCGACTGGTCGCGCTGCGTGCTCGGTTGCGGGCTGGCGGGTGTCAATAACCGGGAGTGGCTGGCCGCGTTTCGCGCAAAGGCACCACCCTTGGCCGGTCTCGCGATCGAAAGCGACGCATACTCGACATTGCTCGGCGCACACGGCGGCGAGCCGGGCGTAATCGTGGCGCTCGGGACGGGCAGCGTCGCGGCCGTGCTCGATCGCAATGGCGTGAGCCGGATGGTCAGCGGCTACGGCTACCCGTCCGCCGATGAAGCGAGCGGCGCCTGGCTCGGCCTGCGCGCGATCGTGCACGCACAGCAGGCGCTCGACGGCCGCGTCCCGGCGGACGAATTTTCACAGGCGCTAATCGAGCATGTCGGGGCAGCGGATCGCGACGGGTTGGTCGTCTGGTTGTGCGACGCGAATCAAACGGCTTACGCGAGCCTCGCGCCCGTGGTCGTCGCGCATCGCGAGCATCCGTTTGCGGCGCGTCTGCTGGACGAAGCAGGTCGCGAGATCAGCAAGATGATCGCCGCGCTCGACCCTTCGGGTACGTTGCCGGTCGCACTGTGCGGCGGCCTCGGCGGGCCTTTGAGCGAATACGTGCCGGCGCCGTACCGCGACCGTCTTCGCCCGCCTGTTTCCGATTCCGCGCACGGTGCGCTGCGACTGGCGCAACGCGAGGTCGGGCGAATCAGCCGCGACGCCTGACGCCAAGCACGCCCGGTACGGCAAGACGCGCGACGGGAGGCGATAAAATAGCGGTTTTCCGACTTCGTCAGCTCGCGAACCTATGTACAAAGTCATCGCCAGCGATCTGGATGGAACGCTGCTGAACAGCAATCACCAGGTCGATCCATTCACGGTCGCCACCATGCGCGCGCTCGAGGCTCAGGGCGTGCATCTCGTGATCGCGACGGGGCGCCACTACTGCGACGTTGCCGGTATTCGCGACGTCCTCGGCATTCGGCCGTACCTGATCACGTCGAATGGCGCTCGCGTCCATTCCCCCGACGACGAAATGATTTTCGCCGACGACCTGTCTGCAGGCGTCGTGCAGCAGCTGGTCAAGCCGGAAATCGCCGGTGAGCATGGGCGCGTGATCGTCAATCTGTTCGCCGACAAGGAATGGCTGATCGATCGCGACGCGCCTGAATTACTGCGCTATCACCAGGACTCGGGCTTCACCTATAACGTGATCGATCTGCAGCAGCATGATGGAGCCGATATCGCGAAGGCGCTGTATATCGGCGATCCGAAAGATCTCGCGGTGGTGGCGGCCAACCTCGAGCAGACGTTCGGCGATGCACTGTATGTCACATACTCGTTGCCCGACTGCCTCGAGGTGATGACGGCGAATGTATCGAAAGGACGGGCGCTGCAGTTCGTGCTCGACCGCCTCAAAGTCCCGGCCGCGAGGTGCGTCGCGTTCGGCGACAACATGAACGACATCGACATGCTGGAAACGGCGGGCCATCCGTTCATGATGAACAACGCGAACCCGGATCTGATCGCACGGCTTCCGGGCGTCCCGCGTATCGGCAATAACTTCGAAGCGGGGGTCGCGCACCATTTGCGCAAGCTGTTCGAGATCGACGACGAAATGACGGCATAAATCCCCAACGCTTCAAAACGCATGGCGCGCTTTCTTTATGGGAGACGCGCCATACGATGCGACATCCGCCTTTTCCAGCTTCGCTACGAGATTCCAGGCCTGTCCCCGCAGCAATACGCCGGTATCTCAGTTGCGGTGGTAACCCCATCCCCGCCCGTTGTCGTTCCAGCGATTGCGGTTGTCGCCATACCCGCGGTTGTCGTGATCCCAGCCGCGACCGCGGTCCCAGTTATGTCGATAGCCGTCATCGCGACGGCCTCCCCAGTAGCGGTGACCGTAGTACACCGGTCGCGGCGCGGCATAGACGGGCGCGGGCGCGATATACGCCGGAGCAGGCGCGCCGAGCGACAGGCCGATGCTCAGATCTGTGTGCGCCTGTGCGACACCGCATGCGCCAGCGGCGAGACCTGCTGCAACGAGCATGTGAATGACGATGCCTTTCATGTTGTTTCTCCCTTGAATGCGGCGTGCTTGCCGTACGGGATCAATCTACGCGTCGTCGGTGGATGCGGCTGCGACAGCATGTTACGAAGTGAAAGCGGGCATGCCCGCTGCGCATGCGCTTATCGGCCCCAGCACCATGCCGTCGGAATCGGCGAGGCGCTGCGCAAGGCGCTATCAGCCGTCTTTCATTCGGGTAAAGCGCCGACTGGGTTGCGATGAAATTCAACCGTAAACCAGCCTTACATTTGAACCATCTATTAATGCTGCAACTGCGCCAACCGGACGAAAAAAGGGGCGCCGAAGCGCCCCGTTTTGCAATAAGACTGAATAGAGAATGATCAGGAAACCGTGACTCGGGCGCGCGGCGACTCTGTCGTCGTCTGAGCATCGCCGGCAATCAGCGGGTACACGATTCCAGCAATCACCGCACCGAGAATGGGGGCAACCCAAAACAGCCACAACTGATCGACGGCCGCGCCACCGACGAAAACTGCGGGGCCAGTCGAGCGTGCTGGATTAACCGACGTACTGGTCACGGGAATCGAAACCAGATGGATCAGTGTGAGGCACAGGCCGATTGCGATCGGCGCGAAGCCGGCCGGCGCGCGCTTGTCGGTCGCGCCAAGAATGATGAACAGGAAGAACGCCGTCATCACCGTCTCGCAGACGAACGCGGCCGGCAATGCGTAGTGGCCCGGCGAGCGGTCGCCGTAACCGTTGCTCGCAAAACCGCTGGCTACGAGGTGGAAATCCGGGTTGCCCGAAGCGATGACCGAAAGCACATATGCGCCGAGGACCGCGCCAAGAACCTGCGCGACGATATACGGCACGAGGTCGCGCACCGGAAGGCGGCCCGCGACCGTCAACCCGACGCTCACCGCCGGATTCAGATGGCAGCCGGAAATATGCCCGATCGCATAGGCCATTGTTAGAACAGTCAGGCCGAAGGCGAGCGATACGCCGACAAAGCCGATGCCGAGTCCGTGAACGGGCCCCGCGAAGTTTGCCGCAAGGACAGCGCTGCCGCAGCCTCCAAGTACGAGCCAGAAGGTGCCGAACAGCTCCGCTGCAAGACGCCTGGAGAGGTTCATTGTGTGTAATCCTAATAAGTACAAGGGAATCAAGGACGAGAGCGCATGCGCTACCCGGGACTTGCGAGCGCAAATTTTAAGCACCCGAGCACAAATGGAGTGTCAAGAATTGTCATTCACGGAGGCCGAATTATTTGCGATAAAACAACCTCCGTTTGAACGATTCAAGTAGGTTTTAATAAATACTCAGACAAAATCTTTGAAGCGAGGTATTAACCGCCATTGCGAATTTCGTTAGCACGGGCTAATCTCCGTGCTAACCACTTCTACAAGAAAGAGGGGAGCCCAAATGTCACAATACGCAGATCTGAAGGCGCAGATCGCTCGCTTGCAGGCGGAAGCGGAGGAAGCACGCCGTCATGAAGTCGGCAATGTGATTGCCGAAATCCGCCAGAAGATCGCCGAATACGGACTTAGCGCGCATGACCTCGGTTTTGCCGAGGCGGCCCGCCGCGGACGCCCGCCAAAGAAGGCGCCGCTGCCCGCCAAGTATCAGGACCCGAAGTCGGGCAGCACATGGAGCGGCCGGGGAAAGCCGCCCAAGTGGATTGCCGGCAAGAACCGCGAGCGTTTTCTGATTGGCCAGACGTAATTGGGAGAAAGGCGAAAGCCGATTGAAGGTCAGCAAGCTGAATGCGCCACTTTGCGGATTCTTTTAAAGCGCGGTAAGGCATCTGAGGAACGGATAACCTCATTCACCAAAAGCGGAGTACTGCGCATTGAAGAACGCACTGCCATTGCGGTCGGGTTTCGATCGCGGAAATAGAAAAGCCGCCTGGGGAGGCGGCTTTTTTTCGGCTACGATTCGAAACGAAGGTTATGCACCTACGCGCAAACGTTTCAAATGAACAATTTACGCGTAATACGTCAGATCAACAGAATCGAACAACATGGCGGCGCGATCAGCCCACGGCCACCTGACGCAGCATCGGACGGCGCGTGGCTTCGAGGAGCGCCGAGTAGCTGTCTACATAGTTCTGCGCCATGATCTTCGAGCTGAAGCGGCGTTCGAACTGCGAGCGGATTTCCGTCCGGGACAGTTCATCGATGCGTTCGACCGCCGCCACCGCGCCCTGAACGTCCTCGCAGATGAAACCGGTGACGCCGTGGTCGATCACTTCTGGCACCGAACCGCGGTTGAACGCGACCACGGGCGTGCCGCACGCCATCGATTCGATCATCACCAGGCCGAACGGCTCCGACCAGTCGATCGGGAACAGCAGCGCCTTCGCGCCCGACAGAAACTCCGGCTTTTGCGCCTCGTTGATTTCGCCGATGAATTCGACGTGCGCCTGCGACAGCAGCGGCTCGATTTCCGTCTTGAAGTACTCCTGGTCGACCTTGTCCACCTTGGCGGCGATCTTCAGCGGCAAACCGCTTTGTGCGGCGATCTTGATGGCTGTATCGGCGCGCTTTTCCGGGCAGATCCGGCCAAGAAACGCGAGGTATTCGGGTTGCTTGTGGCCTTGCGGCGTGAGCAGCTGGTCGGGCAGACCGTGATAGATCGTGTTGAGCCAGTTTGCCTGTTGCAGCGGCAGGCGCTGGGAATCCGAAATCGAGACCACGGGCGCGTCGACGAACGTATCGAACACCGGCTGCAATTCGGGCAGGTCGAGGCGCCCGTGCAGCGTCGTCACGAAGGGTGTGTCGAGCGTCGTGAACAGCGGGAACGGCAAATAGTCGAGGTGAAAGTGCAGCACGTCGAACTCGTGCGCGACCTTGCGGACCTTTTCGAGCAGCAGCATGTGCGGAGCGAGCGCGTCGCGGATCGTCGGATCGAGACGCAGCGCGCGCGGCCACGCGGCTTCGAGTTTGGCGGATGTCATGGAATCGCCGCTCGCAAAGAGCGTCACATCATGGCCCAGGTCGACCAGCGCCTCGGTCAGATATGACACGACGCGTTCTGTGCCGCCATAGAGTTTCGGTGGGACAGCTTCGTACAACGGTGCGATTTGTGCGATTCGCATGCGTGATCTCCTTATGCTGACGGCTTCGCGCGGCGGTGCCTTTCGTATGGCAAAAAGCGCAAGCCTGACGGACGGTTGGGCGCGGTGTGCCGCCGCCCGCGGCAGGAACCCGATCGGGTTATCCCTAGGTGCCATTATCGTGATCAGGCGCGCCAATTCGAGCTATTTTTCAAACACTTAAAGTTGTTACAGCGCGAAACAGGATGCGTAAAAACGAGTGGAAGCTGCCGGAAAGCCCGCCGGCCGCGGCATGAGGCAATGTCTGCCGCGCCTGGCGCCAGATAACGGAGCATCTTGCATGCCCGATTCGTCCGATCAATTTGTGCATCGCCGTACGAATCCGTGCGAATTTAGCTTGGTAGTCGCCGGAATATGGGCGCATAATCCGCTTCCCAAACCTTTCACGCATGTTCTCGCGTGTAAGCGCCGGCATACGCAACGCGCGCTGTCTGCTTTTCAAATCCCTCGCTAAAAAATTTGTAGGAAAAACTCCTACAGAAATTCTGGATTCTTCCGTCAACCAGTTGGGGTGGATGTCCGATTCTCGTCGGCTGGCCCTTTCGGGAAAATGCACGCTGACCATAAGCGTGCCGTTCGTGGTTTTTTAACGCGATCGAGCAAACGTTTCACACAGGCCTGACCAGCCAGTTTCAAACCGGGGGATTCAATGAGCACTCAAAGTGACATGCTCAATGAAATAAGGGAATTGAACTTGTCCTATCTGCTTCTCGCACAACGTCTGTTGCGCGAAGACAAGCCGATGGGCATGTTCCGCATGGGCATCTCGGAGCAGCTCGCCGACGTGCTCGCCAATCTGTCGCTCGCACAGACCGTCAAACTGGCCGCATCGAACCAGATGCTGTGCCGCTTCCGCTTCGACGATCATCAGATCCTCTCGTCGCTGGCCGACAAGGGCAAATCGAGCGCCGTCGCCCAGGCGCATTCCGCAATCCTGCTGGCGGGGCAGCCCGTCGAGCAGATCGGCTGACGCCGGCCCGCCGGCGCACATGCGCCGCGACGGACGCAACCATACGCGCGCCGGCGACGGCGCTTTTACCGTTCCCGTCCGGCCGCGCCGCATGGGAACGGCAACGGACATGGGAAGCGAGGCGGATGGCACAAAAAAGCGTGGTGCTCGAAGTCAGGGAAATCACCCTGGCGATCGAGCTAGTCGAACTCGGCGCGCGCCTGCAGTTGCTCGAAGCGGAAACGTCGCTGTCGCGCGACCGGCTCATCAAGCTGTACAAGGAAGTGAAGGGCGTGTCGCCGCCCAAGGGCATGCTGCCGTTTTCGACCGACTGGTTCATGACGTGGCAGCCGAACATCCACGCGTCGCTGTTCTACAACGTCTACCGGTTCATGTCGGGACTGGGCGGCTGCGCGACGATCCAGTCGATCGTCAAGGCGTACCGGCTCTATCTCGAGCACGTACGGATGCACCACGACGAGCCGGCGCTCAGCCTCACGCGCGCATGGACGCTGGTGCGCTTCTTCGACTCCGGCATGCTGCAGATGACGCCCTGCACCCGCTGCCGAGGGCATTTCGTCGCACATGCGCACGATCCGCAGCACGGCTTCGTATGCGGCCTCTGTGCGCCGCCGTCGCGCGCCGGCAAGACCCGCAAGGCCGCCGACGCCCGCTGCGACGAACCGCGGGCGGCCATCGTCACGCGGCGCGGCGACACGCTGGAAGCCTCGCGGGACGATGTCGCCAGCTCCGTCTGAGCGGCTGCCGCGCAGGCCCGGCGTCGCTCGCACGGCTCCTCTGGTTTACACCGCCCCGGGTCGGGCACTCAATCGGCCAAAGTTTTCCGACTGCTTGCCGTAAACCTGAATAACGACGGTCTCCGTCGCTTTTCGTGAGGGCTCGGCAGTGCTGATTTTCGTGGGAACACTCGTTACGCTGTTGTCCGTCTTCGGCGGCTATGCGCTGGAGGGCGGCCACCTGGGTGCGCTTCTGCAGCCCGTCGAAGTGCTGATGATCGCGGGCGCGGGTCTCGGTGCGTTCATCCTCGGCAACGGGATGAAGACGATCAAGGCTACGTTGCGCGTGATTCCGACGCTGTTCAAAGGCGCCAAGTACAACAAGGACGTCTACATGGAGCTGATGGCGCTCCTCTACGTCCTGCTGGCGAAGGCGCGCAAGGAGGGCACGCTCACACTCGAAGCGGATATCGACGATCCGCAGAAGAGCCCGATCTTCACGCAGTACCCGAAGATTCTCGCTGACCATCACATCGTCGAATTCCTGACGGACTATCTGCGCCTGATGGTCGGCGGCAACATGAATGCGTTCGAGATCGAAAGCCTGATGGACGAAGAGATCGAAACGCACCACGCCGAAGGCGAAGCGCCCGCCCACGCGCTGATGAAGGTCGGCGACGCGATGCCCGCGTTCGGTATCGTCGCGGCCGTGATGGGCGTCGTGCACACGATGGCCTCCGCCGACAAGCCGCCCGCCGTGCTCGGCGAAATGATCGCGCAGGCGCTGGTCGGCACGTTCCTCGGCATTCTGCTTTCGTATGGCCTGATCGGGCCGCTCGCGAGCGTCGCCGAGCAGCGCGTCACCGAGTCGACCAAGATGTTCCAGTGCATCAAGGTCACGATCCTCGCGAGCCTGAACGGCTACGCGCCCGCCATCGCCGTCGAATTCGGACGCAAGGTGCTCTTCTCGACTGAACGTCCGTCGTTCGCCGAGCTGGAAGAACACGTGCGCCGCGTGAAGGCGAAGTAAGGCACGCACGGGACAGGGAACGGGCAATGAGCAAGGACAAAGACCGCGCAATCGTTGTCAAGCGCGCTGCGCCGAAGAAGGGCGGCCATCACGGCGGCGCATGGAAGCTCGCGTACGCGGACTTCATGACGGCGATGATGGCGTTCTTTCTGCTGATGTGGCTGCTCAGCTCGGCATCGACGGTGCAGTTGAAAGGCATCGCCGACTACTTCAATCAGCCGCTGAAGATCACGCTTTGGGGCGGCGACCGCAGTGCCGTCGACTCCAGCGCGATTCCGGGCAGCGGCCGCGACATCTCGACCGACAAGGACGGCATCACGCGCCAGACGGACGGCTCGACGAACCGTGCCGAACACACCGCGATGCGCGCCGACGACCAGGCGCTGCAACAGTTGCAGGGCGCCGTCGAGCGCCGCGAGCAGGTCCGCCTGCACGACCTGCAGGTCAAGCTGATGGCCGCGATCGAGGCGAACCCGCTGCTGCGCCAGTTCAAGCAGCAGATCCGCATCGACTCGACGCTGCAGGGCTTGCGCATCGAGATCGTCGATACGCAGAAGCGGCCGATGTTCGCGACCGCGCAGGCGATCGTGCAGCCGTACATGCGCGACATCCTGCAGGCGATCGGCACCACGCTGAACGACGTGCCGAACCGCATCGTCGTGCAGGGCCACACGGACGCCGTGCCGTACGCGGGCGGCGAGAAGGGCTACAGCAACTGGGAATTGTCGGCGGACCGCGCGAATGCGTCGCGTCGCGAGCTGATCGCGGGCGGCATGGACGAGGCGAAGGTGTTGCGCGTGCTCGGCCTCGCATCGACGCAGAACCTGAACAAGGCCGATCCGCTCGACCCGGAGAACCGGCGCATCAGCATCATCGTGTTGAACCGGCGCTCGGAAGAAGCGCTGATGCAGGACGACACGACCTCGACCACGTTGTCGAACGACGCGGCGGGCGCAGGTGCAGGCGCTGCCAGCAAGCCGTCGTTGCTGCAAAAGATTTCCCAGCCCGCTTTGCCGTCTGTTCCGCCATCCGTCACGCAGCCTGCTGCCGCGCCGAAATCGCCGGCGCTCAAACAGCATGGCGCGATGAACGAAGGCGCGGGCGAATCGAGCGCAGTCGCGCAGAGCGCGGCTGACAGTGCTGATAAAAGCGGCGCGGCGCCTGCAACGGCGACGCAATGACAGTTAGCGGATGACGGACGCGCGGCAGAGAGCGCATCCGGGATCCATCGTGAGCGCAGTGAGGATTGAATGATCAGGCACATTCTGGCGATCGACGATTCGGCGGCGATGCGGCAAATCCTTGCCGCGACGCTGACGGGTGCCGGCTATCAGGTGACGCTCGCGGCCGACGGCGACGAAGGGCTCGAAAACGCGCTGGCGATGCCGTTCGATCTCGTGCTGACCGATCAGCACATGCCGGGCAGAACCGGCCTCGATCTGATCACCGCGCTGCGCGGCAACCCCGCCTACCGCACCACGCCGATCCTCGTCCTGACAACGGAATCCGGCGAGCCGTTCAAGGCTGCGGCGCGCGACGCGGGCGCCACGGGATGGATCGAAAAACCGCTCGACCCCGACATGCTGACCGAACTGGTCGCGGCGCTCGGCTGAGCGCGGCGGCCAGCAGGCGGCAACCGACACATGGAAGCGGCATAGCAGCCAGGACTCTCGCGGTGACACACGCATGACACTCGACATTACTCAGTTCTACCAGACGTTCTTCGACGAAGCGGACGAGCTGCTCGCGCAAATGGAGCAATTGCTCCTGAATCTCGACGTCGGCCAGCCCGATCCCGAGGATCTCGCCGCCATTTTCCGCGCGGCGCACTCGATCAAGGGCGGCGCGGCGACCTTCGGCTTCACCGCGTTGACCGAGACGACGCACATTCTCGAATCGCTGCTGGACCGCGCGCGCAACAACGAGCTCGTGCTGCGCAAGGACATGATCGACACGTTCCTCGAAACGAAGGACGTGCTCTCGGGCCAGCTCGCCGACTACCGCGCGAGCGCCGAGCCCGATGCGGCGACCGCGGCCGCGATCTGCGCAAAGCTCGAACGGCTGCACGCGGAAAGCCGCGGCGAAGCGCCGGCGCCCGCGCTTGCTGCACCGGCGGCAGCGCCCGCAGCGTCAGGCCAGGCGCCCGAGCATGTGATCGAACAGGCAGTAGAAGCCGCAGGCGAATGGGCAGGCAACGAACCGGCAGAGACCGGCGCTGCTTCATCCGAAGTGGCCGCAGGACCCCATCTGAAAATTACGCTACGGGGCGTTGGGGAAAAGGACCAGGAACTGCTGACCGAAGAGTTGGGCAACCTGGGCCGTATCGTTGGACAGGTGAAGGCAGGCGGCGATATTACGCTGTGGCTCGAATCCGATGTGTCGTCCGACGATATCGTCGCCGTGTGCTGTTTCGTGATCGACGAAAGTCAGATCGTGATCGGCCGCGGCGCAGCGCCGGCCAACGGCGCGGAGCAGGGCGCGCCTGGAGCGTCCGAATCCGCGCCGTCCGCGCCGGCGAACGTGGGGGGCATGGCGAGCGGCGGCGCGGGGGCGCCGGCCGCTGTCGTGCAGCCTGCAGCCGCTGTCGCGACGGCGCCTGCCGCCGCGCAGCCCGCGGCGGCTCAGCCCGCCGCGGCGCCCGCCGTTCAGCCGGCGAGCGCCGCAATCGTTACACCGCAAGCCGCGCCGGCTGCCGCCGACGCAGCGCCCGCCGCGCAGTCAGCCGCGAAGGCCCCTGCCGCGCCCGCATCCGCATCCGCGTCCGCCGAAGGCGATCGCAAGGCGCGTCCGGCGGCGGCCGCGAACGCGGGGGAAGGCAGCTCGATCCGGGTGGGCGTAGAGAAGGTCGACCAGCTGATCAACCTGGTCGGCGAACTGGTGATCACGCAGGCGATGCTGGCCGAGACCACCAGCACGTTCGATCCCGCGCTGCACGACCGCCTGTTCAACGGCATGGCGCAACTGGAGCGCAACGCGCGCGACCTCCAGGAGGCCGTGATGTCGATCCGCATGATGCCGATGGATTACGTCTTCAGCCGCTTCCCGCGTCTCGTGCGCGATCTGGCGGCGAAGCTCGGCAAGCAGGTCGAACTCGTCACCTTCGGTCAGGCGACGGAACTCGACAAGAGCCTGATCGAACGCATCATCGATCCTCTGACTCACCTCGTGCGCAACAGCCTCGACCACGGCATCGAAACGGTCGAGGCGCGCAAGGCGGCAGGCAAGGATTCGACGGGCCAACTGGTGCTGTCGGCTGCGCATCACGGCGGCAACATCGTGATCGAAGTCAGCGACGACGGCGCGGGTCTGCGCCGCGACAAGATTCTCGCGAAGGCGGCCAAGCAGGGCATGACCGTCAGCGACACGATGACCGACGAAGAAGTCTGGAACCTGATCTTCCTGCCGGGCTTCTCGACGGCCGAGCAGGTGACGGACGTGTCGGGCCGCGGCGTCGGCATGGATGTGGTGAAGCGCAACATCCAGTCGATGGGCGGTCACGTCGAAATCACGTCGCACGCGGGCAAGGGCAGCACGACGCGCATCGTGTTGCCGCTCACGCTGGCGATTCTCGACGGCATGTCGGTCAAGGTGGGCAGCGAGATCTTCATCCTGCCGCTGAACTTCGTGATGGAGTCGCTGCAGCCGCGCGCCGACGACATCTACACGGTGACCAACGGCGAGCGCGTCGTGCGTGTGCGCGGCGAATATCTGCCGCTCGTCGCGCTGCATGAAGTGTTCTCGGTCGAAGACGCGCGCACCGATCCGACGCAGGGCATCGTCACCATCATGCAGACGGAAGGACGGCGCTTCGCGATGTTGATCGACGAGCTGGTCGGCCAGCAGCAGGTGGTGGTGAAGAACCTCGAAACGAACTACCGCAAGGTACACGGCATTTCGGCCGCGACCATTCTCGGCGACGGCAGCGTCGCGCTGATCGTGGACGTGGCGGCACTGAATCGCGAGACGCGGGCGTCGCATGGTGCGTCGCTCGCGCTCGCCTGAAACTGAAACTCAACTCATATCCCAACCGTTTTGGGGGCTAACGTGGCAGAAGTCCAATCCATCAATTCGAACGGCCTGGCCGGTTCGGGCGGCCGCCGCGACGCGCAAGCCGACGCGAGCGGTCAGGAGTTCCTGATCTTCACGCTCGGCGCCGAAGAGTACGGCATCGACATCCTGAAGGTTCAGGAAATCCGCGGCTACGACAGCGTGACGCGCATCGCGAACGCGCCGGAGTTCATCAAGGGCGTGATCAACCTGCGCGGCATCATCGTGCCGATCGTCGACATGCGCATCAAGTTCCACCTGGGGCGGGTCGAGTACGACCATCAGACGGTGGTGATCATCCTGAACGTCGCGGGCCGCGTGGTCGGCATGGTCGTGGACGGCGTGTCGGACGTGCTGACGCTCGCCACCGATCAGATCATGCCCGCGCCGGAGTTCGGCGCGACGCTGACGGCGGAATATCTGACGGGCCTCGGCACCGTCGACGGCCGCATGCTGATCCTGATGGACATCGAGAAGCTGATGACCAGCCGGGAAATGGCGCTGACGGAAACGCTCGGCAAGTGACGCGGGTCGCGGGAACGACGTAGAACCGACAGTAATCAGGGAGTAGAACAAATGCTGAGCAGATGGTCGATTCGCACGACGCTGACTCTCGTGGGGATCATTCTGGTTTCGCTGACGGTGATCGTCGGGGCGCTTGGGCTCGCCGCACTGAGCCGCTCGGGCGACGCGCTGGACAGCATGGCGCACGGCGACATGGTGGCGATCCGCACGCTGAACGATTCGGCTTCGTATCTGCTGCGCTCGCGCGTGTCGCTCGACCGCGTCAACGCGTTGATCGCGGCGGGCGAGATCGAGCAGTCGAAGCAGGTGCTCGACCGCGCGGCCGAACTGCTTGGCAAATCGAATGAAAACTGGCAGGCGTTCCTGAACACCCGGAAGAACGGCATCGACCCGTCGCTGATCGACGCTGTCGTTGCGAAGCGCGCGTCGCTCCTCAACGACGGCGTGAACCCCGAGTTCACCGCGCTGCGGGCAAGCGACCTGTCCGGCTATCACGCGATCGCCGACACGAAGATCAGCCCGATGTTCGTCGTGTACGACAACGCGTCGTCGCCCGTCATCAAGGCGTTGCAGGCGCACGCCGAGCAGCAGCAGGCGGACACCGTCGCGCAGATGACGACGATGCGCGCGCTGATCATCGGCGTCGTGGTGCTCGCGCTGGTGCTGGTCGTGGCGATCCGCTTCGCGATGCGCGGCATGATCGTGCAGCCGCTGAACAACGCGATTTCGTGCTTCGAGCGCATTGCGAAGGGCGACCTGTCGCAGCACGTGGACACCTCGGGCACGAACGAAATCGGGCGCCTCTTCCAGGCCGTCAAGCATATGCAGGATAGCCTGTCGGCGATGCTCAAGTCGGTGCACGCGAGCGTCGAATCGATCGACACGGGCGCGCGCGAAATCTCGATGGGCAACACGGACCTGTCGCAGCGCACGGAACAGCAGGCGGCCTCGCTGCAGGAAACGGCGTCGAGCATGGAGCAGCTGACGGGCACCGTGCGCCAGAACGCCGAGAACGCGCGCCAGGCGAGCCAGCTTGCCGTGAACGCGTCGGATATCGCGACGCGCGGCGGCCAGGTGGTGAGTCAGGTGGTCAGCACGATGCAGGACATCGCGACCAGTTCGAACAAGGTCGTCGACATCATCAGCGTGATCGAAGGCATCGCGTTCCAGACCAACATTCTCGCGCTCAACGCGGCCGTCGAAGCGGCGCGCGCCGGCGAGCAGGGCCGCGGCTTCGCCGTCGTCGCGGGCGAAGTGCGCAGCCTCGCGCAACGCAGCGCGAGCGCGGCGAAGGAAATCAAGGAACTGATCGGTGACTCCGCCGATAAGGTTCAGAACGGCTCGGCGCTCGTCGGCCAGGCAGGCACGACGATGGACGAGATCGTGCAGGCCGTGCGCCGCGTGACGGACATCATGGGCGAGATCAGCGCGGCATCGGAAGAGCAGTCGGGCGGCATCGAGCAGGTCAATCGCGCCGTCGTGCAAATGGACGAGGTGACGCAGCAGAACGCGGCGCTCGTCGAACAGGCGGCGGCAGCGGCGGCCTCGCTCGAAGAGCAGACGCGTTCGCTGCAGACGGTGATCGGGCAGTGGCGCGTGAATGGCGGTCAAGGCGGGGCTTATGGCGGTGCGCGGCAGACGCAGCGCCCGGCGTCGGCGAAAGCGGCGAAGACTCGCGTGAAGGCCGCCGTCGCGCACGCGGCGCAACCGGCGCAACCGGCGCATGCGCAGCCTGCCGCCGCGAGGACGGAAGCGGCTGCGCCCGCGCGTGTCGAACCCGTGGTCAGGAAGGCGCACGCGGCGGCCGAGCCCGTCGCGCGTCAGACGGCGAGCGTCGCCTCCGCGTCGGACGCCGACTGGGAAACGTTCTGACCAACGGCGCACGGATATGCGGACTCGCGGCACCTCGTCCCATGGCGGACGTTTCAGCGCGATGCGTCGTGAAGGCGCACGCGCGGCGGCAAGCGCGTCCGTCCGGACAGCAACGGGCAGGCATGCGCACGCGGCGCAGTCAGAGATGGCGCGAGTAACGCAGACAGCAGTGCAGGCAACACGACAGGCAGCGGCGCTGACGCCAGCGCCGACGCGATCGCGGGGAAAGGCGGCATTAGCAGGATCGGCGGGCGGTGCGGCGCTCCTAATGGCAGACGGAAGACATCATGATGGCAACGCGCGCGCAATCGCGCCCTGAGCGGGCAGAGCCGGCGAGATCTGCCGAACAGGCTCGCGACTTCGAGTTCACATCGGCGGATTTCGCTCGCATTCGCGAGCTGATTCACCGCAGCGCGGGCATTTCGCTGTCCGATCACAAGCGCGACATGGCATACAGCCGACTTGCGCGGCGGCTGCGCGCGCGCGGGCTCGACTCGTTCCGCCAGTATCTCGACATGCTCGAAGCGGATAACGATCCCGCCGAGTGGGAAGCGTTCACCAACGCGCTCACCACGAACCTCACCGCGTTCTTCCGCGAGGCACATCACTTTCCGATCCTCGCCGACTTCGTCACGCGCCGCTCCGGGCCGGTGTCCGTGTGGTGCTCGGCGGCATCGACGGGCGAGGAGCCGTATTCGATCGCGATGACGCTGATCGAAGCGCTCGGCGATCACGCCGCGCGCCAGGCGACGGTGCTCGCGACGGACATCGATACGCAGGTGCTCGCCAAGGGCGAAGCGGGCATGTATCAGTTCGATCAGGTCAAGCATCTGTCGCAGGAGCGGCTCAAGCGCTTTTTCCTGAAGGGCACGGGCGCGCATGCCGGCATGGTGAAGGTGCGCCCCGAAGTGCGCGCGATGATCCGCTTCGAGCAACTGAACCTGACCGATCGCGACTACGGACTGAACACGCAGTTCGACGCGATCTTCTGCCGCAACGTGATGATCTACTTCGACAAGCCGACGCAGGCCCAGGTGCTGACGCGCTTCGAGCCGCTCGTGAAGCCGGGCGGGCTGCTGTTCGCCGGGCACTCGGAGAACTTCACGTATGTCACGCAGGCGTTCCGTCTGCGCGGCCAGACCGTGTACGAACTGACGCGCGACGCGGGCGCCGCGACGGGCGCCGGCCGTGCGGCTCACCGTGCTTCGAACCACGGCGCGGCGAGTGGGGTGCCCGCATGAGCAGCGCCCTGCCGATCGCAACGAATCTCTATTACGACAACCACTTCCAGCGCCCCGGCGTGAAGCTGCTGCCGAACGAGTTCTATACGACGAGCGACGACATGGTGCTCGTCACGGTGCTCGGCTCGTGCGTGGCCGCGTGCATTCAGGATCGCACGGCGGGCATCGGCGGCATGAATCACTTCATGCTGCCCGACGACGGCGCCGACCTCGCGCAAGCCGCGTCCGATTCGATGCGCTACGGTGCGTACGCAATGGAAGTGCTGATCAACGAACTGATCAAGGCAGGCGGACGGCGCGAGCGTTTCGAGGCGAAGGTATTCGGCGGAGCGGCCGTGCTCGCTGGAATGACGACGATGAACATCGGCGATCGCAACTCCGCGTTCGTGCGCCGCTATCTCGCGCTGGAGAAGATCCGCATCGTCGCCGAAGACCTCGAAGGCAAGCATCCGCGCAAGGTCGCGTTCATGCCGCGCACGGGCCAGGTGATGGTCAAGAAGCTGCGCCTGCAACAGGAAGCGGGCGTCGCGGAACGCGAACAGGCGCTCGCGCGGCAATCGGCCGAAGAGCGCGCCGACCGGCTCGCGAAGGCGCGTGCGCGCGTCGAGCTGTTCTCGGCGCCCGCCGCAGCGAAGCCGCGCATCGAGCTGTTTGGCGCGAATGCGGCGGCTGGCTCGAACGCGCCCGCCTCGAAGCCGCGAATCGAATTATTCGGCGCGCCCGCGCGCCTTATCCAACCAAACAACGCCAGGACCGTCGAGGAGGCGTGAACGCTGTGCAAAAAATCAAAGTATTGTGCGTCGACGATTCGGCGCTGATTCGTAGCCTGATGACGGAGATCATCAACAGTCAGCCGGACATGACGGTCGTCGCCACCGCGCCCGATCCGCTCGTCGCGCGTGAGCTCATCAAGCAGCACAACCCGGACGTGCTGACGCTCGATGTCGAAATGCCGCGCATGGACGGCCTCGACTTTCTCGAGAAGCTGATGCGCCTGCGGCCGATGCCCGTCGTGATGGTGTCGTCGCTGACGGAGCGCGGCTCGGAAATCACGCTGCGCGCGCTGGAACTGGGCGCCGTCGATTTCGTGACGAAGCCGAAAGTCGGCATCCGCGACGGCATGCTCGACTACGCGGAAAAGCTCGCGGACAAAGTGCGCGCCGCTGCCCGCGCGCGCGTGCGCCAGGCCGCGCCCGCGCAGCATGCGGCGGCGGCCGGTCATGCTGGCGGCGCGCCCGCCGCGCAGGCCGCGCCGGCGCCGCTGTTCAACAACCCGCTCGTGTCGACGGAAAAGCTGATCATCGTCGGCGCATCGACGGGCGGCACGGAAGCGATCCGCGAAGTGCTCGTGCCGCTGCCGCCCGACGCGCCCGCCGTGCTGATCGCGCAGCACATGCCGCCGGGTTTCACAAAATCTTTCGCGCAACGCCTTAATGGTTTGTGCCGGATTACCGTTAAAGAGGCAGAGCACGGCGAACGCGTGCTGCCGGGTCATGCGTATATCGCGCCCGGTCACGCTCACCTGTTGCTCGCCCGTAGCGGAGCCAACTATATCGCGCATCTGTCAGACGACCCGCCGGTCAACCGGCATCGTCCGTCTGTCGATGTGCTGTTCCGCTCGGCGGCGCAGCATGCGGGGAAGAACGCCGTTGGCGTGATCCTGACGGGCATGGGCCGCGACGGCGCAGCGGGACTGCTGGACATGCGCAAGGCGGGCGCGTACACGCTCGCGCAGGACGAGGCGAGCTGCATCGTGTTCGGCATGCCGCGCGAGGCGATCGCAATCGGCGCTGCCGACGAGATCGCGCCGCTGTCGGAAATGAGCCGGCGCGTGATGGGGCGTCTCGCTGCAATGGGTGAGCGCGTTCAGCGCGTATGATGCGGGCCTCGGCCGCAAATTGAGATAAGCCGATAACCACCGCGCCATCTGGATTGGGGAAAAGGAACAGGAAATGGATAAGGGAATGAAGATTCTGGTTGTGGACGACTTTCCGACGATGCGCCGGATCGTCCGCAACCTGCTCAAGGAGCTGGGCTACTCGAACGTCGACGAAGCGGAAGACGGCGCAGCGGGCCTCGCGCGTCTGCGCAGCGGCGCCTACGAGTTCGTGATTTCGGACTGGAACATGCCGAACCTCGACGGCCTCGCGATGCTGAAGGAAATCCGCGCCGATGCGTCGCTCGCGCATCTGCCCGTGCTGATGGTCACGGCGGAATCGAAGAAGGAAAACATCATCGCGGCCGCTCAGGCAGGCGCGAGCGGCTACGTGGTGAAACCGTTCACGGCGGCGACGCTCGACGAGAAGCTCAACAAGATTCTCGAGAAGATGGCAAAAACCGGGAGCTGATGTGAACCCACCCATCAACGAGCAAGGCGCCAGGGAAGACGGCACCGACCTCGCGACCGACCGCATCCTGGCGCGCATCGGGCAGCTCACGCGCACACTGCGCGATTCGATGCGCGAGCTGGGGATCGACAAGCATGTCGAGCGCGCGGCGGAAGCGGTGCCGGACGCTCGCGACCGTCTGAAGTACATCGCGACGATGACCGAGCAGGCCGCCGAGCGCGTTCTGACTTCGATCGAGATCGCAAAGCCGTTGCAGGAACAGTTGCAGCACGACGCGGCCGAGCTCGATGCACGCTGGGAGCAGTGGTATGCGGCGCCCATCGAGCGCGAGGAAGTGCGCGCGCTGATGGATGACACGCGCAAGTTCCTGCGCGGCGTGCCCGAGGTCACGACGGCGACCAACGCACAGATGCTCGAGATCATGATGGCGCAGGACTTCCAGGATCTGACCGGGCAGGTCATCAAGAAGATCACGGATGTGGTGTATCTGATCGAGCAGCAGCTTCTCGGCGTGCTGATCGACAACATTGCGGCTGAGCGGCGCGAGCAGTTTGCGGCGACGGCGGCGCAACTCGTTGCGCAAGCGCAGCACGATCCCGTTTCGCCGACGGGGAGCCCGCAAAGCCTGCTCAACGGTCCGCAGATCAACCCGGAAGGCAAGACCGACGTGGTGCAGGATCAGGGGCAGGTGGACGATCTGCTCGCGAGCCTCGGTTTCTGAAGCCGGGCCCCGGCGCGGGCGACCCGTCGCGCCGTTCGACACGTACAAACGGGGCGCGCTGCGCAGAAACGCGAGCTGCTCCGTGACATCACGGCAGCGCACCTCATCGACACCTTCCGCATCGATGCCTGCTGCGTCGGTGCGCATCCGTTGGCGCGCCCGGAAATCGTGCGCCGTCATCAACCACTGGCATACTACGGCCAGGGGAGGATGGTGAATGACGCCGTTCGCCGCCGTTTTGCGCGCGGCCCCGGCGTGCTCGCGCGCCGCTCGTGGACGCTTTTAGCTGCTTTCAGCCGTTTTCAGCCGCGCCGTTTCTTCCAGTATCAACAACTCGGGACCGCAAATTGCGGCGCGGTCCGACGTCGATTCGGGAGGTGTCGTTACCATGTCGATTCGCTTCAGCCGTGCTGCTGCCGTTTCCACAGTTGTTTCCACATTTTGTTGTGCGCTGCCCGCCATGCTCGCGTCGCAGCCCGCCAGCGCCGCGCTAGGCGGCAGTCCGATGACGCCGCCGCCCGGGTCGAGCGCCACGACCGTCACGGTGCCTGCGCCATCGAGCGGTGTTGCCGTGATGCGCAGCGCGTCGTCGGCCAGTTCGGGCGCGACGGTTTCGTCAGCTTCTTCTTCGTCGTCGGGCGCCGCGGCGTCCTATACCGTCCGCGAGACGACGCTCGGCAACGGCACGGTGGTGCGCGAGTACATTTCGACGACGGGCAATGTGTTCGGCCTCGCATGGAGCGGGCCGCAGATGCCCAATCTGTCCAGTCTGCTCGGCAGCTATTTTCCGCAGTATGTGGCGGGCGTGACGAACGCGCGCGCATTGCGCGGCGGCGGCCACGGTCCCGGTGTCGTGCAGGACAGCGGACTTGTCGTGCGTTCGGGCGGCCACATGGGTGCGTTCTCGGGCCAGGCCTGGCTGCCGCAGGCATTACCCGCGGGCATGAGCGGCAACGATATCCACTGACGACGGGAGACCAGCCATGCGATTTGCCGTGAAGCTAGAAGAGTGCACCCGTGTCATGAAGGCCGTGCTGGCCCTATCCGTCATCGCGATGACAGCGCTCGTCGCAGGTTGTGGCGGAGGCGGAGATTCGTCGTCGTCTTCCAACAATAACAATAACAATAACAATAACAACAATAGCGCCCCCAGCCAGCAACCTATCGCCGCGAACGCGCCGAACACGGTGGCCGTGACCGTCGATCGTGGTGTGGCGAACATCATCAACATCCCGACCATCAGCGTGACCGTCTGCGCGCCGAACTCCACCACGAACTGCACGACCATCGACCATGTGCTGCTCGATACCGGCTCGTTCGGCCTGCGCGTCGTCAATTCCGCGCTCGGCTCATTGGCGAACTCACTGCCCATCCAGCAAGCGACGGCGGGCGGCCAGCTCGTCGAATGCACGCACTTCGCGGACGGCTTCAGCTGGGGCACGACGCGCACGGCAACCGTGAAGATCAGCGGCGAAGTGGCGAACAACATCCCGATCCAGGTGATCGGCGATCTGCCCGATTCGACCATTCCGGGTGGATGCGTGAACGGCGCGGCGGAGAACACCGCGCAGTCGCTGGGCGCGAACGGCATCATCGGAATTGGCGTGGCGCCCGTCGACTGCGGCGCGGCGTGCTCGGTCCAGGGCAACGTCGCGCAGTTCAGCAACTATTACGCGTGTCCGAACGGTGCGAACTGCACGCGCACGCTCGCCGAGACGTCGAAGCAGGTGGCCAACCCGGTGCCGAAATTCGCCGTCGACAACAATGGCGTGATCGTGCAGATGGCGCCCATTTCGTCGAGCGGCGCGGTGTCGGCGACGGGCACGGTCGTGTTCGGCATCGGCACGCAGTCGAACAACGGCAATGCGGCGGCCACGACCTATACGACCGACGCGTCGGGCGACCTCGTCAACAGCCAGTTCAACGGCACGAAGACGAGCGCGTTCATGGATTCGGGCTCGAACGCCTACTTCTTCCAGGACGACTCGCTGGTGCTGTGCGGCGGCAGCCTGTCGGCGTTCTACTGCCCCAGCTCGCCGCAGCAACGCACGGTGAGCCTCGTCGGCGCGAACGGCGCAACAGGTGCGGCGACGATCAGCATCGTCAGCGCGCAGACGCTGCTGAGCAACCAGAGCAACTTCGTGTTCAACAATCTCGGCGGGCAGATCGGTTCGCTGACGGCGTTCGATCTCGGGCTGCCGTTCTTCTTCGGCCGCTACGTGTACTTCGGGATGGACAAGCGTGCGTCGGGCGGCCAGGCGCCATTCGTGGCGTTCTGACGGCATGACGGGCCGCGCGGCGCCGCGGCCCGCTTCGTATGGCCCGAATGACAGGCGACGCAAGCACGCGGCGCTTCTTGCCCGGCGCCCGGCTGGCGGCCGCCGCGCGTCGCCGAAGCTGGCTGTCCCGGCTGGCGGCCGCCGCGCGTCGCCGAAGCTGTCCGTCCCGGCTGACGGCCGCCGCGCGTCGCCGAACCTCGCCGTCCCGGCTGGCGGCCGCCGCGCGTCGCCGAAGCTGTCCGTCCCGGCTGGCGGCCACCGCGCGTCGCCGAAGCTCGCCGTCCCGGCTGGCCGCCGCCGCGCGTCGCCCAGGCCGTCCCCGCGCCGCAGCTCGCCTCCACGCCGTTGCCGGTGCGCCGGAAGCCTGCTGCTGTGTACGATCGGTTGAAATACCCCGGTTTCCCCGCCCTTATCCGCCAATCGGCGCTCGACGTCTGCAGGAATAATCGCTGTCACTGAAAAAGGGCATGGTGCCCTTCCCGCTGGAGAGCGCGTTGGCAGAGGATAGCGACCTCGAAAAGACCGAATCAGCCACCCCCCGGCGCCTGGAGAAGGCGCGGGAGGAAGGGCAGGTCGCGCGCTCGCGGGAGCTGGCGACGTTCGCGCTCGTGGCGGCCGGGTTTCTCGGCGCGTGGGGCCTGTCCGGAATGATCGGCGAGCACGTGCAGACGATGCTGCGCACGGCCTTGACGTTTAATCACGGGACCGTCTTCGATACGAAGCGCACGCTGTCCGACGCGGGCGCCGTCGCCCGCGAAGGCGCGTACGCGCTGCTGCCGTTGCTCGTGCTGATGGGCCTCGCGGCGCTGCTCGCGCCGATGGCGCTCGGCGGCTGGCTGCTGTCGACCAGATCGCTGTCGCCGAATTTCGCGCGCCTGAACCCCGTGGCGGGTCTCGGCCGCATCTTTTCGATCAACGGCGTCATCCAGCTTGGGATGTCGCTCGCAAAGATCTTCGTAGTCGGGCTGATCGGCGGGCTTGCAATCTGGTCCCGGCGCGAGGACATCCTCGCGCTCACGACGCAACCGCTGCATGTCGCGCTGTCGCACGCGGGCCATCTGGTCGCCGTGTGCTGCGCGATGACAGTCGCGGGCATGTTCGTGATCGCGGCGCTCGACGTGCCGTACCAGTTGTGGAACTTCCACAAGAAGCTGCGCATGACGAAGGAAGAAGTGAAGCGCGAGCATCGCGAGAGCGAAGGCGATCCGCACGTGAAGGCGCGCATCCGTTCGCAGCAGCGCGCGATGGCGCGGCGCCGGATGATGGCGAACGTACCGAAGGCGGACGTGGTGGTGACGAACCCGACGCACTTCGCGGTCGCGCTGCAATACACGGACGGCGAGATGGGCGCGCCGAAGGTGGTCGCGAAGGGCGTGAACCTCGTGGCCGCGCGCATCCGCGAGCTGGCGACGGAGCACAACATTCCACTGCTCGAAGCGCCGCCGCTCGCGCGTGCGCTGTATCACAACGTCGAATTGAATCGCGAGATTCCGGGCGCGCTGTATGGCGCCGTCGCGGAAGTGCTCGCGTGGGTCTATCAACTGCGCCGCTTCAAGGAAGACGGTGGCGTCGCGCCTGTCGCGCCGACGGAACTGGACGTTCCGCCGGAGCTGGACAAGGGCGGCGTTCCGGACGACGAAGCCGACCAGGAAGCCTCCGACGCGCTCGGCGGCGACAATCAAAACGGAGCATCAGCATGAACGCCCGCGCGGGTTTCCTTTCACGACGGCCGGACGCGCTGAACGGCACGAACCTGCGGGCGCTGGCGGGCCCGCTTCTGATCGTCATGATCCTCGGCATGATGATTCTGCCGTTGCCGCCGTTCCTGCTCGATCTGCTGTTCACGTTCAACATCGCGCTGTCGGTGATGGTGCTGCTCGTCAGCATGTACACGATGAAGCCGCTCGACTTCGCGGCCTTTCCGAGCGTGCTGCTGTTCTCGACGCTGCTGCGGCTGTCGCTGAACGTCGCTTCGACGCGTATCGTGCTGCTCGAAGGCCATACCGGTCCGGGCGCGGCGGGCGCCGTGATCGAGGCGTTCGGCCACTTCCTCGTCGGCGGCAACTTCGCGGTCGGTATCGTCGTGTTCATCATCCTGATGGTGATCAACTTCATGGTCATCACGAAGGGCGCGGGGCGTATCGCGGAAGTGTCCGCGCGCTTCACGCTGGACGCGATGCCCGGCAAGCAGATGTCGATCGACGCCGACCTGAACGCCGGCATGATCAACGAAGACCAGGCGCGCAAGCGCCGCATGGAAGTCGCGCAGGAAGCCGAGTTCTACGGCTCGATGGACGGCGCGAGCAAGTTCGTGCGCGGCGATGCGATTGCCGGTCTGCTGATCATGGTCATCAACATTCTGGGCGGGCTGATCGTCGGCATCGTGCAGCACGGGATGGATTTCGCGGATGCCGGCAAGACTTACACGCTGCTGACCATCGGTGACGGCCTCGTCGCACAGATTCCGTCGCTGGTGATTTCGACGGCGGCGGGCGTGATCGTGTCGCGCGTCGCGACCAACGAGGACATCGGCACGCAGCTGACGGGCCAGTTGTTCACGAACCCGCGCGTGCTGATGATCACGGGCTCGATCCTCGTGCTGATGGGCCTGATTCCGGGCATGCCTCACTTCGCGTTTCTGCTGCTGGGGGGCGGCGCGATCCAGCTCGGCCGCATGATGAAAAAGCGCGCTGCGCAGAGCAAGACCCGCACGGCGCTCGCCGAGGTCGCGCCGCAGGCGCTCGCACCGGCGGAAGGCGCGGAAGCCAGCTGGGACGACGTGACGATGATCGATCCGCTCGGCCTCGAAGTGGGCTACCGCCTGATTCCCCTCGTCGACAAGAACTCGGAGGGCGAACTGCTCAAGCGCATCAAGAACATCCGGAAGAAGTTCGCGCAGGAAATCGGCTTTCTGCCGCCCGTCATTCATATTCGCGACAATCTGGAGCTGCGCCCGAACGGCTACCGGATCGCGCTCAAGGGCGTCGAGGTGGGCGTCGGCGAGGCGTATCCGGGTCAATGGCTCGCGATCAATCCCGGCCAGGTCACGGCCGCGCTGCCGGGTACGCCGACGCAAGACCCGGCGTTCGGCCTGCCGGCGATCTGGATCGACACGAATCTGCGCGAACAGGCGCAGGTGTACGGCTACACGGTGGTCGATTCGAGCACGGTCGTCGCGACCCACCTGAATCACCTCGTCGTCACGCATGCGGCGGAACTGCTTGGCCGCCAGGAAGTTCAG
Source organism: Paraburkholderia sp. LEh10 (assembly GCF_017814945.1). GTDB lineage: Bacteria > Pseudomonadota > Gammaproteobacteria > Burkholderiales > Burkholderiaceae > Paraburkholderia. The sequence continues at coordinate 156,510 of NZ_JAGIPX010000016.1, forward strand.
GCGTTGATCGAGCGGATGCAGAAGGATGCCGCGCCGCTCGTCGACGACGTCGTGCCGAAGATGATCTCTGTCGCCACGCTGCAGAAGGTGTTGCAGAACCTGCTGGAAGAAGGCGTGCCGATCCGCGACATGGGCACGATTCTCGAGTCGCTGTCCGAGCACGGCTCGAAGATCACCGATCCGCACGATCTCACGGCCGCCGTGCGCCTCTCGCTTGGCCGCGCGATCACGCAGCAGTGGTTCCCCGGCAATGGCGACGTCCAGGTGATGGGTCTCGACGCGAATCTGGAGCGCGTCTTGACGCACGCGCTCGCCACGGGCACGAATCCCGGCCTCGAACCTGGTCTCGCGAATACGTTGCTGATGGAGACTCAAAAGGCGATGACGCGGCAGCAGAATCTGGGGCTTACTCCCGTGATGCTTGTCCAGCATTCGTTGCGGGCGATGCTTGCGCGGTTTTTGCGGCGCAGCTTGCCGCAGTTGAAGGTGTTGTCGTATGCGGAAGTGCCTGATACGCGGCATGTGCGGGTTGTGAATGTGATTGGAGCGCAAGGGTGATTTTTTTGTCTGCGATGCTGGGCGGTTTTTTTTGCTTTCACTGGCAGTGTGCTTTGCCACTATCGCTGGCATCCGCGATAGCGCCTCGCGGCGCAGGTGTTGCCCCTGTGCGGGGCGGCACCTACTTTCTTTGCCGCGGCAAAGAAAGTAGGCAAAGAAAGCCGCTCACACCGCC
>NZ_JAGIPX010000169.1 GCF_017814945.1 Paraburkholderia sp. LEh10
GCCGGAAAGCTCGACTTTTCTACCTTTAACCCACATGCCCGGTAAGCCGCATTACCCATTCCATTTTCGAAATAGCCTGAATACCTCGCCGGTGACGGCGATCGTCGCCGATCCCGGGAGGTATGGCCGGTGTAAGCGTTGGTCGGCCCCGACTACATGACGGTGGTTCCGGGGCTACCGCGACCAAAGTTGGTGTGACAGCTGTTATTAACACCACAGGCAGAAAGGAATAAAAGGGCAATCAACGATACTTGGGTTAGTCGTTTCATTGTTTCTCCGGGTTAATTGCCCGACTGAATTCAGTATCTCAGCTCGACACCGCATTTCTAGCCCCCATGAAGCGGCGGCGATGGCGCAGTTGCTCACCCAACACGTTTGGTAACCGATACTGCGCCTCTTACCGACCGCTTCTGCGAGCTACACATCGGAGTCAGGAATGATGGCAATCGCTTGCTCATCTGATTCGAGACGACGCCCGCTACCGTCGACAACCCGAAGCATATTGTTCAGAAAGGTCGCGCTCGCCTCATCCGTTTCCTCGGCCATGATCCGGACGTACACAGGCGTCGAAAGCAGCGCCTCGAGCTCGGCCCGCAACGCAAGCGTGGGCTGGCCGCTCTCCCCGAATGTCATGAACTCGTACGGAACGGTCGCGTCCTGCGGGCGACACTTACCCATCGCACGAGCACCCACCATGTAGAGGCTGACGAAGCCGTGGCGCTCGAGCGCCTCGCGGAACGCATCAAGGTGCGGCTGAAGCGCATCCAGTTCCGCGATCGCCCGGTTCTTCTGGATTTCGCCCATGTTGACCACGCTGCCGCAGTAGGCGCTGGCGATCGACACGCGGGAGTGACCGAGAAGTTGCGCCACCAGTTGAGCCGCCACGCGCTTTTCGCCGCGCAGCGGGCTATTGCCACCCCGGATCGCGCTCTGCACACCCGACAGGCGCTCAAACTCGTTATTCGCGACCTCGTGGCGCAGGCCGTGGAGCGTAACGCCCAGATCGGCCTTGGTCAGCCCGAACTTCTTGGCGATGTACGAGAGGCGGCGGGCGTTGGTCTTGAGCGATTCACCCGGCCAGCCCAGAAAGCCGTCACGATCCTGCACCACGGCTTGAAGTTGGCGGAGTACGTCGAGTTTTTCCGGCGTATCGAGAGGGAGCACGCGATACCGGCCACCCTTCGTACCTTTCTTGATGGGAAGCCCTGAACCGCTTGCGGCGATCGCAGCCTTTAGCTCCTCGCGTGACACCTTCACATCGCTGAATGCGACGATGTTCGTGGTGCTGCCCACCACTACGGTCGCGTATGGACGGAGACAGACCATCTCCAGCCGGCGCAGCCCCCAGGTGCTGCCAGCGAGCAGCATCAGCCCGGCGCGCTCGTCAGCCCGCCGAATCTCGGCCAGTTTCTCGTCGACGTTCACACCGTTTCCCGACCAGCTCTTGTCCGTCTGAGCTGAGAGCGCGCGCTTGACCAGCTTTGGGTCTTTCACGTACTGGGCGGTCGGGCCGATCAGGCCGCACTTGCCGATCCAGTTGCAGAAGGTCCGGAAAGTCGTCATTCGGCCCTGTATGGTCGAAGCGGCCATGCGCTCATCAAGCCACTTATTCACAAGCGCCTGCATGTGCTTCTGCCGGAAGCTGGTAATCGTGTCGAACCGGTATCCGAGGACGCGCAGATCACGGAAGCCCTGAAAGAGGATATTGGCGCGGGTTTCCTGCGTATTGTCGGACGCACGGCGGTCGCCTCGAACCGTCCGCTGGTTCTCCGGTTGCTTGAGCATGTCGGCCAATTGCTTCTTCCAGTTCCCATGACGAATTGAAGTGTGTCCATCGTGCTTGGGTGCGTTTGCTACCTTACCGTTCGTCTTGAAGAGGTCCGTCATTCGCGTTCTCCTGACTCCTTTTGCCCTGTGGTGCCCTCTCGGTCGGCGAGCGAGCAGGTCGATCTTCATCCGGTCTCATTCCAGCGGGAATCGGTGCATAGGCGCACCAATCCCTCCGGGCTTGAGGCCGGAGCTTTGCTTCTGTTCCTACGGGGGTGTTTCTTGTCGCCTTCCGGAGCGACGGGGTGGCAGAGCCTGAACGTTAGAAACTTATGGAACTGCATAACCGATCCCTCGGCCGTACAGATGCGCTTTCGCGCCATCTCCGCTTGTGTTCCAAGCGGGGAGCCTTTGTCGCGTTTTTAAGAGGTGCGACTTCCTCCTGACTCCCGGTTAGCGCCCCAGGCACCTCCCGAACGAATCTGAACCCTCACATTCCTTACCTTGCGGCCTCCGAACCCGTGACGGGGTTCGAGCAAGTTGCCAGATACCCGGCCCGCCCCCGATACGCCTCAACGGGCGCTCGAAAACAGGTAGGTCGGCTTCCATGCGTTTCGCACGAAGCCGCGTCCAGCGGAATGAAAGTCATCGGAATAACGAGAAGCGCATGCACTTCGTGCCAGTGGATACCGCCCGTGTAGGTCAGGCGGCTGGCGGGCTGCTCCATGCGGAGCAATCACACATTTGGGGTCGGTGGTGGGTACCGATTCCGTCTTGCGAGAAAGTCACGTCGTACGCTTCCTGACGGAATGTAAGCGGCGAGAGCTTTTGTTGAGCCAGAGGCTTCCAGTGCTGACGTTGACGCTGATCGCACGCTCGATGCGTGACGCTTGCCGGACCAACCCGGCGCTATTCGCGCAGGAGGTCTTCGTGCGATCAGGGGTCGTTGTCGAGATGAAAGGTTCTAGCGGGGCGATGCCAGGCGTCGCTGATTTGCGAGCCGTGTGAATCCGCGAGGGATCCACGAGTTGCGTTTTGCCCGAGCGATCCTCATCGGATTTCGGGCGAGGCTGATGCCTCGACTGTCCTGCTTTTGGACGCGTTGCGCGTCCGGTTCCGACGCTGCCTACGTGCTGGCGTCGGTGGCTAGATACGGCCCAGCTGCCGATCAACGCACCGTGCGGTGCGATCGATGGTTCGCAGATTAGATAGGTCCACGCTTCCTGTCAAGAATCAAAATCGCTTTACTACACCCTTTGCTTTTACACAAATTCCCGAAAACCCCGGTGCTCATGTGTCTCGCGCCACATGGCAGGACACTCTCTTTACAATGTCTTTTGCAAACCGACACAAGAACGATAGGTGATGCACTGATACCGTCATTCGCCTCGCCCAACATTGCCGATAACCGTCAGAAGCGTGGCCGGTCATTGGCCATCACTGGCCGATAACTGGCCACGGCCTGCTTCCGCAGGCTCTGGGCCGTCATCCAATTCACGTGTCTGGCCAATAACCGGCCGATAACTGGCCACGCAATAGAGGTAGTCCGTTTGAGCGCCAGCGAAATCAACCAAAATTCTTGCTGACGAAGCCGATCTAACATGGATAGTCTGGTTTAGCATGACTGACCTGCCCTAGAATTTTCGGACCAGCTGAAACTTGAGAGAATGGCTTCCAACGGAGAAAGGAAGTCATGAAGAAGAGCCGGTTCACC
>NZ_JAGIPX010000170.1 GCF_017814945.1 Paraburkholderia sp. LEh10
TGAGCGTGAGCACGGAAGTCGATGGACTGTTTTGCAGCGTAAATGAGGGACGGCTGGCAAAGTAAAACGGGGACCTGTGGTCCCCGTGCTGTTTTAGACCGAAGTTCCAGGGGAACTTGGGTTTAGAACGGCTCGTCGATGGTCTGGTGTGGCGGGTGGGTTGGCCCACCGTACCAGGGCTCGTGATAGCGCCGGATCTGGGTGGCGTAGGCGCGGCTGAACCAGAGATAGAAGTCCTCGATGAAGAACTGCATCATGTAGGCGGCCTCATCGGAGAGTTCGGGTAACGGCAGGCGTCGCGAATTGGCGCGCCTGTGCGGGGATGTCTTTCGGGACATGTCATCGGGCTCCATTGGATTGAGATTGACGCGCCGGGGTGCGACGCGAAGACGGCGTGGCCGGCGCAAACACCTCGAAGTACAGCTTCTCGTCGAGTTCGGACAGTTCACGCTGGGCAGCGGTGTTCAGCAGTTCGTTGGCGAGCGTTGAGAGGACGCGATAGTTGCCCAGTGCGTGTTCGCACAGCGTGTGGCGCAGCGGCGGCGTCATCAGTTGCGGCGCGCCCGCGCTGGCGAGCAGGTGATCGAGGCAGGCCAGCAGATCTTCGGCCGACGCCTTCTCGGTTGCCAGGCGCGAACGGATACGGCTGCCCAGTGGCAGCAGCTCGTCGCGGCGCAGCTTGTCGGTCAGGCGCGTGTCGCCGGCGAGCACCACGCATAGCAGCGGCTGCGAATCGAAGCGGGCGCTGGCCATCAGGCGCAGCTCGTTAAGCACGCCCGCGCTCATCTCCTGGGCCTCGTCAATCAAGAGGATCGGACGACGGCGCGTGCTCTGCAGATGCGACAGCCACCGTTCGCGCAGTGTCTTGAAGCCGCCCCAGCGGTTATGCGGACGGAGTTCGAGCGCAAAGATGTCGCCCATCTCGCGATAGAAATCGACGAGATTGCTTTGCGGGTGATTGATGGCGACGACCGTCAGGTCGGTGTGACGCTCAAGTCGCTCAGCCAGCACGCGCATGACGACGCTCTTGCCGGTGCCGGGTTCGCCGTGGACCATCGCGAAGCCGCCTTCGCGTACCAGCGCGTTCTCGATACGCCAGCAGAAGTTCTCGATTCTGGGCGCGACGTAGATGGCCTCAAGCGGCAGTTCTGGCGAGAACGGGTTCCACTTCAGACCGTACAGGGCTTGCAGGCGCTGGCTCATACGCTCTCCTGCCAGTCGGCGGGAATCCAGGACGGTGGCAGGCCGGTTGCGGCGTGTTCGGCGAGCAACTGGCGCAACAGCGGCGCGATGCCGGGTTGGCTCACGGGCGCCAGATTCGCAGTGCTACTGATGTCATCAAGCCGACGGCGCTGACCGTCGGCGTTGGCGGCCTTGTCCAGCGGACGTACCGGACACAGGACCTTGCCCGTATCAGCGTCGACCAGATCGACATGACCGAGATTCCATCGCGCGTAGCGCAGACGCACGCGCTGCAGGTGCCGGTACGCTGAAGGGATCTCGAAGCGCGTACCGTCCAGACTTGCTGTGCCATCCGAGCGGCGCTGGGTACGGGTCACGTCGATCCGGAATGCCGAACGCAGCGCGTTGCTGGACGGACATTCGCGACTGACATCGGGGCCTGCAAGATAGCGCTCAAGCGGTGTGCAGCCGATCTCGGAATGGTGAGCGCGGTGGTACTCGTGTTCGATCCACGCATGCGTAGCGCGATTGAGCAGATCGAGCGTGAGATCGGACTCGCCCTCGAGCATGGCCATCACGCGCCCCTCCACGCGGGCCCAGAACGTCTCCTGTTTCGCGTTCTGGTGGGGTGAGTATGGCAGGGTCGTCTGGTGTAGCACGCCAAGCGCGTGCAATCCGGCGGTCGTCTCCTCGGCAAGCATGGCCGACCCGTTGTCGGTCATCAGGGCACGGCACAGACCCCTTCGCTGGAACGCCTGGCACAGGCCGTGGACCAGGCTCTGTGCGGTCTCGTCGAGAAACCACTGCGCGTGACAGACGACGCGCGAGCGGTCATCGAGTAGGCACAGCAGCATCGGCGTGATCCACTGGCCGTCCTTCGAGAGCAGCTTGCGCGAACCATGATGGAAATCGAGATGCCAGAGCGCGTTGACGTGCTCGACCTCGAAGCTGCGCACCTCGAGCTTCTCCAGGCGGTCGCGCGCGAGCATCGCGCCGGCGCTGGTATGGCGCGGCTTGCGCTGGCGAAACAGCCCGTTGGCCATGAAGTAGCGCCGCACGGTCGCATACGAAGGCAGGTTCGCTTCGCCAAGTACGGCCAACAGGTTGTCGTAGTGCAATTGACGGGACCATCCCGGATGCTGCTGGTATTGCGCATGAATTGCCTGAACGGCTTCGGGCGACAGGCTTGGACTGGTACCACGGGGGCGTTTGCGGTCCGCGAGACTGGCCACCGGGTCGTGTGCAGCGCGACGCGCCTGGTAAAACCATCTCTCGATCGTCGAGTAGCCGAACCGGACGTCGGCGCCGGTGACAGGATGCCGCCAGCATTTGCGGGTGAGCGTATTGATAAGTTCGCCCAGTTCGCCGGGCTCGGGCGGTGCGGCAAGCAGGGGCCCGACGACAGCGAAGCGCAGGCGTGCCCAGCGATCCCGCACAGGTAAATCGCGATGTTCAGTCATGAGGTCTCCAGAGATGCGGCGACATTGCCGCGATTCATGGGAGACGCGAGACTACCGGGGGCCTCTGGGGCAGGCGAGCGAGAACTTCTGCGGGCGAGCTACCGTCCCTCACGCACGTTGCTCGCGGCGCTGCCGCTGGTGAGTGGCGCGAGCCAGCGCAGCAGCCATATCAGGGGCGTGGGCGCCTGTGTGGCGGTAAAGCGTTCAAGCAGGCTTGCGGGAATCCGGTCAGTCTCGACGGGCGGCACGAAATCAGCGCGGCCAAGTGTCCAGAATGGTGTCGACACAAATTGCGTGCGCCACCATGTTCGCCATTGCGCGACGGTGGAGCGCGGTACACCTAACGTGTCAAGTTGCCGCGAGGCCGCAGCCGTGCCGGCGCTGGCGCGCGCGGCGCTGACGACGACCATGATCGCGGCGACATACACGCGTCGGCCGAGAAAGCGCACCGAAAACGGCGTGGTGCGACGCCGGCATTTAGCGCAGCAGAAGCTGTAGCGGAAATCGCAGTCCGAGCGGGCTTCGCACGGAAGTCCACGGGGTTTGCGGGGATAACGGGCGCTGTGAAGTACACCGCCGCAACAGCGACAACGCTGCGTGCGGGCCTGGCTGGCGAAATCCTGATCGATGTGTAACAGCAGCTGATAGAAATTTGGATGAAAGATACTCACGTGGCACACTGGGAACGTTTCAGATTCTGGCGAACCTGAGACTCTCCCTTGGGCATCGTTTGGTCAAGATGCCTGAGGGAGATCCCCCTGCGTCCCTCACGCAATTTGCAAAAAACGGCCCAAATTTCCATCGACTTCCGTGCTCACGCTCA
>NZ_JAGIPX010000171.1 GCF_017814945.1 Paraburkholderia sp. LEh10
CGCCCATGCTTTCCGGGTCGCGGAGTGGCTTTCTCAAGGGCCTCTTCCTTCATCGCAAGAGTCGCTTCGACGTAGATGTCCGTGGTTTCCACAGATTCATGCCCGAGCCATAACGCGATGACCGAGCGACGAACGCCTTGTTGCAGTAGGTCCATGGCCATGGTGTGTCTTAAACAGTGGACAGTGACCCGTTTCTGCTTCAATGACGGGCAAACTTCACACGCGGTCTTGCGGTGCTTGTTTAGCAGGTACTGCACGCCATGGACACTGAGGCGTTCACCCCGTGCACTGGGAAACAGGACCGTGCCATCACCACGTTGTGGTTCCCGCAACCACGCTTTCAGGACCGCGCGCGTGGATCTCGCGATGGGTGTGCAGCGCTCTTTTCGACCTTTCCCGATCGCCCGCACGTGAGCGCCGGCGCCGAGGATCAGATCCTCACGATTGAGCCCGGTCATCTCCGAGAGGCGAAGTCCGGTCTGTACCGCGACCAATAGAAAGGCGTGATCGCGCCGGCCAGACCACGTGCCTTGATCAGGCGCGGCTAGCAAGGCGTCAACTTCAGGGCGCGTCAGGAAGTGGATTAGCGTACGGGTGAAGCGTTTGCTAGGGATGGCAAGGACCCGCTGGATCTGGGCGGAATGAGCCGGTGTTTCGAGAGCGGCGTAGTGAAAGAAGGAATGGATTGCCGCGAGGCGTAAATTGCGAGTGCGAACGCTGACGCCCTGGTGCCTCTCAAGTTCATCGAGGAACGCGACAATCAGAGGAGCATCGATGTCCTCGAAATTCAGCTGGGACGGTGGCTTATGCAGGCGCTGCTGCACGAACTTTAGAAGTTGCCGAAAGGTATCGCGATAGGAGCTGATGGTGTGGGGACTGGCCTGGCGCTGCTGCATCAGGCGCTGCGTGAAGAAATGTTCCAGTAGTGGAGCAAAGGTGGCAGAAGTAGTCATTGCCGTTTCCCCCAGCGCTGTTCGAGTCGGCGCATCGCCTCACGCATCAGTTCGGGCGAGCCGCTTAAATACCACTGCGTATCCTCAACGTGCACATGGCCGAGGTAGGCCGACAGGATTGGTAGACGACGCTCGGGATCCTGTCCGGACTGGTACCATCGTACAAGTGTGTTCGTCGCGAAAAGGTGCCTCATGTCGTGCAGACGTGGACCGTGACTGTCGGATGTGCCGCGCAAGCCGATCTGCCGTGATAACTCATTGAAGGCGCGGTAAATCCGGGAATTGTCCAGCCGGTTGCCCCAGCTTGAAACAAAGAGGTAGGGCGATACTGGCCGTCCCGCCCAATGATGTTCACGTCGTTCGATATAGTCTGCGAGCACCTTGCAGGTCGAGGCATGCAAAGGAATCAATCTCGTCTTGCCTAGTTTCGCTCCGCGGATCGTCAATATCCCCGCTGTCAGATCTACGTCCTGTAGCTCGAGATTGCGTGCTTCACCTGGACGCATGCCAGATACGCTCAGCAATCCGAACAGGCAATGATAGGTCGACGGCAGAAGCGCTTCGCGTTCGTTACGATATGGCATCTCAAGCGCAGCCCGCAAGAGTGCGCAGATCTCGGCGGTTGAATATAAGTACGGTCGAGCCCGCTTAGGTTGAAACGGTAACAAGCCCTGTCCTGGTATCTCGGTGCGGGGATCGACGGCACTGCGATAGCGGGCAAAAGCGCGTACGAAACTCAGTCGTTGCGCCCAGTACGCGGGATGGACATTTGATGGTTGTCGAGCCCAGTCGAGAGCCAACGCCTGGGTAATGTAGGAAGCCCGATGTCGTTCCATGAACGCGACGAAATCTGGCAGCATCCTGCCCGCCACCTTCAGCTTGAATCCCAGGCTGCGCCTCAGCTCGAGGTAGTCCTGAACGGCTTGACGAAGCGTGTTCATCACACACCTCCCGGCCATGGCACTGCGAGTGTGCGTAATGCCTTGATATCTGCCTTCGCGTAGACGGTCGTAGTCTGTGGATGACGATGGCCCAACACCTCGCCGATCTCACTGAGCGAAGCCCCATGGCTCAGCATCTGGGTAGCCAGGCCGTGGCGAAACTGATGAGCACCCTTCGTGGGCGCGTCTATGCCAGCGCGCTGAAGCGAATTCCTGACGAGGGTGATGATGCCATTTGATCCACGAAAGCCCGTGATGGGGGCCTCTACACGTAAAAATACGCGGCGACTGTTGCTATGAGGGCGCCCGTGCTGTAAGTATGTGGCAATTGCCTTGCCGACGTCAGCGGGCAACGGTAGTTCGTTGCGTCGCCCGCCCTTGCCCCGGACGCTCAGTTGGCCAGAACGCCAGTCGATATCATCGAGTTCGAGAAAAGCCACTTCACAAGCGCGTAACCCCAGTCGTGCGAGCAGGACTAAAATGGCGTAGTCGCGACACCCAACTGCTGTCCGTCTATCGATGCTAGCTAGCAACTGTCGCGTTTGCTCGGCAGAAATCGCACGTGGAATTGACTGCATCGACCAGTTGGCGACGACCGGAACGGCTGAAGTCAGATCCTGTGCAATGTCGCCACGATAGCGCACATAGCGTAGAAACGATCGCAGGGCGGTGGTCATGAGTTTAGCGTGTGCCAAATGCAAACGTCGTGCTCTGATTTGCACAAAGCTCACGACATCTGCGGCACGAAGTCGCGATAACGTAACCCTCCCATCACCGAAACAATGGTGGAGAAATTCGCGGACGAACGGCAGGTAGGCCCTGACCGTTGCTTCTGTGAGAGCCTGGGCGTTACGCAAATACTCCGTATATGCCTGTGCACAGATCTCGGTTGGTAGCAGCCGATGTGCTGCGATCTTCTCGCCAGCGACCACACCCTCACTACGCAAGAAATCAATGAGACGCCGGAGCGCCGCTCGATCTGCAGGGAAAGGCTTAACATGCCGAGCGCGATAGCGTAAATACCGTATCGCATGGTCGTCGCAAATGTCCTTTAGACCAACGCCTGCCTGTTTAAGCCATCGACTAAAGCCTGCGGCGATTCGGACCTGCTGTTGCATGGATTGCGCACTGTATCCTTGAGCGGCGATCGCATCCGCAAAGGATATTAAATGATCTACGAGGGGGCCTTCCGGTGTTCGCGAGAGAATGACCTGATCATGAATGATGCACTTCACGATGAACTCCTTCCCCAATGCGGAGAGCGGGTGGAAGGAGTCAAGATTATCTCTATCCGCTGCAACGCGCCTACCTTAAAAACAAGTTCGTGACACGGCTGCAAGACATAATCCGGGGCGTTAAATAATAGCGCTAATATCTTGCAAGATATTAGCGGTATTACCACGTCGAGAAGTGGCGCTGCGGCACCATCGCGCGCCAGTTGCAT
>NZ_JAGIPX010000172.1 GCF_017814945.1 Paraburkholderia sp. LEh10
TCAGACAGCCCGGCGCACCATCAATTCCTTGATCTTGCCGATCGCCTTGGTCGGATTGAGGCCCTTCGGGCACACGTCGACGCAGTTCATGATCGTATGGCAACGGAACAGACGGTACGGATCTTCCAGATTGTCCAGACGCTCGCCCGTCGCCTGGTCGCGGCTGTCCGCGATGAAGCGATAGGCTTGCAGCAGGCCCGCCGGGCCGACGAACTTGTCCGGGTTCCACCAGAAGCTCGGGCACGACGTCGAGCAGCTCGCGCACAGGATGCACTCGTACAGCCCGTCGAGCTCGTCGCGCTCTTCCGGCGACTGCAGGCGCTCCTTCTCCGGCGGCGGCGTATCGTTGATCAGGTACGGCTTGATCGAGTGATACTGGTTGAAGAACTGCGTGAAGTCGCAGATCAGGTCGCGCACCACGGGCAGCCCCGGCAGCGGACGCAGCACGATCTTCTGCGGCAGGTCGTTCAGGTTCGTCAGACAGGCAAGACCGTTCTTGCCGTTGATGTTCATCGCGTCCGAGCCGCACACGCCTTCGCGGCACGAGCGGCGGAACGACAGCGTCTCGTCCAGTGCCTTCAGTTTCACCAGCGCGTCCAGCAGCATGCGCTCGTGCGAGTCGATCTCGATCTCGTACGTCTGCATGCGCGGCGCGGCGTCCTTGTCCGGGTCGTAGCGGTAGATTTCAAAAATACGCTTGGCCATTTCTCAGATCCTTTGACTTGTGCCTTAGAAGGTACGCGCTTTGGGCGGCACCGATTCGACCGTCAGCGGGTTCATGTGAACCGGCTTGTAGTCGAGGCGGTCGCCTTCGCTGTACCACAGCGTATGGCGCAGCCAGTTTTCGTCGTCGCGATGTTCGAAGTCGCTCTGCGCGTGCGCGCCACGGCTTTCCTTGCGGGCTTCCGCCGACACCATCGTCGCGCGCGCCACTTCGATCAGGTTCGACACTTCGAGCGCTTCGATGCGCGCCGTGTTGAACACCTTCGACTTGTCCTTCAGGTGCACGTTAGCCGCGCGCTCCTTCAGCTCCTTCATCTTCTCGACGCCTTCAGCCAGCAGCTTCGAGGTGCGGAACACGCCCGCGTGCGCCTGCATCGTCGAACGGATGTCGTTCGCGACGCTCTGCGCGTATTCGCCCGAGTTCGAGTTGTCGAGCTTCGCGAGCCGCGACAGCGCGAAGTCCGCGGCATCGGCGGGCAGCGGCTTGTGATCCCGGATTTCCTTCACGTGCTTGACGATGTGATTGCCCGCCGCGCGGCCGAACACCACGAGGTCGAGCAGCGAGTTCGTGCCCAGGCGGTTCGCGCCGTGCACCGACACGCACGAGCACTCGCCCACCGCGTAAAAGCCGTTGATCGGGTCTTCGTGACCCTTCGCCGTACCGACGACCTGGCCGTGGATGTTCGTCGGAATGCCGCCCATCTGGTAGTGGATGGTCGGCACGACGGGGATCGGCTCCTTGATGCAGTCGACGTTCGCGAACTTCAGCGCGATTTCGCGGATCGACGGCAGACGCTTCATGATCGTCTCGGCGCCGATGTGCGACAGGTCCAGCAGCACGTGGTCCTTGTTCGGACCAACGCCGCGGCCTTCCTTGATTTCCTGGTCCATCGAGCGCGAAACGAAGTCGCGCGGCGCCAGATCCTTCAGCGTCGGCGCGTAGCGCTCCATGAAGCGCTCGCCGTTCGAGTTGCGCAGGATGCCGCCTTCGCCGCGCACGCCTTCCGTGATCAGCACGCCCGCGCCCGCGACGCCCGTCGGGTGAAATTGCCAGAATTCCATGTCTTCGAGCGGGATGCCTGCGCGTGCGGCCATGCCGAGGCCGTCGCCCGTGTTGATGAACGCGTTGGTCGAGGCCGCGAAGATCCGCCCCGCGCCGCCCGTGGCGAACAGCGTGGTCTTGCCTTCGAGGATATAGACGTCGCCCGTTTCCATTTCGAGCGCGGTCACGCCGAGCACGTCGCCGTCGGCGTCGCGGATCAGGTCCAGCGCCATCCATTCGACGAAGAACGTGGTCTTGGCCGCGACGTTCTGCTGATACAGCGTGTGCAGCAATGCGTGGCCCGTCCGGTCAGCCGCCGCGCACGCGCGCTGCACGGGCTTCTCGCCGTAGTTCGCCGTGTGCCCGCCGAACGGACGCTGATAGATCGTGCCGTCCGCATTGCGGTCGAACGGCATGCCGAAGTGCTCGAGTTCGTACACGGCGTTCGGCGCTTCGCGGCACATGAACTCGATCGCGTCCTGGTCGCCGAGCCAGTCGGAGCCCTTGATCGTGTCGTAGAAGTGGTAGTGCCAGTTGTCCTCGCTCATGTTGCCGAGCGACGCGCCGATGCCGCCTTGCGCGGCGACCGTGTGCGAGCGCGTCGGGAACACCTTCGAGAGCACGCACACGGAGAGGCCCGCGCGCGCGAGCTGCAGCGACGCGCGCATCCCCGAGCCGCCCGCGCCGACGATCACCACGTCGAAGCGGCGACGCGGCAGAGAATTCTTGATTGCAACCATTCTTTTACACTCTCCAGAGAATCTGCGCAGCGTAGCCCGCACACGCGAGCAGCCAGACGATCGTCAACGCCTGCAGCACAAGCCGCGTGCCCACGGGCTTGATGTAGTCCATCCAGATGTCGCGCACGCCGACCCACGCGTGATAGAACAGCGACAGCAGCGTGACGAAGGTGGCGAGCTTCATCCATTGCGTGGCGAAGATGCCGGCCCAGCCGTCGTAAGAGAACGCCTGCGCGCCGAAGAACCAGCCCAGCAGAATGACGGTATAGACGGCCATGATGACGGCCGTGATGCGCTGCGCGAGCCAGTCGCGCAGACCGTAGTGCGCGCCGACGACGAGGCGCTTCGAACCAACCCGGTGATTAGCTGACATTTTTTAGAAGGCTCCGAACAGTTTGAGCGCGAAGGCAAGCGTCAGCAGCGACGACACGACGAGCACGACGATCGACGTGCTCTTGCCGCGTTCCTTCGACACGGCGTCATGGTTCATGTCCATCGCGAGATGGCGCACGCCCGCGCAGAAGTGGAACAGGAACGCCCACGCGAGCACCAGCGTGATGAGCTTGACGATGATGTTGGACAGGAAGCCCTTGAACACTTCGAAGCTGAGTTCGGAGGTGAGACTCTGATCGAAGAGGTACAGCAGGAACGGAAGGAAGATGAAGAGCAGTCCACCGCTCACGCGATGGAGAATCGACACGCGCCCCGCCAGTGGGAGACGGTACGCCGTCAATATCTGCCCGATACCGATGTTCCGGAATTCCGGCCTCGGTTTTTTTACGGCTTCTGCCATGCTAGACCCCT
>NZ_JAGIPX010000173.1 GCF_017814945.1 Paraburkholderia sp. LEh10
ACATCGACGTGACCGAGGAAGTCGCGGATGATCTCGAGCGGCACGCCACTTTGCAGCAGGTGCATTCCCTTTGTGTGTCTCAGACTGTGCGGACTTACCCGCTGCGTGAAGTCGGGGTGACTTCGTCGTACAGGAATCACATACTTCTGCAGGAGATACCGCACACCCGAGCGCGATAACCGTGTGCCGCGCCGGTTCTGGAAGAGTGGTTTGTCGGCGTGTTCAGGGCGATCGAGGTTGTTGTCGCGTCGATGCTGGCGTAGCAGTTCGACTGTCGAGTCCATCAGCGGCACGGCGCGTAGCTTTCGCCCCTTTCCCATGAGCCGCACCTGCGATGGAGTATCCAGGCGCACGTCCCCGGCGTTCAGGTCAATCAACTCCTGCACCCGGGCACCGGTGTCATAGAGTACGCTCAACATCACTGCGTCCCGGCGGCCCTCAGTCGTACGTAGGTCCGGTTGAGCGAGAAGCTGTGCAAGGTATTCCCTGGAGAGGTAACCGACGCTGGGGCGCGGCTGTCGCCGCAGCGGAATGGCGAGGACCTGCTGGCATTGAAACAGTTGCTCGGGTACTTCCGACTGTACGTAGCGGAAGAACGCGTGCAACGCAGCGAGGCGATGATTCTGCGTGCTGACCGAAACGTGCCGGTCATTGGTCAGGTGATCAAGGAATGCCTCGACCAGGGATACGTCGATTTGCGCCAGAGACAGGCGCTCCAGTGCGATTCCCCGCACGTCGCGACAGAATCGCAGCAACAGGGTAAAGACGTCGCGATAAGCCTTGATCGTGTTGGGGCTCAGGTTGCGCTGGGCAGTCAGATGGTGCGTCAGGAAGCCGGTCACGAGCATTGAGAAATCCGTTGGTTTCATGACTTATTCCTCCGCGGGATGACATCCCCAAAGGCGGCGTTAGTACGTACCGTGATCTCCGGAAACAGTTCGGCAATCAGATGCAGGTAGGTCTGCGTTCCGGCAAGGGATTGATGTCCCATGTAGGTCGCCAGTACCGGGAGCTTCGCATTGAGGTCAGCTCCCTCCTGGCACCACCGAAGCAACGCATGCACGGCAAAGGCGTGACGAAGATCGTGTACGCGCGGCCCCTTGCCTCGACCGGCATGCGCGATTCCACAGCGCAGCAGCAGGTCCCGGAATACCCAATACACAGCTGAGAGGCTGTACGGGCCGCCGGATGGAGAGGAGAAGAAGTAGGCATCGGACGGGCGATCGCCCATGACTTGTGCGTAGGTTCGAAGGCGCTGTACCAGCGGCAAGGCTGGTGGGACGAGCCTGTCCTTCGAAAATTTGCCATCACGCACGGTCAGGATCCCCCGTTCGAGGTCCACATCGGCCACGCGCAGATGCAGCACCTCGCCAAGTCGCAGGCCGCAGCCATACAGTAGCCGGAATACTTCCGGCATGACGAGATGCCGCATTGGAGCGCGTGCAGTCGGTGTCAGCTGGTCGACCGCGTCGAACAACCGGCTGATCTCGGCGTGGGTCAGAATGCGTGGTGAGAAACCGTCGTCGTACCTTACCAGCAGCGATCGGTCCGGCACATCGGCAGGATATCCCAACCGGCACATGAACAGGGCGAATTGGCGAACCGCGCAGATACGATGATAGTGGGTGCCCCTGCGCTCGTGGGGTTGTTTGGAAAGCCACTTGCGGCTGATGGAGCGCGGCAGCTCGCATTCCGATAGTGCTTCATCGCTCAGGAAGCGATCAAAGCGAGCCAGCAAGCGAGCGGCCTCATCATAGCGGTAACCACACGCCCGCTTCTCCTGAACAAACTGTTCCATGAGTGAGCCGACAGGACTTCGGAACTGCGCGTTGAATGATCTACTCGACATGGCGCACCTCTTCGGTGTTCAGCGCGGCAGTGCGTAGGGTTTCCACGTCGGCCTTCGCGTAGATCAACGTCGACGTCGTCGTCGCATGCCCCAGGATGTCGCCGATGACTTGAAACGGCGTCTGTTCATGGAGCAGCCGTGTCGCGAGTGTGTGGCGTAGCGAGTGCAAACCATGGCGTTGTGGAGCCCGAAAATGAATTCCGGCGAGGGCCTTCCAATACTCGACGATGTGATACAGGTTAGCAGTCTCACAGAAAGGTCGGAACGGCACATTCAATGTGAGGAACACTTCTCGACGATCCGACTGAGGACGCCCCGATCTCAGATAGTCAATCAGCGCTTCGCCAACTTCTTCCGTTAATGGCAAACATAGAGGTGCAAGCGTCTTCGACTGCTTAACCTCTATCGAAGCCGTTTCCCACTTCAGATCGTCGATAGATAGTGTTCGAATGTCACTCACTCGCAATCCGAGGCGAGCGGCCAGCAGAAGGATCGCGTAATCGCGTTTGCCTTTGGGCGAGGTGCGATCAACGACTTCGAGCAACCTGACCAGGAGTTCCGGTTCCCAAACCGATGGCACAGTCGCATCGCGGGGAACATGAACCACCGGCAATACATGGCCGAGATCCCGCTGCAGAATTCCTCGCAGCAGAAGAAACTGCAGAAAACTACGCACATCCGAAACGATTCGCGAAACTGACTTCGCAGTCTGGCGATGTTGCGAGGTCACGAATGCGCAGAGATCGGCTGGCTGTATCTGATCGAAAGACGTGATGTTCCTCGAACCGAGGAAATCCGCGAATATCACGATCTCCCGCATCCGCACGCGAATGCTCGATGGGCGAAGATGACGGCGATCCCGACAGTACAGTTCATAGTTACGCAATGTCGCGCTCATGAGCGCCGGGACCTGGAGCTTCTGCATGTCGGTGACGGGGCGCTCAATGTGCCCGTCACGTGCGAAGTCCTCCAGGACCTTGAGGGCAAACACGATATGCCGTTTCCAGGAGTTCGGGCATTCACCCTCACGCATCTGATTCGCGGCGCAAAACTGCTTCGCAAGTTCTTCGGAGTACTCATCCACCTGGCTCATGTCGTGGCAAAACTCCACGAAATGTCTCCAGACTGCGCGATAGCGATCGAGCGTTCGTCGGCTGTAGTGAAGCCCCTCCAGTTCGCCCACGGCACCAGCGACGAACTGCTGCAACGGCAGGTGGCTTGCAACTTGTTGAGTTGACTTCTCCATGATCGAACTCCTTACAAAGGCGATCCCGATGGCCGCCAGGAGCCCATCATGAAACCTTATGTGCAGTAGTTCAAACCAGGCGCCTTGCTCACGAAGCGTTTGACGTTGCTACTCTACATAAAGATCTACAGCCGGTAATA
>NZ_JAGIPX010000174.1 GCF_017814945.1 Paraburkholderia sp. LEh10
ACGGATGAAGTGATGGCCGAACTCGGCTATTCGTCCGCGCAGATCGAAGCGCTCAGGGCGTGCGGCGCGATCTGAACGAAGCAGCCCGAAGCAGCAGTCCGAAGCAGCAGTCCGAAGCAATAGTCCGAAGCAACAGGCAGGCAATCGGACCACAACGGAAACAACCACAGCCGCGAATGCGCGAAACGAGGACATGACATGCTGGATTGTATGGGCTTCATCGCGTGGTCCGGGCTAGAGCGCCTGGAGTTGTACGTCTTCGTTTTCGCGGGCGCGTTGCTGTTCGCCATCGCGGCGACCACGCTCGTCGGCCGGCTCACGCACAACAGGCCGAACATCCGGCAAGGCGCGGCCGGCGACAAGATCGTCGATATCGTCGCGCTCGGTTTGTGTATCTGGCTTGGTTACGCTTTTGTCGACGAGCCGGCGCAAATACCCGGCATCGCGGCGCTGTTCGCAGTGAGCCTGCTCGCGGCAGCGCTCGGCGCACATGTGATGCTGACCACACACGAGCATCACGCGCCTGCTCATTGTGGCATGACCGCGCGGCGCGGGGCATCGCTGCGCGTCGCGTGGGACGGCGACGCCGCGCGCATGCAACCCGCCGACGATTTCACGCAACGCTGGTCATGGACGAGCAGTCGGCGCCGGACGCAACCGTGCTGTGCGTCGTCCGCGCGGCACACGCACATGACGCATGCAACGATGCGCGTGCGCAGCCGGCAACGTTACCAGATCAAACGCCACTGAGACGCCACTGAGGAAAACACGGGCGGTCCGCTGCGTCGCGAACCATCCCGTTCACGAAGCGCGGACACCGAAGAGAGTCATGGATGAACTGCAACCCCGCGTCATTGAACCACGGACTCGCGATAAAACTGGTTCTTCCGGTCGAAGATCAGTTGCGCGAGAAAGTCGGCGTCATAGGCGTTGAGCAGATGCGCATGAAAGCGCTCGATATACGCGGTAATGCGCGCCAGTTCATTGCTGACATCGTCGAAGAAATCGAGCGTCGCCTGGCTCCAGCGAAAGCGCAGGCCGAGATCGCTGAACGCGGCGTTGTAGGCGCTCAGCAACGCTTCATTGTGCAGATTGGCAGATTGATTCATCGCCGTGCTCCCATGCAGTCGAGTGGTGATCGACCACAGCATAGAAGCCGCGGCGAATCCGCAATAGTTAAAGTTTTATTGGCAATCCATAGCCCGTCATTTATGGACGGCCAATTGATTCACGCGCGTGATCTGCTCGATCAGCTGCGCACCTTCTTCCAGCAGAAAGCGCTTGAACGCAACGGCAACGGGCGGCAGCCGCTTGTTCTTGCGGTGCACGACGTACCAGTTCAGCATGACCGGAAAGTCTTCGACGTCGAGCACAACGAGATGGCCGACCTGCAATTCGAGGCTGATCGTGTGCGCCGACAGAAACGCGATGCCCATGCCGGCAATCACGGCCTGCTTGATCGTCTCGGTGCTCTTGATCTCCATGGCGATCTTCAGGTTCGTGAGTCGCCCCGCAAAGCCTTCCTCCATCGAATTCCACGTGTCCGAACCGCGCTCGCGCACGACAAATGCTTCGCTGGCAAGCTGATTGATCTTGATGTTGCGCTTGCTGGCGAGGGGATGCGTGGGCGCTGCGACGATCACGTACGGATGCGGCGCGAACGCTTCGTGGATCGAATCCATTTCTTGCGGCGGGCGCACCATGACGGCGAGGTCGGTCTGGTTGGTCGACAACTGATGCAGCAGTTCTTCGCGGTTGTGCACCGAAAGGTTCAGTTCGACGCCCGCATAGCGGCGTGTAAATTCGGCCAGCAGCCGCGGAAAGAAGTAGTCGCCCGCGCTGATCACCGCGACGTTCAGCTTGCCGCCCGATATGCCCTTGAGCTGGCCCATCGCTTCATCGACTTCATGAAATTGCTGAATGATCGCGCGACTGTAGTGAAGCATTTCCGTGCCGGCCGGCGTCAGGTAGATCTTCTTGCCGAGCTGCTCGAAAAGCGGCAAACCGGCGTGCTCTTCGAGCTGCCTGACCTGCGTGGAAACAGCAGGCTGCGTGAGGTGCAGTTCCTCCGCCGCGCGCGAGAAGCTCAGGTGCCGCGCCACCGTTTCGAAGACCTTCAACTGGCGCAGGGTCGCGTTACGCATTGTCATGGCAGATGTATAAGCGAAGATGAATCTTCATGGTAACAAACTTTAATTATCAGTAATTCAGCATTGACCCTAGCATGGATTCTGTAATGGACGTTTTGAAGCGCAAGCATCGGGTTAACGCCTAAAAACAAGGCCAGATGCGATCAGCGTCAGAACGGATGACCGATCTGCCTTCATATGTCAGATAAAGGATTCGGTAAATCGGTTTAAAGGTTTTTTTGAAAAGAAGTACTGGAATTGGCATTACGAAATACACCCGAGGCAGTTCAACGGGACACAACTATAAGGTGGCATGCATACAGACCGGCGCTTTCGCCGGCTGTCCCAAATAGATAGCGGAGACAGGCACATGAACAGCATTTCTCAGCAAGCTCCGGTTGCGTTTTGGCGCAACCGCTGGTGGCAATTAGGATTCGGCATCCTGTGCATGGCGCTCGTCGCCAACCTGCAATATGCGTGGACGTTGTTCGTCGCGCCGATGAGTGCAAAGCATCACTGGGGGCAGGCTGAAGTTCAGCTCGCGTTCTCGATCTTCATTCTCACGGAAACCTGGCTCGTGCCCGTCGAAGGATGGCTCGTCGACCGCTTCGGTCCGCGTCCCGTCGTGGCGGGCGGCGCGATCTGCGCGGGCCTTGCGTGG
>NZ_JAGIPX010000175.1 GCF_017814945.1 Paraburkholderia sp. LEh10
TGCGCTCTTGTCAGGAGCGCACAACCGATGCCTTTTCGTATATATAAAGAGTGGGAAGGAACGGGTAAGGGCGGCAAACGGTGAAATAAGTCTGATCGCTAAGCACGTCACCTGAAAACAAAGTCCATGTGATTCACCTGCTTTCCTTCCCGGACCCGGTCGCTCCACGCTTCTTGCTTCCCTTGCTGGACGCGGAAACCGCGGGTGGTATCGCCGCGTCGCCTTCTGCCTGCGCATCGTGTTCGTTGCCTGCTTTCTGCTTTTCTTTCGCCGGCTTCGATGCCGATGCTACCTTGTTGAATTTGACCTCACCGCTGTTCTTGTCATAAGTGACGTCGGCGGTATCACCTGATTTGAGTGCATCGCTGAGCATTTCCTTCGCGAGCTTTGTTTCGATTTCCTGTCGAATCTGCCGTTTCAGTTCGCGAGCGCCGAACTCAGGCTGGTAACCCGCTTCGACCAGATGCTCGATGACGGAGTCGTCGATCTTGAGCGTGATGTCTTGCGCTGCAGCAGTGCGGATGACGCGGTCGATCTGGATCTGAACGATCGAGCGGATGTTCTCGCGCGACAGCGAGTGAAATACGATGATCTCGTCGAGACGATTCAGGAATTCGGGGCGGAAGTGACCCTTGAGCACCGTCATCAATTCGTCGCGCAAGGCCTTTTCGGTCATGCGGGCGGCTTCGGGCCGCTCGAGGTTTTCCATGATGATCGACGCACCCAGATTACTGGTCGCGATGATGATCGTGTTGCTGAAGTCCACGACACGGCCTTTCCCATCCGTCAGCCGTCCATCGTCAAAGACCTGCAGCAACACGTTGTTCACGTCCGGGTGAGCCTTCTCGATTTCGTCGAGCAGGATCACACTGTACGGGCGACGTCGGACGCGCTCGGTGAGCTGACCGCCTTCGTCGTAGCCGACATAGCCGGGCGGCGCGCCGATGAGCCGTGCCACTGCATGACGCTCCATGTATTCGGACATGTCGATGCGGATCACCGCCTGTTCATCGCCGAATACGGTTTCGGCAAGCGCTTTCGCCAGTTCCGTCTTGCCGACGCCCGTCGGTCCGAGAAACAGAAAGGTCGCGATCGGCTTGTGAGTCTGACCGAGCCCCGCGCGCGACATACGCACCGCATCGCTCACCGCGGTGACGGCATCGTCTTGTCCCACGACTCTTTCACGCAGCGTCTCTTCCATCTTGAGCAGCTTCTGGCGCTCTTCCTGCGTCAGATCGGCCACGGGAATGCCCGTGAGGCGCGAGACAACTTCCGCGATCGCTTCGACGGTCACCTCCAGCGTTTCGGAACCGGTTTTACGTTGCCACGTCTCGGTCTGCTCTTCGAGCGCCTTTTGTTTGTCGTTGATGCGATCCTCGAAGCCTTTCGCCTCGTCGAAGCGCTTGCGCGACGACGCGTAATCCTGCTCGCGCTTGAGTTGCGCAATCTCGGCTTCGAGTTCCTGCATGTCGGCAGGCCGCGAAGTGGCGCCGATGCGCACGCGTGCGGCGGCCTGGTCGATCAGATCGATGGCCTTGTCCGGAAGGAAGCGCGACGTGATGTAGCGATCGGACAATTCGGCAGCGGCGACGAACGCATCATCGGCAAACGTTACCTGATGGTGCGCTTCGAGCTTGTCGCGCAGCCCGCGCAGGATGACGATGGTCTGCTCGACAGTCGGCTCCGGTACCAGTACGGGCTGGAAACGCCGTTCGAGCGCGGCGTCCTTTTCGATGTACTTCTGGTATTCGTTCAGCGTCGTTGCGCCGATCAGGCTCAGTTCTCCACGTGCGAGCGCGGGCTTGAGCACGTTCGCGATGTCGAGTCCGCCTTCACCGCCGCCCTGGCCTGCGCCGACGATCGTATGCAACTCGTCGATGAACAGGATCAGTTCGTCCTGTTTCGCAGTGACCTCATCGATCATCTGCTTTGCGCGCTCCTCGAATTCACCGCGATACTTGGCGCCTGCCACCATCGAATTGATGTTCACTTCGACGAGCCGCTTGCCGCGAAGTACCTCGGGCACATCGCCATTGACGATCCGCTGCGCAAGGCCCTCGACGATCGCTGTCTTGCCAACGCCCGGCTCGCCGATCAGCACGGGGTTGTTCTTCTTCCGGCGCGCGAGCACCTCGATTGTGCTTTCGATTTCCTGTGCGCGCCCCAGCACAGGGTCGAGCTTGCCCTGGCGCGCCATTGCCGTCAGGTCGCGTCCGAACTTGTCGAGATTCGGTGTGCCCGTCGGCGTATCGACACGGCCGTCCTCGGCACCCTTGCCGACGACCTTCACGACTTTCTGCCGCAATGCCTCAGGCGTGACGCCATACTTTTTGAGCAGGGCGCCTGCGATGCTGTCGGGCACGGCCGTGAGGCCGATCAGCAGATGTTCGGGGCCGACGTACGAATGCCCGAGATCGCGCGACGCCTGAAACGCGTGTTGAAATGCCTTCTTCAGACGCGGGGAAATCGTCATCCTGTCGAGCGGCGTGTCGGGTTCGGCAGTTCCCGTCTGCGCGTGCTGGTCGATGTATCCCTTGATGTCTTGCGGCGACAACTTCAGTTCTTTCAACAGCGCGGCGACGATGTCGGTATCAGCGAGCAC
>NZ_JAGIPX010000176.1 GCF_017814945.1 Paraburkholderia sp. LEh10
GCTAATATCTTGCAAGATATTAGCGGTATTACCACGTCGAGAAGTGGCGCTGCGGCACCATCGCGCGCCAGTTGCATGTGCATCGCGGCACCGTGCAGCGTGTGCTGGCCCAGGCGGGCCTGCCGCGGGTGGGCGGTCTGCAACGGCCCTCGCGGATTGATCCGTACCTGCCGTTCATCCATGAGACGCTCAAGAAGTTTCCCTCACTCACAGCCAGCCGTCTGTACGCGATGGTGACCGAGCGTGGTTACCGGGGCAACATTCACCATTTCCGTCACCTGGTGGCGCTCCACCGCCCACGCCCGACTCCTGAGGCCTATCTGCGTTTGCGCACCATGCCGGGAGAAGTGGGTGAAGTCGACTGGGCCTCATTCGGCCACCTGCAGATCGGTCGCGCACGCCGGCCGCTGATGGCCTTCGTGATGGTGCTTTCGTGGTCACGGCAGATCTGGCTGCGTTTCTTCCTCGATGCCCGTATGGACAGCTTCCTGGCCGGCCACGTGGGTGCCTTCGAAGCATGGTCCGGCGTGCCGAGGGTCCTGAAGTACGACAATCTGCGCAGCGCCGTGCTCGAGCGCCAGGGCGATGCGATCCGCTTCAATCCGGCGCTGCTCGCGTTTGCCAGCCATTACCGGTTCGAACCCAGGCCGGTGGCCGTCGCGAGGGGAAACGAAAAAGGTCGCGTCGAAAGAGCAATTCGTTTCGCACGCGAGAGCTTCTTTGCCGCGCGCAGGTACGCCGATCTCGATGATCTGAACGCCCAGGCCGCACAATGGTGCGCGAGCGTTGCAGCCGATCGTCCATGCCGGGAGGATCCGGCCATCACCGTGCGCGAAGCCTTCGAGCGCGAGAAGCCGAGCCTGCTTGCATTGCCGGAGAACCCGTACCCGTGCGAACTGCAGCTCCCCGTGACAGTCGGCAAGACGCCCTATGTGCGCTTCGACCTGAACGACTACTCGATACCGCACACGCATGTGCGACGCACGCTCACGGTTCGTGCCGACCAGCATAAGGTGCGCATCCTCGATGGCGCCGATGTCGTTGCCGAGCATGTGCGCAGTTACGACCGCGGCGTGCAGATCGAGATTGCTGCGCACATTGATGCGCTGGTTGAGCGCAAACGTGAGGCCCGCCACCACCGCGGCCTGGACCATCTCGCGCACGCCGCGCCGGCTGCCCGGACACTGATGCTGCGCGCGGCCGAACGCGGCAGCAACCTGGGCAACATTACCGCGCAGCTGCTGCGATTGCTCGATCGGTATGGCGCCGCCGAACTGCAGGCCGCGATCGAGGAAACCCTCGCGAGCGGCGCCGCGCCGCACCAGAACCCGGTGCGCCTGACACTGGAGCGTCGGCGGGCTGCCCGGGGAGCCCCTCCGCCCATCGCCATCAAGCTGCCGGAACACGTGCGCGACAAGGACAAGCGCGTGACGCCACACCGGCTCGACATCTACGACCAGCTAACAGCGGAGGCCGATGATGACAAACAGGACTGAGCAGTTGCACGAGCGCGCCAATGCCTTGCGGATGTATGGATTGCTGGCGCACTGGAGCGAGATCGCCGACGCGTCATGGGTCGAGCCGTTGCTGCACTGGGAAGAGCAGGAACGCGCGCGCCGTTCGCTCGAGCGGCGTATCCGAGACGCCCGCCTGGGCAACTTCAAGCCGCTGGCAGACTTCGACTGGGCATGGCCCAAACGGATTGACCGCGGCGCGCTCGAGGAACTGATGGCGCTCGAGTTCGTCAGGGAGAAGTCCAACGTCGTGCTGATCGGGCCGAACGGCGTGGGCAAATCGACACTCGCACTGAACCTCGCGTACCAGTCGCTCATCCACGGCTACACAGCGCTCTTTACCACGGCTGGCCAGATGCTCGGCGAGCTGGCCGCGCTCGACAGTGACTCGGCGCTGCGCCGGCGCCTGCATCGCTACGCTTCGCCCGAAGTGCTCCTGATTGACGAGGTGGGCTACCTGTCGTACTCGAACCGCCATGCCGACCTGCTGTTCGAGCTGGTGAGCCGCAGGTACGGCGCCGCAAGCACGGTGGTTACAACGAACAAACCGTTCGCAGCATGGTCGGAGGTGTTCCCGAATGCGGCCTGCGTCGTGTCATTGGTCGATCGCCTCGTGCATCGCGCCGAGGTCATCGCGATCGAGGGCGAGTCGTATCGCGTCAAGGAAGCGCGCGAGCGGGCCGAGCAGCGCGCCAGGAGGCGTAACGCTGCGCGCCCGGAGAAGAAGCCGTGAGCCGCCGCACGCACCTGCCTTCGGGCCTGTCTCGCGGACTGGACTTCCTGATCGACGCCGACTGGTCGCCCCAGCAGGCGTTCGCCGTGTTCGAGCTGCTCAGCGATCTGCGCGCGCGGATCTGGATGCGCTACGGCGTCGAGTTACACGAGCTGATCCGCGAGCAGCGTTCGCCGTCCACCGATGCCGATATCGACGACATCGAGGGCGGGTTCTGATCCTGCTTTACTCGCCCTGCGGGCGGCAATGCCTGCGGCGCATGGTCGAGTGTTTAACTCAACCTTGCGCCGCCGTCTGGTGTCGGATTTACGCCGCCGCCAACAC
>NZ_JAGIPX010000177.1 GCF_017814945.1 Paraburkholderia sp. LEh10
AAGAAGGATCTGCTCTCGGGCGAGCACTTCAGCGTAGACGGCACGCTGATCCAGGCGTGGGCGGGACACAAGAGCTTCGTGCGCAAGGACGGTGACGATCAGGATGACGAAAGCAGCAGCGCGGGCGACTTTAAAGGTAGCAAGCGCAGCAACGACACGCATCAGTCCAGTACCGATCCTGATGCGCGGCTCTATCGTAAAGGCAAGACGGGCAGCGAATTGCGATACATGGGCCATACGCTGACCGATAACCGGCACGGTCTGGTGGTCAACGCGCGCGTGACACGCGCTGACGGGCATGCTGAGCGTGAAGCGGCCAAGATCATGATCAACGACGCGCGACAAGCAGTACAGGATACGAGCGCGGAGATCACGTTGGGCGCGGACAAGGGTTACGACGCACAGGAATTCATCGAGGCCTGCCACGAGATGAAGGTCACACCGCACGTAGCGCAAAACACCTCGGGGCGGCGTTCGGCGGTGGCCGATACGATTGCCTCGAGCGCGGGCTATGCCATTTCTCAGCAAAAGCGCAAGCTGATCGAACAAGGCTTTGGATGGGCGAAGACCGTGGGGCGTATGCGCCAGGCGATGGTACGCGGGTTGAAGAAGGTGGATCAGATGTTCGTGTTGAACATGGCCGCATACAACCTCGTGCGCCTGCGATCCTTGGCACAAGTCCGTCCTATAAGGACTTTCCCTTTTTTGCAAGCTCGGGTTCATTCATCCATTCGATTGATTCCCATGTCATCGGAGACACATTCGGCATTTGCGGCGAGACAGACTGCATGCCTATAAACGGCCTTGTTGGACACGTTGGTTGCTGTGCCCGGGCCCGGATAGTAACCGCGCAGCAGGACTCCATCCATAGTGCGGCGACACGAAGTGGCACGTGCGCCTGGCGGACTTTCGAGTTCGCCCGCTGCCGGTCTGACCTGTCGCTATCCTTGCCTTTGCGTCCTCGGTTACGAAGTCACGCTTTTAGTTGCTTTTAGGTGACGCTGCGAATTTGCCTGTTCGTGCTGTTGTCCTATCGTGGCTGGCCCGGTGTTGGGGGAGTGCAGACATGCGAGGGATCGAAATGCTCGCTCTTGGCCAGAATCGCCCACAGGATGCGCGCGTGCTTGTTGGCGACGGCCACCAGCGTTCGATACCAGCCCACGCGTGCCTGGAGCTGAACGATCCAGCGCGAGAGCCGGTCGGTTCGTCGATGCGCGCTCGTTACGGCCGAGCGCGCGCCCTGGAACAGCAGCGTGCGCAGATACGTGTTGCCCTGTTTGGTGATGTGGCCCAGGCGGGTTTTGCCACCGCTGCTGTTCTGTTTGGGCACCGTGCCGATCCAGGCGGCAAATTGGCGGCCGTTCTTGAACAGGTGAGCGTTGCCGACGGTGGCCACCGCGGCCGACGCGGTGAGCGGCCCGATGCCGATGACCGCCATCACGCGCTGCGCGTTGCTGTCGTGCTTCACCTGTATGGCGACCTGCGCGTCGCACCAAGCGATTTGCTGGTCGAGGGCCTGCAGGTGCTCCCAGCCGCGCAGCAGCGCAGTGCGCGCGACACCGTTCAATTCAGCGGCACCGTCCTCCAGTGCCTCGACGAAGTGGGCACGAAATGCATCGATGCCTTGCGGCAGAAACACGCCGAACTCCACCAGCTCGCCGCGCAGCCGGTTGACGAGCGCGGTGCGCTCCTCGACGAAACCGCCGCGCATGCGATGCACCACCAGCACGTTTTGCTGGTCTGCCGTTTTGACGGCCACAAAGCGCATGTGCGGTCGGCCCGCGGCCTCGCAGATGGCCTCCGCATCAAGTCTGTCGTTCTTCACGTGCTTGCCGCCCTTGCGGTATGGCGCAGCGAACTGCGGCGCGATCAGACGGACTTCATGGCCGAGCGCGCGCAGCTTGCGCGCCCAGTAGTGGGCTGCGCTGCACGCTTCCATTGCGACCAGGCACGGCGCGAGGTTGGCAAACCATTCGAGAAACTTCTGCCGTGAGATGGCCTTCCTGACCACCACGCGTTCCATGCTGTCCACGCCATGTACCTGGATGATGCTCTTCGCCAGATCCACGCCGATACGGGTAATCTTGTCCATGACTTTCCCCTTCTCAGATGGGTTGCCCAGTACCAACCATCCTGGCATATCGCTATGCCACGGGATCGGGAAAGTCCTTACTATTCATAGTGACGGGAAACGCGGAAATGAGGCCAGGATTCGACCTCAAAACGCTTAAAAGGACGTTGAATTTGCATTGAACTTGCACAATGCGAAAAAACCTGCGACGAGCGGCGCGTAATTGGAGTAAGGCCGTTTCAATTCGGGTGTACTTCAGCAGCCTGCTAGTGTTCCGTCCCAGAAATAACTTTACATAACCGAGCCACTTTCTGAAGGATAGAGTCGGCGGTTGCGGTCCAGA
>NZ_JAGIPX010000017.1 GCF_017814945.1 Paraburkholderia sp. LEh10
GGTGTGAGCGGCTTTCTTTGCCTACTTTCTTTGCCGCGGCAAAGAAAGTAGGTGCCGCCCCGCACAGGGGCGACGCCTGCGCCGCGAGGCGCATCGCGGATGCCAGCGAAAGCGGCAAAAGAGCAAACCGCGTCGCGGAAGCCAGCGAAAGCGGCAAAGAGCGAACCGCGTCGCGGATGCCAGCGAAAGCCGCAAAGAGCAAACCACATCGCGGATGCCAGCGAACGCGGCAAAAGGGCTGCCAGCGAACGCAGCAAATGAGCTGCCAGCGAAAGCGGCAAACACCTGGAGACCCAATGACTCATCGCACGCATCGGATCGCACTGCTCTTCAACGCGAACAAGGTCTACGATCGCGAGATCATCACGGGCATCGGCCAATATCTGCTATCCACCCGCGTCGCGTGGGACCTGTTCCTCGAAGAAGATTTCCGCGCGCGTCTGAATGGCATCGAGCGCTTCGAAGGCGATGGCTTCATCGCGGACTTCGATGATCCCGCCGTCTGTGCAGCTCTCGCCGATTCCCATCTGCCCGTGATCGCCGTCGGCGGGTCATATGAAGATCCTTCGAAGTACCCACCAAATCTCCCGTATATCGCGACCGACAACATGCAGCTGGTGTCGCTCGCGTACAAACATCTGATCGGCGCAGGGCTGCAACGTTTCGCGCTCTATAGCCTGCCCGAATCGCCGACCAACCGCTGGGCGCAGGAACGAGAGCTCGCATTCAATGCGCTTCTCAAAGCAGACGGACTCGAAGGCGACGTGCATCGCGGGCTGCCCACCAGCGCGCCCGTGTGGCATCAGGCGAGCGTGCAGCTGACGGAATGGCTGCAAGGCCTGCCGAAGCCCGTCGGCATCATCGCGGTGACGGACGCGCGCGCGCGTCAGGTGTTGCAGGCGTGTCTGATCAGCGGCATTCCCGTGCCCGAACAGGTGGCGATCATCGGCATCGACAACGATCCGTTGACGCGCTCGCTCACGCGCATCCCATTGTCGTCGGTGATCCAGGGGACGGAGGAGATGGGCCGCACGGCAGCGCATCTGCTGCATCAGATGCTAGGCGGCGCGCGCTTCGCCGGCCGCCGCATTCTCGTGCCGCCCGTCGGCATCAACGTGTGCGAATCGACGAAGCATGAACCGCTCGCAAGCCCTTACGTGATGCGCGCGCGTCACTACATCCGCCAATACGCGTGCCAAGGCATCAAGACGGAACAGGTCGCCGACTACGTGGGCGTGTCGCGTTCGTCGCTCGAAGACTATTTCCGCCGCGAACTGGGCTGCACCGTGCATCAGGAAATCCTCAAGCACAAGCTCGATGTCGCGAAGCAACTGCTCGTGCAGCAGGACATGTCGAGCGCGGAAGTCGCGATACGCTGCGGCTTTACTTCGTTGCAGTACATGTACGCGGTGTTTCGCCGCGAACTCGACTGCACGCCGCGCGAGTATCAGGAACGCATGCAAGCCGCCCAGGGATCGCACGCTGCGCCGTCGGCGCAAATGCCTTAATCTGGTTTCGATATCCGGGTTCAATAGCTGACCTTACGCCGCGACCGTCATGAATTTCGCCGACATGCAAAGCACCGACTCCTTCACTTCATCCAGCGTCCAGGTCGAACGCTGGGGCACGTTGCCCGGTCTCGGCGACATTCGTCTGTTCACGCTGCGCAACGCGCACGGCATGCGCGCGGTGATCAGCGATCTCGGCGCGACCCTCGTCGCGTGGCACGCGCCCGATCGCGCGGGGCGCATCGCCGATGTGCTGCTCGGCCACGACACGCCCGCCGGATATCTCGCGAGCCGCTGGTTTTTCGGCTCGACGATCGGGCGCTGGGCAAACCGCATCGCGCATGCGCGCTTTACGCTCGATGGCGTCACATATCAACTCGATCGCAACGATGGCGACAACCTGCTGCACGGCGGCGTGAGCGGATTCCACAAGGCGCTATGGAGCGCGCGCGAGGCGGACGGCGCGCTGGTGCTGTCGTACGAATCGCCCGAAGGCGACGCGGGCTTTCCCGGCGCGGTGACGGCCACGGTGCGCTATGCGCTCGACGACGACGGCGCGCTTACGATCGACTATGACGCCACGGCCGACGCGCCCACGCCGCTCAGCCTCACGAACCACGCGTACTTCAACCTGGCGGGTGACACGCGCGCCGACGCGCCCGATATCCGCGGCCACGTCATTTCAATCGACGCCGATGCCTTCTTCGCCGTCGATGAAGCAATGATCCCCATTGAGAGAAAGGATGTCGCGGGCAGCGTGTTCGATTTCCGCGCGGGCGCGCCCATCGGCGCGCGGCTCGACTGGCCGGATGCGCAGCTCGCGCGCGCGGGCGGCTTCGATCATTGCTATGTGCTGCGCGAATGCGCGGGCGCGATGCGCGCGGCGGCCGTTCTGTATGACCCGGCGAGCGGCCGCGAACTGACGGTATCGACGGACGCGAAGGGGATGCAGTTCTATACGGGCAATTTTCTTGCGGGCGTCGACGGCCGCAATGGCAGGACGTACAGCAAGCATGCGGCGCTGTGCCTCGAAACGGGCGCGTTTCCGAACCAGATCAACATGCCGGATGCCGAAGACGTCGTGCTGCGCCCAGGCGAGCGCTACACGCACACCACCGTCTACCGGCTCGGCGTGCGCTGAATATCGGCGATCGCGAGCCATCCGGTGCGCAAGGGTCGTAATCGGTCGAAACATTCACGGTGTTGTAAATCGCGTCCGGCGATTGCGGCATTCATTACGCCGTGAAATCATAAGCTCCCTTAGCTGTTTTACCTGATCGCAAAGCCAGCCCACTGCAGCGCCCCATTTGCTGGGCAAAGCGGCCAGCCAGCCAACGCCATCGCCTCCCCCGTCGATGGCCATTCCGTATCGAAGCACAACGCGCGTCGCGAGCCTTCACGGCCTGCAACGTGTGCGCGGCTGTTCGATCACGGTTGAGGTCAGTTGCAACCGCGCGTTGTCTTGCCCCTGGAGCGACCTGTGAATACACCCGAAACCGTGGCCATCGATCCCGCGACGCGCGGCAATGGCCAGCACAAAAACACCGGCAATGGCGCGCCGCCGATGACTTCGCGCCGCATCACGTTCATCAAATGGCTGCGCAAGGTGCACAGCTGGATTGGCCTGTGGGGCGCCGCCCTCGGCCTGTTGATGGGCACGAGCGGCTTCCTGTTGAATCATCGCGGCGGACCGCTGCGCGTACCGACAGGCGAGCCGCAAGTCGAGTCGCTGCAGGTGCAGTTGCCCAAGCCCGCGCCCGAGTCGCCGCGCGATCTCGCCCAATGGCTCAAGCAGGACCTGAAGGTGCAAGGCAAGCCGGGGCGCGTGCAGAAGGAGCCATCGCATCCCGTCGCATGGGGCGATCGCAAGGCGATGCAGCCGGAGCGCTGGCAGGTGTCGTTAGCGTCGCCAGGCGAAAACACATCGGCGGAATACTGGGTCGGCAACGACTACGTGAGCGTCAAGCGCAGCGCGAACACGTTCCTCGCCACCCTCACGAATCTGCACAAGGGCGTGGGCCTGAGCGTCGGCTGGGTGCTGCTGATCGACACGTTCGCGGGCGGCGTGATCCTGCTGTCGCTGACGGGCGTGCTGCTGTGGACGCAGTTGAACCGGCGCAGGACGGTCGGCGCCGTGCTGGTGCTGGGATCGATCGTCGCGGCGATGGTCGCGGGCCTGATTTGACGCTGCGCTAGCTGCGCATCGCGCGCATCAACACGGCAAAAGGGCGATGGCAGCCGCAAGGCTGCACATCGCCCTTTTTGCGTTCAGCCCTTACGGGCGCTTACTTGCGGAACGCCGGCGCGCCCATCGGCGCACCCGTGTTGCCGCCGTCGACGACGATTTCCGCCGCGGTCATGCCCGACGCCGCATCCGACGCGAGGAACACGGCGGCTTGTGCAACTTCCTCGGCCTCGGCGAAGCGGTTCATCGGGATCATCGGCTTGAGCGCGGTTTCCGTGGCGTCCAGCGTCGCGCCTTGACGGTCGCCGCGCGTCCAGATCGACGTGCGCGTTCCGCCCGGGATGACCGTGTTCACGCGGATGCCGCGCGTGACCAGCTCCGACGCGAGCACGCGCGCCATCCCCGAAATCGCCGCCTTCGAAGCCGAATACGCCGACGAGCCCGGGCTGCCCAGCTGGCGCATCACCGATCCGTTCAGCACGATCGCGCCGCCCTCGCCCATCAGCGGCACCGCAGCCTGCACCGTCAGGAACACGGCCGTCACGTTGGTGCGCATGATCGATTCGAACTTTTCAGCCGTCGTGCCGCCGACGGGCGTCGCACCGCTGACACCTGCGTTCGCGAACAGCACATCGAGCTTGCCGAACTTGTCAGCGATCACTTTCATCACTTCGTCGATGGCTGCCGGGTCGTTGAGATCCGCGCGAATCGCGAGCGCCTTCGGGCCGAGTTCGGCGACGGCTTCGTCGAGCTTCTTCTCGTCGCGGCCCGTGATCGCGACCCGCGCGCCCTGCGCGATCAGCAGACGCGCCGCCGCGAAACCGATACCGCCGTTGCCGCCTGTCACGAGCGCCGTCTTGTTTTCGAAGGACATATGTATTTCTCCAAGGTGGAAGGGTCGATGCGGATATTCATCCGCTTGCAGCCGCGTTATAATTGCAAGTGCAATCTTAAATTAATCATAGTGAGCGCAATCAATACGTGTCAAGCGTTTTTTGCGCTCGCATCGTTGGGCACGGTGAACAAGCGATGAAAGTCAGCAAGGAAAAGGCGGCGCAAAACCGGGCGGCGCTTGTCGAGACGGCCGCTCGCCTGATCCGCGAGCGCGGTATCGACGGCGTCGGCGTGGCGGAAATCGGCAAGGCGGCGGGACTCACGCACGGCGCGCTCTATGCGCACTTTCCGTCGAAGGAAGCGCTGGCGGCAGAGGCGCTCGCGCATGGGCTGCACGCGAGCCACGCGCGCATGACGACGTCGCACGACGGCCGTCTGCCGAGTCTCAAGGATCTGCTCGACAGCTATTTGTCGGAGGAAAAGCGCGACGACATCGCGAACGGCTGCGCGATGGCGGCGTCGGCGAGCGAGATCGGCCGTCAGGACGAGACGATCAGCGCGCGCTACAGCGAGGGGTTCGAGATGATGGTCGCCGTGTTCGAGCAGCATCTGGCCGCGCACAAGGTCAAGGGCAACCAGCGCGACAAGGCGATCGCGATATCGTCGGCGCTGATCGGCGGTATCGCGGCGTCGCGTGCCGTGTTAAAGGCAAAGCCCGAACTGGCCAACCAGATCCTGCGCGCGGTGCGGCGCACGGTCGGTGAGATCGCGGGCGAGCACGCCTGAGCGCCGCCGCCGGGTCGATGAACGACGCGCGATATGTTCGCGCATGCTGTCGTCATTGCGCTTGCACGCCCGAACAAATGCAACAAAAGCGCGACATGATGACGTCCGCGCACGTCACGCCTTGAACTCCCGCATCCGATATCCAATAGTTAAAGCGGACTGCGGGTGCGCCATGCCGGCTCCTTTCGCACGAGCGCGCCATTCTTCGAGCAAGGAGTGCATCGTGCGCAAGCCCCTCGTTTCCCTTCAACTAGCAACCGCTGTCGCGCTTTTAGTCAGTGCCGCCGCGTCGCATGCGCAAGGTTTGTCCGTGTATGACGACATGAACGCACCCATCAACAACACGCGCCTGATGCCGAACGCGGCGCTCGGCAGCGAATATCCGACACACGGCAACCAGCAGGCGGGTGAACTCAATCTGAATCCCGTCGATCCGCGCGCGCAACTCGTCAATGGTCTGCCGAACAATGCCAATTCGGGCGGTTATGGATCGCCGCTCGCCGGTGTGCGCACTTATGTGCAACCGGGGCAGTAGCATATCGGCGCGTAGGCCCCATGGAAAAAAGCCCCCTTTCGCGGGCAACCTTCTACGAGGAGAGAAACAGGGACACGCGCAGGAAAAAGCGCAGGAAAGCGCACAGGAAAAGCGCGCAAGAAACTGCTAACCTTTGGTCGCGCCGAACGTGAGACCCGCGACGAAGTGCTTTTGCATCGCGAAGAACATCGCGACGGAAGGCAGCGCAGCCAGAATCGAACCCGCCGACACGAGATTCCACGCAGTCGTCCATTGGCCCTTGAGCGCCGCGACGCCGACCGTGATCGGCGCCGCCTCGTCGCCTTGCGTCAGACACAGCGCCCAGAAGTAATCGTTCCAGACGAACGTGAAGACGAGAATCGCGAGCGCAGCAAGCGCGGGCCGGATCAGCGGCAACACGATGCGGTAGAACACCGTCCACTCGCCCGCGCCTTCGATGCGCGCCGCCTCGATCAGTTCATAGGGCAACTGCTTGATGAAGTTGCGCAGAAACAGCGCGCAAAAGCCCGTCTGAAACGACACGTGAAAGAGAATCAGCGCGCCCAGCGTATTGAAGAGCCCGAGGCTTAGCGACAGATCGCGCACGGGAATCATCAGTATCTGGATCGGCACGAAGTTGCCCGCGACGAAGGTCGCGAAGAGCGTCGTGTTGCCGCGAAAGCGGTAGATCGCAAGCGCGAAGCCTGCCATCGACGCGAGCACGATCGCGCCGATCACGGAAGGCACCGTGATCAGCACGCTATTCCAGAAGTAATGCAGCATCGGCGACGTGGTGAGCGCTTCGTGGTAGTTGTCGAAGAACGCGATGTGCTTCGGCCAGCCCCAGTAATTGCCTTCGCTCAGCTCTTGCGTCGAGCGCACCGACGTGACGAGCACCGCGATCATCGGCAGCAGCCAGATCAGGAGCGCAACGGGCAGCGACAGTTTGTACAGCCGCCGGTTGAACGGCTTCCATTTGGCGACGGGCATCGGATACATGGTCCGCTCCTTTACTGTTCGTGGCGCAGCATGCGGCGCAGGTGATAGACGATGTAGACGAGCATGATCGCGAACAGCACAACGGCAATCGACGCCGAATAGCCGATCCGGTAATACTTGATCGCCTGGTCGTACATGTAATACGCGAGCACGGTCGAACTTTCGAACGGGCCGCCGCCCGTCATCACCGAGATCAGATCGAAACTGCGCAGCGCGCCGATCACGGTCACGACGATCGCCATGAACGTGACGGGTCGCAATTGCGGCAGCACGACATGCCACAGCATCGACCAGCCCTTCGCGCCTTCCATGCGGGCGGCTTCGAGCTGCTCGCTGTTGAGCGTCGTGAGGCCCGTCAGATACAGGATCATGCAGTACGCCGTCTGCGGCCACAGCGCGGCGAAGATGATGCCGAAGGTCGCATAGCGCGCATCGCCGAGCACGGGGATGCCGTGACCGAGCATCATCGCGAGCAGGCCGAAGGTCGGGTCGTAGAACCACGAGAAGATCAGCCCGACGACGACGCCCGACAGCACGAACGGCGCGAAGAACAGCGACTTCACCACACGCATGCCCGACACCGCCTGATTCAGATACAGCGCGACGGCGAGTCCCATCGGCGGCGCGAGCAGGAACAGCACAAGCCAGATCAGGTTGTTCTTCAGCGCGGTATAGAACGTCGGCGCCTGGAACAGCTCGATATAGTTCGCGAGTCCGACGAACGCCTTGTCGGTCATGCCGTCCCAGTTGTAGAAGCTGAGCCAGATCGACGACAGGATCGGCCAGACGACGTACACGGCGACCATGAAGCACGCGGGCGCGAGAAACAGCAACGCGGCCTTGCGCTGCCGGCGCGCGGTCGGCGACGGCCCGCGCCTGCTGCGCGCCGCCTTCGGCGCAGGCGCGGCTTGCGGCGACGGCGGCGTCGCATTGATATCCTGACGTGTGACGGAGTGCGACACGACGGTTCTCCCATCCTGAGCTTTCTGCTATGCGCGGGACCGCAGGTTCAAGGCGGTCCCGCGCCACGGCTTTACACCCTTACTTCTTGTAGATCCGCTTGCGCGTCTGTTCAAGCTGCGCGAGGACCGCATCGAGCTTCGCCGGATCCGCGACGAACTGCTGCATGCCCTTCATCCCTTCGTCGGCCATTTCCTTCGTCATGTCGCGGTCATAGAACTGCGCGATGCCGCCCTTCGTATTCGACAGGATCTGGAACCCGATCTTCGAAATGGGATCTTCCGGTTCCGGCGACTTGCTGTTCGCCGACAGCGAACCCAGGCCCGCCGCGAGCTTCGCGCCCTGCTCCGGCGTTTCGACGAACGCGAGGAACGTCTGCGCGTCGGCCTTGTTCTTCGCCTTCGCCGGAATGTGCAGCGATTCGACGGGACCATCTTCCGCCGTCGGCACATTCGAGTCGATGATCGGGAACTGGAAATAGCCCATGTTCGGCTTCACGCTCGCCGGAAAGCCGCCCGTGATGAACGTGCCCATCAGCATCATCGCGGCCTTGCCCTGGAACAGGAACGGCTGCGCCGCATCGAGGTCGTAGGACAGCGAGTTGTCGATGAAGTCCTTGTCGTCGAGCAACTGCTTCCACGCCGTATAGACCTTCTTCACGCGCGGGTCGGTATAGGGCACGTCGCCCGCCATCAGCTTCTGATGAAATGCGTTGCCGTTGATGCGCAAGTCGAGGTAATCGAACCAGCCCGCGAGCGTCCATGCATCGCGGCCACCGACAGCAAACGGCGTGATGCCTGCCGCCTTCAGCTTCTTGCAGGCGTCCATCAACTGGTCCCACGTTTTCGGCTCGGACGTGATGCCGACCTTCTGGAACAGGTCCTTCCGATAGAACAGGCCCCACGAGTAATAGACGGTCGGCGCCGCGTACTGCTTGCCGTTGTACGTCGACGATTCCTTCGTCGATGCGTACATGCTGTCCCAGCCGTTCTTCTTCCAGTCGCCGCTCAGGTCTTCGAAGAGGCCGCGCCGCGCGTAGTACGCCATGCGCTCGCCGTTGTGCCAGTTGACGACATCAGGCGCGACCGTCGACAGCCAGCCCGGCAGTTGCACCTTGTACGCTTCCTCGTCGACGAACGACGCCTTCACGTCGATGTCGGGATGCGCCTTCCTGAAGTCGTCGATTACCGATTGCCACACGGCGCGCTGGCTTGCGCCCTTGAACGCGATGTTCATCGTCATCGTGCCCGCTGCGGCATTCGTCGCGGTGACGGCCAACGACGACACGGTGGCTGCGACGGCGAACGCCAGCGTGGCCATCGCTTTGCGCGGGTTGAATTGCCTTGCTGTCATCCTGTTGTCTCCTGTCATTTTATTGCGTGGTTTTTAGATGCCGGATCACTGCTGTATTACTGGTGTTAGCCATTCGCTGCGCTACGCCGTCCGATAAGCCGATACGCCTTGCGGCTCCACTTCATGCGTGCCGATCACGAAACGCGACCCATCGACGCCTTCGATCAGATGCTTGCCGTTCGCGTAGTTGAAGACATAGGTGAGACCGCCGCGACGGCTGATGCGCACGCTGTCGCCCAGCGGCGTCGGCGTGAGTCCGGCCTGCGTCGCGATGCGCGCGAACAGCGACTCGGTCAGGCGGTCGTCGAACAGGCTCGCGAAGTAATGAACCGAGCCGTGCTGCACATACGCGGGATGACCATCGGCGAAGCGCGCGCGCACAGCGAAGCTGCGCTCGTCGGCGGCGTCGATCAGATCGCGCCAATGGCGCGCAAAGCCTTCGCGCGGCGTATCGCCCGCGCCGTTGAAATGCACGGGCTCCGTCACGTTGGGCCGCATCGATTCGACGCGCCACACGCGGATCGGCAGCAACGATGCGAGCGCGCCGGGCGGCAGGTTCGCGGGAATCTGCAGGTCGCGCGTCTTCGAGCCCGTGCGCGGACCGAGCACGACTTGCGCGCCCGACGCCGCGAGCCGCGCCGCGAAGTCGCCGGGCACGACGGGCAGCGGCGGCACGACGATCATCCTGTAGCCGTCGAGCGGCGCATCGGCGGCAATCACATCGACGTCGAAACCGAGCGAGCGCAACGCCGAGTAGTACTCGAACGCGAAACGCGGATAGTGAAAGTCGGCGCCCTGCGGATGGATTTCGAACAGCCACTTGGCTTCGTAGTCGTAGATGAGCGCGATCTTGCTGCGCAGGTCCGCATTCGCGTCGGCGTTCGACGCCGACACGCGCACGATCTCCTGCGCGACCTGCTCCGCTTCGCTGCCGCCGATATCGAGGCGATTGTCGGGCGTGTTCAGACCCGCATGCATCTGCTCCTGCGCGAACGGCGCCTGACGCCATCTGAAGTACGACACGCAGCCCGCGCCGTGCGCAAACGCTTCCCAGCTCCACAAGCGCACCATGCCCGGCAGCGGCGCGGGATTCCAATGCGCCCAATTGACAGGACCGGGCTGCTGCTCCATCACCCAGAACGGCAGCTTCGACATGCCGCGATACACGTCATGATTGAACGAGGCGAAGTCGGGATGCCCCGTGCGCAGGAACTTTGCCTTGATCTCCGGCGCGAACCACTGCTCTTCGAGCGCGCCGAGCGGGTAGCTGTCCCACGTCGCCACATCGAGATCGCGCGCGACCTCGTAGTGATCGAATTCCGTGAAGAGCTGCATGAAGTTGTGCGCGACGGGCCGTCCCGGCGAATGCGCGCGAATGATCTCGACCTGCATGCGGTTGTAGCGCGCGACTTCATCGGACGCGAAGCGCCGGTAGTCGAGACGCTGCGACGGATGCGCTTCCGTGACGGTCGCGACGGGCGCATCGATTTCGTCGAAGCTGCGGTACTCCATGCTCCAGAACACAGTGCCCCAGGCGCGGTTCAACGCGTCGATGTTCAGGTAGCGCTCCTTCAGCCACAGACGAAAACGCGCAATGGCGGCCGGCGAATAGCTGACCACCGTGTTGTGGCAGCCGTACTCGTTGTCCGTCTGCCAGAAGGCGACAGCGGGATGCTTGCCGTATCGTTCGGCGACGGCCGTGCAGATCTTGCGCGACGCGTCGAAATACGACGGCGACGAAAAATCGTAGTGACGCCGCGAGCCGAATGCGCGCGGGCGTCCATCGGCGCCGACGGGCAAAATGTCCGGGTGACGGTCGATCAGCCACTTCGGCGGCGTCGCCGTCGGCGTGCACATCACGACCTTCAGGCCCGCGTTGCCGAGCACGTCGATCACACGATCGAGCCAGCCCCAATCGTATTCGCCGGGCGTCGGCTCGATACGGCTCCATGCAAACTCCGCGATTCGCACCTGTTCGATGCCGAGCGCCTTCATCCGGCGCGCGTCGTCTTCCCACATCGATTCCGGCCAGTGCTCCGGGTAATAGCAGACTCCAAGTCGCATGCGCATGTCCCTTATGCGTAGTGTTCAACGGAGTTGAGCGCCTTCACGGCGAATCCGTCTTCGGTGAAAAGATGGCAGGCGCTGGCGGGCGCCGCGAAGACGGCACGCTCGCCCTGCCCGATGCGCGCGTTGCCGGGCACCTTCGCGATCAGCACGTCGCCGCCGGGTTGATCGAGATGCACGTAACTGTGTTCGCCCAGATGCTCGATCAGCGAAATGGTGCGCGCAAGCGTTGCATCATCTTGTGATATATCGCTCGCGACGAGTTCGAGATGCTCCGGGCGCACGCCGAGCGTGACAGGTTGCGCGCCCTGCAGCGCGCTGCCGTCGACGGCGACGCGCACCGGCTCGTTCGTATGATCCAGCGCGACGACGACGCCTTGCGCGTCGATCTGCGTCACGCGCGCGGGCAGAAAGTTCATGCGCGGCGAGCCGATGAAACCCGCGACGAAACGGCTGTCCGGCCGGTGATAGAGTTCGAGCGGCGCGCCGATCTGCGCGATGCTGCCGTAACGCTCGGTGTCGTTGCCCGCATGCAGGAGCACGATTTTGTCGGCGAGTGTCATCGCCTCCGTCTGATCGTGCGTCACATAGACGACGCTCGCCGTCGCGAATTGCTTGTGCAGGCGCGCGATTTCGATGCGCGTCTGGCCGCGCAGAGTCGCATCGAGATTCGACAGCGGCTCATCGAACAGAAACACGCCGGGCTCGCGCACGATCGCGCGGCCAATTGCGACACGCTGCCGCTGCCCGCCCGACAGCGCGCGCGGCTTGCGATCGAGCAGCGCTTCGAGTTGCAGGATGCGCGCGGCTTCCTTCACCTTGCGGTCGATTTCC
Organism: Paraburkholderia sp. LEh10; assembly: GCF_017814945.1. Taxonomy (GTDB): domain Bacteria; phylum Pseudomonadota; class Gammaproteobacteria; order Burkholderiales; family Burkholderiaceae; genus Paraburkholderia. The sequence goes on from NZ_JAGIPX010000017.1 coordinate 12,041, forward strand.
GCTTTCGGCTTCTTCGCGAGCTTCAGGCCAAAGGCGATGTTCTCGTACACGCTCATGTGCGGAAAGAGCGCATAGCTCTGGAACACCATCGCGACACCACGCTCGGCAGCGGGCACGTCATTGACGATGCGCCCGCCGATCGACAGGTCGCCGTCCGTCACGTCTTCGAGACCGGCGATCATGCGCAGCAGCGTGGACTTTCCGCAGCCCGACGGGCCGAGGAACACGCAGAACTCGTTCTCGCCGATCTCCAGATCGACGTTGCGGATCACGGGCGCGTTGTCTCCATACGCTTTCTGCACGCCCTTCAACGAAATGCTCGCCATCGCTTCGACTCCGTGATTTAATCAGCCCGAAGCGGAGATTAAGCGCTTAATCTGCACGGCCAAAAAATGATCGCATTGCGATCGCTGGCCGAGGGGGTTGAGCTTTGGTGGGCTCTCATGGCCAGTTGTTGGCCGACTGGCGCTGTCTCCGCTATTCGTTCTGTCGTTTCGCGCATGGTGCCGCGCCTTCAAGGCCAATGCAAATGATGAACGCATGTCCCATATATTGAAGAAGCACCGCGAATCATGTCCACTCTGAGCGAAGTCGCACGGCGCGCCGGCGTCACGTCGGCGACGGTATCGAATGTGCTGCGCAACCGCGGACGCGTCGGCGAACAGACGCGTCAGCGCGTGCTCGAAGCCGTCGAGGCGCTCAACTACCGGCCGCATCTCGCTGCGCGCGCGCTCGCCGAGGGCCGCGCGCCGACCATCGCGCTGATGGTGTCGAGCATCGCGAACCCGTTCTATCCCGAGTTCGCGCTCGCCGTCGAGCGCGCGGCGCGCACGAGCGGCCACTTCGTCATCATCTGCAACACGAACGAAGATCCGCAGGCGGGCCGCGCCTATCTGGAGCAGATTGCGGGCACGCTGTCGGAAGGCGTGCTCGTGATGAACGCCAATCTCGACTTCGACGATCTGCATAAAACGCAAGCGCGCGGCGCGCCCGTGGTGCTGTGCATGTGGGAACGCCCCGACGATCCGCCCGGCCTGCCCTGCGTCGCCGTCGACTTTCGCCTCGCAGGCCAGCTTGCCGCGCGGCATCTGATCGAGCTCGGCCATCGGCGCATCGGCGCGATTGTCGGCAGCAAACCATCGGGCATTCATGCTTCGCGCTACGAAGGCTTCGCCGATGCAATGCGAGAAGCGGGCCTGAAAGTGCCCGCGAAAAACGTGCGTTATGCGCCCGACACGATTGAGGGCGGCTACATGGCCGCGCGCGGTCTGCTCGAACGCGATGCGAAGATGACGGCCATCTTCGCGACCAACGACCTGCCCGCGCTCGGCACGATCCACGCTGCCGCCGATCTCGGACGCGAGGTGCCGCGCGATCTGTCCGTGGTCGGCATCACCGACATTCAACTGGCGCAGCAATCGCGCCCGCCGCTGACGACCGTCGCGGTGCCGACCGTCGAAGCGGCCGGGCTCGCGGTGTCGCTGCTGCGCGATCTGATCGAGCAGCCCACGCATGGCGCGCAGCGAAAAGCGCCGCGCGTGTGCGTGACATCCGCGCCGCAATTGATCGTGCGCGGCTCGACGCAGCAGCGCTGACTCGTCCCCGCCGATCCGGGTCAAAACCGATACAACGCGATAGCGGCACACGCCGCCTGCTTCGCGCGCAAGTCCGGCGATTCGCCCGCGCGGCCTTGCGCGCCAACGGCGCGCGCTCCGCAAAGCGTGTCTGCATGCGGCTTTGCGGCACGATCGACCAAAAAAATCTGCTTCAGATCGGCGTCGCGCTTGTTAGACTCGAACCGGCTCCCCCACGGATTTTCGATTCATGATCAAGACAGTGGATGATCCAGAAGCCGTACCGCGCTATCGGATCGGGGCCGTGGCGCGCATGGCGAATCTCCCCGTTGGCACGCTGCGCATCTGGGAGCGCCGCTATGGCGTCGTCGCGCCGCCCACGACGCAGTCCGGCCACCGCCTGTATAGCGACGCCGACGTGCGCCGCGTCGCGATGATCAAAGGGCTTGTAGATCGCGGCTACGCGATCGGCTCCATCGCGTCCTTGCAGACGAGCGAGTTGGAGCGGCTCGCGTTCATGCATGTCGACAAGACGCCCATGTCGCCGCTCGCGGAAGGGCCGCCGGGGCTGCGATTGCGGATCGTCGGCAGCGCGCTCGCGCACACGATCCGCCAGCATCTGCATGCGATGAACGCGGACCTCGCGAGCGAGCCGAAGGTCTTCGAAAACATGACGGCCGCGTTCGCGGAGCGGATGGACCAGCCGACGGATGCGCTGATCATCCATCTGCCGTCGCTGCACGCGGACGATGTGGAGCGCGTGCTCGCATTGAGCGCGTCGACGCACGCGGAAAACATCGCCGTCGTGTATTCGTTTGCGGCCGCGAGCACGCTCGGCCTGCTCGAACGCGTGGGCGTTCGCGCCGTTCGCGAGCCGCTCGATCAGGCATCCGCCGCGCAGATGATGGCGGACATCCAGCGCAAGAGCGGCGTTGCCGCTGACCAGCCCGATACCCGCGAGCCCGCGCCGCAACGGCATTACTCCGACGAGGCGTTGATGGCGATGGCGCAGGCGTCGACGACCATCGCATGCGAGTGCCCGAAGCATCTCGCGAGCATCATCATGCAACTGAGCGCGTTCGAGCAGTACAGCGTCAGTTGCGCGTCGCGCACGCCTGCCGATGCGCTGCTGCACGTCTATCTGGCGAACATCTCGGGCCGTGCGCGTGCGATGTTCGAGCATGCGCTGCTGCGTCTCGAGCGCGAAGAGCGCTGGGTGCTGGAGAACCGCTGAAAGCATGCGATTCGACGAAGCGGCTGCGCTAAACGTTTGCGCAGCCGCGCGTGCGCTAGCGTTGAGCGCGCTTGTTCGCGTACATCGCGCCATCGGCGCGCGCCAGCAGTTCGTCGATCGACAGTGCGCTGTCGGGTGCGTACGTCGCCGTGCCCACGCTGCAATGCAGGTGATAGTCCGCTTGCGCCGACTGGTTGTAGATGTGCAGTTGATGCCGCAGCCGTTCAATGGTCTGCATCGTGCCATCTTCATCCGAGTCTGACAGCAACACCACGAACTCGTCGCCGCCCAACCGGCCGATCACGTCGCTGTCGCGCAACGTGGTGCGCAGCACCGTTGCAAATGCGATCAACGCGCGATCGCCTTCCGCGTGACCATGCACGTCGTTGATCTGCTTGAAACCGTTCAAATCGAAGAACAGCAGTGACGCGGGCTTTTGCGCACGCTTGCAAAGCCTGATTGCGTGCTGCGCAAGCGCTTCGAAGCCGCGGCGGTTCGACAGGCCCGTCAGTTCGTCCGTCGTGGCGAGCTGCACGGCGGCAATTTCCTGCTCGGCCATGCGCGCGAGATCGCGCAGCAACATGCGCTCTTCGTCGTCGAGCGCGCGCGGCTTCACGTCGATCAGGCACAAAGTTCCGAGACGGCTGCCGTTGTCGACCGTCAGCGGATAGCCCGCGTAGAAGCGGATATTCGGCTCGCCTTTGACGAGCGGATTATCGGCGAAGCGCGCATCGAGCGATGCGTCGTTCACGAGAAACAGTTCGTCGCCGAGTATCGCGTGCCCGCAAAAGGAAACATCGCGCGGTGTCTCAGACGCTTCGAGGCCCGGGTGCGACTTGAACCACTGGCGGTGGCTGTCGACCAGCGTGACAGCCGCAATGGGCACGCCGAACAGGCGTCGCGCGAGGCGCGTAAGACGGTCGAACCGCTCTTCGGGCGGCGTGTCGAGGATATGCAGCGAACGCAAAGTCTCCATTCGCTCGCTTTCGTTGTCTGGTATGCGAGGTCGCAACATTCGAGATCCGGTTAAAACGTGAATGCGCTGTATCGGTTTGGCACCGCGCGATTCGCCTCAGGTTGAACGGAACCGAACGTAAATTTTATCTCAGGACTTGCAACGGATGGAATGGCGGCTCCATCTCCCGCTCCATCTCCTGAAACGCGGCCTGCTCCTCTGCCCGCTAGACGACACCCGTCGGGCCACCCAGCACGATGCGCACCTTGCGCGCCAGTTCCGCGCGACGATAGGGCTTGTGAACGATGTCGAACTCCTTGCCATTCGCATCCGTGCGTTCGAGCGACGCATCCGCGTAACCCGTCGTCAGCAGCACCTTGATCTTCGGGCGCAGGCGCCGCGCCTCGCGTGCGAGCATCACGCCGTTCATGTTGCCGGGCATGATGAGATCGGTGAACAGCAGATCGATGGGCGCATCATCTTGCAGAACCTCCATCGCGTCCTTCGTGTTCAGCGCGACACGCGTGCGGTAGCCGATTTGCTCCAGCATCGCCTGCGCGACTTCCGCCACTTCGACGCGGTCGTCGACGATCAGAATCATTTCGTGGCCCGCCTTCTCGACTGCTTTCGGCGCGCACGGACGGCGTTGCGCATTGCCTTCCACCGCCGGGAAATACAGCCGCAACGTCGTGCCGACATTCGGCTCCGAATACAGGTTCACCGCACCGCCCGACTGCTTCGCAAAACCGTAGACCATCGACAGCCCGAGCCCCGTGCCCTTGCCTTCGCCCTTCGTCGTGAAGAACGGGTCCATCACCCTGTCGAGAATCCCGGCAGGAATGCCGCAACCGTTATCGGAGATCGCAATCGTTACGTAGCGGCCCGGCCGCAGATCGGCGAAGCCGATCACCTCCTGCTGATCGAGCTCGACCGTTTCCGTGCGCACCGTCACCATGCCGTCGCGCCGCGCGGCGAGCGCATCGCGTGCATTGAGCAGCACGTTGAGCAAGGCCACTTCGAGCTGGGTCGAATCGACGCGGCAATTGCCGAGACCTTCTTCGTATTCTGTTTTCAGCGAGATGTTGCCGCCCAACGTGCGGCGTGCGAGCTCTACCATGCTGTCGGCGAGCGTATTCAGGTTGACGGTGCGCCCGACGAGTTTCTGCTTGCGCGCAAATGCAAGCAGTTGCTGTGTCAACGTCGTCGCCCTCGCGACCGCGCCTCGAATGCGGTCGAGACTCTGCGACATCACCGCCCTTTCCGCGTGGCCTTCGATACCCGTCTGCAACACGTCCACATAGCCCGCCATCACTTGCAGCAGATTGTTGAAGTCGTGCGCGATGCCGCCCGTCAGCTGCCCTAGCGCCTCCATCTTTTGCGCCTGATGCAGTGCGTCTTCCGCGTCGCGGCGGCGGCTCACGTCGAGATGCGAGCCGAAGAAATACACGAGTTCGCCCTGCTCGTTGAACACAGGCGAGATGAACAGCGCGTTCCAGAATGTCGAGCCGTCCTTGCGATAGTTGAGGATCTCCGTTGCGAGCTCGCGCCGGTCGGCGACGGCGCTGCGCACTTCGTCGATGGTCGCGCGATCCGTTTCCGGTCCTTGCAGAAATCGGCAGTTGCTGCCGATGATTTCACTCAGCTCGTAACCCGTCATGCGCAGAAACGCATGATTCGCGAAGATCACGGGATTGTCGGGCAGATGCGGGTCGGTGACGATCATCGGCATGCATGTCGTCGACACCGCGGCAAAGAAAATATCGTCCCGATGATCGCTGATCCGGTGTTCGCCGCTTCGAATGGTCGTTAAAGTACGATTGGTGTCCATGGCAATTGACGCAGTCAGGTGCGATAGGCCACGGTTCTTTCGCTCGGCTCTTTACGTGGGCAGTTCACACCCCGGTTGAAAAGAAAACCGCGGCGATCTGCACTGACCGATGCGGAATTGCTATGCGTGATGTGATGCGAAATCCATGCCGGTACGGAAAGCGGCATGAATTCCGCGAGGACTGGCCGCTGAAAAAGCAAGAGTTACCGCGCAGTGCCCAATTCGCGTCATTACGCAGCGCAATAGCCCGATCATGGATTTGCAAAAAGAAACGGCCCCTAGAAAAATTTTCAACCGGCCTTCATGTGTATTCATTGCTGCGTTTTGCGCAGCATTGACAGGTCATAACCCAGCGCACGGACCCGCTCGAGCAGTGCATGCTGCAATTCGGCCGCGGGCCTGGCCTCGCGCGTAAGAATCCATAGGTACGTCCCCGTCGGTTCGCCGACGATCGACCAGCCATAGTCTTCGGCACGATCGAGCACCCAGTAGTCGCCGACGTAGAACGGGCCGAAGAACGACACCTTGAGCTTCGCATTGTTCGAGTCGGGCATCACACGCGCCTTGCCTCGCGCAATGCGCCGCGTGCCGTTCGCGCCGCCTTCGCGAGCCGTGTTGATCACGCTGATCAAGCCGTCGTCGCGTTTCGCGTAGACGGCCTTAACGAAATCGCGGCCGTGTTCGAAAGGGTTGTCGTAGCGCGCGTACTCGTACCAATGTCCCGTGTAGCGGTCCAGATCGACGCTTCTCGCCGGTTCGGGCACGCGCTGGTTGCCCGCTTTTCTTCTCAAGCCGATTGCGCACGCGACGATCACGCCCACGGCGACGGCGGCCGCAACAGTGATCGCCGCGCGCATGTGGGCACTGCCGGGCCCGATATCCTGACGGTCAGTTCGTGAATCGTTCATCGGACAAGAACCTCGACGCGATGACAAAGCCGTTTAGACCTTACGCGTGTGAAAAGTTTTCCCCATCCCATGTCAGCGATATGAATGCGTACTGGCGAGGTCGCAACGCAAATTTGCATTAGCCGCTATGCTCTCTTTTCTGCATTTCTGACCGGCTGTATCAAACCACTCACTGCTATTCGCGGAGTCGACCATGCAATATCGCAAATTCGGCAATACTGGCCTTACTGTTTCGCGTTTATGTCTCGGTACGATGACCTTCGGCTTGCAAACCGAAGAAGAAGTATCGCGCGGCATTCTCGACAAGGCGACGGACGCGGGCGTGAATTTCATCGATACCGCCGATGTCTATCCGTTAGGCGGCGGCGAGAACCTCGCGGGCCGCACGGAGGAGATCATCGGACGCTGGCTCAAAGGCAAGCGCGACCGCTTCATTCTCGCGACGAAAGCCGTCGGCAAGGTCGGCCCGCATCCGTGGAACCAGGGTGCATCGCGCAAGCATCTGCTCGATGCAATCGATGCGTCGCTGCGCCGCCTGGGCACCGACTACGTCGATCTGTACCAGTTGCATTCCGACGACCGCGATACGCCGCTCGACGAAACGCTGGAAGCGCTCGATGTGATCGTGCGTTCGGGCAAGGCTCGCTATATCGGCGTGTCGAACTATCTGGCGTACCGGCTCGCGCGCATGCTGGGCCGCGCCGACGTGCTGCGCACCGCGCGCTTCGTCTCGGTGCAGCCGCGCTACAACCTGCTGTTCCGGCAGATCGAGCGCGAACTGCTGCCGCTCGCCGACGAGGAAGGACTGGCCGTGATTCCGTATAACCCGCTTGCAGGCGGGCTGCTGACGGGCAAGCATCGTCACGACGCGAAGCCCTCGGAAGGACGCTTTACCGAAACGGTCGGCAAGGCGGGCGCGATGTATGCGGAGCGCTACTGGCACGAGCGCGAGTTCAAGACCATCGACGCGCTGCGCGACATCGTTGCGAAGTCAGGCGAGCCGATGACGCGAACAGCAATCGCATGGGTGCTGGCGAATCCCACCATCACGTCGGCGATCATCGGTGCGAGCCGCGTCGAGCAGTTGAACGATTCGCTCGCCGCCGTCGACCATGCACTCGACCCGGAGCTCAAGAAAGCGCTCGACGATGCAACCGTCGAGTACCGTTGGGGCGATGCGCCGCGTTGAGCTTCGAACGCTGCGCTAGCGTCCGTAGCGCAGCACGGTGCTGCTCGCGGCCAGCACATGACCCGTGACGGCTGCGAGAAACGCATCGTGATTCAGGTTGGGCGGCAACGCATCCTGCGCGAGATCGAGTGCATACACCTGCAGTACGTAGTGATGCGGTACGTCGCCGACGGGCGGGCACGGGCCGTAATAGCCGGGCTGCCCCGTACGGTTGATGCCGCTCACGCTGCCAGTGGGCGCGGGCGCGCCATGCGCCATCGAGTTCGTCGAAGCGGGAATGCCGTACAGCACCCAATGAATCACGCCGATGCCTTTCGCGCCGTCTGGATCGAAAAGCGTCACCGCGAAGCTGCGCGTGCCCGCAGGCGCGTTGCGCCACTGCGCGGCGGGCGTCTGATTGGCGCCGCCGCAATTGTTCGCGCTCGCCGCGTGGCTCGAATCGATCGTGCCGCCGTCGGGCGTACCCGGCGACGTCACTTCGAAGGCCTCGGCTGCGAACCCCTGCGCGAACGCCGCCGACAGCGCGACACCTGGCGCGGCGCGTAGCAAGGCACGGCACGCGAGCCGGATATCAGAGAAAGTTTTCATTGGACGGCTCCGTCGAAACACGCGCGGTCGCCCCTATGCGGCCGCCGTCGAGCAAACGAACCAGGCCTTCCGTTTATTCCCCTATTTCGCGCGCGTTGGCCGCGACCTTAGCGGAACGCGCCCGTCTCGCGGTTCGCTTGCGGCAACTGCCGCGTCTCGCGCACCGACTTCGGTTGCCAGAGCTTCGCGCCGCCTACGATGCCCGCCGCGTTCGGCACGACGGCCACGTTCGGCGGCAGCTTGAACGTGAGCCGCGCCGCGTTGCCGCCGCCAATCCACAGCCGGTCGTAATTGACGAGTGCGGCAAGAATGCCGATCACCTTCTCGACGCGCCGGTTCCAGCGCTTGTTGCCCGCTTTCTCGCGCGCTGCGTTGCCGATGTACTCGTCATAGGTGCGGCTCTTGCTGACGGGATGATGCGCAAGCTCCAGATGCGGCATCAACTCGCCGTCGCGAAAGAGCGCCGTGCCCGCGCCCGTGCCGAGCGTCAGCACCAACTCGATGCCGTGTCCTTCGATCGCCGCGAAGCCTTGCATCTCGGCATCGTTGATCATGCGCACGGGCAGGCCGCCCACCCGCGCCGTGAGCTTGTCCGCGAGCGCAAAGCCGTACCATTCCTTGCCGCCGAGATTCGGCGCAGTGAGCACGCAGTTCTCGCGCACGACGCCCGGAAAGCCGATCGACATCAACGTCGGATGATGCGTGCCGACAAGCGGCTGCACCAGCGCTGCAAGCGTGTCGACGAGCTGTTCCGGCGCACAGGGATGCGGCGTCGCCACACGCACACGCTCGCTCTTCAGCGTGCCCTTTGCATCGACGACGGCTGCCTTCAGGCCCGTGCCGCCGACGTCGATCGCGAGTATCCGTTCATCGCCGCTTGCAGCGGCTGCTTTGCCTGTAGCCAAAGTCGTCCCCTTTGATCCGAGGTTGTATCGAGTGTGGTGTTCATCGTGTCGCGTCGTGCAGCGGCCGCCATGCGCGGCCATCGCGTGCAAGCAGTTCATCGGCCTGCGCGGGACCGCAGCTGCCCGCCGCATAACCATGCACGGGCAACGCACCGCCTTCGGGATGCAGCACGCGATCGACGATACACCAGCTCGACTCGATGCTGTCGGCGCGCTGGAACAGCGTCGCGTCACCCAGCATGCAGTCGTAGAGCAGCGTTTCATAACCGACATTCGCGCGTTCGGCAAAGAAGTCGTCATAGTTGAACGCGGAGCGCGCCGCGCCGATCTGCATCGTCGGGCCGGGCACCTTCACGTTGAAGTCGAAGCGCGTGCCGTGCGCGGGATCGATGCTCAGCGTGAATACATTGGGCGTCAGCGTGTCGACGGGTGTGTCGCGGAACATCAGGAACGGCACGCGCTTCAGTTGCACGGCGATTTCCGTGCGTCGCGCCGTCATGCGCTTGCCGGTGCGAAGATAAAACGGCACGCCTGCCCAGCGCCAATTGTCGATGAACACGCGCGCGGCCGCATAGGTCTCCGTCGCGCTGTCGCGCGCGACATCGGGCTCTTCACGGTAAGCCACGCCCGCATCACCTTTTTCGTACTGGCCGAATACGACGTCGTTGGGAGTCAGCGGCTGGATCGCATCGAAGAGTTCGGCCTTCCGGTCGCGCACGGCTTCGGCGTCGAACGAGTTGGGCGGCTCGAGCGCGACCATCGCCAGCAACTGGAACAGATGGTTCGGCACCATGTCGCGGAATGCGCCCGTCAGCTCGTAGAACTTGCCGCGCCGCTCCACGCCGAGTGTTTCCCCCGCGGTGATCTGCACGCTGTCGATGTACTCGCGCCGCCACACCGGCTCGAACATCGCATTCGCGAAGCGCACGGCAAGAATGCTTTGCACCGTGTCCTTGCCGAGAAAATGATCGATGCGATAGACCTGTGACTCGCTTGCATGACGCAGAATATGCGCGTTCAGATCGCGTGCGGAAGCGAGGTCCGTGCCGAATGGCTTTTCGATCACGAGACGCCTGAAGCCGCCCTTGCCTGTGCCGTCTTTTTCGTCTTCCTTCAGCAGACCGTGCTTGCCGAGGCGCTCGACGATCGGCTTGAAAAAGCGCGCGCCGACGGCGAGATAGAAAATCGCATTGCCGTGCGGCGTTTTGTCGATGCGCTGCTTGAGCGTCTCGAAGACGTCGTCGGTTTCGAACTCGCCCGCCAGGTACTCCATGCGCGACGACAGCCAATGCCACGCGTTGTCGTCGATCTTGCCGGTATGAAACTCGCCCGCCTTGTCGGCCGCGAACTGTTGCAGCGACTGGCCGAGATCGTCGAGCCACGCTTTCGTTTCGCGCTCGCCGTGATTGACGCCGATGATGCGCATGCCGTCGTCGAGCAGACCGTCGACGCTCAGGTTGTACAGCGAGGGCGTCAACAGCCGCTTGGTGAGGTCGCCGCCCGCGCCGAAGATGACCAGCATGCACGGCGGCGCGGGCTGCTTGCCGACGGGCCCCGCCGAAGCGGGATGCGGCCCGGCGTCGAGCTTGCAGCTCGCGGGCTGGGCGCTCGATGAAGCGTTGGTGTCCTTCGCGTCATTGGACATGGCACCCTCTTCGATGAATGAGCGATGAATGAGCGATACGAACTGGCGATAGCTGAAAGACCCGCCGCAACCTCGCTGCGATCTATTTCACGGCGGCGGCAACGCGCTCGGATTCCGGCACCTCGCCTGTCGCCGGCACGATCCCCGAGCTGGCAAGCTCGCGCGGCTGCAACAGCAGCGCGACGAGCCCCGTCCAGCCCGTCTGATGCGACGCGCCCACGCCGCGTCCATTGTCGCCGTGAAAGTACTCGTGAAAGAGCACGAGATCCTGCGAGCGCGGGTCCGCCTGCAACAACGGATACGCGGCCATCACGGGACGTTCGTTGTTCGCGTCCTTCAGGAACAGCGTGGTGGTGCGCCGCGCGAGCGCATCGGCGATCTCGGCCAGCGACAGCTTGTTGCCCGAACCCGTCGGGTACTCGACCCGGAAATCGTCGCCGTAGTAGCGATGAAACTCATACAGCGACTCGATCAGCAGATAGTTGACGGGCATCCATACCGGCCCGCGCCAGTTCGAATTGCCGCCGAATACGCGCGAATCCGATTCGGCGGGCAGATACTTCACGCAAAAGCTCTGGCCGTCGTGCCGATAGACATACGGATGATCGCGATGCACGCGCGACAATGCGCGCACGCCATGATCGGACAGGAACTCGGCTTCGTCGAGCGCGCGCTTGAGCAGCGCCTTCATCCGGTGTCCGCGCAGCAGCGAAAGCAGCAACGCGTTGCCGCGCCCCGGCTCGTTCCAGCGCGACACGAGCCGCGCGAGATCGGGCCGGTTACGCAAGAACCATACGAGGCGATCGCGCAGACCCGGCAGCGAGCCATGCAGCCGCTCTTCGAGCACATGAACGGCGAGCAGCGGAATCAGGCCCACAATGGAGCGCACGCGCATCGGCACGCTGGAGCCGTCGGGCAGCCGCAGCTTGTCGTAGAAGAACTCGTCCTCGCCGTCCCACAGGCCCGTATCGCAGCCGTCCTCGCAACTCACCGCCTGCGCGATGTACAGGAAGTGCTCGAAGAACTTCACGCCGATATCGACGAATACGTGGTTCGCAAACGCGAGTTCGAGCGCGATGCGCATCAGGTCCAGCGCATACGCGGCCATCCATGCCGTGCCGTCCGCCTGATCGATGTGACCGCCCGTCGGCAGCGGCGACGAACGGTCGAAAATGCCGACGTTGTCGAGCCCGAGAAAGCCGCCCTGGAAAATATTGCGGCCGTCCGCGTCCTTGCGGTTCACCCACCACGCGAAGTTGAGCAGCAGCTTGTGAAAGACGAGCTCGAGAAAATCGCGGTCGCCTTTGCCCGTCAGCGCGCGATCGATTTCATAGACGCGCCACGCGGCCCATGCATGCACGGGCGGATTGGCATCGCTGAACGCCCATTCGTAGGCGGGAATCTGTCCGTTCGGATGCATGTAGCGGTCTTTCACGAGCAGCAGCAACTGGCGTTTTGCAAACGCGGGATCGATCAACGCGAACGCCGCCGCATGAAACGCAAGGTCCCACGATGCGTACCACGGGTACTCCCACTTGTCGGGCATCGATACGATGTCGGCATTGCACAGATGCCGCCAGTCGCGGTTGCGGCCCTGCTTGCGCGACGCGGGCGGCGTGGGCTGCGCCGGATCGCCGTCCATCCAGCGCTGCACGTCGAACTGGTAGTACTGCTTCGACCACAGCATGCCCGCCAGCGCCTGGCGCTGCACGAGCCGCTCGTCCGCGCCCGCGATATCCTGCTGCAACGCCGCATAGAACGCATCGGCTTCGGCGATGCGCAGCGCGAACAGCTCGTCCGCATCGAGGGGCGCTTCGTCGACGGCGAACTCGGGCCGCCAGCGCAGATAGACGACGGCCGCACCGTGCGGCGGCAGATTGAGGGGCACGTGCGCAGCCGCCTTCGTCCCCTCGTCGCGCCGTATCGCATTCATGTCGCCATGCACGATGTAGTCGTTGAAGCCATCCTTGAATGGGCCTTTAGCGTCGATGTCGAAATGACGCCTGACGTTCGTGTCGTTCTCGCAGAAGATCCATTCGAGCACTGTCGTGTCGGGCGACCATGCCGTCACGATGATCGGCTCGTGACCGGGATGCGTGCCGAGTAGACGCGTGACGCCGTGCACCGTTTCTTTCGCGAGCCTGGGGCGCCCCTCGACCTCTTTCCACGACCACCTGTTGCGCGCCCAGATCTGCGGCAGAAGATCGAGCGACGCGGACTCGTCCGCGCGATTCTCGACGGTGACGCGCATCACGATGTCTTCAGGCGTGTTCTTTGCGTATTCGACGGTCACGTCGAAATAGCGCAGGTCGTCGAACACGCCCGTATCGAGCACCTCATATTCGGGCATATCCGCCCCGCGCCGCGCGTTCTCTTCGACGAGATCCTGATACGGAAACGCGGCATGCGGGTACTTGTACAGCATGCGCATATAGGAGTGCGTCGGCGTGCCGTCCACATAGAAGTACAGTTCCTTGACGTCCTCGCCGTGGTTGCCTTCCTGATTCGTGAGACCGAACAGCCGCTCCTTCAGGATGGGATCGATGCGGTTCCACATCGCGATCGATACGCACCAGTTCAGCGTGTCGTCGCCGAATCCGCCTATGCCGTCCTCGCCCCAGCGGTACGCGCGGCTGCGCGCGTGATCGTGCGGGAAATAGTCCCATGCGGTGCCGTTCGCGCTGTAGTCCTCGCGCACCGTGCCCCACTGCCGCTCGCTCAGATACGGACCCCAGCGCTGCCATCGCGCGCACTCGCTCGTGTGCAGGCGTATCCCTTCAACGGTTGAAAGCAGATTTTCGGCGCGCAGCACGGGCATGGCAGCGTCCTTCGTCTCGGGTTGACGGCGGGACACTCATCGTAGCGCGGAATGGGCTATTCGCGCGGGTGAACGGGCAACCCGGCGCCCGTGTCTTCGCCAAGCAGCGCGCCGATGCGCAACCGCTCGCCAAGCGACCATGCCTGAAACGGCGTGCCTCCGGGCGCATGCGGCGCATCGCCATCCGCAATCTCCGACAGATGATCGAGGCCCGCGCGGTCCAGATGCGCGTCGAGCGGCGCGAGAAAGCGGGCGCGCGCCGCTTCGCGCGCGGCCGCGTCGGGACGTTGCGCGCGCAGCCATGCTTCGACGAACGGGCCGAGCAGCCACGGCCATACGGTTCCCTGATGATAGGCACCGTCGCGCTCGAGTGGCGTGCCTACATATCGCCCGCGATAGGCAGGGTCTTGCGGCGACAGCGTGCGCAAGCCAAGCGGCGTCAGCAGATGGGCCTGCGCCTGCGCGACGACGGCGCGCGCCGTCTCGCCTCCGACGAGCGCGAACGGCAACCCGCCCGCCGCGAAAATCTGATTGGGCCGGATCGATCGATCGACGGCACCGCGCACATGATCGACATCGACGTTATCGAATAGCGCGCCCGATTGCGAATCGACGAAGCGTTCCACAAACGACTGCGCCGCGCGGTCGGCGGGCGCGTTCCAGCGCGCATTCCATTGTGCTGCAATGCGCAATGCGTTGAACCATAGCGCCTGCACTTCGACGGGCTTGCCGATGCGCGGCGTCACCACCCAGTCGCCCATCTTCGCGTCCATCCATGTGAGCTGCACGCCCGGCACGCCGGCGCGCAACAGGCCGTCGTCGTCGGCGCGGATGCCGTAGCGCGTGCCTTGCGTGTAGCCCGACAGGATCGTCTCGACGGCCTCGTAAAGGCGCTCGCGCGTGGACGCCGATGCATGTGCCGCCGCGAGGTAGTCATGCACGGCAACGGCGAACCATAGCGATGCATCGACCGAGTTGTATTCGGGCTCGCCGCCGTAGTCGGGAAAGCGGTTCGGACACATGCCTTCCGATATCGTCCCTGCCCATGCGAGCAGGATCGATTCGGCTTCAGCGTGCCGCCCCGTTGCGATCAGCAGGCCGCGCATCGCGATGAACGTGTCGCGTCCCCAGTCGGTGAACCACGGAAAACCCGCGACGATCGTGCGGCCTGTCGCGCGCGCGACGACATACGCATCGGCGGAACGCTGCAGGCGCGACGCGAACGAAGCGCGGCGCGCGGCTTCCGCTTGCGCCAGCGCGCTGGCATGCAAGGCGGCGCTGCGCGGTGGAGGTGAAGCGGCGCCCGTCGTGCTCGCGCTCAACACCACCACAGCCGCATCGCGCAAAAGATCGAAAGTGAAAATGCCAGGCGTCGCGAGGTCTTCGATGAAGTCGAGGCCGCGTTCACGTTCGCGCACATAGCAGAAGTTGCGATACCAGTCGGGCGCGTGCTGGTACGCGCCGTTCGTCGTCGCGCGGATCGCGGGCAAGTCGTGATACGGCTGCCACTGCACGCGCTCGCCATCGACTGAAGCGAAGAAATCGAACGCGCCATTCTCGCGATGCAGCGCGTGATAGTCGCGCCCCGACAGCAACGGACGCACGTGCAGCACAATGCCGCCGTCGCGAAGCCCATCGCCGCTCGCCTCCACACGCCAGCGCAGCACCGTTTCACAAGTCGCCTTCGCGACGAACGCTTCCGCGATCACGCATGTCCGCGCGTCGATCTGAAAGCGCCACGTCGGCCACGGCGTCGTGTCGAAGCCGCTCATGAACGCGTCGATGCCGGGGTAGACGATATCGGGTGCATAGCGTTGCATCGTGAGGGGATAACGCTTGCCGTTCGCGTCGATCCACGCCTCGACCCCGTTGACGAGCACGACGCGTCCCGCGGGCGCGCGCGTCGCCGTCAGCAGCAGCGCGTGATAGCGGCGCGTGCGCAACGTGCCGACCGTGCCCGACGCAAAGCCGCCGAAGCCGTCGGCTTCCAGCCACTCATCTTCCAGACGTTCGATATCGAAAGGTCGCTCGACGCGTGTCATCGCTATTCCCGCCATCCATCTGCGTGCCCGGTCAGGTCAGCCGACAGATTAGCGGCTCGCGCGTGAAAAGTCTTGATGTGCAGGAAGGGGGCTCTCTCGGGCCGCGCTTTTATTGGGCCTGCTGCGCGGCCGGCTGCTCAGGCGACGGCATCTGCGCGGCGCGCAGAATGGGCAGCACGGCCCGCACTTCAAGCCCGCCGCCCTCGCGCGGATGAAACGTCAATGCGCCGCCATGCAGGCGCGCAATGCGCTCGACGATCGCGAGCCCGAGTCCCGTGCCGCCCGTCTTGCCATGCGCGTTCTTGCCGCGCTGGAACGGCGCCTTGAGCCGTTCGAGTTCTTCCGCGCTCAATCCCTTGCCGCGATCGCAGACGGCCACATGAATGGCATGCGCATCCGCCCAGGTCCTGACGGCGAGGCCCGTTTGCCCGTACACGACGGCGTTTTGCATCAGGTTCATCACGAGACGCATCATCGTGATCGGCCGGAACGCGTGGTCGGGCAATGCGCCCAGCTCCAACTCGAACTCATGGCCAAGGCCCGCGAAATCGGCGGCAAGCTGGCTGATCAACGCGTTCAGATCACCTGACTGCGGCGTTTCGCGCTCGCCGCTGCCCGCATAGTCCATGAACTGCTGGAGGATCGTGTCGATCTGGTCCAGATACGATTCCGCGGCGCTGACGAAGGCTTCGTCGCCGCCTGTGCCGTTGGCCATCGCCATCGCGAGACGCAGCTTCGTCAGCGGCGTGCGGATATCGTGCGAGATGCCCGCGAGCATCAGCGCGCGCGTCGCCTCGGCTTGCTGCAACGCCTGCGTCATCTGATTGAACGCGCCGCTCACCTCGGCGATTTCCGTCGGGCCGTCGACGGGCAGCGGCGGCGGCGTTTCGCCCGCGCTCACGCGGCGCGCCGCGTGCGCGAGTTCCCGCAGCGGACGGTTCAGATAAGCCTGCAGCGCGAAGCCCGTCAACGCCGCCAGCATGCCGAGCGCGAGCGACAGCAGCACGGCCGTCAGCAGGCCGCCGCCCTGTGCTTCTTCCGGCAACTGCAAGCCGACCCAATAGGGCTTGCCCGCTACGTGCATGCGTATCCACATGCGCGGGGTCGCCGCCCCTTGCCAGCGCACTTCCGTGCCCGGCGGCAAATAGCGGCGCAGGCTTTCGAGAAACACGTCCAGCTGATACACGCGGTAGAACGTCGGAAACCGTACATGCGGTTCCATGACGGCATCGGCGGGCGGTTCGTCGCGCGCGTCAAGACGCGCGACGAGCGTGTCGCGCGCGATCTCGGGCGATGCGGCAAGCGCATTGTCCAGCGTCTTGATGTAGGTGCCGAACACGGCGGCCGCGCGTTCGATGCGCGGCTTCTGCACGTAATGAATCAACACGCTCAGCGAGCACACCTGGCTGAACGCCATCAGCACGATCAACAGCGCGATGTTGCGCGCGAGCACGCTGCGCAGCAGCAGGAGCGACATCAGGCGCGCTTTCATGCTTCGACGTCGGCGACGAGCATATAGCCGATGCCCCACACCGTCTTGATGAAGCGAGGCTTCGACGGATCGCTTTCGATCGCTTGCCGCAGACGCAGAATCTGCACGTCGATGCTGCGGTCGAGCGCGCCGTGGTCGCGCCCCCGGGCGCGCGCGATCAGATTGTCGCGGCTCACCGCGCGGTTCGGCGACGATGCGAGCGCCGTCAGCAGCAGCATTTGCGCGGAATGAAGCTCGATGGGATCGTCGTGACGATAAAGACACTGCTTGCCGACGTCGAGCCGGAAGTCGCCGAAACGCAGCGTCTGCGTCGTGACGGTCGGGTCGTTCGACGCGATCTTCTGGCGGCGCAGCAGCGCATTAATGCGCGCGACCAGTTCGCGCGGCAGGAACGGCTTGGCGAGGTAATCGTCGGCGCCCGTTTCGAGGCCGATCACGCGATCGAGGGGATCGCCCTTCGCGGTGAGCATCAGGATGGGCAGCGTATGCCCTTCGGCCCGCAGCCGTGCGCAGATCTGCAAGCCGTCTTCTTCGCCGATCATCAGATCGAGCACGAGCAGATCATACGGCTCGCGCTGCAAATAGCGCTCGAGCCGCTTGCTGTTCTCGACGGCGCGCACTTCGAAGCCGTGTCCGCTCAGGAAGCGCTGCAGCATGTTGCGCAATTCCGCTTCGTCGTCGAGCACCATGATGCGGGCGGGTCGGTCCATGCAAAGACTCCTTCGTCGCTGATGTTGCAAGGCCTCGGTTGCAACAGTTTAGCTTCATGCCGACCCGCTTTTCCGTTAGTGCGATCCCGCGCGCTGCGCCATGAATTGCTCGATCTGCGCGAGCGTCACGTAGCCCTGCTTCTGCGTATCGATCTCGTTGAAGTACTGGGCGACATGCGGCATGCCCGCCTGGGCCTGGGCGAGCGTCAGCTTGCCGTCGTGCGTCGTGTTGGCGGCGGCGAAGCGCTCCTGCAACTGCTCCATCATGCGCTCCATGCGCGGCGAAGCGGTCATTGGTTGCGGCGCCGTCTGGGCCATCACGCCCGTCGATGCAATGCACAAGGCCAGAATAGCGATCAACTTCTTCATTTCCATCTCCATCGGTTCATTCAACTTCTTCGCTACGTCGTGTTGCGATTCGTCGTTGGCGAAGCGAATTCTTGCTGTCCGATGCGCGGATGGCAATTTCAAAGTTATGTCGATGTATGTCATGCGTTTGCGGCGCGTTTGCGGCGCCTTCGCAGCATTCATGTGCGGCTCACGCATCGCGTGCTACGCAGCAAACGCTACAAATATGGTCGTGCTTTTCACGACATCGAATGAAACAAGTTATGGCTGCCCTTAGGCGGATGGGTTGCGTATCGTTTGCACGTCGGCGGCAACGTCAGGACTTCGCATCGCACCCGCCGATGTCCGCATCAAGGAGTTTCATGTGAACATTCGCTCTGCTTATACATCCGCGATCGCCGCGATGGGGATCGCCTGCTCGACGAGCGCCTTTGCCGGCACCGTCTTCGTTCATGCCGCCTATGTGCCCGCCGCCGTCTATGCACCGGCGCGCACGCTGTATTACGTGCCGCCGCAACCGCCTTACGGGGTACCTGTTATTCCCGCCGTGCAAATCGTGCCTTACGTCGCCGTCGTGCCGCCACCCGCGCCCGCGAAGCCCTTGCCATACGCGACCGTCGCCGTGCCCGTCGTCGCCGCACCTCCCTATCCCATCGTGCCTGCAAAAAGCATCGTGTATGCGCAACCCGTGGCCGTCACGCCCGTCGTCGTCACGCGCTGATCCTGCGGCCCGATTCACTTGATCTTTGCCCAGGTGCGGCCAACAATGAAACCTCGGCCGCACCGATATGCGCCGACATTCGACAAGCGTCGCGGAGGGCCACATGCCAGAGATCGAAAAGGACAAGGTCATCGCCGTGCTGAACCAGATTCTCGAATCCGAGCTGGCAGGCGTGGTCCGTTATACGCACTACTCTTTCCTCGTGTTCGGCTTCGGCCGCATTCCGATCGTGTCGTGGCTGCGTCAGCAGGCTGACGAGTCGTTGCAGCACGCGCATCTGGCAGGCGAGTGGATCACGACGCTCGGCGAGTATCCGTCGCTCGGCATCGGTGCTCTGCTCGATTCGCATACGACCGACATCGCATCCATTCTGCGTGAATCGCTCGCGTCCGAAGACGTGGCGCTCGGCCTCTATCGCGATCTGCTGGCGCTCGTGAAAGACCGCTCGGTTGCGCTTGAAGAGTACGCAAGGCAAATGATCTCGGTCGAAGAGATGCACGCGGGCGAAGTCGACAAGATGCTGCGCAAGCCGGGCACGGTCGCGACCTCGGGCGAGCGCGGCGCGGACGCACATTGAACCGCGCGTCTCGTCATGCCGCCAGCCGAGTCCTGCACACTGCTGCGCTGACGCACTGTAAGGGCGTGATCGAACGAAACGAGCCATCACGCCTGCAATCGCGACCACCTTGCTGAATTGTCCAATTGCGACGCGAGCAGGACGCCCGACCGCTCACTTTTCATCCACATCGAAGAGCGCCGCACGCGGCGCTCTTTACTTTTCGAATGCGCACGGACTGCATTTAACGTTTATCGACGCTCAAGCGCTTTTATTCCACTAAAGCTTCTGCATCCATGATGGAGTTTGCAACGACCCATGCTAGGCTATGCGCGGCATCAGGCTGTCGAATACCGCATCTGCTATTTCGTTCGTACTCCGCGCAGTGAAACAAGGTGGATAGATGATCGATGACGTCAACGGCAGTTTCAGTCGCAGTCGTTTGCAGCAATCCTCGCGCATCGCGTCTCGCCGCGCCGTCGCCCAACCCGCGGGCGCGCTCGCCGCATCGATCACCACCATCGTCACCATGCTGGGCGCGGCCATGCTCCCGCTGTCCGGCTGCATGGTCGGCCCCGATTACCGCACCCCCGCCCCGCCCGCCACCGAAACCTATACGCCCACGCCGCTGCCCGATCAGACGGCGTCGGCGCCGGGCGCGTCGGGCGTGCCGCAACAGTTCGCCGCCGGGCAGGACATTCCCGCGCAATGGTGGTCGCTCTTTCACTGCGAGCCGCTCGACGCGCTGATACGCGAAGCGCTCGCCAACAGTCCGAACGTAGCCGCGGCGCAAGCGGCGCTTCGTCAGGCGCGCGAGAACTATCGCGCACAAGTGGGCAGCTCGCTGTATCCCGCCATCGATGCGAAGGCCAGCGCGACGCGCGAGAAGTTCAACGGCGTCACGTTCGGCGAGCCTGGGCTCACGGAAGAACTGAACCTGTACAACGCGTCGGTGAACGTGTCGTACAACCTCGACGTGTTCGGCGGCGCGCGGCGGCAGGTCGAATCGCTGCGCTCGCAGGTCGATTACGAGGGCTATCAGTTGCAGGCCGCCTATCTCGCGTTGTCGGCGAACATCGTGACGGCCGCCGTCAAGGAAGCATCGCTGCGCGAGCAGATCGAAGCGACGGAGCGCATCGCCGCCGACGAAGACGCGCAGCTAGGCGTCTTGCGCAAGCAGTTCGAGCTCGGCGGCGTGAGCCGCGTCGCCGTGCTGTCGCAGGAAACGCTGCTCGCGCAAACGCGCGCGACGCTGCCGCCGTTGCGCCAGTCGCTCGACCAGACCCGTCATCAGCTTGCCGTGCTCGCGGGCAAGCCGCCGAGCGAAACGGGCATCCCGGAGTTCCGGCTGTCGATGTTCACGCTGCCGCAGACGCTGCCCGTCAGCCTGCCTTCGTCGCTGATCAAGCAGAGGCCCGATATTCTCGCCGCCGACGCCACGCTGCATCAGGCGAGCGCCCAGGTCGGCGTGGCGACGGCGAACCTGTATCCGCAGATCACGCTGTCGGCGAGCTACGGCCCGCAAGCACTGACGCCCGCGGGCCTGTTCAAGTACGCCGACATGATCTGGAGCTTCGGCGCGGGCATCACGCAGCCGCTCTTCCACGGCGGCCAGTTGACCGCGCAAAAGCGCGCGGCTGAAGCGGCATTCGATCAGGCCAACGCGCAATACCGGCAGACGGTGCTGCTCGCGTTCCAGAACGTCGCCGATACCTTGCGCGCGCTCGAGCACGACGCCACGGGCCTGTTCGCCCAAACGGAAGCATGGCGCGCGGCGCGCGACTCGCTCGATCTGACGCGCGGCCAGTTTCGCGTCGGCGGCGTCAGCTATCTATCGCTGCTCGATGCGCAGCGTCAATACCAGCAGACCGTTGTGAATCTCGCGCAGGCGCAGGCCGCGCGCTATGCGGACACGGCCGCGCTGTTCCAGGCGCTGGGCGGCGGCTGGTGGAACGACGCGACGCCGGCTCAGGCCGCCCAGAGCACGCCCGCCGCCACGCCGCAGTGAACCCGCTTGCAGTCGCCGCGCGCCGCATGCGAGCCGAACGCAGCGCCGCCCGACGAGTTTGTGCCCACGCAACAACGATGCAGCTTGCAGTGCAAGGACATGACGATGACGACAAAACGACGAATGGCGAAGCGGATGATCATCATGCTGGTCTGCGTGTGCGTACTGCTCGGAGGACTGATCGGCTTCAACCTGTTCAAGGCGCACATGCTCAAGAAGTTCATGGCGGGCAATGCGGCGCCGCCCGCCACCGTCACGGCCGCCGTCGCGGGCTTTCAGACGTGGCAGCCGCAGCTTGCCGCCGTGGGCAGCCTGCGCGCGGTGCGCGGCGTCGACGTGACGACTGAAGTGCCGGGCCTCGTGCGCGAAATCGCGTTCAGCTCGGGCCAGGAAGTGAAAGCGGGCCAGCTGCTCGTGCGCCTGAACGATGACTCAGACCGCGCGCAACTCGCGTCGCTGCAAGCGGCCGCCGACCTTTCGCAAACGGTCTACAAGCGCGACAAGGCGCAGTACGACATTCAGGCCATCTCGAAGGCGCAGCTCGACGCCGATGCCGCCGACCTCAAGAGCAAGCGCGCGCAGGTCGATCAGCAAGCCGCGCTCGTCGACAAGAAAACGATCCGCGCGCCGTTCGCGGGACGCGTCGGCATCACGACGGTCAATCCCGGCCAATATCTGAACCCCGGCGACGCGATCGTCACGCTGCAGGCCATCGATCCCATCTACGCCGACTTCTATCTGCCGCAGCAGCAGCTCGGACAGTTGCAGGTCGGCCAGGCCGTCGTGGTCGATACGAACGCGTTCAACAACCGGACGTTCGACGGCAAGATCCGCTCGATCAATCCGCGCGTGGACAGCACGACGCGCAACGTGCAGATCGAGGCGACCGTCGACAATCGCGAGCGCAAGCTGCTGCCCGGCATGTATGCGAACGTGAAGGTCGACGCGGGGAGCGAGCAGCGTTATCTGACGCTGCCGCAGACGGCGATCACCTACAACCCGTATGGCGCGACCGTGTTCGTCGTCAAGCCCGGCGAGCAGAAGGACGCGCACGGCAAGACGATGCCCATCGCGCAGCAGGTGTTCGTCACGCCCGGGCCGACACGCGGCGATCAGGTCGCGATTCTGAAGGGCATCAGCGAAGGCATGCAGGTCGTGACAAGCGGCCAGCTGAAGCTGAAGAACGGCACGCCGCTCGTGATCGACAATCGCGTGCAGCCCGCGAATAGTCCGAATCCGACGCCTCAGGAACAATAAGAGGCCGCACGATGAAATTCACCGATATCTTCATCGAACGCCCGGTGCTCGCCTCGGTGGTGAGCCTGCTGATCCTCGTGCTCGGTGTGCGCTCGCTGTTCGCGCTGCGCGTGAGCGAATATCCGCAGACGGAAAACGGCGTGGTCACGATCACGACCGCGTACTACGGCGCGAGCGCCGACACGATGGCAGGCTTCATCACGCAGCCGCTCGAAGCGGCCATCGCGCAAGCGCAAGGGATCGACTACATGTCGTCGACGAGCACCACGGGCGTCTCGACGATCACCGCGACGCTGCGCCTGAACTACGACTCGAATCGCGCGCTGACCGAGATCAACACGCAGATCGCTTCGGTGCGCAACCAGTTGCCGCCGCAGGCGCAGCAGCCCGTGCTGACGGTACAGGTCGGCCAGACGACGGACGCGATGTACATGGGCTTCTACAGCGACGTGCTGCCGAGCAACAACGTCACCGACTATCTGCTTCGCGTCGTGAAGCCGAAGCTCGACTCGGTCCAGGGCGTGCAGACTGCGGAGATACTCGGGGGCCGCCAGTTCGCGCTGCGCGCATGGCTCGATTCGAACAAGCTCGCCGCGCACAACGTCACGGCCTCGGACGTCTTCTCCGCGCTCGGCAGCAACAATTATCTGGCGACGCTCGGCACGACCAAGGGCCAGATGATCAGCGTCGACCTGAACGCGGGCACCGATCTGCATTCCGTCGAAGACTTCAGGAAGCTGGTCGTCAAGCAGAAGAACGGTGCGATCGTGCGGCTCGAAGACGTCGGCAACGTCGTGCTCGGCGCGGACGGTTACGACTTCAACGTCGCGTTCAGCGGCAAGCGCTCTGTGTTCATCGGCATCAAGGTCGCGCCGGAAGCCAACGTGCTCGACGTCGCGAAGCGCGTGAAGGCGATCTTTCCCGATATGCAGAAGCAGTTCCCGACAGGCATGACGGGCGACATCGTCTATGACGCGACCGACTTCATCAACACGGCCATCGATGAAGTGGTGAAGACGCTCGTCGAAGCGCTCCTGATCGTGACCGCCGTGATCTTCCTGTTCCTCGGCAGTTTCCGCGCGGTGATCGTGCCCGTGATCGCGATGCCGCTGTCGCTGGTCGGCACATTCTTCGTGATGCAACTGCTCGGCTATTCGATCAATCTGTTGACGCTGCTCGCGCTCGTGCTCGCCATCGGGCTCGTGGTCGACGATGCCATCATCGTGGTCGAGAACGTCGACCGGCATATGAAGGAGGAAGGCAAGCAGCCGTTCGAAGCGGCGCTGATCGCCGCGCGCGAACTGGGCGGGCCGATTCTCGCGATGACGGTCGTGCTGATTGCCGTGTATCTGCCCATCGGGTTTCAGGGCGGACTGACGGGCGCGCTCTTTACCGAATTCGCCTTTACGCTGGCGGGCGCGGTGACCGTGTCGGGCGTGATCGCGCTGAGCCTGTCGCCGATGATGTGCTCGCGCTTTTTCCGCATGGACCAGGAGTCGGGCCGCTTCGCGCGCTTCACCGACCGGCAGTTCGAGCGGGTGCATCACGGCTACGCGCGGCTTTTGCATGCGATGCTCGACACGTGGCCCGTGTTCATCGTGATGGGCGCGCTGTTATTGTGCGGCACCGTCTATCTTTTCATGACCTCGCAATCGGAGCTCGCGCCGCAGGAAGACCAGGGCATCGTGCTGTCGCAGGTCCTCGGGCCGCCGAATGCGACGATCCAGCAGATGCAGACTTACGCGGACCAGGTCTTCGATATCTCGAAGGGATTGCCCGAATATGCGCAGATGTTCCAGCTGACGGGCGCACCGACGCTGAATCAGGGCATCGGCGGCGTGCTGTTCACGACGTGGGACAAGCGCAAGAAAAGCGCCACGCAGTTGCAGCAGGAACTCCAGGAGAAATGGAACGGCATCGCGGGCGCACGCGTGGCCGCGTTCCAGTTTCCGCCGCTGCCTGGCGCGCAGGGACTGCCCGTGCAATTCGTCATCAGCACGACGGAGCCGTTCGAGAACCTGAACGAAGTGTCGCAAAGCGTGCTGCAGAAGGCGCGCGAAAGCGGGATGTTCTTCTACGTCGACAGCGATCTCAAGCTCGACAAGCCGGAAAGCGTGCTGCTCGTCGATCGCGACAAGGTTGCTTCGCTCGGCCTCACGCAAAGCGATGTTGGCCAGGCGCTCGGCGCGGCGCTCGGCGGCAACTACGTGAACTACTTCTCGATTGCGGGCCGCTCGTACAAGGTGATTCCGCAGGTGCTGCAAACGGACCGGCTCAACCCGTCACAAGTGCTCGACTACTATTTGCGCACGCCGGACGGCAGCGTGATTCCTGCTTCGACGGTCACGCATCTGAAGCAGACCGTCGTGCCCGAGTCGATCAATCACTTCCAGCAGTTGAACTCAGCGACGATTTCCGGCGTGATCGCGCCGGGCATCTCACAGGGCGAAGTGCTCGACTTCTTGCGCCAGGCGACCACGCAGGCCGCGCCGTCCGGCTACAGCGCCGACTATTCGGGCCTGTCGCGCCAGTTCGTGCAGGAATCGGGCGGCTTCGTGGTCACCCTGATGTTCGCGACGATCATCGTGTTTCTCGCGCTCGCCGCGCAGTTCGAAAGCTTCCGCGATCCTGTCGTGATTCTGGTGTCCGTGCCGATGGCGCTGTTCGGTGCGCTGATCTTCATCAACATGGGACTCTCGACGCTGAACATCTACACGCAGGTGGGGCTCGTCACGCTGATGGGGCTCATCAGCAAACACGGCATTCTGATCGTGCAGTTCGCGAACCAGTTGCAACGCGCGGGGCGCGGCAAGCGCGAAGCACTCGAAGTAGCGGCGAGCGTGCGTCTGCGCCCGATCCTGATGACGACGGCCGCGATGGTGCTCGGCGTGCTGCCGCTCGTGGTCGCTTCGGGCGCGGGCGCGGCGGGCCGCAATGCAATGGGTCTCGTGATCTTCACGGGTCTTTCGATCGGCACGCTGTTTACGCTCTTCGTGGTGCCGGCGATGTATATGTTCCTTGCGGCCGATCATCACCGGGACCGCGAGCATCCCGCAACCGTCTGAAGCAAGCCGCGACGCGGATCAGGCAGCGCACCGCCGCTACCTGATCCGCCCTCCCGTCTGCTGATCGAAGAAATACACCCGCTCCACGTTCACGCGCAGCCCCACCTCCGCGCCGATCTCGCCAGAAAACATATTCGACACCTTCACGACGACCTGTTGCTCGCCGACATTGAGCGTCACGAGCGAATGGTCGCCGATCAGTTCGACGGAATAGATGCGGCCAAGCCCGATGCCCTCCCCCGCCGCGACCAGCGCGCATTCTTCCGGACGCACGCCCAGCGTCGCGGCGCCCTGATAGCCGATATCGGCGTTGAGTGCGAGCCCTTCCGTGCCGAAGCGGTTGTTCGCCAGATTGCCGCGCAGAAAATTCATCGGCGGCGAACCGATGAAGCCCGCGACGAACAGATTCGCCGGATCGGAGTAGATCCGCGCAGGCGTATCGAGCTGTTGAAGCACGCCCTTGTCGATCAGCGCGACGCGATGCGCGAGCGTCATCGCTTCGATCTGGTCATGCGTCACGTAGATCGTCGTGATGTCCAGTTCGTGCTGCATGTGCTTGAGTTCCGCGCGCATATGGCCGCGCAGCTTCGCGTCGAGATTCGACAGCGGCTCGTCCATCAGGAACGCGGCGGGCCGCCGCACGATCGCGCGCGCCAGCGCCACACGCTGCCGCTGCCCGCCCGATAGCTGACGCGGATAGCGCAACAGCATGTCTTCGAGGTGCACGCTCGCCGCGACATCGCGCACGGCGGCTTCGATTTCGTCCTTTGGACGCTTTCTGACGATCAGCGGATACGCGATGTTCTCGAACACCGTCTTGTGCGGATAGAGCGCGTATGACTGAAACACCATCGCGACGTCGCGGTCGCGCGGCAATTGCTGCGTCACGTCGCGCTCGCCGACATGCACCGTGCCTTGCGTCGCCGACTCGAGTCCCGCGACGATGCGCAGCGCCGTCGTCTTGCCGCAGCCCGATTCGCCGAGCAGCACAAGAAACTCGCCCGCCTTCACATCGAGCGACAGGTTGTGCAGCACGCGCGTATCGCCGAACACCTTGCTGACGTTGCGCAGCGAAACGCTTTTCGAATGCTGGAGTGCGACCGTGTGCCTGTCGTTCATCCTTTGACTGCCCCCACAAGAATGCCTTTGACGATGAAGCGTTGCAGCGTGAGCGTGAGCACCATCACGGGCGCGATCATGATGAGGATCAGCACCGACATGTTCCACCATTGCGGCCCGCGCGTCGCGTTCTGCGCAGCGACGAGAAGCGGCAGCGTCTGCGCATTCGCCGTCGACAAAAAGAGCGCGAACAGGTACTCGTTCCACGCCAGGATCAGCACCAGCAGTCCCGTCGCGACCAGCCCCGGCGCGACCAGCGGCAGCACGATGCCGAACAGGATCGAGAAGCGCGTCGCGCCGTCGATCTGCGCGCTCTCTTCGATTTCCTTCGGCACGCTCGTAAAAAAATCGAACATCAGCCACACGACAATGGGCACATTCGCCGTCGCATACGTGATGATCAGCGCGATATGCGTGTCGAGCAGGCTCACGCTCTTGAACATCAGATAGATGGGAATCACCGTGACAACGGGCGGCAGGATGCGCTGCGAGACGATCCAGAACAGGATGTCGTCGTTCGCCAGATGACGGCGCGCGCGCCGGACGATCGGGCGCAGCAGCAAAAAGAAAAGCGCGATGCACACGGCGACGGAGACGCGCAGATCGATGCGCCCCCAGCCCGTCGCCGCGATCACGACGGCGAGCAGCAATACGCCCAGCGCGACGGCCGCCACGGGCGGCTTATATTCGATGCGCGCGAGTGCATACGCCGCCATCGAGCCGAGAAACACGGCAGCGAGCGTGCTGCACGACGCGACGATCAGCGAGTTCACGTACGGCCTGAGCGTGTCGGGCCCGAGATCGACGAAGATGTAATGCCACGCGTCGAGGTGCGGCTTGAAATCCACGAACGGAATGTAGGCGGGGCCGTTCGATACGTCGATGGGCAGCTTGAACGATGTGATCGCCATCCAGTACAGCGGAAACAGCACGACGAGCGCCCATATGCCCAGCAGCGCATACGCGGCGACGCGCATGCCGAGCGGCATTTCGTCGAGCCTCGCGCGCACGAACAGACGTTTGATCTGATAGTCGCTCACGTCGATTGCCCCCTTGCGCGCCGCACGACGAGCTGGAAGAACGATACGCACGCGATCGTCGAGATGAAGAACAGCATGTACGCGACGGCCGACGCGCCGCCCAGATTCAGCGTGCGCCAGTCGATGAACGCATGCAGCGTCATCGATTCCGTCGCGATGCCAGGGCCGCCGTTGGTCAGCACGTTCGGCAGATCGACGATCTTGAACGCTTCGATCAGGCGGATCAACACGGCGCCCGCAGCGACGGGCGCGATCGACGGCCAGATCACGTCACGGAAGATGCGCCAGCCCGACGCGCCGTCCAGTTGGGCCGCCTCGATCTGGTCGCGCGACGTGCCTTCGAGCGCGGCGAGCAGCACGAGAAACATGAACGGCACCCACTGCCACGTATCGCCGATCACGACGACGATGCGCGCGAGCCACGGGTCCGCCGCCCACGCGATCTGGCCGAGGCCGAGCGCCGCCCACAGCGGCGCGAGCGGTCCGACGGCCGTGTCGGCCATCATCCGGAACATGTACGCGATGCCGACGGGCGTCACCATCAACGGCAGGAAAAACAGGATGCGGAAGAAGCGCATGCCTTTGAGCGGCAATGTGCAGAGATACGCGAGCCCGAGGCCGATCAGGAACTGCAGAGCGACGCCGAGCACCACGTAGAACATCGTGACCATCAAGCTGCCCGGCTGACCGCCGCCGCCCATCGTGTTCGCCGCGAGCCAGACGAGCGACAGCAGCGCGGCCGCCGCGATCAGGCGGCCGAGCGCGCCGGCGATCGAGCGCCGCGCGCTCATCGCGTAACGCGCGAGCCACCACAACACGGCAATGGCGGCAATCGCCATCACGGCGATGCTGATCGCACCCGGCGCGCGAAACACGCCGACGAAATGAAACTGCTGGCTGCCGCCGAACAGCCGCTCGTAATTGCGCAAGCCGACGAACTTCAGCCCGTAGCCGCCCTCGCCCAGCGAAAAGCGCATCAGCGAAAGATACGCGGACGTGACGAGCGGAAAGATCGAAAACGCGAGTATCAGCAGCACGGTCGGCAGCACGAACACAAAGGGCGCCTGCCGGTCGAGCCAGTTCGCCACCGACGACCTGCGCAACTTGCCGCGCGCGTCATCGCGCGGCGAATCCGTTGACGAAGCATGCTGCGATGAATGCATACCCGATACTCGCGTTTGCCGTGAACACTATTTCGCGCCGATCGACGCCTTGTACGCGGCCAGTTGACTGTCCTTGCCGACGTCCTCGGTAATTTCGTCCCAACCCGACTCGATCGCCTTCATCGTCGCATCGGCATCGAGTTCGCCGGCGAGGTAGCGCGACACCGCCGTATCCAGCACGACCTGCTGATAGCGCTGGTTCTGCGGAATGCGCAAGTCGATGACCATGTTCGGGCTTTGCAGGCTTGCCTTGATCGCGCCGAGATATGACGCTGCTAAAGCATCGCTCATGCCTGCCTTCTTCCAGATCGACATGTCGGTGAATTGCGAACGGCGATACGGATTGAAGCCCGTCGCGCCGATCGTCACGTCGACATTCGATTGCGCCGGCTGGCTCATGAACGACAGGAACGCATAGGCCGCGTCCTTGACCTTCGGCTTGGCCTTCGCGCTGATGCCGCCCGACCAGCCGCCGAACGCCGCGAACGGCGCGTGATTCACGCCGTCGATCATATACGGACAGGTCGCCTTGTCGCACGCCATCAGCTTGCCCGTGTCGCGGTTCAACACCTGCTTCGAGCCCGGCAGGATCACGGCGCCCGTCGTGTCGGCCACCTTCGACTGCTTCGGATCGATCGCGAGCACGCCGACGTCGCCCCAGTCGAGCGTCAACGCGCAATGCCCGGAGATGAACCCGCTGCGCGTATCGCCGACATCCATGTTGATCTCGTTCGGCGGGCCGTATTGCGTCGATTGCTTGAGCACGTTGAGCGCGGCCTTGAAGGCGTCGTTGTTGACGAGCGGCTTGAAGTTGCGCGGATCGAAGAACGCGCCCTGGGCCGTGCCCTTCGACTGGATATAGCCGCCCGCAATCGACGTGATCGCCCAGTACGCCTGCGCATTGCGCTTCTTCGAAATGCACGAGCCCGCCACCGGCTTGCCGTCTCCGCCGAAGACCTTGCCGTTGGCCGCCTTCGCGATGTCGAGATAGTCGTCCCATGTTTGAGGCGGCTGCTTGCCGAGCGCCTTGAGAATATCCGTGCGGTAGTAGACCATCTGAAAGTCGCCGTCGAGCGCGATCAGATAGGTCTTGCCGCTATAGCGCTGCGAGAACTCGCGGAAGAACGGCATCACGTCGTCCTCTTTGAGCGCCTGGTCTTTCGCGACGCGCCCGCTCAGGTCTTCGAGGAAGCCGCCTTTCGTGTAGTCAGGCATCCATTGCGGCGCGAATACGGCGGCATCCACCGAGTTCGTGCCGGACGCCCAGTCGGTCAGGAGCTTCTGGTACAGATCGGAAAACGGCACCGTCAGGATGTTGATTTTCGCACCCGTCAGCTTTTCGAATTCGGGTGCGCGGCGCTGCAGCGGCTCGGCAATCTGCGGACCGACGAAAGTCATCACGTTGACCGTGACGCCGTGGAAGTCTTCGGCGCGCGCCTCCCCGCTCGTGATCAGGCATGCAGCCGCGAGCGTCGTAGCCGCGCTCAAGGCCTTGATGAATTTCATTTCTTGTCTCCTCCGTTCCGAGTTGACTACGCAGAGATCGAACTTCGGCAAACTGCGCATTCGCCGCGCTGTTGCAAAGCGCGAGCAAATGTCTGGTGCAGTGGCTCGCGCGCGAAACCCAGCTGAAACTCACTACGCGCGCGTCGCTATTCCTCGAACAGATCCGGCCTTTCGCCCGCGAAACGGCGCAATTCGGCAACGACCTGATCGAGATGGCCATGCATCGATTTCGCCGCAGCGTCGGCTTTGCCGCTGCGGATTGCTTCGAAAATGCGCTCGTGCTCCTTGAGCGTATGCGCGAGGCGCTCGGGGCTTGCCAACAATTGCCTTGCGCGATCGAGCGCGTTGCGCGACACCGCGACGATTTCCTTCACACGCGGCAGGTTGATCGCGTCGAGCATGATTTCGTGAAAGGCCAGATCGAGCACATGGAACTCATGACGCCCGCCGCCCACGACGGCTTCGCGCTGCCTGTCCAGATTCTCCGCGAGCGCGCCGATGGTCGCTTCGTCGCGCGCGATGGCCACGCTGCGCACCGTTTCGACTTCGAGCGCACTGCGAATGAAGAGATGCTGGCGGATATCGTGAATGACGATGGGTTTGACGCGCGTACCGCGCTGCGGCAGCACTTCGACGAGGCCCGCGTGCGCGAGCCTCGCCAGCGCAGCGGAAACGGGAAAGCGCGACACCCCCATCCGTTCGCACACCGCCAGCTTGTCGATCATCATCCCGGGCTCCAGCGCCAACGTCACGATAGCTTCGCGCAGCGCCTGCTCTACCGCGTCGGTCAAGCTTCCGCGTTCGCCGCCCTGTAGCTTCTGCAGCGCGCTGTAGGGATCGGCGGCGGCGCTGTTGACGAGACTCGCTTCATCGGCTGAAGAGCTCACGGCACGCTTGATTTCCGACTAACATGCTAGCATGCTAGGAGGCGGATTCAGCGCTGTCAACGGGTGCAAATGCCTAAGGTTACGCGTAAGGCTGCGTCGCGAGTGGCAGCGTTTTTGCGCCGCAACCCGCCATTGCATTGCACAAGACAAGCGTCTGCGATGGTTGGCCGATGGTGGGTACAAGTCGATAGCTGTCGCCCTTGGAGGGTGTTCAGATGACTACGATCACGAAGCTGTCCGTGCGGGATATCCGCTTTCCGACCTCGCGTTCGCTCGACGGCTCCGACGCGATGAATGCCGCGCCCGATTACTCCGCCACTTACGTCACGCTCGACACCGATGCGCCGCACCCGCTCGCGGGCCACGGCCTCACGTTTACGATCGGTCGAGGCAATGAAATCTGCGTGACGGCCGTGAATGCGCTCGCGCCGCTCATCGTCGGCAGGAAGCTCGAAGACATCGCCGCGAACATGGGCGCATTCTGGCGCGCGTTCACGTCGGATAGCCAACTGCGCTGGATCGGCCCCGACAAGGGCGCGATTCATCTGGCGACGGCGGCCGTCGTGAATGCCGTGTGGGATCTGTGGGCGAAAGCGCAAGGCAAGCCCGTCTGGAAGCTGCTCGTCGACATGAGCCCGGAAGAACTGGTGCGCTGCCTCGACTTTCGCTACGTGACGGATGCGATCACGCCCTATGAAGCGCTCGCGATGCTGCACCGCCACGCAAAGACCAAGGGCGCGCGCGAACAGGAAATGCTCGCCCAGGGATATCCCGCATATACCACGTCGGCGGGCTGGCTCGGCTACGACGACGAGAAGATCCGCCGCCTCGCGCGCGAAGGCGTCGCGCAAGGATGGACGCATTTCAAGCAGAAAGTGGGCGGCAATCTGGACGAAGACGTGCGGCGCGCCCGCATCCTGCGCGAAGAGATCGGCGAGGATCTCAAGCTGATGATGGACGCGAACCAGGTGTGGGACGTCGACGAGGCCGTCGCGAACATGCGGCGTCTCGCGGAGTTCGACCCGTGGTGGATCGAGGAGCCCACCAGTCCCGACGACATCCTCGGTCATGCCGCCATTCGCCAGCGGCTCGGGTCGATCGGCGTCGCGACGGGCGAGCACTGCCACAACCGCGTGATGTTCAAGCAACTGCTTCAGGCGCATGCAATCGACTTCTGCCAGGTCGACAGCTGCCGCCTCGGCGGACTGAACGAAGTGATCGTCGTGCTGCTGATGGCCGCGAAGTTCGGCGTGCCCGTGTGTCCGCACGCGGGCGGCGTCGGATTGTGCGAGTACGTGCAGCACATTTCGCTGTTCGACTATATCTGCGTGTCGGCGTCGCTGGAAAACCGCGTGCTCGAATACGTCGATCATCTGCACGAGCATTTCATCGATCCCGTCGTGATCCACAACGGCCGATATATGCCGCCGCAACGGCCGGGATACAGCATCGAAATGCACGCGGCGTCGCTCGATCAATACCACTTTCCCGACGGCATCGCCTGGCAGCCGTGACGCGCCGCATCTGCCGGCCACCCCGCGCGCCGCGAAATTTTTGGCCGCATTGCCGCCCGCGCGCCGCGCGGCTATGCTTTCGGTTTGCTTGCCGCTACGGACAGGCTCGTGCAGAAGGGGTCCATGCGGGGGTCCATGCGCGGTTCATGGCCGTCTTCGTCACACCTCTATCAGGCACTCAGGAGCACGGATGTTCAGTCCCGGTCTATTTCTCACGGCAGCGGGCGTCGGCCTCGCGGTCGCGGCGCCCGTCGGTCCCATGGGCATGCTGTGCATTCGCCGCACGCTCACCGACGGCCCGCGCGCCGGTCTTGCCATCGGCTTCGGCATTGCGAGCGGCGACGCCGTTTATGGGCTGATTGCCGCGCTCGGCCTCGTCAGCGTGTCTCAATTCATGCTGGCCTACGACAAGCCGCTGCATATCGTCGCCGGGCTCTTTCTGCTGTATCTCGGCATCCGCACGATGCTGCAGAAAGTGCCTGCGGACAATGGCAACGACAACGCCAATGGCAACGGTAACGGCGAAGGCAAGCTTGCAGGAATCGGCCATGCAGGCGCGTTGAAGGCTTTCGCGAGCGCGCTGCTGCTCACGCTGACCAATCCGCAGACGATCATCATGTTCGCGGCGCTTTTTACGACGCTCGCGCCGCGCGGACCGTTTTCATCGAGCGTCGCGTTCACCACGGTCTGCGGCGTGTTTTGCGGATCGATCGCGTGGTGGTGCTTTCTGGTGACGGCGGTGTCGCTCGCGCGGCATGCGATCGGCCACAAGCTGCGCGTGATCATCGACCGCATTGCGGGTTTCGCGCTCGCGGCCTTCGGCGTGGCCGAGGTGAGGCGCGCGATCTGACGCGGGTTGACGCGGGTTGACGCGGGTTGACGCATCGATACACGACGAGGGCCGCTTTTGAGCGGCCCTCGCTTCATTCGCGCAGGATGGCGGACGCTCAGGCCCGCGCGAGCCGCGCACGCCACAAGCCGTCGAGCGAATAGATGGCAAGCGCAATCCAGATCGCGCCGTAGCCCATCAGCTGCACGTGCCCGAACGGCTCGTGATAGATCAGCACGCCGATCAGCAGTTGCAGCGAAGGCGTCACATACTGGATCAGCCCGAGCATCGACAGCGGGATGCGCCGCGCGCCCGCCGCGAACAGCAGCAGCGGCACGGCCGTGATCGGCCCGGCGAGCGCGAGCAGAACCTTCACGCCGAACGACGCCGCGCCGAAGCCGCTCGCCCCATGCGGCGATACGAAGAACAGATAGAGCACGGCAACAGGAAAAAGCAGCACCGTTTCGAGCGTCAGCCCTTCGAGCGCGCCGAGCCGCGCCGTCTTGCGCAACAGGCCGTACCCCGCGAAGCTGAACGCGAGCGCAAGGCTGATCCACGGCGGATGGCCGTTCTCCCACGTGAGGTACAGCACGCCGCACCCGGCGATCGCGACGGAAAGCCACTGTACGGGCCGCAGCCGTTCGCGCAGAAACGCGAGGCCGAACAGCACGTTGATCAGCGGATTGATGAAGTACCCGAGGCTCGCTTCGACGATATGCCCCGCGTTGACGGCCCAGATATAGATGCCCCAGTTCGTCGACAGCAGCAGCGCGCTCGCCGCGAAGCGCGCGAGAAGGCGCCCGTCGCGCAGCACGGGCCCCAGCCAGCGCCACTGCTGCCGTATGCTCAGTACGATGAAGAGAAACAGCAGCGACCAGACCATCCGGTGCGCGAGCATTTCAACTGGGGAAATCTGATGGAGTGTCTTGAAGTAGACGGGAAACAATCCCCAGATGGTGAACGCGAGCAATGCGTAGGCGACGCCGTAATTCATTTTTGTCGGTTTGCGGTTGGAAGGAGACGGGCGACGCATCGCCCGGCGCGGCCGTACGTAAGCGGGCCGCGGCGCGTCCACGGGAAGCGGCGGGCAGGCCGCGAAAGTGCCGCCCGGTGCGCCGCATCGCGCCTTGAACGATCATTGTAAGCGGTCAGTTGAAATCAGCCGGAAACGCGTGCATGCGGCGGCAAGCGTACGCGGCGGCGCCGGTTTTGCGACAATAGCGGACTTTAGCCGCGCCGCCGCCCTTTTTGCAGGACCTTGCAGCACCTTGCAGCCTGACGCTCAGGCATGACGGCAGTACCGGCAAGCTTGCCTGCAACCCCGAACTCTTTATGACCGTCCGCGGTCCGCGCAATGGCACTTCCCCACATCGATCTTCTCTATTCGGCATCGGGTCTTTTCGTCGGCTTTCTGGTCGGGCTGACGGGCGTCGGCGGCGGCTCGCTGATGACGCCGATCCTCGTGCTGCTGTTCAACATCCATCCGGCGACGGCCGTCGGCACGGACCTGTTGTACGCCGCCGCAACCAAGGCGACGGGCACGCTCATGCATGGGATGAAGGGTTCAATCGACTGGCAGGTGACGTTGCGCCTCGCCGCCGGCAGCGTGCCCGCGGCGACCGTCACGCTGATCCTCTTGCACCGCTTCGGGATGGATTCGCCGCGCGGCGCGCATCTGATTTCCGTGGTGCTGGGCGTCGCGCTGCTGATCACCGCGACCGCGCTGGTGTTCCGGCCGCAGCTCACCAAGTTCGCCGCTGCGCGCCGTCGCGCGACGGGCCAAGGCAGCACGCTCGCGCTGACGATGCTCACGGGTGCCGTCCTCGGCATGCTGGTGTCGCTGACGTCCGTGGGCGCGGGCGCGATCGGCGTCACCGTGCTGCTGCTGCTCTATCCGATGCTGCCGACCACGCGCATCGTCGGTTCGGATATCGCGCACGCCGTGCCGCTCACGCTGCTCGCGGGCGCGGGCCACTGGCTGCTCGGCTCGATCGACTGGTCGCTGCTGGCTTCGCTTCTGCTCGGCTCGCTGCCGGGCATCCTGATAGGGAGCTATCTGTCGACGAAGGCGCCTGAGAAGCTGCTGCGCAACCTCCTCGCCGCGACGCTGACGCTCGTCGGCGTGAAGCTCGTGACGGCCTGACGGCCGCCCGCCGCATCCGCCGCAAAGCCACGCCGCCAACCGCGCTGCAATCAGCGGATCATTTGAAGAAGCGGCAGTTCAGATCCGTCTCGAACTGGCGGACCCAGTGCCCCGCCGTGTCCTCGTGATACGACTGCGCCCAGCCTCCGCGCCGTATCGTCAAAAGGCGCGAATGATGCGACGCGTCGCCGGGGTCGTCGCTCGCCGTGATGTCGAAGTGCGCCGGCGCAAAGCCGTGGCGCGCGCATACAAGCTCGAACGCTGCACGTTCGCCGATGGGAAGATCGGTGTAGGTGAAGCGGGTCGTGTCCATGGCCGTCGCTCCGGAAGCTTCCATACCTTCACAGTACTGCACTCGACGGGTAAACAGTATGTCAAGGCGAACAAGCACGAATCTCCGTCGCCTATGGACGATACGGGCGATGCAGGGGGCATGCGTCGCATGATTCGCCAACGCCGTGTCGTGCCGCCGTCACGCGGCACCGCGTGACGCGTGACGCGCGACGCCGCACTTCACTTCGGCACGTTCACTGCGCCCGCGCCCACCTGAATCGCGTTCGAACCCGGGCTCATCGAGATCGCGGGCAGATTGGCCGTCGTGAGCGCGGGCGCGGCGCCGGGCGTGCCGCCGCGCGGCACCGCGCGCACCACCTGCGACGGCGGCAGCGGCGCGCCGCTCTTCAGGTGATTCCACATCAGGTTCAGCGCCTGGATGTCGTAGTAGTGCACCGGAATGAAGCGCGAGTCGAAGCCGGGCGTGCTCAGGAAAGCATCGAAGTGCTGGCCGTTCATGACTTCGTAGAACGACAGCTGGCTCTTCGATGCTTCCGTGATGCTGTTCACGGCCAGGTACGCGCGCGACGCTTGGTTCACGGGCACGAGCGCATCGCTGCGGCCCTGCACGATGATGGCTGGCTTGCCGCGCAGGTTCGCGTTCACGCGAATCGCATCGACGTTCTGCTGCATGCGCGGGTCGCCCGTCGTCCATAGCGCGCGCAGGCAGGCGGCGCCCGTGAAGCTCGCGTCCGGCGTGGCGAGCCGATGATCCGCGCCGGCCGGCGACGCCGACAGGTTGTAGACGAGATTGATCCCGTCGGTGGGCGGCACGCCGTTGCCCACGCCAAACACGTTGAACATCGGCGACACCGTCGGCGTCACGCCCGCTGTGCCTGTCGTCGCATTCGTCGTGCCGAAGCTGAAGCCGCACAGGTTGTCGATCACGCTCGACTTCGTGTAAGCGTTCGCGTACGTGACGGCGACAGCGGGCACAGCCTGCGAATCCCACATCGGTGCATGCAGCAGATCGGAATCCGTCTCGTAGCCAGCGTCGTGCAGCCTCGTGAGCGCGTCGTTCGCCTGGCTCGTCTCGTCCGCGCCGCTCACGAATCCGCCCGCCGCGAGCGATGCGCAACGCGCCTTGCGGATCGCCTGCGTCGTCGCCGTCGGCAGCGCCGTCAGGTAGGGCGAGCCCACGGCCGCCGTCGCGGCCGCCGCACACGGCTGCAGCATGTTCGCGTAGGTCATGTAGTCGGCGAGCGGCGCGCCCGCTGTGGGAATCTGCACGCCGCTCTCGAACACCTTCGCCGCCGACACCATGTTCAGGTTGATCTGCGGCTCGCCGACCACGACGGCTGTGATCCATCCTTGCGTATCCTGCTCCGCCGCCGCGAGCGACGCGCCGCCGCCGTTGCTGACGGAGGCTGCGATCGTCGTGATGCTCCCCGTGCCGTAGCGCACGCCCTGAGAGCCGCTGCCCGTGGACAGCGGGAACTGGTTGTTGAGCGCCCAGTACGCGAACTGCACGGCTTTGAGCGTGTTCCTGCCCCAGTCCTGCTCGGGGTTCTGCTGCGAGTGAGCGTGCTTGAACGCATAGCGGTTCGGTGTCACCGCGTTGAACGACGTCAGATCGCTCGACGACACGTTCGCCGTAAAGAGGCTCGCCGTGCCCGCCGCCGAAGCCGCCGCAACCGTGCCGTTCATCAGCGTGACGAGTCCCGACAGCAGCTCGTGCGCGCCGTTGCCGCTGCCCTTGTCGGTGTAGGCCACCGCGCAGCCGCGCTTGAGGCCCCACTCGCCCGCCGCCGAGATCGCGCCGTAGATGCCGCGCGAGCCCGACGACGTCGCCGTGACGATGCAGGGGTTGTTCGGGTCGAACGTCGATGGCACCTGGACCATCAACGTCACGTTCAGCTTGCCGGTGCCGTTGTCGGCGTACGCAAGGTATTCGGTGCCCGCGATCTTGCCTTCGCCGAGCGTGTCGTTGCCGTTCAGATCGACGTTGGGCCCCCAGAAGCGCCCATAGCCGCCGTTCGCCGACATGTCGACGAGCGCGCGATAGTTCGACCAGATCGCCAGGCGCCGCAGTTCGGACGGCTTCGGACTCGCCGAGTTCGAAAACGAAGGCGGCGTCGCGGACGCGAGGCCCGTCTTGCCGAGGCCGCCTGTCAGCAGGTCGTCGCTGTTGCCGTCGTAAGTGGTCGTGGTGACGCTGCTCGACACCACGAAGGCCGGCAGCGGATTGGTGTTCTGCGAAGAATGCTGATCGTCGCTGTGGCCGCACGCGGCGAGGAGCACCGAAGCCAGTGCGCTGCAAAGGGCCGTGGCGGCCCGTCTGAACGGCAGATTCCCTGTCATCGTCGTCTCCGTTGCCTTGTTGTCGACGCCGTGCCCTCGCCTCGCCGCACCAGCCATGACCTGACATGACCGGATAGAGCCGCTGCGGGCTCGGCGACGGCCGCTACTCAAGCACAAGTTTCGCGCCGAATGCGCTCACCTTGCCAACGAGGTCGCACGACGCCCACGCGCATGCACGCTATCCCATCACGCCCGATGCGCGCGCAGCGCAATGCCGCGCGACACCGCGCAAAAACGAAACGGGCTCCCGTTCGTCACGGGAGCCCGCTTGTCATTCGAACCGGCAAGCACGCCGCATCCTGCCGTATGCCGTTTGCCGCCTACCGGCCAGCCGCGGCCCACGCCCGGGCGGATCGCAATCCGATCGGGGCGCGGCTGTCATCGCTTACTGCTGCTGGACGTTGATCTTGTTCGTCACGGAAGTCACACCTGCCACGCCCTTCGCGACTTCGCCAGCCTTCTGGATCTGGTCGTTGTCGGGAGCGGTGCCCGTCAGCGTGACAGCGCCGCTACGGGCGCGCACGTTGATGTTCGACACATCGAGACCTTGCGTCTTCGCGAGCGCCGAACGGACCTTCTTGCCGAGCGCGCGGTTTTCCTTCTTCGAGCTGGCGGCGGGTGCAGCGGCCGTCGTGCCGGTGGATGCGGAGTCGCTTGCCTGGGCATACGTGTGGCATGCGACGACCATTGCAACAACACCACCCACTGCCTTCAGAAAATCGACCGATTTCATGACTTCTCCTTTTGCTTTGGTTTGGACCGCGTTTGGCTAGCGGCTTCGTTACGACTACATGCGGCCCGATCGCACGCCGCGCACGAAGGCGCAACGAGGCAATGGCGAGCCTGGAGCGGTGTCACGATCTGCGAGAGAGGCATTGGAAGTGGCGGCCGCGCGATGCACGCGCGCTTGGCGATGCACCGGACGGGCCGTGCGCCGCGCGGCGGACAACGCGCCCTGGTCTCGTCGGTCTGCCCGGGTCGCGCTGCGCACACGTCGATTTGCGGCAGCGATGCCAATGTAATCTAGCCGGGCAAGATGTGCAAAGGATATTGCGCGATCGCCGCGCTTCCCGTTGCTTCTGACGGCTTTTTGCCGGGGTATTTTGCCGAGGCTTTTTTTCCGGTCGAGGCAACGGAATCTAAAGATTTCCCGGCAGCCTTTCGCGCGTCCGTCGCGAGCGGCAACGGGCGATGTCTGCGCTCGCTCCGCGCCAGTTCCTCCGTCATTTGAAGGTCATCTGAAGGTCATCTGCGGGGCACGCGCGGGTTCACGTGCGGGTCACGTGCGAGGCACGCGGGTTCACGCGCGAGGCACGCGGGTTCACGCGCGGGTCACGCGCGGGTCACGCGCGAGGCACGCGGGTCACGTGCGAGGCACGCGGGTTCACGTGCGGGTCACGCGCGAGGCACGTGCGGGCCACACGTTTTGTTACGCGTTTGTGGCGCCAAGCTTGCGCCCCGCGCGCCGCCGCGTCACCAATCTCATGTACCATCGGCGCGAACGTCGAGGCGCTCGCGCCCGGCTGCGCGCTCCATCGCCAAGGGGCTTGCGGCCTTCGTGCGCCCCCGGGCTCCGGCAATGCTGCGGCGCGCGGCCCTTGAAGCTCACTTGACGGGCGGCCCACGCCACGCGGACCACGTGTGGGCGAGCGAGATCCGTACCTGGCATAGCTCCTGCAATGCGCCCTGCCGATCGCACGCATCCCCTCGGCGGACGCCCGCTCGACACCATTGAACTCACCAGAACGCAACACATCCAATGAAGCCTTCCGACGGACGTCGCCCGGCACGCATTTCCGAACGCAAGCCACCACCGCGCCTCGTCGCGCGGTTCGTGGCGATCTCATGGCGCGACCTCGCGGTATCGTTCGGCCCGATCCTGCTGATCAGCGCCATCGCGATCTATATCGCCGTGCGCCTGATCCAGCCCGCGCCGCCCGACACGCTGACGATGGCGGCCGGCCCGAAAGGCAGCACCTTCTGGGTCGCCGCGCAGAAGTACAAGAAAATCCTCGCGCGCAACCGCATCACGTTGAACGTGCTGGAGACAGAAGGCTCCGCCGACAACCTGAAACACCTGACCGATCCGCACGCGAACGTCGACGTCGGCTTCGTGCAGGACGGCATCGCGCCTTCGCGTGCGACGGACGGCCTGATGTCGCTCGGCAGCGTCGCGTATGTGCCCGTCGCGATCTTCTATCGCGGACCGCTTGTCACACTGTTGTCCGAGTTCAAGGGCAAGCGCGTCGCGATCGGCGCGGAAGGCAGCGGCACGCGCGAGCTCGCGTTGCAGTTCCTGAAGGCGAACGGCATCACGCCCGACGGCCCGACGAAGCTCCTGCCGCTGTCCGGTGACGAGGCCGCGAAGGCGCTGACGGAAGGCAAGATCGACGCCGCGATTCTCACGGGCGACTCCGCGCAGCCGCCCGTGATGGGCAAGCTCTACCGCACGGCGGGCGTGCAGTTCTACGACTTCACGCAGGCCCCGGCGTACGCGAAGCGCTTCCCGTACGTGACGCAGCTCGAAATACCGATGGGCTCGTTCGATCTCGGCAAGAACCTGCCGTCGACAACGCTGCACATGGTCGCGCCCACCGAGGAACTGGTCGCACGCGACTCGCTGCATCCCGCGTTGTCCGATCTGCTGATCGAAGCGGCGCGCGAGGTCCACGGCAAGGCGACGGCGTTGCAGAAAGCGGGCGAATTCCCCGCACCGCTCGCGCACGACTTCCCGATCAGCGACGACGCGTCGCGCTACTACAAGTCGGGCAAGGGCTTCCTCTACCGGATGCTGCCGTTCTGGCTCGCGAGCCTCGCGGACCGGCTGCTGGTCGTGCTGGTGCCCGTCATCGTCGTGCTGATTCCGGGGCTGCGGCTCGTGCCGTCGTTGTATGCGTGGCGCGTGAAATCGCGCATCTACCGCTGGTACGGCGCGCTGATCGCGATCGAACGTGAGGCGCTTGGCGATACCTCGGCGGCTGAGCGCGAGGCGCTCGTCGAGCGGCTCGACAAGATCGAGGAATCCGTCAACGGACTGAAAATGCCGCTGGCGTACGCGGATCAGTTCTACGTGCTGCGCGAGCATATCGGCTTCGTGCGGGCGCGCCTGACACGCGATCCGGAAGCCGCCACGCGTGACGGCGGCGGTGCGCCGGACACTGGCCTTGCGGCGGGCGCCCAACCCGCCACCGTCGGCCGCGCCGAAGCCCGCGCGGCGAGTCACGAAGGCCACGGCAAATAGGAGAGCCGCGCGGGCCAGGCAGCCCTGGAAGGCAAAGCCGACGACGAGAGCGGCCGGCCCGCGCGTGCCTCGCGACTGGGTTGCCGGCGTCCGCTGAAAACCTGCTGCCGCAACGTCATTTCGTCAAATGATGCGCACGCGGCGTGCTCCGCGTAAGATCGAAACAACCAGAACGGGCTGACGCACGGCATCCTCCGACAGCCCTCTGATTCAGGTAACCGGGAGACATCATGACCGATGGCATCGACGCCAGGCAGCCACTGTGGTTTTACGATTTTGTCTCACCGTTCTCCTATCTGCTGCTAGAACAGCACGACAAGTGGCCTGAGCTGCCGTTCACGCTGACGCCCGTGCGTCTGAACGATCTGTATCGCCACTGGGGCCAGCGGGTCGCCTATGACGTGCCCGCAAAACGCATTTTCACGTACCGGTACGCACTCTTTCGCGCGGAGCAGTTGGGCATTCCGTTCCGCATGCCGCCTGCACATCCGTTCGACTCTTCAAAAGCGATCCTGCTCGCCGTCGCGCTCGGCTCGGAACTGACCACGGTGCGGGAAATTTTCCGCTTCATCTGGCGCGACGGGCGCGATCCGTCGAGCGCCGACGGCTTTGCCGATCTTTGCGAGCGCCTGAAAGTGCCGGACGGGCTGGAACTGATCGAGCGCGAATCGACGCTCGCGCAGCTGTCGCGCAACTGCGCAGACGCGATTGCGCTCGGCGTGTTCGGCGTGCCGACGTTCTGGCTGAACAACCAGTTGTTCTGGGGCGAGGACGCGCTGCCGATGGTGCTCTACTGCGCGCGCACGCCGAACTGGCTCGACTCGAAGGAAGTGAAACGGATCACGTCGCTGCCGTCGGGATTGGCAAACGCTTGAGCGGCGCGTTCGTGCATCGCGTTCGTTGCACGTCGCCTGTTGCACGTCGCCTGTTGCACGACGCTCCCAACTCCGGCGGAGGGCTGGCTGTTGTGATCCCCGTCATACCGCGCCCGCTATGGCCGGCGCGTGGCAAACGGGCCTAAGGTTATAGCCTCGCGCGCGGCGAGGCGTCGATCAACGCCGCCGCATGCGCGAATGCACCATCTGACAAAAGCATTCGAACGCCATCAACGGGCCTTCCCCGCCCCGCCGATACATGGACGACAACGCCGCTTCACTCGATATCTGGCTCGTGCGCGTGCTGCGCACGCTGCTCGTCGAGCGCAGCGTCACGCAAACCGCGCTGCGGCTGAACCAGACGCAGCCTGCCATCAGCACCGCGCTGCGCAAGCTGCGCGAAACGCTGAACGATCCCATCCTCGTGCGCGGCAAGTCGGGCATGGTGCCGACGGAGTATGGCGAATCGCTGCTCGCGTCCGCGCAGAAGGTATTACGCGATGTCGATTTCGTCGCGACGCCGCACGGCGACTTCGACCCGGCGCGCTCGCGCCGCACGTTCCGCATCGCCGCACCCGATTACCTGAACGACTTCTTCATGCCGACTGTGATCGCGCTGTTTCGCGAAGCGGCGCCGCACGCGAGGCTCGAAATCGAGTCGCTCGGGCCGCTGCTCGATCACGTGTCGGCGCTCGATGCAGGCGAACTCGATCTCGTGATCGGCAACTGGCCGAAACCCGATCCGCGCTTCGAGCGCAGCGATCTGTTCGCCGATACCGTCGTCTGCATGATGCGCGCCGATCATCCGCTGGCAAAAGCGCCGCTCACGCGCGACGCCTATCTCGCCGCTCCGCATCTCGCACCGGCGCACTACAGCGGCGCGCGCGGCGGCGCAATCGATACGGGCTTCGCGCGCGCACACGCGGCGCGCCGGATCGTCGCCACGCTGCCCTACTTCGGGCTCGTGCCGCAAGTGCTGCTGCAATCGGATCTGATCTTCACGACGACGCGCCGCTTCGCGACGCACTACGCGGCGTTGCTGCCGCTCGCCGTCGTCGATGTGCCGATTCCGTTTCCGCGCATCAAGTGCTATCAGATGTGGCATCCGCAGCCGGACCGCCCAAGCGATGTC
Source organism: Paraburkholderia sp. LEh10 (assembly GCF_017814945.1). Lineage (GTDB taxonomy): Bacteria > Pseudomonadota > Gammaproteobacteria > Burkholderiales > Burkholderiaceae > Paraburkholderia. The sequence continues at coordinate 55,967 of NZ_JAGIPX010000017.1, forward strand.
GCATGGCTGCGCGGGTTGATGTCGCAGGTGTCGGAGATGCTGGTGGCAAAGAAGGGACGGCGCTCGCGTGCGAGCGCGGGGAGCGACGACGAACGGAAAGAAAAAACGGGCGCAGCGCCTGTTCCCGCTGCGCCCGCTGGAGGAATCAGCCGGTGATCATCAGGCGCTGACGCAAACGGCGTCCTGAGCAGACCCGTGATCAGCCAGAGAAATCTGCTGAGAACGCACTTGCAGCAGTTCAGCGCAGACGGCGATTGCAATGGAAGGCGGCGCCTTGTCGACGATACCCGGCACGCCGATCGGACAGGTCATCTCGCACAGACGCTGCGCATCGACGCCGCGATCGATCAGACGTCGCTCGAACTTCACACGCTTGGTCTTCGAGCCGATCATCCCGAAGTACGCAAAGTCGCGCCGCCGCATGATGCGCTCGGCGAGCGAGAAATCCAGCGCGTGGTTGTGCGTCATCACGAGGAAATACGCGCCGGGCGGCGCTGCGTCGACGATGGCGTCGGGCGTGTCGGTCGCTTCGATCTGCACGTTCGCGGGCACTTCGTCCGGAAAGAGTTCGTCGCGCTCATCCACCCATTGCACGACGCACGGCAGACGGCCGAGCAGCGCGATCAGCGCATGGCCGACGTGGCCTGCGCCGAACAGCACGACATGCATCGGCGGCGGCAACCTTGTCGCGTGGGAACTGCGGCGGCCGATCTGAACCGGCATCTCCGCAAAAGACGGAACCTGCACCATGACGAGTGCCCTCTTCTGAAGTTTAGCGTGCGGCGCGCACTGCGCGGATCGCCTTGAGGATTTCCTCGCCCGTCGCGGGCGCGTTCAGCGGCGGATTCACCTGATAGTTGCCCACGGCGGCGACGGCATCGCGGATCGCGAAGAACACTGAGAACGGCAGCAACAGCGGCGGCTCGCCTGTCGCCTTCGAGCGGTGAATGCTGTCCTCCGCGTTGCGGTTCTTGAACAGCCGCACGCGGAAATCGGGCGGCGTGTCGTTGACGGTCGGAATCTTGTACGTGGACGGCGCGTGCGTCATCAGCTTGCCGCCCGCGTTCCACCACAACTCTTCCGTCGTCAGCCAGCCCATGCCCTGGATGAAGCCGCCTTCGACCTGGCCCACGTCGATCGCCGGGTTCAGCGACGCGCCGACATCATGCAGCGCATCGGCGCGCAGCACGCGCATTTCGCCCGTCAGCGTGTCGATCACGACTTCCGACACGGCCGCGCCATACGAGTAGTAGAAGAACGGCCGCCCTTGCAGCTTCGCCTGATCCCAATAGAGCTTCGGCGTCGCGTAGAAACCGTCGGACCACAACTGGACGCGCGCGAGATAGGCCTTCGCGATCACTTCCTCGAACGGGACGATGGCTTCGCCGACCAGCACGCAGTCGCCCGCGAAACGCACCTGCGCTGCCGTCACTTCGCCCGCGCCGAACTTCTCGGCGGCGAATGCGGCGAGCCGCTCGCGCAACTGGCGCGCGGCATCCTGCGCGGCCTTGCCGTTCACGTCCGAACCCGTCGATGCCGCCGTGGCCGACGTGTTCGCGACCTTCGACGTATCGGTGGCCGTCACCCGCACGCGGCTAAAGCTCACGCCGAGTTCATGCGCGACGACCTGCGCGACCTTCGTGTTGAGCCCCTGGCCCATTTCCGTGCCGCCGTGATTCACGAGCACGGAGCCATCCGTATAGATATGAACGAGCGCGCCTGCCTGATTGAAGTGCGTGACGTTGAACGCGATACCGAACTTGACAGGCGTGAGCGCGAGGCCCTTTTTCAGCACTTCGTTGTTGCGGTTGAATTCGAGCACTTCGGCGCGGCGCCTGCGATAGTCGCTTGTCGCTTCGAGTTCGTCGATCAGTTCGTGAATCACGTTGTCTTCGACGATCTGCCCATACGGCGTCTGGTTGCGCTCCGTCTTGCCGTACAGATTGCGGCGGCGCACGTCGAGCGAGTCCTTGCCGAGCGAGCGCGCGACGTTGTCCATGATGTACTCGATCGCGAATGCGCCCTGCGGGCCGCCAAAACCGCGAAACGCCGTGTTCGATTGCGTATTCGTCTTGCCGCAGAAGCCGTCGATCTTGACGTCCGACAGATAGTACGCGTTGTCGAAGTGGCAGACGGCGCGCGTCATCACGGGGCCGGACAGGTCGGCGGAAAAGCCGCAGCGCGACGTCATATCGACACAAACGCCGTCGATCAAGCCTTCGTCGTCGTAGCCGACGTCGTACGTGTAATGGAAGTCGTGGCGCTTGCCCGTCACCATCATGTCGTCGTCGCGATCAGGACGCAGCTTCACGGGACACAGCAGCTTCCACGCGGCGAGCGCTGCGCAGCACGCGAACAGGCCCGACTGCGATTCCTTGCCGCCGAAGCCGCCGCCCATGCGCCGGCATTCGACCAGCACGCTATGCGAATGCACGCCCAGCACATGCGCGATGAGGTGCTGCATCTCCGTCGGGTGTTGCGTCGAGCACCACACGTGCATGCCGTCGTCGTCCTTCGGCACCGCGTACGAAATCTGCCCTTCCAGATAGAACTGCTCCTGGCCGCCGAGCAGCATTTCGCCCGCTTCGCGATACGTCGCGCGCGCGAGCTTCGACTCCGCGTCGCCGCGCGCAAGCTTCATCGGCGGGATCACGCTCTGGTTCGCGGCGCGCGCCTGCTGCGCCGTCAGCACGGCGGGGAGTTCCTCGAATTCGATGTCCGCGCGACGCGCGCCGAGTCGCGCCGCATCGTGCGACGTCGCGACGACGATGAACATCGGCTGGCCGACGTACTGGACGACGCCGTCCGCGAGAATGGGATCGTCGCCTTTGACGATCGGCGCGCAATCGTTGTGGCCGGGAATGTCGCCCGCCGTGAAGACGGCGACCACGCCGGGCGTCGCGCGCACCTTGTCGAACGACATCGACAGGATCTTCGCGTGCGCTTTCGGCGATAGGCCGAGCGCCGCGTGCAGCGTGCCGGCGAGCTCCGGAATGTCGTCGGTGTAGGTTGCGCGGCCGCTCACGTGCAGATGCGCGGACTCGTGCGGGCGCGACACGTGCACTTGGGTAAATTCGGCGAGTTCCCTGGCGTCCTTCAGGAACGGTTCGGCTTGCTGGTTCATTCTGTTGGTTCTCCGTTTCCTGTTTGCGTCAGGCCGTCTCGCCGGCCGCGACGACTGCGCGCACATCGAGCGCGCTCTTTTGCAGCGGATCGTTCGGGCGCGTTTCGAGCCAGAAGCGGTACAGCGTGTTCTTCGCGGCCTCGAGCCGGTAGTCGCTCGTCGCGCGCATGTCGGAGAGCGGCTGGTAGTCTTTCGCGAGCGCGATCATCGCGATGTGCGCGGTCGCCTCGTGCCAGGCGGCATCGGCGAGCGCGGCTTCGGCATGCGTCGCGCGCTTCGGCGTCGCGGCCATCCCGCCGAACGCGATGCGCGGCTCACGGATCGTCTCGCCGTCGGCGATAAACGAGAACGCCGCGCACACAGCGGAAATATCCGAGTCGAAGCGCTTCGAGATCTTGTACGTGCGGAACTGGAAATGCTTGCGCGCCTCGTTGCGCGCGGGCACCTTCAGACCGACGACGAACTCATGCGCGGCCATATCCTTTTTCTGATACGCGAGATACAGGTCTTCGAGCGGCAATTCGCGTTCGATGTCGCCGCCGCGCAGCACGACGCGCGCACCGAGCGCGATCAGGCCCGGCATCGAATCGCCGATGGGCGAACCGTTCGCGACATTGCCGCCAAGCGTGCCCGCATTGCGGATCGGCAGCGATGCGAAGCGCTGCCACATCTCGGTGAGTTCGGGATACTGCTTCGCCAGTTCGGCATACGCGCGCTCGACCGTGACACCGGCGCCGATCTCGATCCAGTCGTCGTTCGTTTCGACCTTCTGCATGTCGGCGATCTGGCCGACGTACACGATATGTCCGAGCTCGCGCATCATCTTCGTGACCCACAGGCCGACATCGGTGCTGCCGGCGAGGATGCGCGTCGTCGGCGCGTCGGCCATGATCTTCGCGAGCGCCTCGACGGTGCGCGGCGCGTCGAACTTCTGGCCGTTGCATTCGTAGTGGAAGGTGTCGCCGCGCTCAAGCTTCGCGAGCTGCTCGGCGAGCGCCTTCACATCGACGGGCGCTTTCGGCGCGGGCAACTGGAACATGCGCTCGGCCGCCTCGATGATCGGGCGATAACCGGTGCAGCGGCACAGGTTGCCCGTCAGCGCGTTGGCGATGTCGGCCCGGTCCGGCACCGTTCTGCTCGCGCATGCGTGCTCATGGCCGTGCTTCTCGTACATCGACCACATCGACATCACGAAGCCTGGCGTGCAGAAGCCGCACTGCGATCCATGGCACTCGACCAGCGCCTGCTGCACCGGATGCAGGCCGCCGTCCGGCTGACGCAGGTCTTCGACAGTGAAGAGCGCCTTGCCGTCGAGCGTCGGCAGAAACTGGATGCATGCGTTGACCGCCTTGAAGCTGACGCCACCCGCGCCGTCGCGCTCGCCGATCACGACTGTGCACGCGCCGCAGTCGCCTTCCGCGCAGCCTTCCTTGGTGCCCGTGCAGCGCGCGTCTTCGCGCAGGTATTGGAGAACCGTGCGGGTGACGGGCGCGTCGGTGATCTCACGGATCGCGTTGCGATGGTAGAAGCGGATGGGCTGGCTCATGTCTGTTGCTCGTTTCGGTTGGTCGCGTCCGCAGGGGAATGCGGGCGGTGCGGCTGACGGTTCGAAAAGTAGCATCATCAATATTCACAACCCATAGGCCCGATCGCATGGGGGACATATAACTGCGCCGATAAATTGAGACGGCGATGAATGCTGCGCCTTATATCGATTTGTCCGTTTTAGCATTGATTTCGTTGAAATACCTCGTATAGGACATACCGGCCTAGTATCTACGCTGCGATGACACGGGCGCCCGGACAGAAAAATTGACGGAAATCCGTCAGACCATGCGCCGAGCCCATTCTATCGACGAGAAGTTTATCAAATAGCTTCTGCAAGGGAATCGGTTCCATGGGAAAATCATGCCTCCCCGCCGATTTCAAGTCTCGTTTTCCCCATGTCCGCCGACTCCGCCACATCGCGCAGCGAATTTGCGACCACTTTGCAGATCATTCCGGTCGTTTTTTTCACGTTTCTTTGCTACCTGACGATCGGCATTCCGCTCGCGGTGCTGCCGGGCTACGTCCATGACGACCTTGGTTACAGTGCGGTGCTGGCGGGCCTCGCGATCAGCGTCCAATACTTCGCGACGCTTGCTTCGCGTCCGCTCGCCGGCCGTTCCGCGGACACGCTCGGTCCCAAGAAGACGGTGACGATCGGCCTGGTCGGCTGCGGCGCGAGCGGCGTGCTGTTGCTGCTTGCCGTGCTGCTCGGCCGCTGGCCCGTGTTGAGTCTCGGCCTGCTGATATTGAGCCGGCTGGTGCTCGGCTTCGGCGAAAGCCTGTGCGGGACGGGCGCGATCCTGTGGGGCATCGGGCGCGTCGGCACGACGCACAATGCGCGCGTCATTTCGTGGAACGGCATCGCCACCTACGGTGCACTCGCGATTGGCGCGCCGCTCGGCGTCGCGATTGCGCGCGGCGTCGGCTTTTTCGCGCTCGGCATCGTCGTGATCGCGCTCGCGGCGCTCGGCTACTACCTCACGCGACTGATCGCGGCCGTGCCCGTCGTGCATGGGGAGCGCATGTCATACGCAAGCGTGTTCACGCGCGTGCTGCCGCACGGCATCGGACTCGCGCTCGGCTCGGCAGGCTTCGGCTCGATCGCAACGTTCATCACGCTGTTCTATGCGGCGAACCATTGGCCGAACGCGGCGCTGTCGCTGACGGTGTTCGGCACGATGTTCATTGGCTCGCGGCTGCTGTTCGCCAACACCATCAAGACTTACGGCGGTTTCCGCGTGGCGATTGCGTCGTTCTCGTTCGAGTGCGTCGGACTGCTGCTGCTCTGGCTCGCGCCCGAGCCGCATGTCGCGCTTGCGGGCGCAGCGCTGACGGGTTTCGGTTTTGCGCTGGTGTTTCCGGCGCTAGGCGTCGAGGCGGTCGGGCTCGTGCCGCCGGCTAGCCGTGGTGCGGCGCTCTCGGCGTATTCGGTGTTTCTCGATTTGTCGCTGGGGATTACCGGGCCGCTGGCCGGGTATATTGCCGGCGAGTTCGGATATGGGTCGGTGTTTCTGTTTGCGGCGATTGCCGCGGCGGCCGCTGTCGCGTTGTCGACGATGCTTTATTTGCGCAATGCGCGTACGCCGAACGCGCCGGCGGCGGCTTAGTCGTCGCGGTTTGCTTTGCCTTTGCGCGGGCATTTGCGATAGCAGTCTGTTTTGCCACTGTCGCTGGCATTCGCGATTTGGTTTGCTTTGCCCTGCGCGGGCATCCGCGATTTGGTTTGCTTTGCCCTGCGCGGGCATCCGCGATTTGGTTTGCTTTGCCCTGCGCAGGCATCCGCGATTTGGTTTGCTTTGCCCTGCGCGGGCATCCGCGATTTGGTTTGCTTTGCCCTGCGCGGGCATCCGCGATGCGCCTACCGGCGCGGAGGTTGCCCCTGTGCGGGGCGGCACCTCCTTTCTTTGCCGCGGCAAAGAAAGGAGGCAAAGAAAGCCGCTCACACCGCCAACCCTTGTTTCTACCCACGGGCTCTCAACGGCCCCGCACTTATTGCGCTAGCGTACCGGCGAGCGCCCGTTGCCCACGCGCTGGCTAACGCCTCACCCGCATCTGGCGCTTGCGCACCGACATACGGCGCCAAACATCTCACCGCCCTTGTCAGCGTGGGGACGTTGAGGGCCCCTGGGCAGGTGCTGTACTCGGAACGTTGGGGGCCCGTGGGTAATCGTCAAGCGGCTCGGGGTGAGCCCGCTTTCTTTGCTTACTTTCTTTGCGGCGGCAAAGAAAGTAAGTGCCGCCCCGCACAGGGGCAACCTTCGCGCCGCGAGGCGCATCGCGGATGCCCGCCCAGGGCAAAGCAAACCAAATCGCGGATGCCAGCGATAGCGGCAAAACAGACCGCAATCGCGAAAGCCATCAAAGGCAAAACAAAAAGAGAAAAAAGGCCACACGCGCTAGCGTGCAGCCTTCCATCACAACAAGCAAAAAACACCCGCGAGTATCACTCGCCCAGATACGCAGCCCGCACCTTTGGATCGTCTAGCATCTGCTTCGCGTCACCCGACATCGTGACCGTGCCCGAGTCCATCACATAACCGCGATCCGCGGCCTGCAACGCAAGACGCGCATTCTGCTCGACCAGCATCACCGTGATGCCCTCCTTCGAGATTTCGCGCACCACTTCGAAGATCTTCTCGACCATGATCGGCGACAGACCCATCGACGGCTCGTCCAGCAGCAGCAGCCTCGGCTTCGAGATGACGGCACGCGCCATCGCCAGCATCTGCTGCTCACCGCCCGAAAGCGTCCCGGCCAGCTGCGTCGCGCGTTCCTTCAGGCGCGGGAAGAAGCCGAACATGCGATCGACGTCCTTCTTGATGCCATCATTGTCGCTGCGCAGATAAGCGCCCATCTGCATGTTCTCGATGATCGACATGCGCGCGAAGATGCCACGGCCTTCCGGCACCATCGCGAGGCCGCGCTTGAGCAACTCGTGCGGCGGCACGCCCTTGATCGACTGGCCCATGTATTCGATGTCGCCCGCCGAATAGGGCTTCAGACCCGTGATCGCCTTCATCGTCGTCGTCTTGCCTGCGCCGTTCGCGCCGATCAGCGTGACGAGTTCGCCCTGCGCGATCTCCAGGTCGACGCCCTTGACGGCCTGAATGCCGCCGTAGTTGACCTGAAGGCCCTTGATTTTCAACATTGCCGTAGCCATCAGTGGACCCCCGCACCCAGATAAGCCTCGATCACCTTCGGGTCCTTCTGCACGTCCTGCGGCAGACCTTCAGCGATCACCTTGCCATAGTCGAGCACTGTCATGCGATTGCACAGGCCCATCACCAGTTTGACGTCGTGCTCGATCAGCAGGATCGTCTTGCCGTCCGAGCGGATCTTGTCGAGCAGCTTCGTCAGCTCGACCTTCTCCGTCGCGTTCATGCCGGCCGCCGGCTCGTCGAGCGCGAGCAGCTTCGGGTCGGTCGCCAGTGCGCGTGCGATCTCCAGACGTCGCTGGTGACCGTACGACAGATTGCGCGACGTGTAGTCCGCGTACTGCAGCACGCCCACGTATTCGAGCAGCTCCAGCGCGCGCTCCTTGATCTCGCGCTCCTCTTTACGCTCAGCTGGCGTCTGGAACACGGCGCCCAGCAGCCCGTGTTTCGTGCGCACGTGACGGCCGACCATCACGTTTTCCAGCGCAGTCATGCCGCCGAACAGACGGATGTTCTGGAACGTCCGCGCGATGCCCGCCTTCGCCACCTGATAAACGGCCGTCGGCGTGTAGTTCGTGCCGTCGAGCTTGAACTCGCCCGAGTCGGGCGTGTAGAGACCAGTAATCACGTTGAAGAACGTGGTCTTGCCGGCGCCGTTCGGGCCGATCAGACCGTAGATCGAGCCTTCCTCGATTTCGAGGCCGACATCCGACAGCGCCTGCAGACCGCCGAAGCGCTTGTTCACGCCCTTCACGGACAGACGGATTTTCTTGTCGCTCATGTGTGTTTCTCCTGTCCGTTTCCGTTACGCGCGCACCGGCTTCTTGCCGCTGCGCTTCGCGATCTTCGCGATCTTGTCCTCGTGCTTCGGCGACGGCCACAGGCCTTCCGAGCGGTACAGCATGATCAGCACCATCGCGAGTGCGTACACGAGCTGACGGATCACTTCCGTATCGACGATTTCGTGACCGAAGATCATGTGCTGCAGCGGACCCATCGTCGAGCGCAGGAATTCCGGCAGCACGGCGAGCAGCACCGCGCCGAGGATCACGCCCGGGATGTGACCCATGCCGCCCAGCACCACGCACGCCAGCACGACGATCGATTCCGGCAGCGTGAACGATTCCGGCGACACGAAGCCCTGGAACATGCCGAACATCGAGCCCGACAGGCCGCCGAACGACGCGCCCATCGCGAACGCGAGCAGTTTCACGTCACGGGTGTTGATGCCCATCGCCTTCGCGGCAATTTCGTCTTCGCGGATCGCGGCCCATGCGCGCCCGATACGCGAGTGCTGCAGACGCGTACAGGTCCAGATCACCAGCAGCGCACACAGCACGAACACGTAGTAGTACGCGTACACCGACGGGAACTGGAAGCCGAACAGCGAGTGCGTCTGCGCGAGGCTGAAGTCGCCGACGTGGATCGGATCGATACCCGTGATGCCCTTCGGACCGTTGGTGATGTTGGCCGGACGGTCGAGGTTGTTCAGGAAGATCCGGACGATTTCCCCGAAGCCCAACGTCACAATGGCAAGGTAGTCGCCACGCAGACGCAGCGTCGGCGCACCGAGAATCACACCGAAGAACGCAGCGATCCCCATTGCACACGGCACAATGATCCAGAACGGCGTGTGCAGTCCGCCCGGCGCGAGATGCGCAATCCATTCGAACTGCGACGACAGGTGCGGCGAACTCAACAACGCTGCCGTGTACGCGCCGACCGCATAGAACGCGATGTAGCCCAGGTCCAGCAGGCCGGCGAAGCCGACCACCACGTTCAGACCCAGCGCGAGCATCACATACAGCATCGCGAAGTCGAGCACGCGGACCCAGTAGTTGCCGCCTGCTGTGCCGATGATGAAGGGCGCGGCGATTACGAACACGGCGGTGATGACGCCTACCACCAGCGTCTTCGTCATGTTCCGTTCAGGGATGAGCGTCGTGGACGGCTCGATCGGTTGAATTGAGGTCATTGTGTTTACTCCTTTCCCTTACGCGCCGTTATGCACGGTCAGCCACACGTTCGCCAAGCAGGCCCGACGGACGGAACACCAGCACGATGATCAGCACGATGAATGCGAACACGTCCTGATAGTTACTGCCGAAAACGCCACCCGTGAGGTTGCCGATATAGCCGGCCCCCAGCTGTTCGATCAGACCGAGAATCACGCCGCCCACCATCGCGCCGCCGAGATTGCCGATACCGCCCAGCACGGCCGCCGTGAACGCCTTGAGACCGGGGATGAAGCCCATGTAGAAGTGCGCGTTGCCGTATTCCGACGCGATCATCACGCCCGCCAGCGCTGCCAGCGCCGAGCCGATCATGAAGGTCGCCGAAATCACGAAGTTCGGGTTCACGCCCATCAGCGAGGCGACGCCCGGGTTCTCGGCGATCGCACGCATCGCGCGGCCGAGCTTCGTCTTGTGCACGAGCAGCAGCAGGCCCGCCATCACGAGGAACGCGACCACGATGATCACGATTTCCGTCATCGAGATCACGGCGCCCGGCGTCGTATCCGTGGCCTTGATCACGTTCAGGGGATCGGTCGGCAGAAGCTGCGGGAACGGCAGCGGGTTGCGCGACCAGATCATCATCGCGAGCGTCTGCAGCAGGATCGACACGCCGATCGCGGTAATCAGCGGGGCGAGACGCGGTGCCTTGCGCAGCGGCCGGTAAGCCACCCGCTCGATCGTGTAGCCAACCATCGCGCAGACCACGGCGGCAATCGCCAACGCGATGCACAGCGTCGGCACGTTGCCCAGACCGGGGAAGTGGTTCTGCAACACCCCGATACAGGAGAGGGCAACCATCGCCCCCACCATCAGCACGTCGCCGTGCGCGAAGTTGATGATGCCCAGAATGCCGTACACCATCGTATAGCCCAGTGCGATGATGGCGTAGACGCTGCCAAGCACCAGTCCGTTGAGAACCTGCTGGACGAAAATATCCATTTAATGCTCCTTAGCCCGTGCGACTGGATTCGCGCTCGTCATCTGCCGGATTGGCTGATGCTTGACGGAATCGCAACGGCACTGCGGGTACTGATATAAAAGACCTGTAGGGGTTATCTTCATCGAGCGTGTGTGGCGGCTGGGTTGCAGCTGCCCGCACACTCGACGCGGATGCAAAAACGGCACCGTCGGATGGTCCGGTGCCGTCAGGCTGTACGTCCCGTCATTACATCTTCACGACGTCGAGGACAGCTTTCTTGCCATCCTTGAAGTCGTAAAGCGTAATCGCACCTTCTTTCAGGTCGCCCTTGTCGTCGAATGCGATGTGGCCGATTACACCCGTGTAGTCGGTCGAAGGCATCGCAGCGAGCACCTTGGGCGGCTCGATCGAATTGGCGCGCTTCATTGCATCGACGATCACGTACACAGCGTCATACGTGAACGGCGCGTAAATCTGCACCGGCGTGTGGAAGCGTGCGTCGTACTTCTTTTCGAAGTCCGCTCCCCTTTCCATCTTCGAAAGCGCAAGACCTGCTTCCGAACATACGAGGTTCTGAACGGCGCTACCCGCCAGCTCCTCTACCTTGTCGGTGCACACGCCGTCGCCGCCAAGGATTTTTGCCCTGATTCCGAGCGCGGCTGCCTGTTTCGTGAACGGCCCGCCCGTTGCGTCCATGCCGCCGAACATGATGGCGTCCGGCTGGGCACTTTTGATCTTCGTGAGGATGGCCCGGAAATCCGTGGCCCTGTCATTGGTCGCCTCGCGCGCGACGATCTTCGCGCCGCCCGCCTCCGCAGTCTTCGCGAACTCGTCGGCAAGGCCCTTGCCATACGCCGTCGCATCGTCGACGACAGCGATCCGCTTCGCGCCGAGTGCCTTCGTCGCGTAGTTCGCCAGCGCCGGGCCTTGCTGCGCATCTGTCGCCACGACCCGGTAGGTCGTCTTGAAGCCCTGCTGCGTATAGGCCGGATTCGTCGAGGACGGAGAAATCTGCACAATGCCCGCGTCGCTATATATCTTCGAGGCCGGAATCGACACACCCGAATTCAGGTGCCCGACGACGGCGACTACGTGATCGTCCACCAACTTCTGCGCGACCTGCGTACCCGTCTTCGGGTCGCCTGCGTCGTCCTGCGCGTCGAGTTGCAACTGGATCTTGCGGCCGTCGATGGTCAACCCCTGTGCGTTGATCTCTTCGACGGCGAGACGCGCCCCATTTTCATTATCCTTTCCCAGATGTGCAATGCCGCCCGTCAATGGGGCCACATGACCGATCTTCACCGCCACCGCTTCGCTTGCCGCGGGCGCCGACGCTGCCACTGCCGCCGACGCACCTGTGCCCGCCTCCCCATCGTTCTTTTTGCTGCACGCGGTCAGCATCGCAACCGCGGCCGCGATGGACACGGCACAAGCAAACTTGACTCGCATTAAATAGGTCTCCTGCGCCTTCTGAAATCTGGCGTTCCGAGGCGCTAGAGCCTTGAGAACGCGCGCATTGTAACTCCAATTATGCGACGGGCAATATTGTCGAATGCGCAGGGTTTTCCTGCATTGCAACCACTTTTTGAGATATTTAGTGCGTATTTGTCGCAACCTGGTTGCGCCAGATTTTCGCGCATCAGTTGCACCTGAATGACGCTGCGCAACATCAGTTGTTGCAGCGGCTTCCCGGCAAGCCCCATGGCACGGACCTTCGCACTCGCGTTCATCCCAAACATGCGCATGACGTCGAATGCACCGAAACTGTGCGCCCGACCGAACGATCACGCGAACATCAGACAAAAACGGGGCTCGATCACACTCATGAAGGCAAATTACGCCCGAAAAATCAAAAAGAATGTTCGCCCCGACACCGATTGTTTCCGGTTTTTCGGTGATTTGGCACCGTTTTTATCGTATCGGACCGGTCGTCGGGGCAATAAAAAAGCGCGCCAACGGCGCGCTTTTTGAATCGGGGACAGTTTGTCAGGCGGGCAGACCGAGTCCACGTGGCAGCGGGAACGCGATATTTTCCTCGATGCCCTCGAGCGCGCGCACGCTGCGCACGCCCAGCTCGCGCAGACGGCCGATGACAGCCTGAGCGAGCGCCTCCGGCGCCGACGCGCCCGCCGTCACGCCAATGCGGCGCTTGTCGGCAACCCACGCGGGATCGATCTGATCGGGCGAGTCCACCATATAGGACGGCACGCCGAGTTTCTCGGCCAACTCGCGCAGACGGTTGGAGTTCGAGCTGTTGGGGCTGCCGACCACGATCACGACGTCGCACTTCGGCGCCATGAACTTGACGGCGTCCTGGCGGTTTTGCGTCGCGTAGCAGATGTCCTGCTTCTTCGGCTCCTTGATGTCCGGGTATTTTGCCTTGAGCGCGGCGATGATCTGCGCGGCATCGTCGACGGACAGCGTGGTTTGCGTCACATAGGCAATGCGCTCGGGATCAGCGAGCTGCAGCGCCTGCACGTCCTCGATGTCTTCGACGAGGTACATGCCTTCCGCCGTCTGCCCCATCGTGCCTTCCACTTCCGGATGGCCCTTGTGGCCGATCATCACGATGTCGAAGCCTTCCGCGCGCATCTTCGCGACTTCGATGTGCACTTTGGTGACGAGCGGACACGTCGCGTCGTACACGCGCAGGCCGCGCTCGTCGGCTTCGGCGCGCACAGCCTTCGAAACCCCGTGCGCACTGAAGATCACCGTGCTGCCGGACGGCACCTCCTCCAGTTGCTCGATGAAAATCGCGCCCTTCTTGCGCAGGTCTTCGACGACATACGCGTTGTGAACGATTTCGTGGCGCACGTAGATCGGCGAACCGTACAGCTTGATGGCGCGTTCGACGATCTCGATCGCCCGATCGACGCCGGCGCAGAACCCGCGCGGTTGCGCAAGCAGGATTTCGGCTTCGGCGAGAGTCGTGTCCGTGATGCTCATGTTTACAGGATCCCGATGATTTTGACTTCGAACGTCAGCGCCTGGCCGGCGAGCGGATGGTTGAAATCGAAGAGGGCCGAGGTTTCGCCAACTTCCTTCAGCACGCCCGCGTAGCGTCCGCCGCCCGGCGCATTGAATTCGACGAGATCGCCCGGAGAAAAATCCTCGCCGATCATCGCGTTTTCGCGCAGCGTGGCCAGCGACACGCGCTGGATCAGCTCCGGATTGCGCGGCCCGAATGCCTGACCCGGCGTTAGCTGAAAGGTCGAGTGGTGACCCACCTTCAATCCCAGCAGAATATCTTCCAGCGGCGGCGCCAACTGGCCCGCGCCCAGCAGCAGCGTGGCGGGCTTGTCGTTGAAGGTGCTGACGATCTCGGCGCCATCGGCGAGCGAAAGCCGGTAGTGAAGCGTGACGTGCGAACCGGGTTTCACTTCGGAGATGTCGATGATGCTCATGCGGTACTCGTTCGGTCGTGGCGCGCGGCGCATGGGCGCGGCGGCGCGGGTCGCGCGCATGGCGGGCCGCCCGTGCCAAGCCGTGGGCGCCGTGCGCAAAGGCTCTATTGTAAGCCACATATCCGAAGCCGGCTGGAACGTCGCCGCGCGTCGCGTCGCCGCTGCCCTACCCGAATTTCCAAGGATGCCGGAATGAACGACACGATAGTCATACCACTCACCAATGCGGAAAAATCCCCCGCGCGCCGCCCGCCGCCCGCGTGGCCGATGCGCGACATGCCACGCGAAAGGCTTCTCAACGCCGGTCCGGCGGCGCTGTCCGACACCGAGCTGGTCGCACTCGTGCTGGGCTCGGGACTGCCCGGACACAACGTCTTCGACGTCGCGCGCTCGTTGCAGGAGCGGTTTGGCTCGCTGCGCGCGATGCTCGACGCGACGCCCGAAGATTTCGACGGCGTGCGCGGCGTCGGGCCAGCCAAACGTGCGCAATTGCTCGCGATCATGGAACTGGCGCGACGCTCGCTTGCCGAGAAGATGCGCGAGCGACCGCTGATCGATTCGCCGGAAGCCGTCGAAGATTACCTGCGGCTGCTGATCGGTTCGCGGCCTTACGAGGTGTTCATTTGCCTCTTTCTCGACACGCGGCACCGGCTGATCCGCTCCGAAGAAAACTCGCGCGGCTCGCTGACACGTATGGCCGTGTATCCGCGCGAAATCGTGCGGCGCGCGCTATCGGTGAACGCGGCGAGCCTGATCGTCGCGCATAATCATCCGTCCGGCGCCGTCAAGCCCAGCGCCAGCGACCGGCAGCTGACGCGGGTGCTGCGTGACACGCTCGCGCTGATCGATGTGCAACTGATCGACCATCTGGTGATCGGCGCAAACGAGACCTTCTCATTCGCCCGCACAGGTTGGCCGTAAGCTGGCGCACGCCAGCGGCGGCGGAGCAACAGCCGGCGAGCACGCGTTGCACGCGCTTGCTCGCCGTCGCAAATAAGGTTTGAATTTGCGGCTCTTTTTCTGCTAGAATTTCGGTTTGCCTCTTTCCAACCCTGTTCCGAAGCCATCAAGGCCTTTCCGGAAAGCAAGCGATCGATGTCGGCTACGGCTCGGTCCTATCGTTTTCCCGGGAAACTTCTCGGCGTTCGAACTCAGAATTAGCGTATTAGGAGTGCTCTCATGGCACGCGTATGCCAAGTAACTGGGAAAGCGCCGATGAGCGGCAACAACGTTTCCCACGCGAACAACAAGACCAAGCGTCGTTTTCTTCCGAATCTGCAAAGCCGCCGTTTCTGGGTTGAAAGCGAAAACCGCTGGGTGCGCCTGCGCGTTTCAAACGCCGGCCTGCGCCTGATCGACAAGAACGGTATCGACTCCGTGCTCGCTGACCTGCGTGCACGTGGCGAAGTCTAAGGAGTAAATCATGGCGAAGGGCGCACGCGACAAGATCAAGCTGGAGTCGACCGCTGGCACGGGTCACTTCTACACGACCACGAAGAACAAGCGCAACATGCCGGAAAAGATGGAGATCATGAAGTTCGATCCCGTCGCTCGCAAGCATGTGGCGTACAAGGAAACGAAGATCAAGTAATCTCGTTTTCCAGCCTTGTTGACGACAAAAAGCCCCGCTTGATGCGGGGCTTTTTGTTTTCCCCGTGTTTTGTTTTCCCCGTGTTTTCCGCGGCGGCAATCCTCCGCCGTCTCTTTCCATAGTCGCAACGCACTTAGCCGTTCGACCACCTTTCCCTCCACCGTCTGAACGCGTATCCTTTTCCGTTTCCTAATCGAACGGCCGTGGTGGCGCTTGCCGCACCCGCCGCGCAATACCACGGAGAGAGGAGATGAATTTCGATGTAGCGATCGTCGGCAGCGGATTGGCCGGTTTGAGTGTCGCGCTGAATCTCGCGCAGACGCGGCGCGTTGCCGTGATCGCCAAGCGTTCGCTGACCGAGGGCGCAAGCGACTGGGCGCAAGGCGGCATCGCCGCCGTGCTCGATTCGGCGGACAGCATAGAAAATCACGTCGATGACACGCTGGTCGCTGGCGGCGGACTGTGCGACGAGGCGGCGACCCGCTTCATCGTCGAGCATGGTCGCGACGCGATCGAGTGGCTGATCGATCAGGGCGTGCCTTTCACAAAAGACGATGCCGCCGAGCTCGGATTTCACCTGACGCGCGAAGGCGGTCACAGCCATCGCCGCATCATTCATGCGGCGGACGCCACGGGCCATGCCGTCGTCGCGACGCTGAGCGAACGCGTGCGTCAGCATCCGAACATCACGCTGCTCGAAGATCACTACGCGATCGATCTGATCACCTCCGACCGCCTCGGCCTGCCCGGCCGGCGCTGCCACGGCCTTTACGCGCTCGATCTGGCAAGCGGCCGCACCGTCACGATCGAAGCGCCGCATACCGTCCTCGCGACGGGCGGCGCAGGCAAGGTCTACCTCTACACGACGAATCCCGATACGGCGACCGGCGATGGCATCGCAATGGCGTGGCGCGCCGGCTGTCGCGTGTCGAACATGGAGTTCATCCAGTTTCATCCGACATGCCTGTTCCATCCGTATGCCAAATCGTTCCTGATTACCGAGGCAGTCCGCGGCGAAGGTGGCATTCTCAAGCTGCCCGACGGCACGCGCTTCATGCCCGCCCACGATGAACGCGCCGAACTCGCGCCGCGCGATATCGTCGCGCGCGCGATTGACTTCGAGATCAAGAAGCGCGGTATCGACTGCGTCTATCTCGACATCAGTCATCAACCCGCCGAGTTCCTGCGTGAGCACTTTCCGACCATTCTCGCGCGCTGCCTGGAGTTCGGCATCGACATCACGAAAGAGCCGATACCTGTCGTACCCGCAGCGCACTACACGTGTGGCGGCGTGGTGACGGATCTTGCTGGACGCACGGATCTGGCCGGGCTCTATGCGGTGGGCGAAACCTCGTGCACGGGCCTGCACGGCGCGAACCGGCTGGCGAGCAATTCCCTGCTGGAGTGCCTCGTGATCGGCCGCTCGGCTGCGCGAGCCATCGAAGAAGAAGGCTTCGGCGCCGCCGTGCATGCGCCGCTGCCCGACTGGGACGAAAGCCGCGTGTCCGATCCAGATGAGGAAGTGGTCGTCGCGCACAACTGGGATGAACTGCGCCGTCTGATGTGGAATTACGTGGGCATCGTGCGCACGGACAAGCGTCTGGCGCGCGCGAAGCACCGTTTGGCGCTGTTGCGCGACGAAATCCACGAGTACTACGCGAACTTCAAGGTGAACCGCGATTTGCTCGAGTTGCGCAACCTCGTCGAAGTGGCTTCGCTGATCGTCGATGGTGCGCGGTCGCGGCGCGAAAGCCGCGGTCTGCACTTCAGTCGCGACTGGCCGAACGCGTTGCCCAAGGCGCTGCCGACTGTGCTTTCGCCGGAACGCGTGCCGAACCGGAATGTATAGCGCGCTTTTGGGTCGAGGATAAAAAAGGCCATCGCCGGTCGGCCGGACCGGCGGTGGCCTTTTGCTTCACATCCCTCGCCTTGCGATCAAACGATCCGCATCGAAAAATCCGTCGCGCGCACGTCCTTCGTCAGCGAGCCGACTGAGACGCGGTCGACGCCCGTCTCCGCAATCTGCCTGATCGTGTCGAAGTTCACGCCGCCCGACACCTCAAGCACCGCGCGCCCTGCCGTGATGCGCACTGCGTCACGCATCATGTCGAGCGAGAAGTTGTCGAGAAGAATCGAATGGGCGCCATGCGCGAGCGCCGACTCCAGCTGCTCGAGCGTTTCGACTTCGATCTGGATCGACACGCCCGCGTCCAGCGCGAGTGCGGCTTGCATCGCCGCGCCGACGCCGCCCGCCGCCGCAATGTGATTTTCCTTGATGAGGATGCCGTCATAGAGCGCGAGACGCTGGTTTGCGCCGCCACCCACGCGCACCGCGTACTTCTGCGCGAGACGCAGGCCCGGCAGCGTCTTGCGCGTATCGAGAACACGTGCGCGGGTATGCGCGATCGCATCGGCGAACCGGCGCGTCGCGCTCGCGACGCCTGATAGCATCTGCAGGAAATTGAGACCGTTGCGCTCGGCGGTCAGCAGCGAGCGGGCCGGTCCGCGCAGCGTGCACACCACGGAATCCGCCGCCATGCGATCGCCTTCGCGATAACGCCATTGCACGTCGATACGCGGATCGACGCGGCGCATCACCTCGCTGAACCACGGGACGCCGCATAGCACCGCTTCTTCACGCACGATGATGCGCGCGTCGCGCATCTCGTCGGCGGGAACGAGAAGGCCCGTCAAATCGCCGCTGCCCACGTCTTCCGCGAGCGCATCGCCGACATTGCGCGCGATCGCCTCAGCGAACGCTTCACCGTACTGCGCGTCGATTTCCGCGAAAAGCGGCGATACGGCGTCCTTCACTTCCAGCTGCTCGTTAGCGCCCATCAAGCGGCTCCGACATTCGAGAACAGCGCGGTGTCGCGCGCGAGATCACCGCTCGCCTGCACGCGTTTCTTGTGACGCGCAGCGAAATCGAGCATCCGGTCGATCGGCAGACGCGCGCGTTCGCCAATTGCGGGATCGACGAAGATCTCGTTGTGGCCGCGCTCCAGCACGTCGGCGAGATTGCGCAAGCCGTTCATCGCCATCCACGGACAATGCGCGCAACTCTTGCACGTCGCGCTGTTGCCGGCCGTTGGCGCTTCGATAAAGGTCTTGCCGGGCGCGGCGAGCCGCATCTTGTGCAAGATGCCGAGGTCGGTCGCGACGATGAAGTGCGTCGCGCTGCTGTTCTTCGCCGCGGCGATCAGCTGCGTCGTCGAACCGACGACGTCCGCCTGCGCTACCACGCTTTCCGGCGACTCCGGATGCACGAGCACTTTCGCGTCCGGATATTCGGCGCGCAGCAGATCGAGCTCGACACCCTTGAACTCGTCGTGCACGAGACACGAGCCTTGCCACAGCAGCATGTCGGCGCCCGTCTTCTTCTGGATGTAGTTGCCCAGATGCCGGTCAGGCGCCCAGATGATCTTTTCGCCACGCGCGTGCAGGTCCGCAACGATTTCCAGCCCGATCGACGACGTCACCATCCAGTCGGCTCGCGCCTTCACCGCGGCGCTCGTGTTCGCATAGACGACGACCGTGCGGTCCGGATGCGCATCGCAAAATGCGGAAAATTCATCGACAGGACAGCCGAGATCGAGCGAACAGGTCGCGTCCAGATCAGGCATCAGAATGCGTTTGTTTGGGCTCAGAATCTTCGCGGTCTCGCCCATGAAGCGCACACCCGCGACCACCAGCGTCTGCGCGTCATGATCGCGTCCGAAGCGTGCCATTTCAAGCGAATCGGCCACACAGCCGCCCGTTTCGTCTGCCAATTCCTGCAGTTCCGCGTCGACGTAGTAGTGTGCGACGAGTACCGCTTTCTCACGCTTGAGCAGCTCGCGAATTCGCTCTTTCAACTTGTGCCGTTCCTGCGTCGAAGGTACGTCGGGCACCTTTGCCCAAGCCTGGCCGACGCTGCAGGCCGTGCCCTGCGGACGGTCGTACTCGACGCTCCTGATCGCCTGATTCATGATCTCCTCTGCCCTGCTGATTCCGCCGCCGACAGCCATCTGGGCGGCCCAAAAAAGCAAAACCCCGCCAGCGCGGGGTTTTGTGACGTAACGAAAGTTTAATAGATTTCGTCGTGGATCAGGCGTAGCGGCGCAGACGCATCGCAAATTCCTGCAGGGCCTTAATGCCGCTTTGTTCAGCGCGATGACACCAATCTTGCAATTGCACCAGCAGTTGTTCGCGCGACGCGTTCGAACGCTCCCACATCGCGGAAAGTTCGTTGCGCAATTCGATGTAAGTGCGCAATTTCTGGCTGTTTGCGAAAATCTGCGGCAATTGAAGACGCTGTGGCTCGTCAAGACCCGCCTCTTCCTTGTGGAACCACGTGCGCGCGCCGCGCATCAGCTGGTACTTCTCGCGCGCGCCCACTTCCTTCAGATGCGCGAGTTCCTGGCGGTATGCGCGCTTGATCGCCTTCGCGTAGCGCGCCATCACTTCATAGCGGTTCGCGAGCACGGCCTGCAGCGTATCCTGGTCGAGTACGAGCTTGCCGGTGGTCAGCCGCGGCGTCGGCGCCAGCTTCTTCACCTTGGCAAGACGGAACGCCGACATGATGCGGATGTACATCCAGCCGATATCGAACTCGTACCACTTGTTCGACAGCTTCGCCGACGTCGCGTACGTGTGGTGATTGTTATGCAGCTCTTCGCCGCCGATGATGATGCCCCACGGGAACAGATTCGTGCTCGCATCCGCCGAGTTGAAGTTGCGATAGCCCCAGAAATGTCCGAGACCATTGACGACACCCGCTGCCCAGAAAGGAATCCAGATCATCTGCGCGGCCCACACGGTCAGACCGACGACGCCGAACAGCGCCACGTCGATGACCATCATCAGGCTCACGCCGAGGATCGGGTACTTCGTGTAAATGTTGCGTTCGATCCAGTCGTTCGGCGTGCCGTGGCTGAACTTGCGCATCGTTTCTTCGTTCTTCGCTTCGGTGCGATACAGTTCGGCACCTTGGAGCAGTACCTTCCAGATGCCACGCGTCTGCGGGCTGTGCGGATCGTCTTCCGTCTCGCACTTCGCGTGATGCTTGCGGTGGATCGCGGCCCATTGGCCCGTCAGCATGCCCGTCGTCATCCACAGCCAGAAGCGGAAGAAGTGGCTTGCGATGGGGTGGAGATCCAGTGCGCGGTGCGCCTGGCAGCGATGCAGATAGACGGTGACGCCGATGATCGTCACGTGCGTGACGGCGAGCGTCCACAACACGATTTGCCACCACGAGAAACGCAGCGCGCCGTGGGCAAGGAAATCAAACAGAGAATTCAACAAGGCGGTTTACCTGAGGAACGGAAGACATGCGCGCAAGGATACAACGGCGCCTGTCAAGAAAGTGAAAGCAAGTAGGGGATTTTTGACAATATTCTACGCGAATCGCGGCAAGTGTCTGTAACAAATAGGGAAATTGTTGTGCTGCATCAACCGGACGGTTCCAAAAATGGGTCGGAAACGTCCTTTTTCCGCCTGCCGTGGCCCGTTTTCAGGCGGCACCGCCCGCTTCGTTCGCGGCATGCGTGGCCATCGGCATCGGCTGCGACATGATGTCGCTGGGAGCGGCGACGATGCGCACTTCGCGCTGCGCATAAGGGATCGAAATGCCGTTCTCCTGGAAGAGGCGCCAGATGTTGCGGTTCACATTCGAGCGCACGCCGGATGTGCCCGTCGCCGCATCCTGGATCCAATAGCCCAGTTCGAGATTGATGCCGTCCGGTCCGAAGCCCGCCAGATAAGGCGTGGGCGCCGGGTCCTGCAGCACGCGGTCGATGCCTTGAGTCGCCTCGACCAGCAGCGCCATCGCCTTTTCGACATCCGTCGAGTACGCCACCACAACGGTCGCCTTCGCGTTCCCGCGCGTCAAGTACGACGACTGGTTCTGCACGACATCGGTGATCAGCTTTTCGTTCGGAATCAGCGTTTCGATGCCGTCGAGCCCGCGCACCACCGTATAGCGCGTGCGGATCTGCGTCACCATGCCTTGCAGGCCGCTCACGTTGATCGTGTCGCCGATGCGCAGCGACCGGTCAATCAGGATGATGAAGCCCGACACATAATTGCTCGCGATCTTCTGCAAGCCGAAACCGAGGCCGACGCCGAGCGCGCCGCCAAATACGCCGAGCACCGTGATATCGATGCCCACCAGCGACAGGCTGATCAGGATCGCCGCCAGCATCAGCAGCGCGCGGCTGACGCGCGACAGCACCACTTGCAGATTCGCGTCGAGCGAGCGCGAGCGCATCAGCTTGTCTTCGAGCGCCGCGCCGAGCCACATCGCGACGATCATCGTCACGCACACCCAAAGCAGCCCCGACAGCAGCGAGAGCAGCGTCAGATGCGTATTGGCGATACGAAACTGCACGCTCGCCATCCACTTGAGCACGTCGTTCTGAATGCCCATCACGGTGAGCACCATGCCCGTCCAGACGACCAGCGACACGACTTTTTCGACCAGCGACAGCCATGTATGCGCACTACCGTCGCGGCCGAACACCCGCCGCGCGAGATAGAACGCGATATAGATCAGCCCGATGCCGAACAGCGGCACCATCGCCAGATCGAGCAGCGACGTATGAATGAACTGCCCTGCGATCGCGCGCGCGATCCAGACGAGCACGCCGCCGAGCAGCGGAAAGAGCGCGCGATTGAGCGCCTCGGCCCCGAAGCGAAGTGCGCCGCGACGGGTTTCGCGCTGCGCGTCGAGCGCGCGGCGCAGGTAGCGCGCGAGCACCCACGCGAGTGCGAGCGTGCCGAGCAGCACGCCGACTTGCCACAGGATCACGGGCTGGCCGAAGTCGCGCCCGACGTCGCCCAGCATGTGGAAGAAAGGATGATTTTGCATGATGTTTCCCGCGGCCGGCGCGGCGCTCGCGCGCGCCCGCCGGGCCGCTCAGGCTTGCGCCGATCGTCCCGATGGCGCGGCGCGCTTAGCCGCGGCGCTCCAGCACGGCGGCGAAGAAGCCGTCCGTCGCGTGACGGTGCGGCCATAGCGACAGAAAGTCACCCATTTCCAGCTCGATCCGCTGTTCGGCGAGCACGTCGCGCGCGGGCACGAGTTCGAAATCCGGGTGATCGGCGAGAAACTGTTGCACGACGCCTTCGTTTTCCGCGTCGAGGATACTGCAAGTCGCGTACACGAGGCGGCCGCCCTTCTTCACGAGGCGCGCTGCGCTCGTCAGGATGGACTGTTGCTTCGGCGTCAGCTCCGCGATCGACTCCGGCGACTGCCGCCACTTCAGATCAGGATTGCGGCGCAGCGTGCCAAGGCCGCTGCAGGGCGCATCGACCAGCACGCGGTCGATCTTGCCCGCAAGACGCTTGATCTTCGCGTCGTGCTCGCTGTCGATCAGCACCGGGTTCACGTTCGACAGGCCGCTGCGCGCGAGGCGCGGCTTGAGCTTGGCGAGGCGCCGGTCGGAGACGTCGAACGCGTAGAGACGGCCCGTCGAGCGCATCATCGCGCCGAGCGCCAGTGTCTTGCCGCCCGCGCCCGCGCAGAAGTCGACGACCATCTCGCCGCGCTTGGGCGCCACCAGCGCGCACAACAGCTGGCTGCCTTCGTCCTGCACTTCGAGCCAGCCGCTCTGGAATGCGTCGAGCTTCGTCAGCGGCGGCTTGCCGACCACGCGCACGCCGAGCGGCGCATACGGCGTCGCGCCCGCCTCGATGCCCGCCTTCGATAGCGCGCCCAGCACTTCGTCACGATTCGCCTTGATCGGATTCGTGCGCAGATCCAGCGGTGCCGGATAGTTCAGCGCGGCGGCCAGATGCGCGAGCTCTTCACCTTCGAAACGCTTGCCGAGCGCCTGATAAATCCAGTCCGGCAGATTCATCCGAATGCGCAGCGGCAGGCTCTGTGGATCGATCTTCGACACGTGTTCGAGCCATGCGCCCTCCGCTTCCGACACGAACGGCTTCAGCGCCGTGCGGCCCGCCGTCTGCATCAGTCCGAGCAATGCTAGTCGTCGATTAGGACTGCCGGTGCCGCTTTCCGCGAGATGCGCAAACTCCATCCGGCGACGCAACACCGCGAACACGGCTTCCGCGATCACGCCGCGCTCGCCGTGACCGAGCTTCGGATGCGCACGGAAAAAGCGGCTGGTGGCGGCGTCGGCGGGGCCGGTGAAGGCGAGGACGTCAGCGAGCAGCGTCTCGGTTTGTCCGATCAAGAATCCATGCAGTCTCATGCGCCCTCCCCGGCGGTGTTCTGGCTTGTTGTGTCAACGAAGAGCCACTGCGGCTCGGGCGGCGTCACCGTGACGCGCAGCCCGTCGAGCGCCAGACGCCCTTCAACGAACCAGCGCACCGCGCGCGGATAGATCACATGCTCGGTCCCGAGCACGCGTGCGGCGAGCGCCGCAGCATCGTCGCCGGCGAGCACGGGTACCGCGGACTGCAAGACGATCGGCCCGTGATCGAGCTGCGACGTGACGAAGTGCACCGACGCGCCATGCAGCCGCACGCCGGCGTCGAGCGCCTGCTGATGCGTCCTGAGGCCTGGAAAGCTCGGCAGCAGCGACGGATGCACGTTCATCATGCGCCCCGCATAATGGTCGACGAATCCGTCGGTCAGCACGCGCATGAAGCCCGCGAGCACCACGAGATCGGGTGCAAAGCCGTCGATTTCGCGCGCGAGCGCCGCATCGAACGTTTCGCGATCGGGAAACCGGCGGTGGTCGACGACCACCGTGGCAATGCCTTGCGACGCCGCGAACGCAAGGCCGGCGGCGTCAGGACGGTTGGCAATCACGGCGGCGACTCGCGCCGGCCAGCGTTCGCTCGCGCACGCGCGTACGATGGCTTCCATGTTGCTGCCCCGTCCGGAAATCAGAATGACGAGATTTTTCATCCGCGGATTTTATCATTCGGCCATGCCCGATCCGCGCGGCGGCGCCGTGTCCTGCACGGTGCGTTTATAATCGTTTGTTTTGCGGCATCCGGCCCGCTCAATCCTTTCGCCCGCTATCGTGAGAGTCTTCCGCGGTCTTCCCAATGCCGAGAGCCGTGCGCCCTGCGCACTGACGATCGGCAACTTCGACGGTGTCCACCGCGGACATCAGGCGTTGCTCGCCCGTGTCCGCGCCGCCGCCGACGCACGCGGCCTGCCCGTCTGCGTGATGACCTTCGAGCCGCACCCGCGCGAGTTCTTCAATCCCGCCGGCGCGCCGCCGCGCATCGCGATGCTGCGCGACAAGCTCGAAGCGCTGCGCATGAACGGCGTCGACCGCGTGGTCGTCGAGCACTTCAATCACACGTTCGCAAGCCAGTCGCCCGATACGTTCGTTCAGCGGATCATCGTCAACGGCCTGCATACGCGCTGGGTGATGATCGGCGACGACTTCCGCTACGGCGCAAAGCGCGCGGGCGATTTCGCGTCGCTGAAAGAGGCGGGCCAGCAATACGGCTTCGAAGTCGAACAGATGGCGACGGTCGCCGATCCGTCCGGCGCGCGCATTTCGAGTTCCGGCGTGCGCACGTCGCTGATCGCCGGCGACCTCGATGCGGCGCGCGCCGCGCTCGGCCGCGACTACTTGATCAGCGGCCACGTCGTCCACGGACTGAAACTCGGCCGCGACCTTGGTTTCCCCACGCTGAATCTCCCCATCGCGCACAAGCGTCCCGCGCTGTCGGGGATTTTCATCGTCCGCGTGCATGGCATCGAAGACAAGCCGCTGCCGGGCGTCGCGAGCCTCGGCTTGCGCCCGACCGTCGACGATTCCGGCCGCGTGCTGCTCGAAGTGCATCTGCTCGACTGGCATGGCGACGCGTACGGCAAGCTGGTGCGCGTCGAGTTTATGAAGAAGCTGCGCGACGAGGAGAAGTTCGTCGACCTCGAAACACTGACGGCCGCGATCGCGCGCGACGTCGCGCACGCCCGCGCGTGGTTCGAGGCGATCGGCGACGTGCCGGGCAGCCGTTCCACGGGCTTCGCCAGATCGGCCACCGATCGAATTAGATGACGGCCGCGGTACGTGCGGTCCGCGAAGCGAAGCACGTACCATCCGCCGCGCATAGACAGGCGCTGCATGCGGGATCTGCAACGGCCCCGCGTCGTGCGCGACGCCGGGCGCATCGCAAACGGCAGCGCCCGTCGTCACTCAGGTCTTCGCGCAGCCACGCCCTAACACCGTATTCACCGCCACTTCACCATGAGCAACAAGAAAGCCGATTCGAAACCGCAGGCCCGCTATCCCGTCAACCTGCTGGACACGCCCTTCCCGATGCGCGGCGACCTGCCCAAGCGCGAGCCGCAATGGGTCAAGGACTGGCAGGAAAACAAGGTCTACGAGAAGATCCGCGCCGCCTCCCGCGGCCGCAAGAAATTCATCCTGCACGACGGCCCGCCGTATGCGAACGGCGACATCCACCTCGGCCATGCGGTGAACAAGATCCTGAAGGACATGATCGTCAAGGCCCGCAACATGGCGGGGTTCGACGCTGTCTACGTGCCGGGCTGGGACTGCCACGGCATGCCGATCGAAATCCAGATCGAAAAGCAGTTCGGCAAGTCGCTGCCCGCGGCCGAAGTGATGCAGAAGGCGCGTGCCTACGCGACGGAGCAGATCGACAAGCAGAAAGCCGGCTTCCGGCGTCTGGGCGTGCTCGGCGACTGGGACAATCCGTACCGGACGATGAACTTCGCGAACGAGGCGGGCGAAATCCGCGCGCTCGCGAAGATCATGGAAAAGGGCTACGTGTTCCGCGGCCTGAAGCCGGTGAACTGGTGTTTCGATTGCGGCTCGGCATTGGCGGAAGCGGAAGTCGAGTACAAGGACAAGACCGATCCGACCATCGACGTGATGTTCCCGATCGCGGAGCCAGACAAGACGGCGCAGGCGTTCGGCCTCGCGTCGCTGCCGCGCGACGAGGGCGGCATCGTGATCTGGACGACGACGCCGTGGACGATCCCCGCGAACCAGGCGCTGAACCTGCATCCGGAGATCGTCTATGCCCTCGTCGATACGCCGCGCGGCCTCCTGATCCTCGCCGAGGAGCGCGTCGAGGCCTGCCTGAAGTCGTATGGCGTCGACGGCAACGTAATCGCGACGACGCCCGGCGCGAAGCTCGTCAACCTGCGCTTCAGTCATCCCCTCGCGTCCGCGCATCCGGGCTACAAGCGCACGTCGCCCGTCTATCTCGGCGACTACGTGACGACGGAAACGGGCACGGGCATCGTGCACTCGTCCCCGGCGTACGGCGTCGAGGACTTCATTTCGTGCAAGACGCACGGCATGGCCGACTCTGACATCATCAACCCCGTGATGGGCGATGGCCGTTACATCGAATCGCTCGCGCTGTTCGGCGGCCTGTCGATCTGGGCGGCCAATCCGAAGATCGTCGAGGCGCTCGACGAGGCGGGCACGCTGCTGCGCACCGAAAAATACCTGCACAGCTACATGCACTGCTGGCGCCACAAGACGCCGATCATCTATCGCGCCACCTCCCAGTGGTTCGCCGGCATGGACATCAAGCCGAACGACACGGACAAGACGCTGCGCGAAACCGCGCTCGAAGGCATCGAAGCGACGGCGTTCTATCCGTCGTGGGGCAAGCAGCGTCTCTTCGCGATGATCGCGAACCGTCCCGACTGGACGCTGTCGCGCCAGCGTCAATGGGGCGTGCCGATGGCGTTCTTCGTGCACAAGGAAACGGGTGAGCTGCATCCGCGCACGCTGGAACTGCTCGAAGAAGTCGCGAAGCGCGTCGAAGTGTCGGGCATCGAGGCATGGCAGACGCTCGATCCGCGCGAGCTGATCGGCGACGACGCGAACATGTACGTGAAGAACCGCGACACGCTCGACGTGTGGTTCGATTCGGGCACGACGCACTGGCACGTGCTGCGCGGCTCGCATAAGGACGAACTGCAATTCCCGGCCGATCTGTACCTGGAAGGCTCGGACCAGCATCGCGGCTGGTTCCATTCGTCGCTGCTGACGGCGTCGATGCTCGACGGCCGTCCGCCGTACAACGCGCTGCTCACGCACGGCTTCACCGTCGACGGCGAAGGCCGCAAGATGTCGAAGTCGCTCGGCAACGGGATCGATCCGCATGAGGTTGCGAACCGTCTGGGCGCGGAAATCATCCGTCTGTGGATCGCGTCGACGGATTACTCGGGCGAACTGGCGATCTCCGAAGAAATTCTGAAGCGCGTGACGGAGAGCTATCGACGCATTCGTAACACGCTGCGCTTTCTGCTCGCGAACCTGTCGGACTTCGACTTCGAGCAGCACGCGCGCCCGGCCGGCGAATGGCTGGAGATCGACCGTTACGCAGTCGCGCTTACCGCCAACCTGCAAGCGGACATCCTGTCGCATTACGACAAGTACGAGTTCCATCCGGTCGTCGCGAAGCTGCAGACGTTCTGCTCGGAAGACCTCGGCGGCTTCTACCTCGACGTGCTGAAGGATCGCCTGTACACGACCGCGCCGGATTCGAACGCGCGCCGTTCCGCGCAGACCGCGCTGTACCACATCGCGCAAGGTCTGCTGCGCCTGATGGCGCCGTTCCTGTCGTTCACGGCCGAAGAAGCGTGGAAGGTGTTCCAGCCGCAAAGCGAGACGATCTACACCGAGACGTATCATGTCTACCCGCAGGTGCCCGACGCATCCGCGCTGCTCGACAAGTGGACGCTGCTGCGCGCCGTCCGTAGCGACGTGACGAAGGCGCTCGAGGAAGCGCGCGTCGCGAACCAGATCGGCTCGTCGCTGCAGGCGGAAGTCGAGATCCGCGCGAGCGGCGCGCGTCACGATGCGCTCGCGAGCCTCGGCGGCGACCTGAAGTTCGTGCTGATCACGTCGGGTGCGACAGTCGTGAAGGTCGACAGCGAAGCGGAAGAAGGCGTCGATGTGATCGCGTCGAAGTACCTCAAGTGCGAGCGCTGCTGGCACTATCGCAAGGAGGTCGGCGAAGACGCCGAGCACCCGACGCTGTGCGGCCGCTGCATCAGTAACCTGTTCGGCAACGGCGAAACGAGGAGCGCGGCATAATGTCCAGAACGCTGTCGAAACCGGCGGGCGGCTCGCTTGCGCCGTGGCTGGGCGTTGCCGTCATCGTTATCCTGTTCGACCAGTTGACGAAGATCGCAGTGGCGAAGGTGTTCGCGTACGGCTCGTCGCATGCCGTCACGCCGTTTTTCAACCTCGTGCTCGTCTACAACCGCGGCGCCGCGTTCAGCTTCCTCGCCATGGCGGGCGGCTGGCAGCGCTGGGCGTTCACGGCGCTGGGCGTCGCGGCTGCGCTGCTGATCTGCTATCTGCTCAAGCGGCATGGCAATCAGAAGCTGTTCTGCGCGGCGCTTGCGCTGATCATGGGCGGCGCGATCGGCAACGTGATCGACCGCCTGCTGTACGGCCATGTGATCGACTTCCTCGATGTCCATGTCGGCACGTGGCACTGGCCGGCGTTCAACCTCGCGGACAGCGCGATCACGGTCGGCGCGGCGTTGCTGGTGTTCGACGAACTGCGGCGCGTGCGCGGCGCGCGCTGACATAACAACAAGCCGTGTGCGGCGCATCGAAGGCCGCGCACACGGCGCAGGCATCGCGGCCACCGCCGCGCCGCCCGCGCCAAAGCAGTCTTGCAGTACGAAGCCGGCACGCTTCACGGATGCGCCGGCCGCTACGTCTTGTCGGAGGCACCAGTTGGCCACAGAACTCGCCGGTAAACACATCGTTCTCGGCATGACAGGCGGAATCGCCTGCTACAAGATCGCTGAACTCACGCGCCTTCTGACGAAGGCGGGCGCAACCGTCCAGGTCGCGATGACGGACGCGGCGACGCAGTTCATCACACCTGTCACGATGCAGGCGCTCTCGGGCCGCCCTGTCTACACGAGCCAGTGGGACGCGCGCATTCCGAACAACATGCCGCATATCGATCTGTCGCGCGAAGCCGACGCGATCGTGATCGCCCCCGCCTCCACCGACTTCCTCGCCAAGCTCGCGCACGGCCTGTGCGACGATCTGCTGTCCACCCTATGCATCGCGCGTGACTGTCCGCTGCTCGTCGTGCCCGCGATGAACCGGCAAATGTGGATGAATCCCGCGACGCAGCGCAACGTCGCGCAGCTGCGCGCGGACGGCGTCGCGCTGCTCGGCCCGGATTCGGGCGCGCAGGCGTGCGGCGAAGTCGGCGATGGGCGGATGCTCGAACCGGAGGCCGTCTACGAAGCGATCGCGTCGTTCTTCACGCCGAAGCTTCTGGCAGGCCGCCGCGTGCTGTTGACGGCAGGCCCGACGTTCGAGCCGATCGACCCCGTGCGCGGCATCACGAACCGTTCGAGCGGCAAGATGGGCTTCGCGCTCGCGCGTGCGGCGCAACAGGCGGGCGCGGACGTCCATCTCGTCGCCGGCCCCGTGGGTCTGGAAACGCCGTGGGGCGTCTACCGCGAAGACGTGCAGACCGCGCAGCAGATGCACGATGCGGTGATGCGTGCGGTGCCCGACTACGATATCTTTATCGGCGTCGCAGCCGTCGCGGACTGGCGCGTCGACCATATCGCCGATCACAAGATCAAGAAGACGGCCGGACGCGCCGTGCCTTCGTTCTCGTTCGTCGAGAACCCGGACATTCTGGCTTGCGTCGCGAAGCTCCCGCATCCGCCGTACTGTGTCGGCTTTGCGGCGGAAAGCGGCGATCTCGACGTACACGGCGAAGAGAAGCGCAAGCGCAAGAACGTGCCGCTTCTGGTCGGCAACCTCGGCCCGCAGACGTTCGGGCTCGACGATAACGAAGTCGTGCTTTTCGAAGCCGCCGGCAACACGCGGCTTCCGCGCGCGGACAAGCAGACGCTCGCGCGCGCCCTGATCGCGGAAATCGCAAAGCGCCTGCCGGATGCGAGCCTGATCGGATGAGCGCCGCATCGCTCGACGTCATCGTGAATGGCCACGCTCGCATGCAATCCATCAGCTAACGCCATGGTGTTGTCATGACCCTGCTCTCCGTGCTCGACCAGACGCCCGTGATCGACGGGCATAAGGTGGCCGACGCGATCGCCGCGACGGTCGAACTCGCACAACTCGCCGACGATCTCGGCTATACGCGCTACTGGTGCGCCGAACATCACGGGCTTTACGGCGTATCGAACCCGTGCCCGGAAGTGCTGCTCGCACACCTCGGCAGCGTGACCAAGCGCATCCGCATCGGCTCGGGCGGCATCATGCTGCCGTACTACAGCCCATTCAAGGTCGCCGAGCAGTTCATGATGCTCGAGGCGCTGTTTCCAAACCGCGTGGACCTGGGCGTCGGACGCGCGCCGGGCGGCGACATGCGTACCGCGCAGGCGGTCGCCGCGGGCGCATACAACCGCGGCGAGCAGTTCCCGCAGCAGGTCGCCGATCTCGTCGGGCTGATGGATGGCACGCTGCCGTCCGATCATCTTGGCTATGGCGTGCTGCTCCAGCCGCAGATCGAAACGCGTCCGCAACTGTGGGTGCTCGGTTCCAGCGATTTCGGCGGCATGCTGGCCGCGCAACTCGGCATTCGTTTCTCATTCGCGCATTTCATCAATGCGCACTTCGGGCACGCTGTCGCGCAAGCGTATCGCGAGCGCTTCAAGGCCGGTCATGAGCAGAAGCCTTATCTCGCCGCCGCCGTGTTCGTCATTTGCGCGGACACGGAGCGCGAAGCTGCCGACCTCGAAAAAGCCGTCGATCTGCGCCGCGTGCAGATGGCGTACGGCCTGAATGCGCCGATTCCTTCGATCGAACAGGGGCTCGCGCAGGAATATGGCGAACGCGAGGTGCTGATCATCGACCGGGAGAAGCCGCGCAGCATCATCGGCACGCCGGAGTCCGTGGCCGAACGGCTGCGTGCTTTGCAGGAACAGTTCGAAGCAGACGAACTGATCGTGCTTACGGTCACGGGAAGCTATCGTGCGCGCTTGCGCTCGTACGAACTGCTGGCCGAAGCGTTCGAACTCGGCAAGCAATAACAGGCAATCAGGCGAAACGCGCCAGCACACGCCACCCTTTCAACCTCTCACCACACTGCATGAAACTCGATCTGAAGATTCTCGACCCGCGCATGCGCGAACAACTCCCCGCCTACGCCACGACGGGCAGCGCGGGCCTCGACCTGCGCGCGTGTCTCGACGCGCCGCTGAAGCTGGAGCCCGGTCAAACGGCGCTGGTGCCGACGGGCCTCGCGATCCATGTCGGCGATCCCGGCTATGCGGCGCTGATCCTGCCGCGCTCGGGCCTCGGTCACAAGCACGGCATCGTGCTCGGCAATCTGGTCGGCCTGATCGACTCCGACTATCAGGGCCAGCTGATGATCTCGACGTGGAACCGTGGCACGACCACGTTCACGCTGAATCCGATGGAGCGGCTCGCGCAACTGGTGATCGTCCCCGTGGTGCAGGCGGAGTTCAATATCGTCGACGATTTCGAAACGAGCGAGCGCGGCGAAGGCGGTTTCGGCAGCACGGGCAAGCACTGAGCCGTTGCTCAGTTTTTGCTGGACACGTTTGACGCGCGGCAAAAAAAACGGCGTGGGTTGTGAAACCCACGCCGTTTGCTTTTGCTTCGGATCTGTAAAGCCGCTCAGTCCACTTCCACCGCTTCCGGATTCGGATTGCGCGGCGGCGCCGAGTTCTCGTCGAACGTCAGCTGGACCTTGTCGTCCGCATCGACGTCGACCGTCACGCGGCCGCCGTTCATCAGCTTGCCGAACAGCAGTTCGTCGGCCAGCGCGCGGCGGATCGTGTCCTGAATCAGACGCTGCATCGGACGCGCACCCATCAGCGGATCGAAACCGTGCTTCGCCAGATGCTTGCGCAGCGCATCGGTGAAGAGCGCGTCGACCTTCTTCTCGTGCAGCTGGTCTTCCAGTTGCATCAGGAACTTGTCGACCACGCGCATGATGATTTCTTCATCGAGCGAGCGGAAGCTGATCGTCGCATCCAGACGGTTGCGGAACTCAGGCGTGAACATGCGCTTGATATCGGCCATTTCGTCGCCCGTCTCGCGGCGCGTCGTGAAACCGATCGTCGACTTCTGCATCGACTCTGCGCCCGCATTCGTCGTCATGATGATGATGACGTTGCGGAAATCCGCCTTACGGCCGTTGTTATCGGTCAGCGTGCCGTGGTCCATCACCTGCAGCAGCACGTTGAAGATATCCGGATGCGCCTTCTCGATTTCGTCGAGCAGCAGCACGCAATGCGGCTTTTTCGTCACGGCTTCCGTCAGCAGACCGCCCTGATCGAAACCGACGTAACCCGGAGGCGCGCCGATCAGACGGCTGACGGCGTGACGCTCCATGTATTCCGACATGTCGAAGCGGATCAGCTCGATGCCCAGCGTGAACGCCAGTTGGCGCGCCACTTCCGTCTTGCCGACGCCCGTCGGGCCTGAGAACAGGAACGCGCCGATCGGCTTGTCGGTCTTGCCCAGCCCCGCGCGCGCCATCTTGATCGATGCGGACAGCGCGTCGATCGCGGGGTCCTGACCGAACACGACGGCCTTCAGGTCGCGGTCGAGCGTCTGCAGCTTGCTGCGGTCGTCCTGCGACACGCTTTGCGCCGGCACGCGCGCGATCTTCGAGATGATTTCCTCGATCTCGCTCTTGCCGATCGTCTTCTTCTGCTTCGACTTCGGCAGGATGCGCTGCGCCGCGCCCGCTTCGTCGATCACGTCGATTGCCTTGTCGGGCAAGTGACGATCCGTGATGAAACGAGCCGACAGCTCAGCCGCCGCCGACAGCGCACCCGACGAGTACTTCACGCCATGATGCTCTTCGAAGCGCGACTTCAGGCCGCGCAGGATTGCCACCGTCTGCTCGACGGTCGGCTCGGTCACGTCGATCTTCTGGAAACGGCGTGACAATGCCGCGTCCTTTTCGAAAATGCCGCGGAACTCGGTGAACGTAGTCGCGCCAATGCACTTGAGCGTGCCCGACGACAGCGCCGGCTTCAGCAGATTCGACGCGTCCAGCGTGCCGCCCGATGCGGCGCCCGCGCCGATCAGCGTATGAATTTCGTCGATGAACAGAATCGCGTTCGGACGTTCCTTCAACTCCTTCAGAACCGTCTTCAGGCGCTGTTCGAAATCGCCGCGATACTTGGTGCCCGCAAGCAGAGCGCCCATATCGAGTGAATAGACCTGTGCGTCGACCAGGATGTCGGGCACTTCGCCGCGCGTGATGCGCCACGCGAGCCCTTCCGCGATCGCCGTCTTGCCGACGCCTGCCTCGCCGACCAGCAGCGGGTTATTCTTGCGGCGGCGGCACAGCACCTGCACGACACGCTCGACTTCCGCTTCGCGTCCGATCAGCGGATCGATGCGGCCGTCCTTCGCCATCTGGTTCAGGTTCTGCGTGAATTGCGCAAGCGGCGTTTCTTTTTGCGCGGCCGCTTCGTCCGACTCGGCGTTCGTGTCGCTCGACTTCGCGGCTTCCGAGTTGTTCGTCTTCGCGATGCCGTGCGAAATGAAATTGACGACGTCCAGACGCGTCACGCCCTGCTGCTGCAGGTAGTAGACCGCGTGCGAGTCCTTCTCGCCGAAGATCGCCACGAGCACGTTCGCGCCCGTCACTTCCTTCTTGCCGTTCGACGTGGACTGGACGTGCATGATCGCGCGCTGGATCACACGCTGGAAACCCAGCGTGGGCTGCGTATCGACGTCGTCAGTGCCCGGAACGGTCGGCGTATTGTCGTGAATGAAGTTGCGCAGGTTCTGACGCAGGTCTTCGATGTTGGCCGCGCATGCGCGCAGCACTTCGGCAGCCGTCGGGTTGTCCAACAGCGCCAGCAAAAGATGTTCGACCGTAATGAACTCATGCCGCGCCTGGCGCGCTTCCATGAACGCCATGTGCAGGCTGACTTCCAGTTCCTGGGCAATCATGCTTCCTCCATCACACACTGCAGCGGATGCCCGGCCTGCCGTGCGTGGGTAACGACTTGCTCGACTTTGGTCGACGCGATATCCCGCGTGTAGACCCCACAAACTCCCCTGCCTTCTCGATGGACCTTCAACATGATCTGCGTTGCGGTCTCACGATCTTTATTGAAATATTCCTGCACGATCATCACGACGAATTCCATCGGCGTGAAATCGTCATTCAACAGCACCACCTTGAACATGGCAGGCGGTTTCAGCTTTTGTTCCTGCCGCTCCAGTACGGTGTTGTCCTGCTTGTCCGGGATAATCGCCATACACCCATTCTAAACAACTCGGACAGGCCCGCAATCCTGTCAAAACCCGACCGGCTGGCCGGACATTCGTTCCCTCCGGCCCTGTCGAGCGGCCTGTCGCGGGTGCGCTTCGCGCCAGGCCGCGTGCGGTTGCGGCCTTCCGGTAAATCTGTAATGCAGCGTATGACTGCAGTCGGATCGAGTATCGCACAACCCGCGCCAGCAGGCTGACGACCCGCCAGGTCAGAACCGGCATCCCCTTCCGCAGAACAGCATGTGAGTCGATTATGCGACTTTTCAAGACGGACCGCTTGCGCCACCGCACATAAGAAAAGCGGGAGAAACCCTGGAAATTGGTTCTTTACAACGAAGAAATGGGCGTCTCAAAATTTTCTTGACACTCGAATAAAGAGCCTCAACAATCAAGCTGGCACTTTTTTCAATAAGCGGTCTATACGAAAAAATGCCGTTGGTGAGCTTGTGAGGAGGGGCGACTGCATCCCGCGGTCGTTGAGCTTTTCGAGGGCTCGTGGCAGCTTTTGAGTTACAGGGGAAGTTGGTATGGCAACTGGTACGGTCAAGTGGTTCAACGACGCAAAAGGTTTCGGATTCATTACGCCCGACGAAGGCGGTGAGGATCTGTTTGCACACTTTTCGGCTATCCAGATGAACGGTTTCAAGACCCTCAAGGAAGGCCAGAAGGTGAGCTTCGAGGTCGTTCAAGGCCCGAAGGGCAAACAGGCATCGAACATTCAGTCCGCAGCCTGATACGGTTCGATTCCGCAGCCTTGAAAACCCGGCCTCGCGCCGGGTTTTTTCGTTTCCGGCGCGAGTCGCGTGTCTATCGATAACTACGGCGGCGATCAGACAACCTTGAGGGTCGCCATCATGCCGAGGTCCTCATGTTCCAGGATGTGGCAATGGAACATCCGCTCGCCCGCGTCGCGCTGAACCGTCGCGATGCGCACCGTCTGTCCCGGCTGCACATTGACGGTGTCGCGCCACGCGAGAAACGGCTCCGGCGTTTTCGCGCCGCCCTGCTCGCGCTCGATCACCTGAAACTGCGTGCCATGCAGGTGAAACGGATGATCCATGTCGGTGCGGTTTTCGATTGACCATACCTCGACCTCGCCGCGCCGGCTCGTCAGCGCGATGCGCGCCGGATCGAACGCCGCGCCGTTGATCAGGAAGCGCATGCCGGGCGGCAGCGCCGACATCGACGCGCCGGGACGGTGCATCGCCATCATGTCCATCGCCTCGGTGAAGACGACCGATTTTTGCGGTGCATTGCCATCCGCATGACCCGTCGATGACAGCAGCGGCGCGATGTGCCGCAGCGTTTGCGGCACGGCGCGCGCCGCCGCTTGCGCGCCTGGCTCGAAGCGGATGTCGGCGAGCGGTTTGGCCGGCTCGGGAGGCAGGCCGCTGCCCTCGGTCATCGTCATTTTGCGGCGGTCGTAGACGGCAGCCGTGAGCGTCGCCGTCGATGGCTGCGCACCCGCGCGCACCACGATTTCCGCGCGCTCGCCCGGCGCGAGCAGCAGCTCCGTCAGACCGTCGCGCGGCTTGTCGAGCAGGCCGCCATCGGTGCCGACCTGAGTGAAGATCTGTTTGTCACCGAGCGACAATCTCAAATAGCGGGCATTGCAACCATTCCACAGACGCCAGCGCTCGTCCTGCGCGATGGCGATCAGAGGACGGCGCGCGCCGTTCACTAGCACGAACTGGCCTTCGCGGCCGTTCATCCAGTCCATGACGTCGTTCGGCGCAATCGATGCGTCGCTCGCGAGTTTCAGGTCCGAGAAAAAAAGATGCCGTTCGGGAAACGCGGCGAGGGGATCGTCGGCGGCACGCACGACGATGGGGCCCGCGAGCCCGCGAAACACCTGCTCCGACGACATCATGTGCGGATGCGAGTGATACCAGTACGTGCCCGCGCTGCCCTGCGGCAATGTGAAACGGTACACGTGCGTCCCGCCCGGTGCGACGGGATTCATCGGATTGCCGTCCTGATCGGGTGGAACGGGCAGACCATGCCAATGAATCGTCGATGCTTGCGGCAGATGGTTGACGAAGCGGATCTCGACGTTATCGCCTTCGCGCACGTCGATCAGCGGCCCGACGATCGGCCCTTGCGCGGCGTCGCCGTAAAGCCACAACGAGGTGGAATGCCCCGCCATTAGCTGGCGGCGCACGGGTTGCGCGACGAGCATCGCGCGAAAGACGCCGGGCTCCGTGCTCTCGTTCGCGAGTTTTCGCAATGCGGCAAGCGGCGCGCCCGCGGGCAGCGCCGTCTCGGGCGCGAGTTTCGCGGCGGGTTGGCCGGCGTGCGGTTTTGCGGCATGAGTCGACGGCATGCCGGGCATGTCTTCCATATCGCTCATGCCGGACGTGCCATGCATGTCATGCATCGAATGCTGTGCGAAGACGCCGCGCGCGAAGAGCGACGCGACGGCGGCGCTCAATGTGCGGGCGAGAAATTCCCTGCGAATCATGGATCGGTTCCTTGCTGATGCGGCGCGGCAAGACCACTGCGGGCGGCGCGCATCGATCATGTGATCTCGGGCGAGCGTGAAGGCGTTCACGCGTCGTTTCGTGTTGTGCGCTGCTCAAAGAGGCGCTGACATCGAACGGTCACACGATCGGCGGCCGCACTGGCGGCGCGCGGGGTGACGCCGGCGCGTGCGGGATCGCTAGCGGCGCCCCGCGCGGGGGACGACGCTGTGAGCGCGGGCACCCGCACGGTTGACGGCAGCGCGCTGCAATGCGGGCCGCATGCCGTCACGCAGCACGACGAGTGAGCGTGGCCGCATGGCAAACGGGAATCGCGCGAGTGAATTGACCGATCGTCATACGCTGCCATCGCGAGCGCCGGTTCACGTGCGCTGATCGTTCGCTTCGATGCGTCGTGATGCTCGCACGCAGACGCGCGTTGCATGCCGAGCAAGGCGAGCGTCAATACGATGATGATGCGCGACAACAGGTTCATGTCGGTCGAGGCGAACATGCGCTGTCTGGAGTCGAATGGTATCGGCCGATCATAACGCAGCCGCGCGGCTGGAGCCGCCAGGCGCACCGCAAAAACAAAACCCCGCCGGGCGTGGGCCCGGCGGGGTTCGTCTGTGGTACGCAAACGCTGGTCCGCGCTTACATGTTCTCGATCATCACCTGCCCGAAGCCCGAACACGACACCTGCGTCGCGCCTTCCATCAGACGCGCGAAGTCATAGGTGACGCGCTTCGAAAGAATCGACTTCTCCATCGACTTGATGATCGCATCCGCTGCTTCCGTCCAGCCGAGATGACGCAGCATCATTTCCGCCGACAGGATCTCGGAACCGGGGTTCACATAGTCCTTGCCCGCGTACTTCGGCGCCGTGCCGTGCGTCGCCTCGAACATCGCGACTGAATCCGACATGTTCGCGCCAGGCGCGATGCCGATGCCGCCGACCTGCGCCGCGAGCGCATCGGAGATGTAGTCGCCGTTCAGGTTCAGCGTGGCGATCACGTCGTACTCGGCGGGACGCAGCAGGATCTGCTGCAGGAACGCATCGGCGATCACGTCCTTCACGACGATGTCGGTGCCCGTCTTCGGATTCTTCACCTTCATCCACGGGCCGCCCTCGATCAGCTCCGCGCCGAATTCCTTCTGCGCAAGCGCATAGCCGTAATCACGGAACGCGCCTTCCGTGTACTTCATGATATTGCCCTTGTGCACCAGCGTGACCGTGCGGCGCTCGTTGTCAATCGCGTACTGGATCGCCTTGCGCACCAGACGCTCCGTGCCTTCGCGCGACACCGGCTTCACGCCGATACCCGACGTGTCCGGGAAGCGGATCTTCTTCACGCCCATTTCTTCGCGCAGGAACTTGATGACCTTCTTCGCTTCCGGCGACTCAGCCGCCCATTCGATGCCCGCGTAAATGTCTTCCGAGTTCTCGCGGAAGATCACCATGTTGACCTTTTCCGGCTCGCGCAGCGGCGACGGCACGCCCTTGAAGTACTGCACGGGACGCAGGCACACATACAGGTCGAGTTCCTGGCGCAGCGCGACATTCAGCGAACGGATGCCGCCGCCGACGGGCGTCGTCAGCGGCCCTTTGATCGAAACGACGTACTCCTTCAGCACCTGCAGTGTTTCGTCGGGCAGCCATACGTCGGGACCGTAGACCTTGGTCGCCTTTTCGCCTGCGTAGATTTCCATCCATTGGATCTTCTTCTTGCCGCCGTACGCCTTTTCGACGGCTGCATCGACTACCTTGATCATCACGGGCGTAATGTCGACGCCCGTGCCGTCGCCTTCGATATACGGAATGATCGGCTGGTCGGAAACGTTGAGCGAGAAATCCGCGTTGACGGTGATCTTGTCACCGTCAGCCGGAACCGTAATGTGCTGATACGCCATGATCGGACTCCAGTGATAGCTGTGCTGTGAGAACAGGTCGAAATGCGAAACCGGGGCGCTCCTCGTATGCGCGACGCGGCGCAACGCCGATGCAAATGCCGATGCCAGAGGCCGATGCAGCAAGCGGCGAGGCGCCTATTCTAGCCCACGTCGGCACCCGTCCGCCCTCGGGACGTGCACGGACACACGCGTTTTTTGGCGGTGGCGCAGATCGGAGACAGGCTTCGCGCGTCCTATGTCTTATATAAGATATAGGACTCGACGACCGCTATTATGCTTTAAGATCTCGTGATTTGCTACGGCTCCTGGCCGTTGTTTATACAGGCAACGCGTCGATTGCGGCGCCGCAGCCGCGCCATCCTGCCCGTCGTCCTGATACACGCATGACTCTGCTCGCCCTCAACAAACCCTTCGGCACGATCTGTCAGTTTTCGCCGCACGAGACGCGCGCGTCGCTCGCCGACTGGGTGAAGGTGCCGGGCGTCTATCCCGCGGGACGCCTCGATTCCGACAGCGAAGGTCTCATCCTGCTCACGGACGATGGCGCGTTGCAGGCGCGCATCGCCGAACCGCGTCACAAGCTGGTGAAGCGCTACTGGGCGCAGGTGGAAGGCGCGCCCTCCGGGCGCGATCTGCAGGCGCTCGCGCGCGGCGTCGATCTGGGCGACTATGTGACGCAGCCATGCCGCGCGGCGTTCGTCGAATCCAGCGACCTGCTATGGGCGCGCACGCCACCCATTCGCTATCGTGCCGCGATTCCCACGACATGGATCGAGCTCTCGATCACGGAAGGCAAGAACCGTCAGGTGCGCCGGATGACGGCGGCCGTCGGCTTTCCGACACTGCGGCTCGTGCGCGTCGGCGTCGGCGTGCTCGATATTTTTTCGCTCGGATTGCAGCCTGGCGAGAGCATCGCGCTGCCGGCGCGCGCGCCCTGGGACGGTCTCCGATAGCGCCTTGGTCGAACGCGAAAGATCCGTCCATTGCCTGCTAAGCCGTTGTCCCGACATGCATTTTCGTGTGATTCCACAATCGGTATGCGCGCGCAAAAGCGCCCAAAAAAGTGCCCAAAAAATCAAATGGAAACTCCGGGCGCGCACTCGAAAAATTTCCTGAAATTTTTCGTCAACCGTGTCGCGAGCTCACGCGTTATTCGACGCAGATGCCGCTGAAGCTGTCCGGCATTCAGCCTCAAGAGCCTTTGCACAAGCCGCTCCAACGACGTGTAAGAAGGTGTCTGAACGCTCGCAGCCGCAAAGAAAAATTTCTTCGATGCGGATGTCAACCGAAAGGTGGACGGCACGTTTAACGACATGACTCAATCCAACCGGGTCATTGGGTTAATTTACTAAAGCTGAGGATTCACACAATGAACAAACTGATCGCCGCTCTGGTCGCTGGTCTCTTCGCAACGGCAGCATTCGCACAAGCTTCGGCACCGGAAGCGGCAGCTCCGGCAGCTCCGGCAGCAGCTTCGTCGCACAAGGCAACGAAGAAGGTTTCGCACAAGAAGTCGCACAAGAAGGCAGCTCCGGCAGCAGCAGCTTCGGCAGCGTCGGAATAAGTTTGTTGTTGCAATAACGCAGTCAAGAATTAGCTTCACGGCCGTTCTTACGGCGTTGAAAGGCAGATGGCCACAAGGCTCTCTGCCTTTTTGTTTTTGACGCGCTCGCGTAACATTCGCGGTTCATATTCAGCAAGGAGTCACTCGTGCGATTTTCATTGCGCTCGTTGATGGCGCGCTTCGCAGTTGCAGTTGCATTGCCTGTCGCTGCAGTGTCCGCATTGTCGTTGGCTGCGACGTCCGCGCAGGACGCGCACGCGCAGCCGATGCCGCAAGGCGCGAAGCAGCCCGGCGATTTTCCGCGCGCGAAACTCTCGGCGGGCATGTTCGTCATCGACGCAGCCGTCGCCGCGAACGACACGGACCGCGAGCAAGGCTTGATGTACCGCACGCAACTCGCGCCCAACGAAGGCATGCTCTTCGTGTTCGGCGAGAACGCCGTGCATTGCTTCTGGATGAAGAACACGTTGATTCCGCTGTCGATCGCGTTCATGCGCGCGGACGGCACGATCACGGATATCGACGAGATGAAGGCGGAAACGACGGACAACCATTGCCCGAAGAACAACGGCGTCTATGCGCTCGAGATGAGCAAGGGCTGGTTCACGTCGAAGGGCATCAAGCCCGGCATGAAGATTCAGGGGCTGCCGGCGCCGCAATAGGCGAACTGCAGAAAGCGCCTGCCGTCGATGCGGCGCGCGCCCCGCTTCGGGCTTTCGCGCGACTGTGCGGCTGTCCCGTACCCCGTACCTTGGCAGTCCCGGCGGTTCGCCCGCTGGAACTGCACCCGCCGCACGACACAACGCGAGCCGTCGCGCCCCTGGGGCGCGCCGGCTTTTTTGCGTCCGCTGCACCGCAACGCGGCGCGCGAGCCCCGTCTGGCGTGCGCTGGCAGGATTCCTGCAAAAGCCAGGGCGACACGCTATTCTTATAGTCTCACCAGCAGCACCGAGATCGTCCGGGCAGCGCAGCAGATATCAGCGGAAAGGCCCGGCGCCATTCACCGGCGCGCCAACTCATGGAGGTTCACGTGCCCCGCAAGACTCCTATCGAGCGATACCGGAACATCGGTATCAGTGCTCACATCGATGCCGGCAAGACCACCACCACCGAACGCATTCTTTTCTACACCGGCGTGACTCACAAGATCGGCGAGGTTCACGACGGTGCGGCGACGATGGACTGGATGGAACAGGAGCAGGAGCGCGGCATCACGATCACGTCGGCGGCCACGACGGCGTTCTGGAAAGGCATGGCCGGCAATTATCCGGAGCACCGGATCAACATCATCGACACGCCGGGGCACGTCGACTTCACGATCGAAGTCGAGCGCTCGATGCGCGTGCTCGACGGCGCCTGCATGGTGTACGACTCCGTCGGCGGCGTGCAGCCGCAGTCCGAAACCGTGTGGCGCCAGGCGAACAAGTACAAGGTGCCGCGCATCGCGTTCGTCAACAAGATGGACCGCGTCGGCGCGGACTTCTTCCGCGTGCAGCGGCAGATCGGCGAGCGCCTCAAAGGCGTCGCCGTGCCCATCCAGATTCCCGTCGGCGCGGAAGACAGTTTCCAGGGCGTCGTCGATCTCGTGAAGATGAAGGCGATCGTCTGGGACGACGAGAGCCAGGGCATCAAGTTCTCGTACGAAGAGATCCCCGACAACCTCAAGGAACTCGCGCACGAGTGGCGCGAAAAGATGGTCGAGGCCGCGGCGGAATCGAGCGAAGAACTGCTCGAAAAGTATCTGACCGATCATGAGAGCCTGACGGAAGACGAGATCAAGGCGGGCATCAGAAAGCGCACCATTGCGAATGAGATCGTGCCGATGCTGTGCGGCAGCGCGTTCAAGAACAAGGGCGTGCAGGCGATGCTCGACGCCGTGATCGACTATCTGCCGTCGCCTGTGGACGTGCCCGCGATTCTCGGCCACACCGAGGACGACGAGCAAGCGGAGCGTCATCCGAGCGACGACGAGCCGTTCTCCGCGCTCGCGTTCAAGATCATGACGGACCCGTTCGTCGGCCAGTTGATCTTCTTCCGCGTGTATTCGGGCGTCGTCGAATCGGGCGACACCGTCTACAACCCGGTGAAGGAAAAGAAGGAGCGCCTCGGCCGCATTCTTCAGATGCACGCGAACGAGCGCAAGGAAATCAAGGAAGTGCGCGCGGGCGACATCGCGGCCGCCGTCGGTCTGAAGGAAGCGACCACGGGCGACACGCTATGCGACCCGAACAACATCATCATCCTCGAACGGATGATTTTCCCGGACCCGGTGATCTCGCAGGCGGTGGAGCCGAAGACCAAGGCCGACCAGGAAAAGATGGGCATTGCGCTGAACCGTCTCGCGCAGGAGGACCCGTCGTTTCGCGTCACGACCGACGAGGAATCCGGCCAGACCATCATCTCCGGCATGGGCGAGCTGCACCTCGAAATTCTCGTCGACCGGATGAAGCGCGAGTTCGGCGTCGAGGCGACCGTTGGCAAACCGCAGGTTGCGTATCGCGAGACGGTGCGCAACAAGGTCGAAAACGTCGAAGGCAAGTTCGTCAAGCAGTCGGGCGGTCGCGGCCAGTACGGCCATGCCGTGATCTCGCTCGAGCCCGATCACGGCAAGGGGTATCAGTTCATCGACGCGATCAAGGGCGGCGTGATTCCGCGCGAATTCATCCCGGCCGTCGACAAGGGCATTCAGGAAACGCTCAAGGCGGGGGTGCTCGCAGGCTATCCCGTCGTCGACGTGAAGGTGACGCTAACGTTCGGTTCGTACCACGACGTCGACTCGAACGAAAACGCGTTCCGCATGGCCGGCTCGATGGCGTTCAAGGAAGCGATGCGCAAGGCGAAGCCGGTGCTGCTCGAACCGATGATGGCCGTCGAAGTGGAAACGCCCGAGGAGTTCATGGGCAACGTGA
Source organism: Paraburkholderia sp. LEh10 (assembly GCF_017814945.1). Classification (GTDB taxonomy): domain Bacteria; phylum Pseudomonadota; class Gammaproteobacteria; order Burkholderiales; family Burkholderiaceae; genus Paraburkholderia. Next base: position 99,738 of record NZ_JAGIPX010000017.1, read on the forward strand.
TGGGCGACCTGTCGGGCCGCCGAGGCATCGTGCAAGGCATGGAAGATATCGCGGGCGGCGGTGGCAAGCTCGTGCGCGCCGAAGTGCCGCTCGCGGAGATGTTCGGCTATTCGACTTCGCTGCGCTCGCTCACGCAAGGCCGGGCGACTTACACGATGGAGTTCAAGCACTATGCCGAGACGCCGACGAACGTGTCGGAGGCAATTATTAATTCGAAGGGCAAATAGGCCGGTGTTTCGTTGACCACACAAGCCCGTTCGCAAGGACGGGCTTTTTTGTTGGTTCGCGCCCGCCGAGGCGCGAAGCATTCCTGCGCAGACGGTTCACAAATCGGCGCTCTATTCGCAGCCTCTGCGCGATCGTTTTCTTCTCCAGGCAATCCTGACGATGGCTTGCCGCATGAGGTCTTGAATATGGTTAAAAGTTTCGACGGCTGACGGTGCCATCGCATGAGACGTCAATTGGCCAAAGATCTTTCCAGTCAGGCATTCGCTTGCGAACCGCTGCACCATTCGCATCCGACGATCCATACGCAAACTTTTTGACCGTGCCAGAATGACCTGACGCAAAGGCGCAAGCGCGCAGCCAAGGAGACCGCTCATGCCCCACGACCAACAACCGCCCCAGGAATCCATCGACTGGCGTGAGCATGGCGTCAGGGTCATCAAAGGCGACCAGCTCGACACGAACACGCCGCAGACTCCCGGCATGAACCGCGCCGCCGCGATCAACGCCGCCCGCGTCGGCGCACAGAAGCTGTGGGCGGGCACCGTGACGATTCATCCGAACGCGAAGACGGGCGCGCATCATCACGGCGCGCTGGAAAGCGTGATCTACGTGGTGCGCGGGCATGCGCGGATGCGCTGGGGCGAGCATCTGGAGTTCACGGCGGAAGCAGGCCCCGGCGACTTCATCTTCGTGCCGCCTTACGTGCCCCATCAGGAGATCAACGCGAGCACCGACGATCCGCTCGAATGCGTGCTCGTGCGCAGCGACAACGAAGCCGTCGTTGTGAACCTGAACATCGACGCCGTCGAGAAACCCGAAACCGTCTACTGGGTCGATCCCATCCACAAGCATCCGCACGACCACTGACACCATCGCCGCCTGAAGCCGGCGGCCGATACAACGCCCCGACACAACGCCCGCATGACGCCGACCTTTTCGCTGCGCCCTCGCCTCGTCACGCTGTACGCCGGACTGATCGCCGCGAACCTCGCCGCGTGGTCGTGGGCGCTGATCGCCTTTCGCGACTATCCGCTGCTGCTCGGCACCGCGATGCTCGCATATGGCTTCGGCCTGCGGCATGCCGTCGATGCCGACCACATCGCCGCCATCGATGCCGTCACGCGCAAGCTGATGCAGGAAGGCAAGCGGCCGCTCGGCGTGGGGCTCGCGTTTTCGCTCGGGCATTCGTCCGTCGTGATCGCGGCGACCGTCGGCATCGCGTTGACGGCGCTGTCGCTGCACGGGCGCTTCGCAGCATTTCACGCGGTCGGCGGGACGATCGGCACGCTCGTGTCGTCGGGCTTTCTGCTCGTGCTCGCCGGCGTGAATCTCGCTATCCTGCGCGATGTATGGCGACGCTACCGGCACCTGCAGCGCGGCGCACCACTGCCGCACGATCATGCATCGGTGGGCGCGCCCGCCGGCCTGCTGTCGCGTGCGCTCAAGCCCCTCTTCCGGCTCGTGACGAAGAGCTGGCACATGTACCCCGTCGGCGTACTGTTTGGCCTCGGCTTCGACACGGCAACGGAGATCGGCCTGCTCGCCATTGCCGCCGCCGAAGCAGGCAAAGGCCTGCCGCTGTATTCGATCCTCGTGTTCCCCGCGCTCTTCACGGCGGGCATGACGCTCGTCGATTCGACGGACAACGTGCTGATGGTCCACGCGTACGGCTGGGCGATGGACGACCCGAAGCGCAAGCTCTACTACAACGCCAGCATCACGTTCGTGTCGGCTGTCGTGGCAATCGCGATCGGCGGCATCGAGGCACTCGGTTTGCTGTCGGACAAGCTGGGCCTGAACGGTGGCCCATGGGATGCGGTGGCCGCCGTCAACGCGCGTTTCGGCATGCTGGGCTACGGCATCGTCTGCGTCTTCATGCTGTGCTGGATCGGCTCGATCCTGTTTCATCGCTGGCGCAGGCCCGCGCCGCTCGGCCGCGAGGGCTAGTGTCCGGGCCGTATCGGGCGCACCGCTGCGCGAGCGCCGGATCGGCCGCAAAAGCGCCCGTTGGCGCGCCACGCCGTTGTGCGCGCGACACAACTCCCGAACCGAATCGTCTGAAGGGAACCGCGCATCGCTGCGGATGCTCCCAATACGGAAGCAATCGCTTACACTGAACCCGCATCGTCGTCGCACTACCACCGCAGCGCCTCGCGCAACAGCCCGTGGCGTCCCAACAGAACGGATCGGACCAACCATCGATGAAGAATTCCGCGGACCCGCGTTTTGCGCCTGACTCAGCAGAAGCTGTTGATCTGGAGGCGACGCGCCGCAGCGCCGGCGCCCACGGCAATCACGCCATCGACGAATTTCTCGCCGGCCGTCTCACGCGGCGCGAACTGCTCCGTTATGCGAGCGTAATCGGCATGTCGCTCGCGGGCGGCGGTCTGTTGGTGCCGCGCAGCGCGCGCGCGCAAGGGGCGGCTGGCGCGAACGCGACGATCCGCGTCGCGCATCTGACGCCCGCGGGCGCCGTCGATCCAATGACGGTCACGGATGCCGCGGGCCTGTGCCTGCTGAACCAGACGGGCGAATTCCTGATCGACGACGACGGCGAAAAGCAGACGCTCAAGCCCGCGCTCGCGCTGTCGTGGAAGCCGAACGACAAGGGCGACGTGTGGACCTTCAAGCTGCGCGAAAACGTCAAGTTCCACGACGGCCAGCCCTTTACGGCGAAGGACGTCGCCGCGACGTTCGACCGGCTCGCCGATCCCGCCGCCGGCTCGGCGGCGCTGTCGACGCTCAAGGGCGTGCTGTCGAAGGGCGGCACAAAGGTCGTCGACGATCACACGGTCGCGTTCCATCTCGACGCGCCGAACGGCAATTTCCCCTATTACGTGTCGTCGGATAACTACAACGCGGTGATCCTGCCCGCGAGCTACGCGGGCGGCTACGAGAAGACCTTCATCGGCACGGGACCGTTCAAGCTCGAAAAGTATCAGCCGAAAGTGGGCGCATCGTTCGTGCGCAATCCCGATTATTGGGGCGAAAAAGCGCTGCCTCAGCGCGTGCAGTTCACGTTCTACGCGGATCAGCAGGCGCAGATTCTCGCGCTGCAGGGCCATCAGGGCGACGTGATGGGCACCTTCACCGTGCAAGGCGGCCAGGGCCTGATGAACAACCCGGAATTCAAGGTGATCGGCGTGAAGTCGAGCGCGCACCGGCAGATTCACATGCGCGTCGACAGTCCGCAGTTCAAGGACAAGCGCGTGCGCCAGGCGCTCGCGCTGTCGCTCGATCGCGAGGTGATCGTCAAGGGCCTCTTCAAGGGCCGCGCGCAGGTCGGCAACGACAGCCCGTTTGCGCCCGTGTTTCCGTCTTCGGATGCAGGCATGCCGCAGCGCAAGATCGATGTCGCGAAGGCCAAGCAGCTGCTCGCGCAGGCCGGCGTGCCCAATGGCTTCGACGTGACGCTCACGACCGAAAAGTACATGGAGATTCCCGACCTCGCGGTCGTCGTGCAGAACTACGCGAAGGCGGCCGGCATTCGCATCAACCTGAAGGTCGAGAGCCAGTCGCAATACTACGGCTCGGGCACGCCCGGCAAATCGGACTGGCTCGATTCGCCCCTGGGCATCACCGACTATGGCAGCCGCGGCGTGCCGAACGTATTCCTCAGCGCGCCGCTGACGAGCACGGGCACGTGGAATGCCGCGCATTTCAATAACCCGCAGTACGACAAGCTGGTCGCCGACTATGTCGCGGCGCTCGATATCGCCGCGCAGAAAAAAGTCTCCGCGCAGATCCAGACGCTCTTGCTCGACGAAACGCCCGTGATCTTCCCGTTCTTCTACGATCAGCTGATCGCCGCGCGCAAGCAGTTGAACGGCGTGCGCTTCACTGCGATCGCGCAGATGTATTTCGATCGCGCGACGCTCGCGGCCTGATTACGCGCGGCGCTGCGAGCAAGGACCATCGATGTCGACCACGGTTACGACTTCCGCCCCTCGCAGCGGCGGCAGCGGAGCGCGCGTCGTGCGGTTCGTCGCGACGCGCATCGGCTTGTCGCTGATTACGCTGTGGCTGCTGTCGGTGATCGTGTTCGCGGGCGGCCAGCTGCTGCCCGGCAACATCGGCCGCGCGATTCTCGGGCCGCTCGCCGATGCGCGCGCCGTCGCCGCGCTCAATCATCAGCTCGGCGCGGACCGGCCGCTTCTCGCGCAGTACACGCAATGGATCACGCACTTCGTCCAGGGCGACATGGGCCTGTCGTACGCGTTTCGCGAGCCCGTCGGGCCGTTCGTCGCCAGCGCGCTCGCGAACTCCGCGAAGCTCGGCCTGTTCGCATTCGTCGTGGTCGTGCCGCTCGGCATCGCGGGCGGCGTGTGGGCGGCGATGCATGCGGGACGCTGGCTCGACCGCACGATCAGCATCGCGGGCCTGTCGGCGACGGTGGTGCCCGAGTTCGTGTCGTCGATCGTGCTGATACTCGTGTTCGGCGTGTGGCTGCAATGGCTGCCCATCGAAGCATCCGCGCCGCCCGGCGCAGGCTTCTTCACGCAACTGAAGCATCTGGTTTTGCCGATACTGCCGCTTGTCTTCGTGTTCTTCGGCTATATCGCGCGAATGGCGCGCGCGGGCACCGTCGAGGCGCTCGACGCCGACTACACGCGCACCGCGATTCTCAAGGGCCTGCCGCCGCATATCGTGATCTGGCGGCATGTGCTGCGCAACGCATTGCTGCCGACCATCACGGTCGCCGCGACGCAGCTCGGCTACATGATCGGCGGCCTCGTCGTCGTGGAGACGCTGTTCCACTATCAGGGCATCGGCTCGCTGATCTACAACGCGGCGAAAGCGAAGGACTTCCCGATGCTCGAAGGCGGCGTGCTGACCATCGGCGTCGTGTACACGCTGGCGAATCTCGTCGCCGATGCGCTGTACGTGCTCCTCAATCCGCGTCTGCGGGTGAGGAGCGCCGAATGAGCTCGACGCTGCCGACGCCCTCGTCCTCACCCGCGGCCGCGCCGCGCGCGCGCGACAGCCGCTACGACACGCTGCGCTTGCTGCTGCGCTCGCCGACGTTCATCGTCGGCGCGCTGATCGTGCTGTGGTGGATCGTGTGCGCGGTGGCGGGAACGTGGATCGCGCCGCTCGACCCCTACGCGTCCGATCCGCTGAACTCGCTCACGCCGCCCGCGAAGGGCCACTGGTTCGGCACCGACCAGCTGGGCCGCGACGTGCTCTCGCGCGTGATCGTCGGCGCGCGCGACATCCTCACCATCGCCCCCCTCGCGACATTGCTCGGCACGCTCGCGGGCACCGCGCTCGGTCTTCTGGTCGGCTATTTCGACGGCTGGGTCGACAATGTGATGGGACGCGCGATCGATGCCGTGCTCGCGCTGCCCCTCGTGATCGTCGCGCTGCTGGCGCTCGCCGCAGTGGGCGCGTCGAACCTTACGGTGATCCTCGTGATCGGCATCACGTTCACGCCGATCACGGCCCGCACGGTGCGCGCCGCCGTGTTCGCCGAGCGGCATCTCGACTACGTCGCCGCGGCGCAACTGCGTGGCGAGAACGCGCTCTATATCATGTTCGCGGAGATCCTCCCGAACGTGCTGCCCCCCATCATCGTCGAAGCGACGGTGCGGCTCGGCTACGCGATCTTCGCGGTCGCGACGCTATCGTTTCTCGGCTTCGGCATCCAGCCGCCGTCGGCCGACTGGGGCCTCGCGCTCTCCGATTCGTACACGCTGATGGCGGGCGGCGCATGGTGGACGGTGGTGTTCGACGCGGCCGCGATCGCGACGCTAGTGGTCGGCGTGAATCTGATCGCGGATGCCGTGCAGGGAGCCGTTGACGGATGAACGCCTCGCCCGCTCCCCTTCCCCGCACTGCGTTTGCCGCCTTCGATGTATCGAAGAGCGAACAGTCCGACGCGCTCACGATCGTCGGCCTCACCGTCACGTATCGCACGCGCGGACGCGAACGCGAGGTGTTGCAGGACGTGTCGTTCCGCATCCGGCGCGGCGAATCGTATGGTCTCGTCGGTGAATCGGGCTGCGGCAAGTCGACGGTCGCGATGGCGACTCTGCGTTATCTGCCGCGCAACGGACGCGTGAAAGCGGGCCGCATTTCGATCGCGGGCAACGAAGTGCATTCGCTCGATGCCGCCGCGCTGCGCGATATGCGCGCGAACGCGATCTCGATGGTGTATCAGGACCCGTCGCGCGCGCTCAATCCGTCGCTGACGATTGCGCGCCAGGTCGCCGAAGCGTTCGAAGCTTCGGGCGCGACCTACCAAGACGCGCTGAAGCACACCGCCGACATGCTGCGCAAGGTGCGTATCGCCGAGCCTGAGCGCGTGATGGACAGCTATCCTCATCAGTTGTCGGGCGGCATGCAGCAGCGCGTCGTGATCGCGATGGCGCTCGCGTCGAAGCCCGCGCTGCTGATTCTCGACGAGCCGACGACAGGGCTCGATGCCACCGTCGAAGCCGAAGTGCTCGATCTCGTCGCGCAACTGCGCGAGGAGTTCGACACGGCCGTGCTCTTCATCAGCCACAACCTCGCGGTGATCGGGCGGATGTGCGAGCGCGTCGGCGTGCTTTACGCGGGCAAGCTCGTCGAAGAAGGCGCGACGCAGGATGTGTTCGCGCGGCCGCGTCATCCGTACACCGTCGGTTTGCTGCGTTGCCTGCCCACGTCGGGCCGCAGCAAGGACACCGACCGGCTCGACACGATCGCGGGCAGCCTGCCGCAGCCGGGCTCCATCACGCAGGGCTGCATCTACGCGGAGCGCTGCCGTCTCGCCGACGAGCGCTGCCGCCGCGAAGCGCCGCCGCCGTATCGGATGAGCGCCGCGCATGGCGATCAGATGTCGCGCTGTCACTATCACGAGCGCGCGGCCGAGCTGCCTCGCGCGACGCCCGTCGAGGCGCCCGCGCGGTCGCGCGAAGCACGCGCCGGCTCGCCTGTCCTGCGCGCGGAAAACGTGTCGAAGACATTCCACGTCGCGGGCGCGGCGCTGCGCGCCGTCGACGACGTGTCGCTGGAATTGTCGAAGGGCGAGACGCTCGGGCTCGTCGGCGAATCGGGCAGCGGCAAGACGACGCTCGCCAAGCTGCTGCTCGGGCTCGTCTCGCCCGACGCCGGCAGCGTGATCGAGCTCGACGGCACGCCGCTGCCGCCGCGCGTCACGCGTCGCAACGACGATCAGGTGAAGTCGCTGCAGATCGTGTTCCAGAACCCGGACTCGGCGCTCAATCGCGCGCATTCCGTCAAGCGGCTGATCGGGCGCGCGTTGTCGCGGCTGTCCGCGCTGCGCGGCGAGGCGCGCGAAGCGAGGCTTGCGTCGCTCGCTCAAGCCGTGCGGCTGCCCGACCGCTATCTGGGATCGCGCACGCGGCAGCTGTCGGGCGGCTTGAAACAGCGCGTCGCGATTGCGCGCGCGTTCGCGGGCGATCCACGCATCGTCGTGTGCGACGAGCCGACTTCCGCGCTCGATGTGTCCGTGCAGGCCGCGATCCTCAATCTGCTCGCCGACCTTCAACGCGATCGCGGCGTGAGCTATGTGTTCATCTCGCACGATCTGCATGTCGTGCGTTATCTGTCCGATCGCATCGCGGTGCTGTACGTCGGCCGCCTGCTCGAAATCGGGCCTGCGTCCGCCGTGTTCGGGGGCCCGCATCATCCTTATACGGAGGCGTTGCTGTCTTCGGTGCCGACCCTCGATGTGCACGGCAACGAGCAGGCCGTCAACGGAAAGACGCAGCGCATCCGCCTGTCAGGCGAATTGCCGAGTCCCGCTTCACCGCCTTCCGGCTGCGTGTTTCACACACGCTGTCCGCGCAAGCTCGGCGCAGTTTGCGAGCAACAGGACCCGCCCTTTGCGGATGCCGGCGACGGTCATCGCATCCGCTGCCACATCCCCGTCGACGAACTGCGCGCGCTTCAACGCCGCGCCTGAACGCGAACCCGCGCCGGCCTCGCACTCGCGGTGAAACGAAGTCCCGCGCGATGCGGCCCAGCTCGTTCGGGCCGCATCCGCGGAAGAAGTGATTCCGAAGTGGATCGTCACAGCCGACGTGTCGCTGCCTGCCAGCGGCGTGTCGGCTGCGACGCAACCTGCGCTGGAATGATGCAGCGTCGCGCCGTGCCCGGCTCGGTGCATATGCATCACGCGCGCAATTGAGCGACGCGGCATAGCGGCTTCAATTAGCCGCTCGACACATCAAAGCATTTCCAGCGGCCGCTTGCTGCGCGGCGGGCGAAAGTGCGCATCGATAGCGGCGAGGTCGTCGGGGCAAAGATGCAGGTCGAGCGCGCGCCGGTTGTCGCGCACATGCTCGATGCGCCCCGACTTCGGAATGGCGAGCACATCGGGCTGCCGCAGCACCCACGCAAGCGCGACCTGAAACATCGAGACACCATGTCTGCCCGCAATATCGTCGAGCGGCGAGCGCTTCGGCAGACGCGCATGATCGACGGGGCTATACGCCATCGCGGGCATCTTGCGGCCCGCGAGCCATGGCAGCAGATCGAACTCCGGCCCGCGCCGCGCGACGTTGTAGAGAATCTGGTTCGTCGCGCATGCGTCGCCGTGCGGCACCTCGACGAGCTCTTCCATATCGTCGACATCGAAATTGCTCACGCCCCAGTGACGTATCTTGCCGTCGCGGCGCAGCGCCTCGAAGCCCGCGACCGTCTCTTCGAGCGGCACCGAGCCGCGCCAGTGCAGCAGATACAGATCGATCCGGTCAGTCTTCAGCCGTCTCAACGACTGCTCGCATGCATGCCGGACGCCGCGCCTGCTCGCGTTGTGCGGATAGACCTTGCTGACGAGAAACACATCGTCGCGCAAGCCCTGCAACGCTTCGCCCAAGAGCGTCTCAGTCGCGCCGTCGCCGTACATTTCCGCCGTATCGATCAACGTCATGCCGAGTTCGATGCCGCCGCGCACCGCATCGATCTCCGCCTTGCGCCGCGATGGATGCTCTCCCATCTCCCACGTGCCCTGCCCCAGCTTCGGAATGCGCTCGCCGTCGGGCAGCGTCACGCTGGCGATGTCCTTCGTCATGGTTGCGTCCTCGCGAATGATGTCGTGATGCGCCGCCGGGCAGCGGCCAACGCAACGAGTGTAGCGCTTGATCGCGCAGCGCATCCGCGTCCCGGCAAAACCCCGCTATAACGCCGCGCGCCGATGTCATAAAATTGCCGCTTGCCCTTCTTGCGCCCGACCCATGAACCCAGCCTCGGAAGACCGCTGGCGCGATCTGCGCCCGGACCCGGAAAACGATACGCCGCTGTATCTTCAGCTCGCGCGCAAGCTCGGCAACGCGATTCACGAGAACCGCTGGAATGCGGGCGAAGCTCTGCCGTCGGAGCGTGTGCTGTCGGATGCGCTCGGCGTATCGCGCATCACGGCGCGCAAGGCGATCGCGCTGCTCGTCGAACAAGGGCTGATACGCCGCTCGCAGGGCGCGGGCAGCTTCATCACGCCGCGCTATGAAGATCCGTTGTCACGCCTGTCGAGCTTCAGCGAAATGCTGCGCCGGCGCGGCTTCACGCCGAGTTCGCAATGGCTGTCGCGCGAGATCGTGCCCGCCAATCGCGACGAAGTGATCCAGCTCGGGTTGTCGCCCGCGGCAGCCGTCACGCGTCTGCGCCGCTTGCGTCTCGCCGATGGCATCGTCATGGCCGTCGAGAACTCGACGTTCCCCGCGTCGATCATTCCCGATCCGCAGGCGATCGGCGATTCGCTGTACACGTATCTCGAGCAGCGCGGGCTGACCATCGTGCGCGCGTTGCAACACTTCCGCGCCGTCAACGCGAGCGACGAAATCGCGCAGCAAATGAGCATCGCGCCAAATGAAGCGCTGCTGCTCATCACGCGCATCGGCTATACGGCCGATCAGCGCGCCATCGAACTCACCGACACCTACTGCCGCAACGACTACTACGACTTCGTCGCCGAATTGCGCAAGTAGACGCCGTGCGACTCAGTCGTTCCAGCGCGGCGCGTGCGTGCCGATCGGCACGGGCGGCTGCGCATAGAACGCGGGCGTCACGGACATCTGCTCGGCGGGCGCGGCCGCCCGCACGCGGCCAAACGGCGAATCGACGTCGTGCAGGCAGTCCTGCACCTCGTCATACGTGATGTCGGGCGCTCGCCAGCCGCTCTCGATCTGTCCCATCGATTGCAGCCAGCGGCCCGTCTGCGCGAGCGACAGCCGCACGAGCCAGCTGCCGCCTTCCTGCGCGCGGCGCGCGAGCGCGACCATCGCGCCGAACGCAGCGAGATAACCCGTCGCGTGATCGAGCGCCTGACACGGCAGATGCTTCGGCCCATCGACGCCCGCCGCGCGGCTCTCCGTGTACGCGATGCCGCTCGCCGACTGCACGAGGCTGTCGAAGCCGCGCCGCGCGGCCCACGGCCCCGCATGCCCATACGCCGAGATCGACACGCAGACGATGCCGGGCCTGACGCGCGCCAGCGCCTCGGGCGCGAAGCCGCGCGCGGCGAGCGAGCCCGGCCGGTACGCCTGCAGAAACACGTCCGCTTCGCCGGCGAGCGCGAGCAACTGCTCGCGCGCCGAGGCCTCGCGCAGATCGAGCGTCGCCGAACGCTTGCCGCGCCCATTGTCGATGACGAGCGGCGCGATGTTCGGCAGATGCGGCCCGTTGATCAAGAGCACATCGGCGCCATGCTGCGCGAGCGCGCGCCCCGCCACGGGCCCCGCAATGATGCGCGACAAGTCGAGCACACGCATGCCCGACAACGGCCGTTGCGCCGCGCCCCGGCCCGGCGCTTCAGGCGGCGCGTCGCCGATCCGCTCGATTTCGAAAAGCGGCAGATTCGCAATCGCCTTTGCCTGATCGAGCGCCGCCCATTCGCGCGGTGAGCGGATCAGCGCGGCGCACAGGCCGGCATCGGCGAGTGTCTGGTCGAGCCTCGCGCCGTCCCAGCCACGAATCGCCTGCGCGACCGCGCCGCGATCGCCGTCGCAGCCGAGCACGTTCAACACGCCTTGCAGATGATGCGCAAAGTTCGTGTGCAGTTGAATCCAGCGGCCATCGCGCGTCGCATAGAAGCCCGTCACGGGATGACGCAGTTCCGGCGGCAAGCCGCCGTTGACGCGCAGATAGCGCTCGCTGCGAAACGCGGCGAGCGCGCGCCGCACGCTGACATCGACGCGCTGCATCTGGCCCGTACGCAGCCGGAAGCATTCGGCGGCGGCAAGGCCCGTCGCGGCAATCGACGCGCTCGCAAGCGTGCCGACGCGAAACACGGAAGGCAGCACGGGATCGTTGCCGTCGATAGAGACGTGAGCAAGCGAGGCCGGGTCGCAACCGGCAACGGACCACAGATGATCGAGAGCGGGTTGGGGCGTCATGGCGAGCGGGCTTCCTGAATAAGAGCGGCGTGAACCAGTCTAGATTTGCGCCTCGCCATGATCAATCTTGATTCATATAATCAATATATATCGATTTGTTTGGCTTTCGCGCTCCGCCATGTCCAATCCGATGCCCGCCCCGCGTTATCTGTCCGCCGACGAAGCCGCCACGATGCTCGGCATCAGCGTCACGACGCTCTATGCGTATGTCAGCCGGGGCATGCTGCGTTCGGCGCCGGATGCGAACAGCAAGCGGCGTCTGTACGACGCCGACGAAGTGCGGCGTCTCGCGCGCCGCAAGGAGGACGGCAAGCGCGCGGGCAAAGTCGCGCAGAAGGTGCTGGATTGGGGCGTGCCCGTGCTCGAATCGTCGATTACGCTGATCGCCGACGGCAAGCTGCTGTACCGCGGCCGCGATGCCGTCGAACTGGCGCGCACGGCCACGCTGGAAGAAGTGGCGGCGCTGCTGTGGGAATGCAGCGCGCGGCGCATTGCCGATGCGCCCGCCGCGCCCCTTGCCGCCGCGCAATGGTCGGCGTGGCTCAAGCTGTGGAGCGACAGCGCGCCGCTCGACCGCGCACTCGTGCTGCTGCCTGCCGCCGCCGCGCAGATGCCGCGCGTCTGGGCGCTCGGCCGGGACGCGCAACTCGATAATGCCTGCGCGCTGATGCGCCTGCTGGCGGGCGCGATGATTTCCGCGCCGCCATCGAACGAACCGCTGCACAAGCAGCTCGCCGGCGCATGGGGCGTGCGCAATCGCGCGCAGATCAATCTGCTGCGCGCGGCGCTCGTCGCGTGCGCCGATCACGAGCTGAATGCGTCGACGTTCACGGTGCGCTGCATCACGTCGACGGGAACGCATCTGTTCGGCGCCGTCGCGGGCGGGCTCGCCGCGCTGTCGGGGCCGAGGCATGGCGGGGAAACGGCGCGCGTGGCCGCGTTGTTCGACGAAGCCGCGCGCGCCGCCGATCTCGATCGCTATCTGGCGACACGGCTCGCGCATGACGGGGACGGCGCGGCAGGCCCGGCGCTATCGGGCTTTGGGCACCCGTTGTATCCGAACGGCGATCCGCGCGCGCGGCTGTTGCTCGATCTGCTCGACGAATGCGCGCCCGCCCGCTCGCCGCTCGCGGAAGTTCAGAGGCTCGCGCGCGCCGTGCGCAACACGACAGACGCCGCGCCGACGGTCGATTTCGCGCTTGCCGCGATCGAGCGCGTGCTCGGCCTGCCCGTCGGCGCGGCCTTCACGCTTTTCGCCGTGGGCCGCGTGACGGGCTGGATCGCGCATGCGATCGAGCAGACGAACGACGGCCGCCTGATCCGCCCGCGCGCCCGGTACGTCGGCGCTTATGAAGCCGGCTGATGGAAGCCAACTGATGGAAGCCAGCCGACGGACGCCGACCGAGCGGCGGACAACTGGAGCGCGCAGACCAGACGCGCACTTCACGCCGCAAGCAGCCAGCGCGGCATCCACGTCCAGCGGGGCGTGTATTGCCTTTGCACGCGCACTTCCGTGCTCGCGCCGCCCGTGACGGCCAGCGAAAGCCGCGCGCCGTCTTGCCCGGCGCTCAGCCACGCGATCGCGCCTCGCTTCAGTTCGAAGGATTCACCCGCGGCGAGCCAGTAGTCTTCGGCGTCGCCTTCGACGGTGAGCCAGAGTTCCCCTGCCAGCACGTTCACGGTGAGCGGCTGCGCGACCCGCCAGGCGCTCGCCGGCTCGCCGTGTTCGAGTTCAAAAGTACGGATTTCACGCATCGCTTGCTCCTTGAAGTGCTTTATCGCTTGCATCCATTATTGGCGTGCGATGATCTCTGTCACATGCACAGTGCTGAACAGTTTCAAAAGAACTGTACAGTCAGAAAAGCTGACAGTTGCTGGCGCTCCGACCGTGACAGACGGGACCGACGCGCAACGCAAGACGCAGCGAGGAAGACACGCCATGAAGCTCGACATCGACCTGAACCGCGAAAACGGCGTGCCGCTCACCGAGCAGATTGTGAGCGGCGTGCAGGAATGGATACGCTCGCGCACCGCGCACCCCGGCGCGAAGCTGCCGTCGATCCGCCAGTTCGCCTCCGACAACGACATCAGCCGCTTCCCGGTGATCGAGGCCTATGACCGGCTCGTATCGCTCGGCTATCTGGATTCGCGGCCAGGCTCCGGCTTTTACGTGGCAGAACGCCATCGTGCGGCAATGAGCTGCCAGGGCGCCTCCGACCCGCGCCGCGCCGAAGAAGAATCGGGACATATCCTCCAGCAGTTCAATCATCCCGGCGAATCGCTGAAGCTCGGCAGCGGCTTCATCCCCGAAGCGTGGCGCGACATGGACAGTCTCGCGCAGGCGGTCCGCCACGTATCGCGCACCGACGGCGCGAGCCTGATCGATTACGCGACGCCGCTCGGCAACGCGACGCTGCGCGAACATCTGCAAGGCCGCGTCGCACAGCTCGGCATCGAAGCGCAAGCGTCGCAGATCCTGATCACGATCGGCGCGAGCCAGGCGATGGACCTGCTGATGCGCTATCTGCTCAAGCCCGGCGACACAATCTTCGTCGAAGACCCCGGCTACTACAATTTCAACGGCTTGCTGAAGCTGCATGGCGTGAATCTCGTGGGAATTCCGCGCACGCGCACGGGCCCCGATCTCGATGCAATGCAAATGCAGTTGCAGCAGCACCGGCCGAAGCTCGTCTTCATCAACTCCGTGTTCCACAACCCGACGGGCACGACGATCGCGCCGCCCGTCTCGTTCCGCCTGCTGCAGCTCGCGCGCGAACACGGCTTCAAGATTCTCGAAGACGACATCTATGCGGACTTCCAGTCGGAACCGACCGACCGCCTCGCGACACTCGACCAGCTCGAGCATGTGATCTACGTCGGCGGGTTGTCGAAGACACTATCGTCGTCGCTGCGCATCGGCTACGTGATCGCGGATCACGCAACCATCAAGGATCTCGCGGACATCAAGATGCTGACGAGCATCGGCGGCTCGCGCTTCGCGGAAGCCGTAACCGTCGCGCTGCTCGAACGCGGGATGTACCGCAAGCATCTCGAACGGTTGCGCCGGCGCATGCGCGAAGCGCTCGGCTCGGCCGTGCAGACGCTGGAGATGAGCGGCTGGCAGGTGTTCGAGAATCCGCTCGGCGGCAAGTTCGTGTGGGCGCGCGTGCCGCATGTCGAGAATGCCGAGCGGCTCGTCGAATGCGGCGCACCGCTCGGCGTGACGGTCGCGCCCGGCCGCTATTTCCGCCCGAACGCGGAGCCGAGCCCGTGGATCCGCATCAATGCCGCCTTCGCGAACGATCCGCGCGCGCGAGCGTTCTTCGAGAAAGCGGTGCAACTGAAGCCGTGACGGGCCGCTGGGCGCGGCGTTTGCTGTCCGCGTGCTGACACACTCGCGCGGTGCTTTTTCCTTAGAATGTGGGCACTTTTCGAAGCCCGCCCCGGCCCTGCCTTCATGTCCGAACCGACCGAATCTGCATCCGCCGCCGCCCGTCATACCGCGAGAACCGCCCCCACTGCCCGCTCGCTGACGGTCATGCTATGGATCGTCGCGACGGGCTTCTTCATGCAGACGCTCGATTCGACCATCGTCAACACCGCGCTGCCCGCGATGGCGACGAGCCTCGGCGAACTGCCGTTGCGGATGCAATCAGTCGTGATCGCGTATTCGCTGACGATGGCCGTGATGATTCCCGTCTCCGGCTGGCTCGCGGACAAGCTCGGCACGCGGCGCGTGTTCATGAGCGCGATCCTGATCTTCACGGTCGGCTCGCTGCTGTGCGCGAACGCACACACGCTCACGCAGCTGGTGATCTACCGCGTGCTGCAGGGCGTGGGCGGCGCGATGCTGCTGCCCGTCGGCCGGCTCGCCGTGCTGCGCATCTTTCCCGCCGAACGCTATCTGCCCGCGCTCTCGTTCGTCGCGATTCCCGGCCTGATCGGTCCGCTGATCGGACCGACACTCGGCGGCTGGATCGTGAAGATCGCGTCGTGGCACTGGATCTTCCTCATCAACGTGCCCGTCGGCATCGCGGGCCTGATCGCGACGGTCGTCTTCATGCCGGACAGCCGCAATCCCGACACGGCGAAGTTCGACATCAAAGGCTATCTGCTGCTGATCGTCGGGATGGTGTCGATCTCGATGGCGCTCGACGGCCGCACCGAGTTCTCGATCCAGCACGCCACCGTGCTGATGCTGCTGATTCTTTCACTCGGCTGCTTCGTCGCCTACGGATTGCATGCGGTGCGCGCGGCCAACCCGATCTTCTCGCTCGATCTCTTCAAGATTCACACGTTCAGCGTCGGCCTGCTCGGCAACCTGTTCGCGCGCATCGGCAGCGGCGCGATGCCGTATCTGATTCCGCTGCTGCTGCAGGTGAGCCTGGGTTATAGCGCGTTCGAAGCCGGGCTGATGATGCTGCCCGTGGCCGCGGCGGGCATGTCGTCCAAACGGCTCGTCACGCGTCTGATCATGAAGTACGGATATCGCCGCGTACTCATGTCGAACACAGTGCTCGTCGGTCTCGCGATGGCGAGCTTCTCGCTGACGAACGCACATCAGCCGCTGTGGCTGCGCCTCGTGCAGCTTGCGTTCTTCGGCGGCGTCAACTCGATGCAGTTCACCGCGATGAACACGCTGACGCTCAAAGACCTCGGCACAGGCGGCGCAAGCAGCGGCAACAGCCTGTTCTCGCTCGTCCAGATGCTCGCGATGAGCCTCGGCGTCACGGTCGCGGGCGCATTGCTCACGGCGTTCACGGGCCTCATGCCGCGCGTCACGGCGGCGAACACACTGCCCGCGTTTCATGCGACCTTCCTGTGTGTCGGCCTGATTACGGCGGCGACGTCGTGGATCTTCGCGCAGTTGTCGCCCGACATACGCCAGCCCGCAAAGCGCACCGATCCGCAAGAGCGCACATGAACCACGGCGATGGAGCGCGCCTCGCACGAACCTTAACGGGGCGCGCATCGCACCAACGATGTGCGCCTGGCCTCCGCGCGGATGCCCGCCGCGCGCATGACAGGTGCGGCGTTTGCGGCGCACAATCGAGACGACAGCGGAGACCACAGCGGAGACCACAGCGCCAGCGCCAAAGCGCTGCGCGCGGCCTTCGGCGAAACGTGCGTCGTTTCGTCATGAGCATGTTTCTTGCTGGGTCTATCCTGTAAACTTGAACAGTTCGCGCGGAATGCGCGACGCGCCTTGCTTCCCAACCGATGACAGACACGATGAGCATGATCGAACTCGATCCTCCCGGCTTCCAGGCCCCGCGCCCCATTGCGGGAGATGAAGGCTCGCGCCGCACTGTCCGGTATGGCGGCTACACGGTTTTCAGCGTGTTTCAGCCGGTTTTCTCGGTTTCGCATCGCCGCGCGATCGGCTATCACGCGTCGCTGCGCGCGCACGACGAGAACGGCACGCAGGTCCCGTCAGCCGAAGTCTTCACGCAAGCCGCGCGGCGCGGCGATCTGCTCGAACTAGGACGCCTCGCGGAATCGCTGCATCTGGGCAACTTCAATGCGTTCGACAGTCACGACGAGTGGCTCTTCCTGAGCCTGCATCCCGCCGCGCTGATGGACACGAGCTACGGCGACGCGCTGCTCGCTGGCCTGAAGGCGCTCGGCCTGCCGCCGCAGCGCGTGGTGCTCGAAGTCTCCGAGCATTCGGGCGGCGAGACGACACGCTTCGCAGCAATCATCGATGCGCTGCGCAAGTCCGGCTTCCTGATCGCGCTCGATGGCTTCGGCGCGAAGCATTCGAACATCGACCGCGTGTGGAATCTGCGGCCCGATATCGTCACGCTCGACCGCTGCATCCTCGCGCAGGCCAACGAGCATTCGCATATCGAACGCGTGCTGCCCGGCATCGTGTCGATGCTGCATGAATCGGGACAGCTCGTGCTGATGGGCGGCCTCACGACGGAGCGCGATGCGCTGATCGCGCTCGAATGCAATGTCGATTTCGTGCAGGGCACGTTCTTCGCGGCGCCGAGCGTCGAGCCCGTCGCGCGCCAGGCGACGGTCAAGTTGATGGACGGGTTGTCGGCGGCGCTGCGCCAGCGCGTCGCCGCACGCGAACGCGCGCAGTCCGAGCGGCTCGCGCCGTTCGTCACCGCGCTGGAGATGGCCAGCGCGCATCTCGTCGAAGGCGAGACGATCGCCGACGCGACCGCGCCGCTGCTCGCGCTGCGCGAAACGGCGCGCTGCTTTCTGCTCGACGGATCGGGCCGTCAGATCGGCGACAACGTGCTGCCGCCGGGCCGCGCATCGCAGCGTGCGAAGCGCTTCCGGCCGCTCTTGCATTCGGAGGGCGCAAGCTGGGAGCGTCGACCGTACTTCATCCAGGCGGTGCGCGCGCCGGGCCAGGTGCATCTGACGCCGCCGTATCTGTCGATCAACGAGGCGCACCTGTGCGTGACCGCCTCGATCGCGGCGGAGACCGCGCGCGGCTTGCAGGTGCTATGCGTCGATATCAACTGGGAAGTGGCCGCGCATCGTAACTGACGCGGGCGGGCTGATGACGGGCCGCAGCAGACGCATCACGGCCGCGCGTCCGAATACGCGTGTCGCGGGCGCGAGCCGCATTGCGCCCGTCACGATGCGCAACGCGACGATGCGCTCGTGCTCGCCGATCGAGATATCGAGCAGCGCGTCGATTTCGCCGTCGCGCATCAATGCCACGGCGCTCACGCCGTTCATCGACAGTGTTTCCATCTGCTTGCCGCGTCCGCGCAGCGACAGCGTGGCCGCCGCCCCGTCCGCCGTCGCGACGGCATCGACCGTTTCGGGCGCGTCGCTGATCACGCTCGGCACATCGCAAAAGAGCCGCACGAGGCCCGCGCGATCCTGCGCCTCCAGCGCCGCGCGCAAGCGCTCGACGACGCGCGCATGCGCGGCGGGATCGGCGCGCCTCGCCGGCACGCCTTCGCGCTGCAAACGCGCCTTCGCGCGATGCACCATCTGCCGGCAGTTGGCGGGCGTCTTCGCGAGGATCTCCGCGATTTGCACGTAGTCGCAATCGAATGCCTCGTGCAGCACGAATGCGGCGCGTTCCTCTGGCTTCAACCGTTCGAGCAGCAGCATCACGCCATATGACATCTGCACGGACTGCAACGCCAGATCTTCCGCCGACGGCGCGAGACCTTCGACCCACGGATCGGGCATCCAGCCGTTCGAGCGCGTCGCACGCTCGGTCCGCAGATGACGCAGGCGGTCGATCGCGAGATGCGTCGTGACAGTCGTGAGCCACGCGGCCGATGAACGCAGCTCGCTCGCGTCGGCGGCATGCCATTTGAGCCAGGCGTCCTGCACGATGTCTTCCGCTTCCGCGCGGCTGCCGAGCATCCGGTACGCGAGCGCGAAGAGCTTCGCGCGCGCCGCTTCGAAATCCGCCGGCTTCGCTGACTTCCTTTTGTCTGTCTGGTCCATGCATGCCGCTCCTGTCGCGTGGTCACGTTCTATCGGGTATAGACGGCCGCACCGCCCGCGATGTGACACGCCGGCGCAAAAATTTTGCTGTCACACGCGCCCCCGCCCTCGCGTCTTGCGACTGGAACCCGCCTTGCGCGGGCCTTTCAGTGGATCAGCGAGGAACGCATGCACCGTCATTTCCCTGCACCCGCATACTCCGGGCTCAATCTCGTGCCGACCGTCATCGAGCAATCGAGCCGCGGCGAGCGCGCCTACGACATCTACTCGCGCCTCTTGCGCGAACGCATCGTGTTTCTGGTCGGGGCCGTCAACGAGCAGTCGGCGAGCCTGATCGTCGCGCAACTGCTGTTTCTCGAATCGGAGAACCCCGACAAGGATATTTCTTTTTACATCAACTCGCCGGGCGGCTCTGTCTACGACGGCCTTGCGATCTTCGACACGATGCAGTTCATCAAGCCCGATGTGTCGACGCTCTGCACGGGCTTTGCCGCGAGCATGGGCACGTTCCTGCTCGCGGCAGGCGCGCGCGGCAAGCGCTACGCGTTACCGAACGCACGCATCATGATTCATCAGCCGTCGGGTGGCAGTCAGGGCACGGCCTCCGATATCGAGATTCAGGCGAAGGAAGTGCTGTATCTGCGCGAGCGCCTGAATGCCGAGCTTGCGCAGCGCACGGGCCAAAGCATCGCGCAGATCGGGAAGGACACCGATCGTGACAACTTCATGTCAGCGGATGCCGCGAAGGCTTATGGTCTGATCGACGATGTGCTCGCGACGCGCGTGCCCTCTTCCGATGCGCTGCACAGCGCGATGTGATCCCCTCGTGCGTCAGTCCAGCCGCGCGGCGAGATAGGACGAAACCACCGTCTTGTACTCGTCGACGAGCGCCTTGCGCTCTTTTGGCCTGGCCGCCGCATAGAGCGGACTCAGACTCTTGACGACCTGCAACGTGACCTCGGCGACGCGAAATGCGTCGTCGTCGGAAAGCGCGGGACTGTGGCGTTGAAACAGTTCGGCAAACTTGCCGCGCAAGCGGTTGCGCGCGGCCGCGTCGCGCCGGAAGTTCAGCGACACGGAGAGCAGCGGCAGATACGCGGGTCGCGCCGCCATGAAATCGACCAGCAGCGCGAACAGGCGCTCGACGAGTTCAGCGACGTCCCATTGCCGCGCGGCTTCTCCCAGCGCGCTCCATTGCGCGTCCATTTCATTGCCGTAGCGTGTGCGCAGCGCGAAAACGAGCGCATCCTTGTTAGGGAAGTACTGATAGACCGCGCCGATCGACGTGCCCGCGCGTTCGGCGATCGCCGTCATCGTCGCGCCGTCGAAGCCGCGCTCGGCGATCACTTCGCCTGCCGCGTCGAGCAGCGCATCGACGCGCTTTGCCGCGCGCTGCTGTTGAGGAACGCGCCGCACTTTCGGATTATCTGAGGCCAGACTCATGTGCATCGACTATCATGATATGAGGACATCCTCACATATAGGTGACACATGGCGCAAGCTCTTTCCATCGATCCGCGCAGCACCGCACTCGTGCTGATCGATCTGCAGCAAAGCAACGTCGCGCGGCAACTGGAGCCGCATGCGGCCGCCGACGTCGTCGCGCGATCCGTGCGTGCCGCCGATGCGCTGCGTGCAGCGGGCGGCACGGTCGTTTTCGTGCGCGTCGATGTCGCGCAACTGCTGTCGCTGCCCGCCGACGCGCCGCTGCGTCCGCGCGATGCGCCCGCACCGCCGCCGCACGCATCGGACCTCGTGCCCGAGTGCAACATACAGGCGGGTGACGTGATGGTGACAAAGCGCCAATGGGGCGCGTTTTACGGCACCGATCTGGAACAGCAATTGCGCCGCCGTGGCATTCGCACGATCGCGCTCACGGGCATCGCGACGAACTTCGGCGTCGAGTCGACGGCGCGAGCGGCGTTCGATCAAGGCTACGAGCTGATCTTCATCGAGGACGCGATGTCCAGCCTGACGGGCGACGCGCACCGCTTCCCGATCGAACATATTTTTCCGCGCATGGGCTATGTGCGTTCGACTGAGGAATTCGTCGACGCCGTCGCCGAAACGGGTTCGTTCGGCGGCGCCTGAGCGCAAGCAAACGCTCGATCGACGCCGCGTTGTGTGAGACGATCGAGCCTGCACTTCATTGGAGAAGCATATGGCGTCATCCCAGGATACCGTCAGCATGGCGCTGTTCTGTGATTTCGAAAACGTCGCGCTCGGCGTGCGCGATGCGAAATACGAAAAATTCGATATCAAGCTGGTGCTCGAAAGGCTGCTGCTGAAAGGCAGCATCGTCGTGAAGAAGGCATACTGCGACTGGGACCGCTACAAGGGCTTCAAGGCCGCGATGCACGAAGCGAACTTCGAGTTGATCGAAATCCCACATGTGCGGCAGTCAGGCAAGAATTCGGCGGACATCCGGCTTGTCGTCGATGCGCTCGATCTTTGCTATACGAAGTCGCACGTCAACACGTTCGTCATCATCAGCGGCGACTCCGATTTTTCGCCGCTCGTGTCGAAGCTGCGCGAAAACGCGAAGCAGGTAATCGGCGTCGGCGTGCAGCGCTCGACGTCGGACCTGCTGACGGCCAATTGCGACGAATTCATTTTCTACGACGATCTCGTGCGCGAGAGCCAGCGTGCCGCCGCGAAACGCGATGCCGCAAAGGCCGCGGAACAGGCGGCTCAGCAGGCGTCGAAACGCGCGTCTGAAGGCGAGAAGCGCAAGGAAGACCTGGAGACGCGCAAGACGAAGGCCATCGAACTCACCGTGCAGACGTTCGATGCGCTCGCGTCCGAGCGCGGCGACAGCGGCAAGATCTGGGCGTCGGTGCTGAAGAACGCGATCAAGCGCCGCAAGCCCGATTTCAACGAGACGTACTACGGTTTTCGCGCATTCGGCAATCTGCTCGAAGAGGCGCAATCGCGCGGCCTGCTCGAAGTGGGCCGCGACGAAAAGTCCGGCACGTTCGTGTATCGCAGCGGCGCAGCGGCTGCTGCGCCCCCCGATGTCGTGAGCCCGCGCCCCGCCGTCGAGGAAACGAGCGACGAATGGGCGGCGATGCCCGCTGCTGCTGAAATCGTCGATATCGAAGAGGCGGCCGTTGCGGCAGCGCGTTTCGATCAGGATGCCGCGAGCCGGGAAACGGCTGAGGTCGGCCCGCCTGTTGTTGCGCCCGAGCGCGCGGACAACGGTCAGGAAGAAAAGCATCGCAAGGGCCGCAGCGCGCGCAAGCCCGCGACGAAGAAGACGAAGAATGCGAAAGCGAAGCCCGTGGAAGCAGAGAATGCTGATGCCGGCTTGCCGCTGTTCGCCGATGCGCAAGCCTCGCAGGGGCCACAGGCTGTCGCGGCAGCGTCGCACGCACCTGCGGGGGCCGACGAAGCGCCCGCGGCGAAGAAACCTTCTCGCAAGTCCGCGACACGTACCCGCCGTCCGCGCAAGACGGAAACAACAAATGGCGCGGAGTAAGTCCTTACTGATAGATATCCAAAATGAAAACGCCGCTCGATGAGCGGCGTTTTTTATTGCGCTTTCATTTCGCATCCGCGCGTTCGTCCCGCGCGCTTTCGATTCAGCAGAAGCTTCGTGGGGAGGTAAATATGCCCTACAAACTGCGTAGGACATTGAGAAATGTCCCTTCTTTTTCTGCATAAAAGAAGAAAAGTCATACGCATTAAGAATTTTGCTATGGATGGAGGGCTTGACCTGCCGCGAAAATTAAGCTTCCCGCACAACTCCGGGTGGGCTCGATTCGATGAGGTCGTGCAATCGAAATCGTGGTCCGTGGTCGTCATCAACGGCGGCGCCCGTGCCGGTTCGGTATGCCTTCGCGCACACAAACTCCATACCTTAATCAGGAATATCAAGCATGAAAAAAATCGCATTTCCGCTGATCGTTGCAGCAATGAGCCTGGCCGGCACGGCCGCGCACGCAACGCCGACAAGCAACGGTGGCGTGGTGACCATCAACGGTCAACTGATGGCCAACACCTGCACCGTGAGCGGCAATGGTCAAGGTGTCAATTTCACGGTCACGCTGCCGACGCTCTCCGCTTCGGCGCTGTCGGCTGCGGGTTCCACGGCGGGTGCGACCGGCTTCAACATCGCCCTTTCCGCCTGCACGCCGACGACGGGCAATGTGCACACCTTCTGGGAATACGGCACCAACACATTGGCTGACGGCAACCTGAAGAACAACGGCACGGCCACCAACGTGGAAGTTCAGCTGCTCGACTACAACGGCTCGCAAAAAGTCCTCAACGTGAGCAAGGCCGATGGCGCACAGAACGCACAGACGGTTGCGATCTCGGGCGGCAATGCCAGCCTGCAGTATGCGGCGCAATATGCTTCGCCGGCGGGCGGTGCGACGGTCGGCACCGTGACGACAACTGTCACCTACTCGATGGTTTACCAGTAAGCACTGGCCCATCTTCGGCCATCCGCGGCACACCACACTTGGTAAGTACGACGATTCAAATGCCGGGCGATCACGGCGACGCAGCTCGTGGTCGATGGCGTCGAAAATCCAGCGCAGTCGTCCACGATCGCCTCTCCCCAGCCTGTGCTGCCGGTGCGAAGCGATCACTTGCCAGTACACGTCTTGCCGCGCGCAACGGGCGTCGCGCACATGCACGGCGTCCCGTTCTCGAAGGCCCGTTTTCTACTGAATGTTCATGAGTATCCGAAGAACCGTTTCGAGCGCCCTGGCCGCAAGCGTGTTGGCGCTGGGTGCGATGTTGCCGTTTGCAGCTGACGCATCGGTCGTGATCGCCGGTACGCGCGTGGTCTACAACGCCGCCGATAGCGAGGTCACGCTCAAGCTTTCCAACGTCGGCAAATCGCCGGCGCTGACCCAGATATGGCTCGACAAGGGCGACCTGAAGGCCGACCCGAGCAAGCTCGATCTGCCGTTCATGTTGACGCCGCCGCTCGCGCGCATCGATCCGGGCAAATCGCAGACCATCCGCATCGCCTATACAGGTGAAGCGATGCCGCAGGATCGGGAGACGCTGTTATGGTTCAACGTGCTTGAGGTACCGCCCAAGCCGACTGCGGAACAGGCGGGAGCGAACCACGTGCAGCTCGCGTTCCGTACGCGGCTCAAGTTCTTTTTCCGGCCGGCTGGCCTTGCAGGCAAATCCGACGAAGCACCGGACCACCTCACATGGCGCATGGCCGCGCAGAACGGCCGACCGGCGCTGCTGGTTTCCAATCCGACGCCCTATCACGTCACCGTCATCGAGGCTCACGTCGGCGAAGGCGAGCAGGCGCCACGGTTCGACGATGGCGGCATGGTGGACCCCGGCGGCCAGTTGGAATTGCCGCTGTCCGGATCGCCCGCCGCTGGCGGCAAGGTGTCGTTCACCACGCTCAACGACTACGGCGGCCCCATGAAGCACGAGGCGGCGCTGCAGTAGTCACTCGCTGCTCACGCGCTGACGAATCCCGGCACGAATGCCGGTGTTTCGTCAACCGTTTGGAATGAGCGTCAACAGAAACAACCGTCAGTGCTCGCCGCATAGCTACATGCAATTTCCGCGAGGTAGACGCTTCAGATGCCGATGACTTCTTGCATCGGCAGGGGCCGGTCTTGCCTGCGAATCCGGCTCGATATGAACGATCGCAATTCGAAAAGAAACTCCAAAGCAGCACACGCCTATCCTTTCAGGCTGAGCCGGGCGAGCGTCGCCGTGCTGCTCGCGTTGTCCGCCGCGCATGCGAAGGCAGACGGCGCCCATAGCCTCGCCGCGCAGGCAGACGTCCCGCCACCCGCGGACGCGCCCAACGCCTCCGCACGAGGTCGTGTCATTGCCGACGCCATGCCGAACGCCACGGGCACAGTCCCCGCGACTTCCGCGATCCCGGATGCACCGATGGCGCCACGTACGCGCACGGCCGTGTCGCGCGTCAATCTCACGCTGGCAACGCCGTCAGTCGGGTCCGAAGCCGCAAGCACGGCTTCGCAGGCCGCCACGCAGTCAACTGCCCAGTCAGAGCCCGCATCCGTCGAATTCAACTCGTCGTTTCTCAACGGCACGGGCGCGGCGCAGACAGACATCAGCCGCTTCGACAAAGGCAACGTCGCGCTGCCGGGACGCTATCGCGCCGCGCTGTACGTGAACCAGGTGTGGGTCGGCACGGCCGAAGTCACGCTGCGCCAACTGGACGTCCCCGGCCATCCCGTGCGTCCGACGTTCGACCGCGATCTTCTCGAGCGTATCGGCGTGGATATGACGCGCCTCGGCGACACGGTTCTCGCCAGACTCGGCACCGCGACCGGCCATGTCGACGCGCCTCTGCCCGACCTGATTCCGCAAGCGACGGCCGCTTTCGACATGGGCGAGCAACGCCTCGACGTGACCGTGCCGCAAGCGATGATGAGCCGCAACGCGCGCGGCTGGGTCGACCCGAAGTTCTGGGACGACGGCGTGCCCGCGGCCGTGCTGCAATACAACGCGAACGTCTACCACAGCAACGGCAGCGGCTTCGCGAACACGCAGAGCTATCTGGGCCTCACGGCGGGCGCGAATTTCGGCGCATGGCGTTTTCGCTACAACGGCAACGTCACGAACTCGACGCTCGGCGGCACGCACGTACAAAGCATGCAAACGTACGCGCAACGCTCATTCGCGCCGATCAAGAGCCAGCTCACGGTGGGCGACTCGTTCACCGACGGCACGATCTTCGATTCGTTCGGCGTGCGCGGCGTGCAGATCGGCAGCGACGACCGCATGTATCCCGAGTCGCAGCGCGGCTACGCGCCGACCGTGCGCGGCATCGCGAACACCAACGCGAAGGTTCAGGTCAGGCAGAACGGCAACATCATCTACGAAACGACGGTGCCGCCCGGACCGTTCGAGATCAACGATCTCTACCCGACGGGCTATGGCGGCGACCTGCAGGTGGTCGTGACGGAAGCCGACGGCAGCCAGCGCATCGCATCCGTTCCGTATTCAGCACCCGTCAATGCGCTGCGCGAAGGACGCTGGCGCTATAGCGTCTCGGCGGGCCAGTACCGCAACACCAGCGTGGAGACGCATCCGTTCGTGTTCGAAGGCGGCGTGCAACGCGGTCTGAACAACTTCGTCACGCTCTATGGCGGCACGATACTCGGCGAGGACTATGTGTCCGCGGCAGCCGGCGTCGCGCTCGATACGCCGATAGGCGCGTTCGGCTTCGACGTGACGCAGGCGAACACGGACCTGCATAGCCTCGGTACCCGCAGCGGACAGAGCTTGCGCCTTTCCTATTCGCGCACGTTCGCGCCGACCAGCACAGCCGTCACGCTGGCCGCATATCGCTATTCGACGAGCGGCTTCCTCGACTATCAGGACGCGATGACGCTGCGCGATCTCGCGCTGCACGGCACCGCCTTCACCAATAACGGCATCCAGAAAGGCCGTCTGCAACTGACGCTGAACCAGTATCTCGGCAAGTACGGTTCGGTCTACGCGTCGGGCTACACGCAGAACTACTGGAACAAGACGGGCCGCGATACCGCCTTCCAGCTTGGCTACAACACCAACGTTGGCCGGGTCGGCGTCGGCGTGTCGGCGTCGCGCGAACTCGACGCCAACACGGCGCGCTGGGACAACCGCATCATGCTCAACCTCAGTATTCCGCTCAACATCGGCTCGACGGCCGCGAATACGCAGACGAGCTTCACACATGACTCGAATGACAACAGCAGTCAGATTCAGGAGACCTTCTCCGGCGCGGCCGGCAAGGATTTCGACGTCAACTACGGCGTCACGGCGGGCCGCACATGGGGCAGCACGTCGGGCAACAGCCTCAATGCAAACGTCGGGTATCTCACGCGATGGTCGCAACTGCGCGCCAATGCAGGTTACGCGAACGGTTACACGCAGGCGGGCTTTGGCGCGACGGGATCGATCGTCGGCTATGAGGGCGGCCTCGTGCTGTCGCCGCAAACGGGCGACACCTATGCGGTGATCGAAGCGAAGGATGCCGCGGGCGCGCGTATATCCACTTCGCCGGGCGTGCGGCTGAACGGGCGTGGACAGGCAGCCGTGGCAGGCATGCTGCCCTATTCGCTGAACAACGTGGAGATCGATACGAAGGGGTTGCCGTTGGGCGTGCAACTGAAGACCACCGAGCAACACTTCGCGCCGACAGCCGGTTCTGTGGTGCGGCTGAAGTTCGATACCGAGGATCGCGGCCGCGCCGTGCTGATGCGCGTGCGGCGTCTGAACAGCGACGCGGTGCCGTTCGGCGCCGACGTGCTCGACGCCGGCGGCAATCTCGTCGGCTCCGTGAGCCAGGGCAGCCGCGCGATGTTCTACATGAAGACGCCTGAAGGCCAGTTCCGCATCAAGTGGGGCGACGGCAATACGCAGAGCTGCACGGTGCGCTATGCACTGCCGAAGGACATGAAAGCCGCGAGAGGCACAGCGGCGGCAACGGTATTCGCAGACGCCGTTTGTGAATAGACCTGCACGGCCAGTTGTCCGCAATTGGCCCGGCGTATCGAACGCGGACATCGGCCACGTTCAATCATGGTGAGGGAACTCCAACATGCGAAAACTCAAACTGTTGCTGGCCATGCTTGCTGCAACAGCCGGCGCGCGCGCTTTCGCGATCGACGCGACGATCTATTACAGCGGTGAGATCGCACAGCCGTCGTGCACGGTGGATACGTCGTCGCTCAATCAGACGGTCAATCTCGGCAGCGCGACCGTGATGGATTTTGGCGCAATCGGCAGCACGCTGAACCCGACGGCTTTCAACGTGCTGCTGAACAGCTGCGGGCCGGGCACGAAAGTCACGATGACCGTGAACGGCACGATGGATACCGTCGCAAGCGTGCTGCAGAACACGGGCACGGCCACGCAGGTGGGCGTGCAACTGTTGCAGGCAACAAGCTCGGGCGCCACGTCCGGTACGCCGATCACGCTCAACAGCGCGATCAATCTCGGCACCGTCGACGCCACCAATGCGATGACCATTCCGATGGTTGCCCAGTTCTATCGCCTCGGCTCGTTGACGGCGGGGTCGGTGACGGCAGCTGCGACGGTGAACTTTACGTATAACTAAACACAACGGTAACTGCATGCGAAGAAGCGAAGCGGTCTTTTTAGAGCAGGCGGCTTCGACGCATCTCGCAGGGTTCATGAAATGACGACAATGATGAAGCACCTCAGAATGTTGCAGCCGCCGCTGCGTGGCCTTCGTATCTGGTTGGGCCTGCTGCTTGCGTTCGCATGCATACAAGGCGCGTGGGCGCAAGTCACGTGTACAGGCGGAGGCGACACGCTCAATGTCACCTTTCCGTCGCAGATTGCCGTGCCTCGCGACGAGGCAGTGGGCACGATGTTGACACCGTGGACGTACTCCGGAAACACAACGTGGACATGCAACAATCCAGGTGGCTACTACGGCCCGGCGGCACAACCTCTGCTCACCGGGAGCCTTTCTTCCGTCACGGTGTCGACGCCGCCCAACAATGGCCTGCCCATGCCCGACAACGCCACCTCATACGCGGTTGTCCAGACCGCAATCCCAGGCATTGGAATCGCGATGGCGGTAGGCGTCTTTGACAAAGGATGTGGCTGGCACGGATGGTTCGATGACACTACAAAGCTGAGAGCCTCTTTTTGCGATGCAGGTGGCACCTGGCCTAACCGGGCCGTTTTCGCAGTTGCGATTGTGAAGACGGGTACGGTCTCGACAGGCGGTGTCTTGCCCGCGGCCGCGATCGCGCAGGCGTATCCGCTCCTGTATAGCCCCCACGTTCCCGTCCCAGGCGCGGCAATGAGCTACCTCACCATGAACGCTGTGCAGATCATTCCGCTGACCTGCACGACGCCCGACATTCCCGTGCAACTCGGCACGCACTATCCTTCCGAGTTGCCGTCCGTCGGTTCGACGACGACGGCCGTGCCGTTCAACATCGGCCTGAACGACTGTCCGGCAGGCATGAATGGCATCCTGTACGAGATCGACCCGGTAACGTCTGTGGTCGACAGTGCGCAGTCGGTGGTCGCGCTCGACAGCAGTTCGACGGCGACAGGCGTGGGCGTGCAACTGCTGGACGGCACGGGCACGGTGTTTCCGCTGGGCACGGCGAAACCGTTCAGCGCTTACAACCCGGGCACGGGCGGCAGCTATACGATTCCGCTGCAGGCGCGCTACTACAGGACAGGAACCTTGACGCCAGGACCCGCCAACTCATCGATGACGGTCACCATGACCTACCAGTGAGCGTTGAAAGAGCGGCATGCCCGTCGCGCATCCCGCAACAAAAAAAGCTCTCGCAAGCGAGAGCTTTTTTATTTGCTTCGGTTTCCAAAGCTATTCGGAAACCTCCAGCAGAAGACGCTTCGACTTAACCGAAATTCTTCTCAGCGAAGTCCCAGTTCACGATGTTCCAGTAAGCTTCGACGAACTTCGGACGCGCATTGCGATAGTCGATGTAGTACGCGTGTTCCCACACGTCGATCGTGAGGAGCGCCTTTGCGTCCGTGGTCAGAGGCGTGGCGGCGTTGCTGGTCGACACGAGATCGAGCGAGCCGTCAGCCTTCTTCACGAGCCACGCCCAGCCCGAGCCGAACGTGCCCACTGCCGTCTTCGTGAACTCTTCCTTGAACTTGTCGAAGGAACCCCACTTCGCGTTGATCGCGTCAGCCAGCTTGCCCTTCGGCGCGCCGCCACCTTGCGGCGACAGGCTGTTCCAGAAGAACGTGTGGTTCCACACTTGCGCGGAGTTGTTGAAGACACCGCCCGACGACTTCTTGACGATTTCTTCCAGCGACAGGCTCTCGAACTCGGTGCCCTTGATCAGATTGTTCAGGTTGGTCACATAGGTCTGGTGATGCTTGCCGTAGTGAAACTCGAGCGTCTCTTCCGACATGTGCGGAGCGAGCGCGTTCTTCGCGAACGGCAGCGGCGGGAGCGTATGTTCCATGGTGCTTATTCCTTTGTATCTGTTTATGGGGAGTCTGCGGATAACGCTGTGGAGCACTCGATTGTAGGCGACTTGGAATAACCCCGCAAACGCAAGCCCATTATGGTGTTGATTGCGAAAACGCGCTGCACGGACGGCGTAATTAATGCTCGCGCGGCATCCATTCATGCATCGGATGAAGGTCAAAAGTACTGTGCGCGACGGCCCATCAAAAGCCATCCGTAAGACGCGGCTGAACATCCGACAACGCAATGTCCGCAGAGCCTTCCGCGAGGTGAACGGTCATGCGCCGTCCCGGTTTCAACGCTGACGGCGCGCGCACCGCACGTCCGCTTTGCGCATCGAGCAGCGCCGCATAGCCGCGCTCCAGCGTGCGCTGCGGACTCAACACTTCGAGCCGCGCAGCCAGCGTTTCCACACGGGCAAGGTGTCTTTCATGCTGGCGCAACAATGCGCGGTCGAGTCGGTCCGCGAGCCCGCTCACCTTCGACCGATGCATCGACAGATCGGGACGCCACCGCTGCCAGCGCATCTGCACGAGCGCGAAACGCGCGCGCGCATCGCGCACCGGGCGCGCACCCGCCGACGCCAGCCGCGCGATCAGCTGTTGCAGATGCGTGCGCTGCCGCGCCAGCCGTTCAGCGGGCGACACGAGGCGCCGCGCGAGCCAGTCGAGCTGCTGCGCGCGGCGCTCCATCATGCGCCCGAAGCCGCGCGCGAGCGTCGCATGCCGATGATCGAGATCGCGCAGCAGCAGCACGCGCTGCGGGCTGACGAGCTCGGCGGCGCCCGTTGGCGTCGGCGCGCGCACGTCGGCGGCGAAGTCGGCGATCGTGAAGTCGGTTTCGTGACCGACGCCGCTCACGACGGGCACGCTGCTCGCCGCGATCGCGCGGGCCAGCACCTCTTCGTTGAACGCCCACAGGTCTTCGATCGAGCCGCCGCCCCGGCAGACGATCAGCACATCGACTTCACGCCGCGCGTTCGCCGTTTCGACCATCGCGGCCAGCTTCGCGCTCACGCCGGCGCCCTGCACGGGCGCCGGATAAACGATCACAGGTATATGCGGCGCGCGGCGCGCGAGCGTCGTCAGCACATCGCGCAGCGCGGCCGCCTGCAATGACGTGACGATGCCGATTGCGCGCGGATGCGCAGGCACCGGGCGTTTGCGCTGCGCATCGAACAGCCCTTCGGCTTCGAGTTGCGCCTTCAGACGCAGGAACGCTTCGTACAGCCGGCCTTGACCCGTGCGGCGCACCGCTTCGACATTGAGCTGAAGTTCGCCGCGCGGCTCGTACATCGTGACGAGCGCGCGCACTTCGATCCGGTCGCCTTCGCGCGGCACGAACTCGGCGTACTGTGCGCGGCCGCGAAACATCACGCAGCGCATCTGCGCCTGCGCGTCCTTGATCGAGAAATACCAGTGCCCGCTGGCGGCGCGCGTGAAGTTCGACACTTCGCCGGATACCCACACGAGCGGGAACGAGCGTTCGAGCATCGTCCCGATCGCGCGGTTGAGCACCGATACGGGAACGACGGCATCGCCACCCGCACCGACGGGAGACGAGAAAGGACTTTCGGAATTCATGCGAGGAATGGTTTTGACAGGCCGGACAGACGATAGACCGATCGGCCAGTCAGGTCCAGCGTGTTCTACTCGTCTTTAGCCGGATTGTTAAAAGTGTCCACATGTCGGGAGGGTCGTGCTGATTTGGCGCAAAACTACTCCAGAGCCCATTTAAAACCATCTAACTCGTTGATTTTTATCATATATTCTAAGTTTTCAAACGTGCTCGCGCCGAGCGAAGGCTTGCGCAGCGGCCCTTTCGACAGATTGAACGGCACATTCTCCACAAAGTTATCCACAGGGTATGGATATCGCATGCGGCGCGTTTCGTCCTCGCGTGAAGGCCTTTCCGACTTGCGGCCGACGCCGCCCGCGCGCTAGAGTGCCGGGTTCTGGCGAATCTGCCGGCATGGTTCGCACAAGCTCGTCCGATCATGTCATGCCCGTTCGTCGTCCCGTTGCCGTCCTTTCGCTGTCCGCGTTGCTTGGTTCCGTTGGTCTTCCTGGTCCCTTTAACCGTCGGTGCAACCCATTGTCCGGAGATGACCGTTGATGTCCGCTCTGTCCGTCCTGTCTGACGCGCCGCGCCGGCCGGCCCCTCACCGATGAGCGAACTCGCGTCCCGCATCGAAGCGCGCATTGCGCGCGAGTGGCGGCAGCGCGGCCCGTTCGCATGGGCGCTGACGCCGCTGTCGTGCCTCTTCGGCGCGGTCGCGCTCGGGCGCCGCGCTGCGTTCGAGCTCGGCTGGCTGAAGTCGGTGCGCGTGCGCGTGCCCGTCGTGATCGTCGGCAACGTGACGGTCGGCGGCACAGGCAAGACGCCGACGGTGATCGCACTCGTCGAGGCGCTGCGCAGCGCGGGCTTCACGCCCGGCGTCGTGTCGCGCGGCTACGGCGCGAAGATCAAGCTGCCCACGCTCGTCACGCCGACGTCGAACGCAAACCAGGCAGGCGACGAGCCGCTTCTCATCGCGCGCCGCACGGGCGCGCCCGTGTTCGTGTGCCCCGACCGCGTGGCGGCCGCCGAAGCGTTGTGCAACGCGTATCGCGATGTCGATGTGATCGTCAGCGACGACGGGCTGCAGCACTACCGCCTGAAGCGCGACGCCGAAATCGTCGTGTTCGAT
Organism: Paraburkholderia sp. LEh10; assembly: GCF_017814945.1. Taxonomy (GTDB): domain Bacteria; phylum Pseudomonadota; class Gammaproteobacteria; order Burkholderiales; family Burkholderiaceae; genus Paraburkholderia. Next base: position 132,361 of record NZ_JAGIPX010000017.1, read on the forward strand.
CACCGGCTGGGCGGCAACGGCTTCCTGCTGCCGGCCGGTCCGTTGCGCGAGCCGCTGTCGCGCAAGCGCGACGCGACGCTGATCAACAACCCGTATGACCGCGTGCTGCCGCCCTGGCCGAATACGTTCTCGCTGGATCTCGCGCCTGGCGATGCCTGGCATCTCGACAATCCGCGCCTGCGCCGCCCGCTCGCGCAGTTCGCGGGCGAACGCGTGCTCGCCGCTGCCGGCATCGGCGCGCCCGAACGCTTTTTCGCGACATTGCGCGCGGCGGGCCTCGCGCCCGACACGCGAGCGCTGCCCGACCATTACGCGTTTAGCACGAACCCATTCGTCGACGTGGACGCCGACGCCATCCTGATCACCGAAAAGGATGCGGTAAAATTGGGGTCCTGGCATGATGCGCGGCTGTGGGTCGTTCCCGTCGAAGCCACGCTCGATCATCGCCTCATTGCACTTGTTGTGGAGAAAGTCCGTGGACGCTCGCCTGCTTGAAATTCTCGTTTGCCCGATCTGCAAGGGACCGCTCAGCTACGACCGCGCCGCGCAGGAGCTGATCTGCAACGCAGACAAGCTCGCCTACCCGATCCGCGATGGCATCCCCGTGATGCTCGTCGACGAAGCGCGTCAAACGGTCGAAGGCACGCCCGTTGATCTGAATCCCGGCTCCGTCGCCTGAACGCCCGCGCTGCTGGGCGCAACGCGCCCGGCCAGCAACAACGGCAGACCCATCGGGACACCCATCGCGCCGCCGACAAGGCGGCGCGTTTTTCTCGGCCCTTCAAGGCCTGGTTCGAAGGCTCTCCGGCTGCGCGCTTCATGTCGAAGCCCTGCATGCCCGAAGCCGCTCTTGTCGAGGCCAATGCGGCCGCTTTTCCGATGACCGACACCCAGCAGACTCCGCCCTTCATCGCCGTCGTTCCGGCACGCCTCGCGTCCACGCGCCTGCCAAACAAGCCGCTCGCCGATCTTGGCGGCAAGCCGATGGTCGTGCGCGTCGCCGAGCGTGCGCTCGAATCGGGCGCGCAGCAGGTGCTGGTCGCAACCGATGCGCAATCCGTCTTCGACGTCGCGCGCGCGCATGGCATCGACGTGATGATGACGCGTGCCGATCATCCGTCGGGCACGGACCGGCTCGCGGAAGTCGCGGCCCACTACGGCTGGAGCGATGACACGGTCGTCGTCAACGTGCAGGGCGACGAGCCGCTGATCGATCCCGCGCTGGTGCGCGGCGTTGCGTCGCACCTCGCGGCCACGGAAGGCTGTGCGATCGCGACGGCTGCGCATCCCGTTCATGATCCCGCGGAAGTGTTCAACCCAAACGTCGTCAAGGTGGTGCTCGACGCGCGCGGCGTCGCGCTGTATTTCTCGCGCGCGCCCATTCCGTGGGCGCGCGACGCATATCAGCCGCATTGGCCGAACGTCGCGCACATGCCCGCTCCTCCTGCGCCCGCGGCTGTTTATCGGCACATCGGGCTGTACGCGTATCGCGCGAAGTTTCTCCGTACTTACCCGAGTCTGTCGATCTCGCCGATCGAGCAGGCCGAAGCGCTCGAACAGCTGCGCGCGATGTGGCACGGCGAGCGCATCGCGGTGCTCGTGACGCACGACGCGCCGCTGCCTGGCGTCGACACGCCGGACGATCTTGCCCGCGTACAGGCGTTTTTCGGGTCGTCGGCGTAAAAAGCCATGGCATAATCGATCGTTCGCGCGATTCAGCCGATATCGATGCGCATTGATCGGTATCATCATTCGCCCGTATTTTTATTGCGCCCGTTTTGTCGTTTGCTTTGCAGCGCCGTCTACGATGTGCAGCGCAAAACCGGCAGTGAAAAGCTGCCCGACACGACGGCGTACAACAAAGAATCAAGAGCGCAGACTGCGGCAAAGCGCGCAGTGCGCCAGACAGAATTCACATAGATCTGGAGATATCAAATGCGTTTGATCCTGTTGGGCGCTCCTGGCGCGGGCAAGGGCACCCAGGCGAACTTCATCAAGGAAAAGTTCGGCATTCCGCAAATTTCGACGGGCGACATGCTGCGCGCCGCCGTGAAGGCGGGGACGCCGCTCGGCATCGAAGCGAAGCGCTACATGGATGCCGGCGAGCTCGTCACGGACGAGCTCATCATCAACCTCGTCAAGGAGCGGCTGCAACAGCCGGACTGCGCGAACGGCTATCTGTTCGACGGTTTCCCGCGCACGATTCCGCAAGCGGAAGCGATGAAACAGGCGGGCGTGCCCATCGACTACGTGCTGGAGATCGACGTGCCGTTCGACGAGATCATCACGCGCATGAGCGGTCGCCGCACGCACCCGGCTTCGGGCCGCACGTATCACGTCAAGTTCAATCCGCCGAAGGTCGAAGGCATCGACGACGTGACGGGCGAGCCGCTGATCCAGCGCGACGACGACAAGGAAGAAACGGTGAAGAAGCGCCTCGACGTGTACGTCGCGCAGACGAAACCGCTGATCGACTACTACAACAGCTGGGCGAAAAACGGCGACCCGTCGACGCAATTGAAGGCGCCGCAATACCGCCGCATTTCGGGTCTCGGCAGCGTCGAGGAAATCCGCGATCGGGCGTTCGAAGCATTGAAGTAATACGCGCAAACTCGAATGCGCTTTCGCAGGCAAGACATGAAGAACCCGCCGCTCATGGCGGGTTTTTTATTGGCCGCTTTCGCCGATCGCCTCGCGTTCGTTTGCAGCACTGAGGGGAAAGTGCCGGACTTCGACGCGCGCATGTCGGCGGCGGGCATCTGCGTGGTTGGACGCTCGAAGCCGAGCCGTTAAAATCGTTCAGCGATAAAGATTCGAATGACACGCATCCAATCAAGGAGAAGACATGGATATCAAGGACAACGTGTTTCTGATCACGGGCGGCGCATCCGGGCTTGGCGCCGCGACGGCGCGCCTGATCGCGGAAAACGGCGGTAAGGTCGTGCTCGCGGACCTGAACCACGACGCGGGCACGGCGCTCGCGCAGGAACTGGGCGGTGTGTTCGTCAAGTGCGACGTGAGCCGCGAAGACGATGCCGCGCAAGCCGTCGAAGCCGCGACGAAGCTCGGCGCGCTGCGCGGCCTCATCAATTGCGCGGGCGTCGCACCCGCGATGAAGACGGTCGGCAAGGACGGCCCGCATCCGTTGCACTCGTTCGCGCGCACGGTCTCGATCAACCTCGTCGGCACGTTCAACATGATTCGCCTCGCGGCCGCTGAAATCGCGAAGCTCGAGCCGAATGCGCTCGGCGAACGGGGCGTGATCGTCAACACGGCGTCGGTGGCCGCATTCGATGGACAGATCGGCCAGGCGGCGTATGCGGCGTCGAAAGCAGGTGTCGCGGGCATGACGCTGCCGATCGCACGCGACCTGTCGCGCAACGCGATCCGCGTGATGACGATCGCGCCGGGCATCTTCGAAACGCCGATGCTGCTCGGCATGCCGCAGGAAGTGCAGGACGCGCTCGGCGCGATGGTGCCTTTCCCGCCGCGCCTCGGCAAACCGCATGAGTTCGCGATGCTCGTCAAGCAGATCTTCGACAATCCGATGCTCAACGGCGAAGTGATCCGTCTGGATGGCGCGATCCGGATGCAGCCGAAGTAAGCGCATGCCTCGCGCCAGGCGCTCAACGCCAGGCGCCGAAACGAAAACGCCTGCGTAGTCGGCTACGCAGGCGTTTGTGTTTGAAGCAGCCGGATCAATCGCGATCGTCATGCTGCGTGCGTTGCCGCAACTCGTTCAATTGCGATTCGACGACCATTGCGTCTTCGGCATCCGGCCTGTCGTCGAGATAGCGCTCGAGATCCTCCAATGCCGGCCGCAGGTAATCGAGCCGCGCATACGCGAAACCACGGTCGCGCACTTCCTCGATACTCTCCGGCAACAGGATCACGAGACGCTGCTGCACGGCAAGCAGACGCTGCCAGCGCTCCGTCTGCAGATAGGTGGCCTTGAGGTTGCGCAGCATGCGCGCGATGATCTCGCGCCGCGTCGCCGGTTGCAGCAGCATCCGCAGCGCACGGCTCACCGATTCGCCCGCCCTCGCCACATAAGGCTCGAGCATCTCGACCATTTCGGGTTCCGTCAGCGGATGGCCCGTGGTCGGATCGATCATCGCGTCGCCTTCGGGCAGCGTGACGCGCAGCAGGAAGTGTCCGGGAAACGCCACGCCGCGCACGGGAATATCCACCTGTGACGCCATCTCCAGATACAGCACGGCCAGCGAGATCGGAATGCCGCGCCGGCGCTTGAGCACCATGTTCAGATGGCTGTTGTCCGGGTCGTAGTAGTCGTTGACGTTCGCCGCGAAGCCCAGCTCGCGAAAGAAGTATCGGTTGAGAATGCCGACCCGCTGCTGGATGTCGGCGTCGTCGGGAATGCGGCGCCTGACGCGCAGCGCGAGTTCATCGATCTCAGCGAGCACGGCCTGCAGATCGAGATCGGGATAGGCATCCTGCGCGAGCGAGAGCGCCGCTTCCGTGAGGGGGAGCCCATCGTCCTCGGCGACAAGCGCGCTGAAATAGTCGAGAACCCGCGTCATCGTGATCACTTCACTCGCCTTCTGAAATACGCGTATTTGAAGCCCATCAGCCACAGCATACCGAAATATAGCGCGGCGAACAGCACGAGGCACGCTGCAAGCAGCACCATGCGCCGCACGGGCTCAGCATGCATGCCGATCCAGTCGAAGCTGAGCGCGAACCAGTGCATCACGCCCGCGAGCACGAGACACGCGCCGATGAGTTGGACGAAGAACACCGTCCAGCCCGACGAGGGCATATAGATGCCGCGCCGCCGCAAGCCGATGAAAAGACACAGCGCGTTGACGCAAGCGCCGAGCCCGACCGACAGCGTCAGTCCCGCATGCGCGAAGACCGGCACGAACACGTAGTTGCTCAGCTGGGTGACGACCAGCACGCCGACGCCGATCTTCACGGGCGTCTTGATGTCCTGCTTCGCGTAGAAGCCGGGCGCGAGAATCTTGATCAGGATGAGGCCGACGAGGCCGACGCCGTACGCAGCGAGCGCGCGCCCGACCATCACGACCGCATTGCCGTCGAACTTGCCGTAGTGGAACAGCGTCGCCGTCAGCGGCTCGGCGAAGAAGAACAGCGCGACAGCGCTCGGCGCGGCGAGCAGGAAGGTCACGCGCAAGCCCCAGTCGAGCAGCGACGAATACTCGTGCGCGTCGGCATCGACGTGCGCTTTCGACAGGCTGGGCAACAGGATCGTGCCGAGCGCGACGCCGAGCAGCGCAGTCGGAAACTCCATCAGACGGTCGGCGTAGTTGATCCACGACACCGCGCCCGGCCCGATGTGCGACGCGATGTTGGTATTGATGATGAGGCTGATCTGCGCGACCGAGACCGCGAACATCGCCGGCACCATCTTCGCGAGCACGCGCTTCACGCCGCGATGCGCGATCGCCTTGACGGGATTCAGTCCGATGCGCGGCACCATGTCAATTTTCTTCAGGCCCGGCAACTGCACGACGAACTGCGCGATGCCGCCCGCGATCACGGCCCACGCGAGCGCGTACACGGGCACCTTCATCAGCGGCGCGACGAACACGGCGGCGATGATGAACGCGACGTTCAGCAGCACAGGCGCGAACGCGGGCAACGAGAAGTTCTTGTACGTATTCAGCACGCCCGACGCCAGCGACGTCAGCGAAATGAACACGATGTACGGGAACATGATCCGCGTCATCGACACGGCCAGCGTGAACGCCTGGCCGTCGCCGCGCAGGCCCGATGCGACCACCAGCACGACCCACGTCGCGCCCGCCACGCCGAGCAGCGAGAGGATCGCGAGCGCCCACGCGAGCACCGTCGAGGTCGCGTCGACGAGCGCTTTGGTCGCGTCGTGGCCCTGCTGGTTCTTGAACTCGGCGAGGATCGGCACGAAGGCTTGTGAAAACGCACCCTCGGCGGAAATCCGGCGCAGCAGATTCGGAATTCGGAAAGCGACGTAGAACGCGTCGGTGTACTGGCTCGCGCCGAATGCACGTGCGATCAGGGTCTCGCGGGCCAGTCCGGTCACGCGCGAAAGCAGCGTGAAGCCGCTGACCGTCAGCAGGGCTCGGAATAGATTCATGGGGCGCTTATTATACGGGTGCGTCCAGGGCGGTCAGCATGTGAAGGCACGATTCGTAGCGATTCGGAGCGTTTCGGACCAATTTGCGCGAAAGACGTTCGATTCGACAGCAAGTCTGTGAGAAATTCGTGTCTTTCGAGCCGGCAAACGCTCTCGTGAAGCCGTCTTCCCGTGGCGTTCGAAGGGCAGCATCGGCGGCGCACTGCTGCTTTGCATCAGCGCGTCGCTAACGCAAAGACGAGCCGCGGTTGCCACGTATCTGATTTTGTTGCTATAATCGCCGGTTTCGAAGCTCGCTCGCCTTTCAAAACGGGCTGGACTTCACGTTGTTCTCAGTCGTTCGTCAATTTGCGCCCTTGGGCAATCGCTCTCAGGGGTTCGATCTAAAAGCAGCGCCAGCCTTTGCACAAGGGCCGGCACTGGAAACAGGAACAGGATAAGGAACCGTCATGGCTAACTCCGCACAAGCACGCAAGCGCGCCCGCCAAGCCGCCAAGGCAAACTCGCACAACTCGGCGCTGCGCTCGAAGTACCGCACGGCTGTCAAGGCTGTCCGCAAGGCAATCGAAGCCGGCGACGCAGCGCAGGCCGCTGAAATCTTCAAGGCATCGGCAAAGACGCTGGACATCATTGCCGACAAGAAAATCGTTCACAAGAACAAGGCAGCTCGCCATAAGAGCCGCCTCGCTGCAGCCGTCAAGGGTCTGCAAGCGCCCGCAGCGCAGTAAATTCACGAATCCGGCCGCTCGCCTTGCGCGAGCGGCTTCCTGTTTCCGCTGTGTCATGAAAGCCCGCTCTCGCGGGCTTTTTTGTTTTTGCGCCCCGTGTCACGTCTCGAGCGCGCCTCGCGCGCAAGCCGCCACCACAAAAAAAGCGGGCACAAAAAAACCCGCAGATGCGGGTTCCATTGTTCGTGCAGCACGACGCTCAGCGCGCCGGCGCCTTGCGCGCTTCATGCTCCGGCGGAAGCTCGCACGCCTCCGTAACGAGAAGATCGTTGTCTTTCGCGAAGTTGATCACGAAGTCGAAAGCCATCGGTTCGATATCCCGCAACCGCGAATCGAGAATCACGCACTTCAGGTCGCCGACCATCGTCGGACGCACGTAATGGGAATATTGGAGACGGGCATTCGGCCCTTTCGCGCCCGGACCGAAACACGACATCACGCCCGCCAGCCGCTCCGACCAGTCGCTTGGACGAAACTTGCGTCCAGACGACGTGACGCCTTGAATGAAATATTCGGTTGGGGGTGTGTCGGCCATGTACGAAACCCTGTGTGACTGCCCAGCGATCTGCCGGAGATGAGCCTGCGAAGGATGACTGCCTGAAAACGCTGTCCGAACACGTCTCGCGACCGCGCGAACCTTGCAGCGAGCCTGCCGTTCGCCTGCCGCAGCGGGCCAGCGAGGCCGCCTTGGCAGCAGTCGTGATGGCGCACAGCGCGGCACATGCGCGAGGTACGCGAAAACCGTGTCCTGCAAGCAAGGAGCTGCCTGCCGGGCTCTGAGAAAACTTCGAGATTATAGCGCAGCCAGGGTTTCTCCGCACCGCACATAAGCGTGATGGAACAGTCCCTTACGCGATCCGGCAAAGTCGCCCATGCCGCGTGGCCGACTCGTCAAATCATTCAAAATCCTTTATGCTGGATTGAGTTACCACAAACGACGGCGGCCCAGTCCGGCATCTTCGCCCGGGTGAATCCGCCGTATTTGTTTTATGACCGCCAAGAAAATCCGCCACTATCTGCAGTTCAACGATTTCTCGCTGGAAGACTACGAGTACGTGCTCGAACGCGCGCGCATCCTGAAGCGCAAGTTCAAGAACTACGAGACGTATCATCCGCTGCACGACCGCACGCTCGCGATGATCTTCGAGAAGAATTCGACGCGTACGCGCCTGTCGTTCGAAGCGGGCATCTTCCAGCTGGGCGGTCACGCCGTCTTCATGAGCACGCGCGACACGCAGCTCGGCCGCGGCGAACCGATTGAAGACGCGGCGCAGGTCATCTCGCGGATGGTCGACATCATCATGATCCGCACGTTCGGCCAGGACATCATTCAGCGGTTTGCCGAAAACTCGCGCGTGCCCGTCATCAACGGGCTGACGAACGAGTATCACCCGTGCCAGGTGCTCGCGGACATCTTCACGTACTACGAACATCGCGGCCCGATCCGCGGCAAGACGGTCGCGTGGGTCGGCGACGCGAACAACATGCTGTATACGTGGATCGAAGCGGCGCACATTCTCGGCTTCAGGCTGCGCTTGTCCACGCCGCCGGGTTACAAGCTCGACCGCGCGCTGGTCGCACCGGACAGCGCGCCGTTCTACGAAGAATTCGACGATCCGAACGAAGCCTGCAAGGGCGCCGACCTCGTGACTACGGACGTGTGGACCAGCATGGGTTTCGAAGCCGAGAACGAAGCGCGCAAGAAAGCGTTCGCGGACTGGTGTGTCGATGCCGACATGATGTCGTGCGCGAACAAGGACGCGCTCTTCATGCACTGCCTGCCTGCGCATCGCGGCGAGGAAGTCAGCGCGGAGGTGATCGACGGTCCGCAGAGCGTCGTATGGGACGAAGCGGAAAACCGGCTGCACGTGCAGAAAGCGCTGATGGAATTCCTGCTGCTCGGCAAGCTGAATCACTGAGATTCCCCGAGCGAAAGCCTCGCAACGGACCAAACAGAATCGCCGGCTTCGAGCCGGCGATTTCGTTTCCGCGATGCTTCAACGCGCGGCGCGTAGCACGCGCATCAAAGACAGACTGGCTCGGCTTCCAGTTCCACGCCGAAACGCGTCGCGACGTCGTGCTGGATCGCCTTCGCGAGCGCCAGCACCTCGGCTCCGCTCGCGCCGCCGCGGTTCACGAGCACGAGCGCCTGCCGCTCATGCACGCCCGCCGCCCCCATCTCGCGCCCCTTCCATCCGCAGCGGTCGATCAGCCAGCCAGCCGCGAGCTTCACGCGTCCGTCCGGCTGACGATACGAGACGATCTGCGGCTCTTTCGCGAGCAGCGCGTCGAACTGCGCCGCCTCGACGACGGGATTCTTGAAGAAGCTCCCCGCATTGCCGAGCGCGAGCGGATCCGGCAGTTTCGCTCGCCGCACGGCGACGACGGCATCGAAGATGGCCTGAGGCGTCGGCGTCGCATCGCCGAGACCGGCTGCGGCGAGTTCGCGTGCGATGTCGGCATAGCCGGAGCGCGGCACCCACGCTTTCGGCAACCTGAACGTCACCGATACGATCACAAAGCGCTCGCGCCCTTCCTGCTTGAAGAAGCTGTCGCGATAGCCGAAGCGGCAAGCATCGGCATCGAGTTCCACTGCTTCGCCCGTCGCCAGCTCGATCGCCCGCAGCGATGCGAAGCGCTCGCACATCTCCAGCCCGTACGCGCCGATGTTCTGTATCGGCGCCGCGCCCACCGTGCCCGGAATCAGCGCGAGATTTTCGAGGCCGGGCATGCCTTCTGCAATCGTCCACGACACGAAGTCGTGCCAGTTCTCGCCTGCCGCGGCCTCGACGTACCACGCGTCGACGTCCTCGCGGACCAGCTTGCGGCCGCGCAGCGCGATCAACAGCACGAGGCCGTCGAAGTCGCGCGTCAGCACGACGTTGCTGCCACCGCCCAGCACGAGCCGCCGCAAGCCCTTCGCGCGCGGGTCGCGCAAGGCGGCAAGCAGTTGCGCGTCGCTTTCGATGCGGCATGCGAGCCGCGCGCGCACGTCGAAGCCAAAGGTGTTGTGCGACTTCAGCGGAAAGTCGGCGGCGAACAGAAGCGGATCGGACTGGGACATCAGGAGTTCTGGCAAGCGCCCGGGACAACGCGCGGACGGGTGTTGCAACCGGCTCGCGAGCCTTGGGCAAAAGGGGAAGGCGTCGGTAAAATGACACCGGTTCGTGATTATAGCGAGAGCGTCGCGCGCAGCCGTCCAGCCGTCACGTTGCGGCACGGTCGGCAAGGCGGCACGACGCGGCTCGATACAAATGGGAGAAAGCAATGCCATCGTTTGACGTCGTCTGCGAAGCCAACATGATCGAAGTGAAGAACGCCATCGAGCAGTCGAACAAGGAAATCTCGACGCGCTTCGACTTCAAGGGCTCGGACGCCCGCGTCGAGCAAAAGGAGCGAGAACTCACCGCGTTCGCCGACGACGAGTTCAAGCTCGGCCAGGTGAAGGACGTGCTCGTGTCGAAAATGGCGAAGCGCAACGTGGACGTGCGCTTCCTCGACTACGGCAAGATCGAGAAGATCGGCGGCGACAAGGTCAAGCAGGTCGTCACCGTGAAGAAGGGCGTGTCCGGCGATCTCGCGAAGAAAATCGTCAAGCTCGTGAAGGACAGCAAGATCAAGGTCCAGGCGAGCATCCAGGGCGACGCGGTGCGCGTGACGGGCGCCAAGCGCGACGATCTGCAAAGCGTGATTGCGATGCTGCGCAAGGACGTGACGGATACGCCGCTCGATTTCAACAACTTCCGCGATTGATCTTTCGGCTCGAGCGCCGCTCGGCGGGCGGCGCTTCGATCAACCTTCGGTAGCCTGCGCTCGCCGGAAAGCCTGGCAAAGCAGCCATCGTTCGATGCTGTTTCAATGCTTGGAGGCCGGCCGCGCCGCCTCAGCTTTTTTCTTGTCGCCGATGCGGCTCTCCTGCCCTGCCACCAGCTTCGCGATGTTCGCCCGGTGACGCCAGATCAGCAGCGCGCTCATTGCGACGATCGCCAGCGCAATCACGTTCGCGCCGAACAGAAACCCGTCGAACAGCGGCGCGAAGATCGCCGCGCACAGCGCCGCCAGCGACGAATAGCGCGTGAAGAACGCGACAATCAGCCAGGTCAGCAGCGTCGCGATGCCGAGTATGGGATTGATCGCGAGCAGCACGCCCGCCGCCGTCGCGACGCCCTTGCCACCCTTGAAGCGGAAATAGACGGGATACAGATGGCCGAGAAACACGGCGATCGCCGCGATCGCAACGGACGTATCGTCGAGCCCGAAGCGCGCCGAGAAGTGCCCCGTGAGCCACACGGCGATCCAGCCTTTGAACGCGTCGCCGATCAGCGTGAGAATCGCAGCCTTCTTGTTGCCGCTGCGCAGCACGTTGGTCGCGCCGGGGTTCTTCGAGCCGTACGAGCGCGGATCGGCCAGCCCCATCGCGCCGCTGACGATCACGGCAAACGACACCGAGCCGATCAGATAGGCCACGACGGCGACAATCAGGTTTTCCATGTTGAAACTCTTATCAGTGTCGGAAAGCGCAAAAGGCAACACACAAGGCAAGACTAGCGGCGCGGGTCCCCATTCGCCGCGTGCGCAACGGCGCACATTCTACCGAACCCGGCACACCGTTTTACAGGCATGCGCTTCAATCGACGCTTGCGCACTGCACCGGCTTCGCGGACAGCAGCGACGTCAGCACGCCGGGCGCGATGCTGACGAGAAAGCCGCGCCGCCCGCCGTTGATCCAGATACTGTCCAGTTCGAGTATCGTCGATTCGACGTAGACGGGCATCGCCTTCTTCGTCCCGAACGGCGACGTGCCGCCGATCATGTAGCCCGAATGCCGGCTCGCGACTTCCGGCTTGCAGGGCTCAACGCGTTTCGCGCCGATCTGCCGCGCGAGATTCTTCGTCGATACGGTGCGGTCACCGTGCATCAGCACGATCAGCGGCTTCGCGTGCTCGTCTTCCATCACCAGCGTCTTGACGACGTGATGCTCGTCGACGCCAAGCTGGCGCGCCGATTCACCCGTGCCGCCGTGCTCGACGTAGTCGTACGGATGCTCGCCGAACTCGATCTTGTGGCGGCGCAGGTACTGCGTGGCGGGTGTTTCGGAAACGTGTCTGGATTTGCTCATCGGCGCATTGTAATGTCCGCGCGTCGCAACGGCCATTTGCCAAATGGCCAATTGTGTGCGCCCCGGAATCATGACACGATCGTTCGCAAATGTGCCGGCGCCGTGGCACACGGCAAACGCGCGCGCCCGGAATGCCCATCAAGGAGACATCGTTGAATACAGCCCAGCACTCGCCCGCCGCCGCGCCGCGCATCGATGTGGCCGCGCTTCTCGCCGCGCTCCCCGCACGTATCGCCGGGATTCCCGCGTTCATGGCCGCGCGCGATCCGCACCGTGTCGCGCTAATCGAAGACGATCGCCGCCTCACGAGCGCGCAACTCGCGCAAGCCGTCGATAGCGTTGCCGCGTTGCTCGGCGAACAGGGCGTGCGCGCCGGCGACCGCGTGATGATCGTCGCGGAGAACAGCATCGTGCAGATCGTGCTGCTGTTTGCGACCGCGAAGCTCGATGCATGGGCGCTGATGTCGAACGCGCGGCTGTCGGCGGCGGAGCTCGATGCAATCCGCGCGCATGCGCAGCCGCGCGTGACCGCGTATGCCGTCGACGCCTCGCCGGATGCGCGCCAGCATGCGCAACGCCGCGGCGCACTCCCCGCGCGCTCGATCGGCATCGACATCGGCGCGTGGTCGTGCGCGATCGACGAAGCCGCGCCGGCAGAACCCGTCGAAGCCGCGAGCGAGCGCCAGTGCGCGGCGCTGATCTACACGACGGGGACGACGGGCACGCCCAAAGGCGTGATGCTGTCGCATCGCAATCTTCTGTTCATCGCCGCGGTGTCGAGCAGGCTGCGGCGCGTCAATACCGGCGATGTCGTCTACGCGGTGCTACCGATCTCGCACGTGTACGGTCTGGCGTCGGTGTGCCTCGGCAGCCTGTATGCAGGCGCGACGCTCAGGCTCGCGCCGCGCTTCGCGCCCGAAGCCGTGCGCCGCGCGCTCGCGCAAGAGCGCGTGTCGATCTTCCAGGGCGTGCCTGCAATGCATGCAAAGCTGCTCGAATATCTGCAAACGAACGGCTTGCCGTGGTCCGCGCCGCAACTGCGCTTCGCGTATTCGGGCGGCTCGCCGCTCGACGCCGCGCTAAAGTCGCGCGTCGAAAGCGTGTATGGCGTCACGCTGCACAACGGCTACGGCATGACCGAGAGTAGTCCGACCGTCTCTCAGACGATGATCGAGGCGCCGCGCGCCGACTGTTCCGTCGGCCAGACGATTCCCGGCATCGAAGTGCGCTTCGTCGGACTGGATGGCGTCGATGTCGCGCGCGGTGAAGTCGGCGAACTGTGGGTGCGCGGGCCGAACGTGATGCTCGGCTACTACCGCAACCCGCAGCAGACACAGGCCGCCGTCACGGAAGACGGCTGGCTCAGAACGGGCGATCTCGCTCGACAGGACGCCGACGGCGCGCTGCATATCGCTGGCCGCAGCAAGGAGTTGATCATCCGCTCGGGCTTCAACGTCTATCCCGCCGAAGTCGAGCATGTGCTGAACGCGCATCCCGACGTCGTGCAGTCGGCGGTAGTCGGGCGCGCGGTGGAAGGCAACGAGGAAGTGGTGGCGTTCGTCGAGCTGAAGAGCGGCGCAAAAGCGACGCCCGCCGAACTCGACGCATGGTGCAAGGAAAGGCTCGCGCCGTACAAGCGCCCCGCCGATATCAAGGTGCTTGCCACGTTGCCCGCCGCATCGACGGGCAAGATTCTCAAGCACCGGTTGCGCGAGCTCGTCTGAGCCGCGGGCGGCCAATTACGCGTCAGCCGCATAAGGACAGCCGCATAAGGTCAGCCGGGTCAAGCCAGCCGCGCGAAGTCAGCCGCGCAAACTGGTTGCGCAAACTCACCCGCGCGGATGATGCGTCGCGTGCAGCGACTTGAGCCGCTCGCGCGCGACGTGCGTGTAGATCTGCGTCGTCGAGATATCGGTGTGGCCGAGCAGCAGTTGCACGACGCGCAAGTCCGCGCCGTGATTCAGCAGATGGGTCGCGAACGCGTGGCGCAGCGTATGCGGCGACAGCGGCGCATGCACATGCGCCGTCATCGCGTGACGCTTGATGATGTTCCAGAACTGCTGGCGCGTCATGCCTTCGGCGCGGGCGGTGACGAAAAGCGCATCGGCGGAGCGCTGGCCGAGCAGCGCGGGTCGCGACTCGCGCAGATACCGCTCGATCCAGCCGTGCGCCTCCTCGCCGAACGGAATCAGCCGCTCCTTCGAGCCCTTGCCGAGCACGCGCACGACGCCTTCGTTCAAGCCGACTTCCACGGTCTTCAGCGTGACGAGTTCGCTCACGCGCAAGCCGCTCGCGTACATCAGCTCCAGCATCGTGCGATCGCGCAAGCCCAACGGCGTCGTCACATCCGGCGCGCCGAGCAGCGCTTCGACCTGCGCTTCCGTCAATGTCGACGGAAAACGCGGCGGCTGCTTGGCCGCGCGGATACGCAACGTCGGGTCCGCCGACGCGCGATGCTCGCGCACGGCCCATGCATAGTAGCGTCGGAAGACGGACAGGCGCCGGTTCGCCGACGTCGATTTGTCCATCGCGCGCGCGGCGGCGTAGGCAGTCAGATCGGCTTCGCTCGCCGTATCGAGCGATGCGTAGCGCTGCTTCGCGAGCCACTCGGAAAAAAGCCGCAAGTCGCGCCGGTACGCGTCGAGCGTGTTGCGCGCGAGGCCATGTTCGAGCCAGAGCGCATCGCAAAACGCGTCGATCGACGCGCCGCTCGTCACGAGCAGGGGCGACGCGGGCTGCGCGTCTTCGGTCAGCACATCAGTCATGCGTAGGGGATGCCCTCGTGTTTGAGTAGCCAGCGTTTGACGTTGCGATAGTAGCCGTCGCCGCCCGTGTGCGCAAAGCCGCCGATGCCACCCGACGCGACCACGCGATGACACGGAATCACGATCGGAAAGCAGTTCGAGCCGCAGGCCTGCCCGACCGCGCGCGGCACGCTGCCGACCTCCTTTGCAAGCTGTCCGTAGGTCATCACGGCGCCCGCCGGAATCGCGCTGATCGCGTGCCAGACACGGCGCTGGAAGGCCGTGCCGACAGCGGCGAGCGGCAGATCGAAGGTCGCGGATGCCAGCTGCAAATAACACTCGATCTGCTCGACGGCCGCTTTCGCGAGCGGCGAGTCGGGCTCGACGTTCGCCACCGAGCCGGGCAGATAGACGATCTCGCGCACGGTCTCGCCCTCCAGCCGCACGCCGATCTTGCCGAACGGCGCATCGATCACTGCATTGAACATGATGTGCTCACCTCTTTCATTCGCGCCGCGCGCTCAAGCCGCGTCCAGCGCCCACTCGACATGCTCGCGCACGAGCGGCGACGGATCGTCGGCGCGCTTGCGCAGTGCATCGACGATGGCCGCGCGCGTATCGGCGGCAAGCGACTGCGGCGCACCCCGCAGTGCATTGCCCATACCGACGGCGAGATTGCGCAGCCAGCATTCATAGCCGATCCGGCGGATCGCGCTGCCCTGCATGCGTGTATCGAAGTCGGCTGCGCTCCAGCCGAACAGCTCGACCAGCGACGCGCGATCGAGCCCATGACGGACGTCGAAATCCGCCACGGGCGCGGCCTGCGCGAACTTGTTCCACGGGCACGCGAGCTGGCAGTCGTCGCAGCCGTACACACGATTGCCGATCAGCGGCCGCAAGTCCTGGGGAATACTGCCCTTCAGTTCGATCGTCAGATAGGAAATGCAGCGCCGCGCATCGACCTGATACGGCGCGACGATGGCGCCCGTCGGACACGCGTCGATGCAGCGCGTGCAACTGCCGCAATGCGCGCCCGGCGTTTCGGGCGCGTGCTCGGGCTCGGTGACGGCGTCGGTTGGCAAAGGCAGATCGACGAAGATTTCGCCGAGGAAGAACAGCGACCCCGCATCGCGTTGCAACAGCAGCGTGTGTTTGCCGCGCCACCCCGTGCCCGCCTTTTGCGCGAGTTCGACTTCGAGCACGGGCGCCGAATCGGTGAACACGCGATGGCCGTATGGGCCGATTTCCGCCTCGATCCGCTCGGCCAGTTGCTGAAGGCGGTTGCGCATGACCTTGTGATAGTCGCGGCCGCGCGCATAGATCGACACGACGGCGGCGGCAGGATCGTCGAGACGCGCGCGCTCTTCCAGTCGCCAGTCGTGCTGAATGTGCTGAACGTGCTGAATGTGCTGAACGTGCTGAATGTGCAGAGCGTCGCCATCCGCACTTTCATCGCCCTTTCGCGCACCTGAGGAAACGGGCAGATAGGCCATGCGCACGGAAATCACGCGTCGCGTGCCGGCCACAAGCTCGGCTGGCCGCGCACGTTTCATCCCATGTTTGGCCATATAATCCATCTCGCCGTGGCAACCCGCGTCGAGCCATGCAGCGAGGCCCGCTTCGGCATCGGATAGATCGATGTCGCTGATGCCGACCGCGCCGAAACCCAGCTCGCTTCCCCACTGCCTGATGCGCGAAGCGAGCGCCGCCAGTTGCGCCTCATCGTAACGACGCGCGCATGGGGCTTCGTCATCCGTCGCGTGAAGCGGCGAATGCGGATCGCGATCTAAGTCCGACACGGGATGCTGCAGGCTCTGGTTCATTACGCCATTTTACGAGAATGCCCGATCAACCCGATCTCGCGAATCAACCGTCCGCCGCCGTCCTGCTGGAGCGCCACTTCGCGCTCGCGGACGAGGCCGCCACGACGGCATTCGGCGAGCGCTTCGCGCATGCGATCGACAGCGTGCGCAGCGAAGCACGCGGGACGGACCATCGCGCGTTCAACGGTCTCCAGGTGCAGCTTCACGGCGATCTTGGCGCGGGCAAGACGACGCTCGTGCGCGCCACCTTGCGCGCGCTCGGCCATGCGGGCCGTGTGCGCAGCCCGACCTATACCCTCGTCGAACCCTACGCAGTCGAACGGCCCGATGGGGAACTGGAGCTGTATCACTTCGATCTTTACCGTTTCACCGATCCGGCCGAATGGGCCGACGCGGGCTTTCGCGAGTACTTCGACAGCGGCGCGATCTGCCTCGTCGAATGGCCGCAACGCGCGGGCAAACTGCTGGGCGTGCCGGATCTCGTCTTCTCGCTCGAGGTCGACGGCGATGGCCGCATGCTCGCCGCGCGCGCGTACAGCGAATCAGGAAAGGCATGTCTCGAAAGATGTTGATCAAACCATTCCGCTCGATCGAATCGGCGGCCACCGCGACGCATAACTGGCGTCGCCGGCAGATTCTTCGCGCGGGCGCTTCCACGCTCGTCCTCGGGCTCGCCGCGCCTCGCTTCGCGTGGGCGTCGTCCGTGCTCGGCGTGCGCGTGTGGCCCGCACGCGACTACACGCGCGTGACCATCGAGTCCGACCAGCCGCTGCAGAACACGCAACAACTGCTGCAAGGCCCGGACCGGCTGGTGGTCGATCTGAGCGGCCTCGATCTCGACCAGGCGCTGAAGGATCTCGTCTCGAAGATCGCGCCGAACGATCCGCAGATTCAATCGGTGCGCGTCGGGCAGTATCAGCCGCATGTCGTACGGATGGTGTTCGACCTGAAGGGCTCCGTGAAGCCGCAGGTGTTCACGCTGCCGCCCGTCGGCACGTACAAGTACCGTCTCGTGTTCGACCTGTATCCCGCCGTCGCGCCCGATCCGCTGATGGATCTGCTCGCGCAGACGGAGCGCAAGCAGCAGCAGCTCGACAAGCTGAACGAAGGCGCCGCGCCGCCCGCCGCGACGCTGAGCGGCCCGGCCACGCCGCCCGCTGACAACAGCGAGGCGTTCTTCGAGAAGTACGCACAGAACAACGCGCCCTCGCCGTCCGCGCCCGTGCCGCGTCCGCCCGTGCACGCGGGCTCCGCGCCCGCGCCGCATGTCGCGCCGAAGCCGGCGCCGACGCCTGCGCCGCCCGCGCCGCCCGTAATCGCGCGCAACAACGATAGCGATGCGGACAGCGACGGCGACAATGGCGACGACGCGTACAAGTTCACCACGCCGAAGAAAGGCAGCAATACGGTGCGCCTGCTCACGGTCGCGATCGATCCTGGCCACGGCGGCGAAGACCCGGGCGCGATCGGCGGCAGCGGCACGTATGAGAAGCACGTTGCGCTCGACATCGCGAAGAAGCTGCGCGCGAAGATCGACGCGCAACCGAACATGCGCGCGATGATGACGCGCGACGCCGACTTCTTCGTGCCGTTGAACGTGCGCGTGCAGAAGGCGCGACGGGTCGGCGCCGACCTGTTCGTGTCGATCCACGCGGACGCGTTCACGACGCCCGAAGCGAGCGGCTCGTCGGTGTTTGCGCTGTCGGAGCATGGCGCATCGAGCGCGGCCGCGCGCTGGATGGCGAACAAGGAAAACTCATCGGATCAGATCGGCGGCATCAACATCAAATCCGCCGATGCCAACGTGAACCGTGCGCTGTTCGATATGTCGACGACCGCGCAGATCCGCGATTCGATGCGCTACGGCAATTTCGTGTTGAAGGAAATCGGCGGGATCAACAGGCTGCACAAGGGCTCCGTCGAACAGGCGGGCTTTGCCGTGCTCAAGGCGCCCGACATTCCGTCGATCCTCGTCGAGACCGCGTTCATCAGCAACCCGGACGAAGAGCGGCGCCTGAACGATGACGCGTACCGTGACAAGATGGCAAATGCGATCATGAGTGGCATCAAGCGCTATTTTGCGGCGAATCCGCCGCTTGCGAAGAGTCGGATGACCTGAGGGTTCGGGGGTTTCGTTTTTGGTTGTTGTCTGCGATGCGGTTTGTTTTGCCGCTGTCGCTGGCATGCCGCGATTGCGGTCTGTTTTGCCGCTGTCGCTGGCATGCCGCGATTGCGGTTTGTTTTGCCGCTGTCGCTGGCATGCCGCGATTGCGGTTTGTTTTGCCGCTGTCGCTGGCATGCCGCGATTGCGGTCTGTTTTGCCGCTGTCGCTGGCATCCGCGATGCGCCTCGCGGCGCGGGCGTTGCCCCTGTGCGGGGCGGCACTTACTTTCTTTGCCGC
>NZ_JAGIPX010000178.1 GCF_017814945.1 Paraburkholderia sp. LEh10
ACTCAACACTCAACGGAGGTTAGATCGCATCAAATCGCTGGCTGCAAATCCGTCCGTCGAACCGGGTCAACCTCAGTCTGCGGCCGATGGTCGGTTGCCTACGCACAGGCCGCTTCGCAGTCAGACGCTGAAGCGATTGCAATCCGCCGTTATGGCGCGTTCCATTCCGTCAGTCGTGCTGGATTGGTTTCTTGAACAACGCGGGCTGGTAGCCCGAACGACAAGGTCTTCCAGGAGCGGCGATTCCAACCCCATCGGTCGCGGACTTAGAGAATCGCCGCTTGCGAGACCTCGGGTTCGGCATCGCATGCGCCTAGTTCAACCGTCCGAATACTGCACGACGAGGGAGTCTTCCCCTTTTAGTCAACTAACCCATAGGAAAACATGCTCTATCAATTCCATGTATTCCAGCGAGCACTTCTGAGCCCGCTCACCGCCTGGGCTCAGGCTGCCTCGAAATCGTTTGCGAACCCGGCCAGTCCGCTCGCCTATGTGCCGGGCGCCACGCGCCTGTCGGCTGGCTACGAGCTGCTGTACCGTCTCGGCAAGGACTACGAGAAGCCCGAATTCAACCTCCATCAGATCGTCAAGGACGGCCGCAACATTCCCATCGTCGAGCAGACGATCATCGAAAAGCCGTTCTGCCGGCTCTTGCGCTTCAAGCGCTATTCCGACGACAGCGACGCCGTCACACAATTGAAGGAAGAGCCCGTCGTGCTGGTGTGCGCGCCGCTGTCGGGCCACCATTCGACGCTGTTGCGCGACACCGTGCGCACGCTGCTGCAGGATCACAAGGTCTACATCACGGACTGGATCGACGCGCGCATGGTGCCGATCGAGGCCGGCCCGTTCGATCTGGACGATTACATCGCGTACATCCAGGAGTTCATCCACCACATCGGCGCGAAGAATCTGCACGTCATTTCGGTTTGCCAGCCGACGGTGCCCGTGCTCGCGGCCATTTCGCTGATGGCGAGCCGCCGCGAAGACACGCCGCGCACGATGACGATGATGGGCGGCCCGATCGACGCGCGCAGGAGCCCGACGGCCGTCAACTCGCTCGCGACGCAGCATTCGATCGAATGGTTCGAGAACAATGTGATCTACAACGTGCCGTCGAACTATCCGGGCTTCGGCCGCAAGGTGTATCCGGGCTTTCTGCAGCACTCGGGCTTTGTCGCGATGAATCCGGAACTCCACGCGGCATCGCACTGGGACTTCTATCAGAGCCTGCTTCGCGGCGACGAAGAAGATGCGGAAGCGCACCGCAGTTTCTATGACGAATACAACGCGGTGCTCGACATGACTGCCGAGTACTACCTGCAGACGATCAAGACCGTGTTCCAGGAATTCCGTTTTGCTGAAGGCACGTGGGTCGTGAACGGCGAGCTGGTGCGCCCGCAGGACATCAAAAAGACCGCCCTCTTCACGATCGAAGGCGAACTCGACGACATCTCCGGCAGCGGCCAGACGCGCGCCGCGCACGAACTGTGCACGGGAATTTCGGAAAACAACCGTCGTCACTTCACCGCGGAGAAATGCGGGCACTACGGTATTTTCTCGGGCCGCCGCTGGCGCAACATAATCTATCCGCAACTGCGCGAGTTCATCGCGGAACACGATCGGGTGCCAAAAAGAGTCCGCAACGTTCGGCGCGAAGAGATCGACGACGACGAAAGTAATACGAGCTGTTCCAACACGACCGTAGCGTCAGTCGGTTAATTGTTCCGCGAAGCAGTTTTTCGGTCGGGATGCTAAGAGACGGAATCAAAAAGACCCCGTTGGTGGCTGTTAACCTTTTCGGCAAGCTGTTAACCTTGGCCATCTGAACAACTGGAACCAAGGATGGGCGCGCCGATTGTTGATGACGAACTGTGGGCACTGATCGAGCCATTGCTGCCGACGCCAAAACCACGGCGCAAGAAGTATCCAGGTCGGTTGCCGGTTGCGAACCGAGCTGCACTGAACAGCATCCTGTTCGTACTCAAGACCGGTATCCGCTGGCGCGACCTGTCGACAAAATTGGGATCTGGCTCGGGCTCAACCTGCTGGAGACGGTTGCGCGACTGGCAGAAAGCCGCCGTGTGGAAGCGATTGCACGAGCTACTGCTGGCGAAGTTACGCGAGGCAGGCGAACTGGATTTCCCACGAGCAGCCGTCGACTCTTCATCTGTGCGAGCCGTTGGGGCGGGCGAAAAACTGGTCCGAACCCCACGGATCGGGCGCGACCAGGTTCCAAGCACCACATCCTCGTAGACGTCAATGGCGTTCCTGTCAGCGCGATCCTGACAGGCGCGAATCGCAACGACGTCACCCAACTGCTGCCGCTGGTTGACTGAAGTTGACCCAGAAAAGCGGACATCTATCCTTTGGAGAAGGAGGTGCCGATTATGGGCAAGCATCGTACCCCGTA
>NZ_JAGIPX010000179.1 GCF_017814945.1 Paraburkholderia sp. LEh10
CCATCAGCGGCGTCATGCCCACAATGCTGCGCGAGTGAATGTCCGGGAAGTCGTGGATCGAGAGCCATGTTCCGAGCGTTGCCCACGTGACATCGCGGCGGCTTGCGCTTTCGTATGGGACAGTGTCGGTGAGCAGTGACATGATGACACTCCGGCTCAGTGGATAGGCGCCGCCGCCACACGCGCCCGAACCGCTGAAATGATAGGTCAGACTGGCCTGTTTTCGTTTGGATTGCGAACCGGCCCCATCGCTTCGAGTCCTTCCGCGTAGCTGATCGTGTCAAACGGCAGGTCGAAGAGGATTGCGGCGTCGGCGACCGCGTCGAGCTTGCCGGCCGTGTCTTTCCTTTTCAGCTCGCTCTTCTCCAGATGCAGGAGCTCAAGCATCTCGTTGTAGACGGTCGATTCCACAATCGGCAGCACGTAGAACACCGCTCCGTTGTACGGCACCTGATAGCGTCTGGACAGATCGACGTTGTCGCAGAAGAGGAAATACTTTCCGCGGGCCGAGAAGGCATTGCCGAGCACTTCCGCGACGTCTCTCAGGTATTCGAAGCTCAATAGCCAACCGGCAAAGAACGACAGGTGCGGGTCGTTGACGTTCGCTACGGCCATGACCTGTTCGCAGGAAAGCTCGGGCGGGCGCGCCTCGTCGGCGAGCCGCGGTCCGAAGCGTAGCGCGAGCTCGCCGCGAAAACCGATCCGGCGAGGCGCGTTCGTATGCCCCCTGAAGACCGCGTTGAGGAGTCGGCCCTGGTGTTGCAGCCTGGCCAACGGGGTTTCATCGAGTTCATGGTGGCTGATCGTGTCAGTCATTAGTATTCCTCTTTGATGGATCTTGCATGCGCGCGGACCGGGCGCTGGTTCGCACATCCTCGGCGGGATGTGCCGGGAACTCTGCAACATCCGTACCAATGCCAGGGCCAACGCCAGGCAGGCTATACGGGCAGGCTGCCCGGTGCTGCCCATGTCGTTTGCGACAAAAGGCGCGCGATTTGTCGGGAAGGCGACGTCGCGAACGTCGCAGGCGGCCATTCGGGGGAACCCGGCGAAAACCCGGCCTGGCCAGGGTTTCGACGATCTGCGCACTCATGGCACAAAAGCTGCGTCGATGGGGCCGCGCGGACACAATCCGGCCGATGCGTGACTCGACAGAAGAAGACCATACGGACACCGCAGGCTGAGGACATGGTCGCGGCTTTGGAGATCTGATTCGCAACCCCGGTTTCACCTTCCATGTCAATGGAGTACGACAATGTCTCAACTTCGGCAAATCGCCTTCTACGGCAAAGGCGGCATCGGCAAGTCCACCACGTCGCAAAATACGCTTGCGGCGCTGAGCGACCTCGGGCAGAAGATCCTCATCGTAGGGTGTGATCCAAAGGCTGACTCGACGCGCCTGATACTGCACGCGAAGGCGCAGGACACAATTCTCTCGCTTGCGGCGGAAGCGGGTTCAGTCGAGGACCTGGAACTCGATGACGTGATGAAGATCGGCTACAAGGACATCCGCTGCGTCGAGTCGGGGGGGCCTGAGCCGGGCGTCGGCTGCGCGGGCCGTGGCGTCATCACGTCGATCAATTTCCTCGAGGAGAACGGCGCGTATGACGGCGTGGACTATGTGTCGTACGACGTGCTCGGCGACGTGGTGTGCGGTGGCTTCGCCATGCCCATTCGCGAGAACAAGGCGCAGGAAATCTACATTGTCATGTCAGGCGAGATGATGGCGATGTACGCGGCGAACAACATCTCGAAGGGCATCCTGAAATACGCGAACAGTGGCGGCGTGCGCCTGGGCGGGCTCATCTGCAACGAGCGCAAGACCGACAAGGAACTGGAGCTTGCCGAATCGCTCGCGACGATGCTTGGCACAAGGCTGATCCACTTCGTGCCGCGCGACAACATCGTCCAGCACGCGGAACTGCGGCGAATGACCGTGATCGAGTACGCGCCGGACAGCTCACAGGCGGGTCAGTATCGCGCGCTTGCCGAGAAGATTCATCACAACGGCGGCAATGGCGTGGTTCCGACGCCGATCACGATGGACCAGCTCGAAGACCTGCTGATGGAGAAAGGCATCATGGTGCAGGTCGACGAGTCGCAGGTCGGCAAAACGGCGGCCGAACTGACCGCCTGACGAATGCCGGGCGAAGGTCGCCGTGCGGCGGCCGGATCCGGCGATGACATTCTCCACTTATGGGATATGCAATGACCGCGACGGTTGAAGAACGCAAGGCCGCCAACAAGGCCCTGATCGACGAAGTGCTGCAGGCCTACCCCGAAAAGATGGCCAAGCGCCGCGCCAAGCATCTGGGTTCCTTTGAACAGGGCAAGCCCGACTGTGGGGTGAAGTCCAACATCAAGTCGCTGCCCG
>NZ_JAGIPX010000180.1 GCF_017814945.1 Paraburkholderia sp. LEh10
TGTCAACGTCGACCGTAATTTCCCCAGAAGTGTCGAAGTAAAAATCCCCACCCAATATGCACGGTGATCAGCCGGTTTTCTGATCGGACTGCTCCTTTCGGGGACGACCGCGCTGTCGGTGGACGGGTCCGGCTGACGCCGGGTTCAGGGCGGAAGGACGGCTGCGCAAGTGATCGGGAAGCAGATCGGCGTGCTCGCGCAGTCGATAGGACGATCCTTCGATATGCACGACGACAGCGTGATGGAGCAGCCGGTCGAGCAGTGCGGCCGCAACGACGCTGTCGCCGAATACCTCGCCCCATTCACCGAAGCTGCGGTTTGACGTGAGGATGATGGCGCAGCGTTCGTAGCAGGCGTTGACGAGCTGGAAGAACAGGTTGCCGCCATTTGAGCCGATGGGCAGGTAGCCGATTTCATCGACAATGAGCAGGCTGTTGCGAGCCAGGAAGCGCACGCGTTGCGTGAGGTTGCCTTCGCGTTCGGCCTTGGCCATGGAAGCGACGATTTCGGCGAGCGTGCCGAAGTACACGCTCTTGCCTGCGCGGACGGCCTCGATGCCCAGGGCGATGCATAAGTGCGACTTTCCGGTTCCCGGAGGACCGAGGAAGTGCACGGTCTGACGCCGCTCGATGAATTCGAGTTGCGCGAGTGCCATGATCCGGTCTCGATCCAGACTCGGCTGGAAGCTGAAGTCGTAGCCAGCCAGCGTCTTGATCGTGCCAAGCCGTGCTGTCTGCAATGCCATCTTGATGCGCCGCGTTTCGCGCGTGGTGAACTCTTCGCCGAGCAGTGTTTCGAGCACCTCCAGCATGGAACTGTCGCCCTGTTCAAACCGTGTCAGTGTCGCGTCAAGTGCTTCGAGCGCACGCGGCATATGCAGACCGACGAGATAGCGCCGAATCCGCTCGAGTGTCGATGCAGGCATGCTGTTCATGCAGACCTCCGTGTGCCCGCAAGGCGCTGGGCCACCTGGTCATAGAACGACAGCGGGCGGCGAGCTACGGATGAGGTGGCTGGTGATGCGACGCGCTGTGCCGCCTGTTGCTGGCGGTGATGTGAGCGTCGGTGCCCGGGGAGCGTCGAGGTCTCCCGTCTGCCTTCAAGTACGGCGTGCACGGCGAGCAGCTCGCCGTTCTCGTAGATGCGGATCTCGTGCGCCAGACTGTGTACTTCGAGCGTGCGCCTGCGCGTGCGATCAGGCACGCTGTAATAGTTGCCGCCGACGGACACCAGGCCCTCATGGCTCACGCGTCGCTCGAGCCGGATGACGCCGTTAAACGTGCCGGCTGGCAGGGGTTGCAGGGAAGGCTGTTCCTCGGTGAAGTGCTGGACGATGACGCGATGCGTCGTGCCATGCACCCGGACGTTGGCGACCGTATCGAGCCACTCGCGTAACTGCCGGTTGAGGTCCCCGAGGTTCTGGAACCGGCGGGCAAGGAAGAAGTCCTGCCGGATATAGCGATAAGGCCGCTCCACCTTGCCCTTGGTCTTGGCCCGATAGGGCTTGCAGGCACGCGGTGCGTAGCTGTAGTGCTGTGCGAACGACACCAGTTTCGCGTTGTAGACGACGTGCTTCTCGGCCTCGCCCAGTACCGCTGTCTTCATCCGGTCATACAGGATCTCGTGCGGTACACCACCCAGGTGTTCGAACGCTTCCATGTGACAGCGAAGCACGGTCTGCAGATCCTGATGCTCGACAAAGCGTCCCCAAAGATACCGGCTGTGTCCAAGGACCATCGAGAACAGCCAGATTGAGCGGCGTTGACCAGGGGCATCGTCAAACTCGACGTTGAAGTGCGCGAAGTCGACCTGGGCCTGCTGGCCAGCCGGGGTCTCGAAGCGCACCTCGAAACCACGCGCACGCGACGGACGGATCTCGCGTACGAGGTCTCCCAGCGCGGTACGCCCGCCCTGGTAGCCCATCGCCCGAACCTCACGCAGCAGCCGTTCCGTGCTGAGCTCCGGGAAAGCGTGCACGCGCTCCGTCACGTAGTGGACGTACGCATCGACCACGCTCGGTCGCGGTGCGCGCGGGCCATACCGTGGCGTCCGAACGCCGTCCTTGATGTATTTGCGAACCGTCTTGCGATCCATACCCAGTCGGGCGGCAATGGCGGAGATGCTCAGCCCTTGCCGGTGCAGTTCCAGAATCGTCATTACGTCTCCCAGATCGATCATCGGTCTCCCCGTCAGCAGGTGCATGAACGGGGAGATGGTCGACGATCAGACGATGCGTAGCGCGGCTACGCCGCGCTACGCAACACCAGCGACAACTGGGGAAAATTACTTCGACGAAAGTGGGGAGTATTTATCCGACGCTGACA
>NZ_JAGIPX010000181.1 GCF_017814945.1 Paraburkholderia sp. LEh10
AAGGTATCGCGATAGGAGGTGATGGTGTAAGGGCTCGCCTGACGCTGCTGCATCAGGCGCTGCGTGAAGAAGAGTTCAAGTAGTGGAGCGAACGTCGCTGAAGTAGTCATTGCACGTCCTCCCAGCGTTGCTCGAGTCGACGCATCGCCTCACGCATCAGTTCGGGCGAGGCGCTTAAATACCACTGGCTAATCGTTTGGAAGTCTACACCTGACTTTAGCAAGGAGAGCGCTGTCGTATGCCTCAGAGAATGAGGGTGGATGCGTTTCTCCCGGAGGGTAGGTACGTTCGCTCCGGCGGTTGCCAGATGCCTGCGAAGCAGGTAGTACACCCCGAAACGAGTGAGCTTGTCGCCGCGATTATTGACAAACAATGCTGTGGTTGCATCAAGCGGGTACGGCCGTTCTTCGACGAGGCGCTGCAACAACCTGGCAGTCTGTGGCCAGATCGGACAGACGCGGACTTTGTTTCCCTTGCCTTGGAGTCTTACCTGGCACGGCCGTTGTAACCGTAGGTCGCATGAACGAAGGTCAAGTACCTCCTGCACCCTTGCGCCGGTATTGAACATCAGTGAGAACAACGCGTAGTCACGCCGACCGGGAACTGTCGTCCGATCGACCGCATTCAGCAGCGCCTCGACCTCGTCCTGCTCAAGATATTCGATCGGCGCTGACCGTGCGCCGCGTTTGAATGGAATGCCAAGGATTGCCTGCGCCGCCGCCAGATGTTCAGGACCTTCAGTTGCCAGGAACCGCGCGAACGTATGAATCGCGGCAAGCCGGGCGTTACGCGTGGCAATGCCGTTGTGGCGGTCTTGCTCAAGAGATGTCAGAAACTGTCCGACAGATTCAGCGTTGATCGCCGCAAGATCCAGACGTTCAATCCCGCGGTGTCGCTTGGCACTAAGAAATTGCAGCAGAAGCACCAGCGTGTCGCGATAGCTATGGATCGTGTGCCGGCTCATCCCTCGCAACGTAGGCAGATAATCCTGGAAGAATCGGATGAGACTCCGTCCGAGCTCATCGGAGTAAGGATGCCGTTTCATCATTGCTCTCCCTGAACAAGATAGCCAAACCGTTTCGCGAACCGCTTGCTCGCAAGCTCCTGGAGTTCCGGAATCCAGCGCAAATAGTAGGCCGTCGATACGATTGATACGTGACCCATGTAGAGTGCGAGCTTTGGGAGGTTAGACTGGAAGTCCGCGCCCTGTCGATACCATCGCATCAGGGCCTCAATTGAAAAGGAATGCCTATAATTCCGTAGCCGGAATTAGAGGCATAACTCCGAGCCAAGGATTATTCCGAGTCCGATCTCGATAGTCGTCTGCATGAGGCGTCGTTGCTCGATCGGCCTCCGAAGTGCCGCTCACTTTCTCGGCATTATTCTGATGTCTCCATCCGGGAACCCTCCCGGATTTTTAAGGAGGCGCCATGATGACGCTCACTCGCCACGATGGAACAACCTCTCCCGTTAGA
The DNA here is from genome assembly GCF_017814945.1 of Paraburkholderia sp. LEh10. Taxonomy (GTDB): domain Bacteria; phylum Pseudomonadota; class Gammaproteobacteria; order Burkholderiales; family Burkholderiaceae; genus Paraburkholderia. The sequence goes on from NZ_JAGIPX010000181.1 coordinate 1,476, forward strand.
CAGTATTGCGACGGGCCGCTGGCCTCTCACCTTGAGGGTTTTGCTGCCCAACTCTTTCGAGGATGGGATACGCGCCGAACACCGTTCATGCAATGTCGCCCTGGTCGCGCAGGTACGCGAGAAACTGCTGGCCGGCCGCGAGATCGCATCGCCGTACGCTGTTGCGAAGCCTGCGAGCTTCCTGGAACTGCCTGAGCCGCGTCTCATTGAGGCATTTCTCTATACCGAACGTGGCCTGTCACGGTCAACAGCGGCCAGATATCTGCCCATCATCCGGTGCTTCCTTGACGAGCGTTTTGGGTGCAAGATTCCGCGTCAAGGATTTTTGCCACTTTTATCGGCGTTGTTGCATTTAGTCGCCCCGCAACGGCTTACCTTGACGCAGGCTGATCCCCCGTCCGGTCAGACAGCCTTCGCGTCCGCCTCGCGCATCCAGTTTGCCCCGCACGATTGGTATCAATACGCCTGAACCATCCCGGCCCGCGATTAAGCGGAGCAGCTTTCTCGGCTTGCGCAATGACTGTAGCCCAGGCGTGAGGCGTTGACGCATCGCCAAGCATCTCATTGCAGGCTTCCCAGAACATTTCTTCGAGGGTGCGACGTACCGAACTTAGCTATAGCAGCCCGGGTGCGGGATTCGCAGACAAAGAGATAAGACCGGACTGTGCTGCTTGAAATCTATACTGAGATACGGATGAAACGTTCACTAGGTAAAAACGCAGTTCGCGAAAGGCATGGATTTGATAAATTGTGCCTCTTTTGAAATCCGAGTGGGTGGTTTTGCGGGTCAAGGGCGGGCGTGAGCCCGGCGTAGCGAACCCTTGAGGC
>NZ_JAGIPX010000182.1 GCF_017814945.1 Paraburkholderia sp. LEh10
GCTGCCGACCGTGACCGTCAGGCCGCTCGTCCCGAGGCCCGTGCGCCTCTCCTGGTAGCTGCCGGACGACTGCATGGCGTCCTGTGACGTGGCGATGTTCACGTCATGCGCGGCATCCCCAAACCCATACGGCCGCTGACCACAACCAACTCATTACGGGAGTTGACCATGGCTAATGCCAATCTTAAACCACGTTCACCGCGCCAGCGAACGCATGCATGCGTCACACTGCGCGATTCGCCCGATTACGGTCCGGCGCAACACGACGGCCCATCGGGGCCATTCCTGCCCTGGATGCAGATCGCCGATGTCTGGCTCAGGCAGGCCGGCTTCACACCCGGCCAGCGCATGCGCATCGCTTTCAATTGCCGCAATGCGTCCCTCACCATCTCGCCTGACTTCGGGTAGGTGCATCACAAACAGCAAACCCGGCAAGTTCCGGGTTTGCTGTTTGGTCTTTACGTCTTTGTGTTATTGAATCGCTCTATCAGATGTCGGCATGCTTGCGGCGCAAAGGATCTAGCCCACTCTTCAGATTGCTTGAATTCTGGCTCAAGACGAGCAAGTACCTCCGGTGGCCACAGATACCTCTGTTCTTCTAGTGGAAGATGATCAGTTTCCGATCGAATAACTACGAACACATCAAAGTCGGCATCGCGATCAGCAATTCCGCTTAATTGGCTCCGAATAGCAAGTACCTGTGCGGCTCCCTCAAGATAGGGCAACTCGCCATCAAGCATGGCTTGCGCAACAGTCACCAAACCGTGACGCGCCAGTATCTCTTGTTCAGTCATTTTCAGAAAAACTTATTTCAAGGGAATCGACTTCGGTTCTACGACTTGACCAGTCACGTTGTTGCGATAGGCATGGATTTCAAATTGCGATCCATCAGCAGCCGTGTAGCTTGATGTACTAACCTTACTCCAATCGCTTGGCTGGCCACCATATTCAGACACCAAGCGGGGCGCATCACGCAAAGGAACATTTGTCCCACCGCCCGCGATATTAATGCCTTTACCCGCCGCCAGATCCGAGAGTTGCTGCTCGCTTGCTAACGATTTATTAAGGTTCAAGCCATTGCCCGCATTGGCCGTACCTCCTGACGTTACCACCTTTCCAGCCGCTGCTGCCTCAGCTTCAGCCTCAGCCGTCGCCCCCTTGCCAACGCCCCTGGTTGCAAGCGTGGCCGTAAAGAACTCCACGCCCGGCCCGATCTGATCTCCCGGTGTGTAGGGCAGCTTCAGTCCATTCGCCGAGATATATCCCGGATCACCAGGCGAAGCAAACGGCCCGCCATTCGGGATATTGGCAACCATCTCGCCAAGGCTGACCAGACCATTCCACGCACCAGCCGTTGCGTTCTTGACAGTATCTACAGCTGAATTCGCCGTACTGCCCTTACCATCGCCATTGCCAGTGGATCGGTTGTACAGGTCCGCATTGCCCGCCGCAAATGCGCCCGTCGTGCCGCCGATCAGGAACCCGCCCGCACCCGCCACAACGTTAGCCAGCACGTTTCCGGCCATCTGTGCGACGTCACCACCACCCACTTGATCACGCGCGCCATTCGCCAGCCGGTTCAGATCGCCGGCGGCCCACGCCGCAAGCCCCGAACCGGCCGCCCCCTGCACCGCGCTTCCAACACTTCCTCCACCCAGTCCGGCTACGAGTGCGCCTCCTGCAACGTGAAGAGCGATTCTATTGGTTCCGCCCTCACCCCATGAATCCGCCTGCGCCTGGTACTGCGCAGCAAGGTCGGAATTACCTGCCGCCTTTGCTGCGTCGGCCTGCCCCTGTGCCGCCTTCTGCTTCGCATCCGCATACGCGCCAATCCCCTGCGCCACCACCTGCCCCGCCGCCTGTGCGGCCTGCATCGTGTCGGCCTGCTGGTTCAGGATATTGTTCACGTCCGGCGTCTTCCCGACCGTGCCGTTCGTGTTCACCGTGTCACGGCTCAGGCTCGCCAAGTCCTGCGTCTGTGCGGCCCGGTTGGTGATGTTGATGGTGCCCGCGCTCACGGCGCTGCGCGTGGTCCCGCTCTGGTCGCCGCTTTCGTTCTGCGTCATCATCGGAATCACGCCGCCCGAGCCGCTCACCGAACCCGGCCCCGTCGCCTTGCCCGTATTACCGACTCCCACCCCCGCGCTGATCCCCGCACTGTTCGCGCTGTAATGCGAGTGGTTTTCGATGTCGCTGTACGTCAGTGTGCCGGTCGACAGGCTGTTCTTCGACGA
>NZ_JAGIPX010000183.1 GCF_017814945.1 Paraburkholderia sp. LEh10
AAGTAGGTAATCGTCAGGCTCCTTACCCCATGCACCAACCCCGCCCTCAAAAGCGGGGTTGCTGCGTTTACGGCGCCCGGAAGGGCAGTCGGTTCCGCGCGAGGCTGTGACCTGCCTCCTTCGTCAGTACTGAGCCCAGAATTCCAAGTCAGCCTCACCGACGAATCCCCACCGAAAACAATTCAAAAATTTTGACCAGTACCTCACTCCCTTGGTCAACACCGTTTAAATCATAAGAAATTACCCGACCCTTCCCAAAAAAGGGCGTAAGCGCCCGGCAATGTCGCCTTGAACCAGCGGGTTATGAAAGCGACGATCGTGTCCAGCAATTCTTTTAATGGACACGTGTACGCTATGAACGAGAATGAGGCAGTTTCTGAGGTAGTGCAGCCGACACGGCGCCGTCGCCACAGCAAGGAATTCAAGGAGAAGGTAATCCGTGCGGCGATGCAGCCGAATGTGTCGATCGCCGCGGTCGCGATGCATTACCAGTTGAATGCGAATTTGTTGCGTCGTTGGGTGGCCGCGCAGGAGGAGCAGGACGTCGCGCGCGAGGCGCGCCAGTCGATGAGCGTGCCGCCGGCGGAGTTCGTTCCGCTGCAACTGCAAGCGCCGGGCGCGGTGCCTGCTTCGACGGAGATTCAGATCGAAGTGCGCTGAGGGGCGGCGACCGTCGAGGTGCGCTGGCGCTTTCCGCTGCAGCAGATTGCGCCGCCTGGTTGCAAGGGTGGCTGCGATGATCCGCATCGACGCGATCTGGCTGGCAACCGAGCCCATCGACATGCGCGCGGGCATCGATACGATCCTTGCGCGTGTCGTGAAGGTGTTCGGCGCGGCACGGCCGCACCACGCCTATCTGTTTGCCAACAAGCACTCGACGCGCATGAAGGTGCTGGTGTACGACGGGTTCGGTATCTGGCTGGCCGCGCGCCGCCTGAACAAGGGGCGGTTCATCTGGACGAGTGGAGACCAGGCGATCGCCACCGCTCTGAATCCCGAGCAACTGCGAGCGCTGGTGACGGGGCTACCCTGGCAGACGCTCACACACGATCACGCGATCACGGTCGTGTAATAGCCCCAAAGCCGTAAACTGGCTTGCTTCCGCAGCGGGTTGGGTTCTGGCAGACTGGCCGCATGAACCTGCCTGCCAACCTCGATGCTCTGAGCCCCGACGAGCTGCGCACACTGGCTGCGCAGTTGATGGCTCAGGTCGGCGAGAAGGACCGGGAACTGCGCTACCGTCAGACGCGCATTGACCAGCTCACACACGAGATTGCCGTGCTCAAGCGCCTGCAATTCGGCAAGCGCAGCGAGCAGCTCAACGTCGAGCAGATGAGTCTGCTCAATGAGGCCATCGACGCCGATCTTGCCGCACTCGAAATCGAACTTGAGCAGTTGCAGCCGGATACCCCACCGGATAAACAACGTCAGAAGCCCAGACGCACACCGCTGCCTCTGGACTTGCCGCGCACTGACATCCGCCATGAACCCGACGACAAGACGTGCTCCTGCGGTTGCCAGCGCGTGCGTATCGGCGAGGACATCAGCGAGAAACTGGACTATACGCCAGGCGTGTTCACGGTCGAGCGCCATATCCGCGGCAAGTGGGCCTGCAAGGCCTGCGAGACGCTAATTCAAGCGGCTGTTCCGCCTCATGTGATCGACAAGGGCATTCCAACCGCCGGGTTGCTCGCGCAAGTGCTCGTCGCCAAGTACGGCGATCACTTGCCGTTGTACCGTCAGGAACGCATCTTCGAGCGCGCGGGCCTGGCGATTCCACAATCGACCCTCGGCGAGTGGGTCGGCGTTTGTGGGGTACGGTTGCAGCCGTTGATTGACGCGCTTCGCCAGGAGCTTCTGCAGCACAATGTGCTGCATGCTGATGAGACGCCGGTGCAGATGCTGGTTCCCGGTAAAGGAAAGACGCAGCGTGCATACGTATGGGCGTATGCCACCACGCGGTTCGCCGACGTGCGCGCAGTGGTCTATGACTTCGCCGATAGCCGCGCTGGCGAACATGCTCGCACCTTTCTCGGCAAATGGCGTGGCAAGCTGGTATGTGACGACTACAGCGCCTACAAGGCCGGATTCGAGCTGGGTATCTGAGCGTGAGCACGGAAGTCGATGGACTGTTTTGCAGCGTAAATGAGGGACGGCTGGCAAAGTAAAACGGGGACCTG
>NZ_JAGIPX010000184.1 GCF_017814945.1 Paraburkholderia sp. LEh10
CATGCGCGCGAAGGAACTGTGCACGCTCGATTATCTTCCCGATGACGTGCTCGCGTGTCTGGGCGAGCGGGCCACGGTTCTGAGCTCGATCGACCAGATACTGCCGACTGCGACAGCGGCGGATGGGCGAAGCCTTTGGCACACGGAACACCAGGGCGATGCATCGGACAATCGAGTTGCGAGCTAGCCCTATTCATGAGGTATGAGCGTGGTCGTACTGCACGACAGCTACAACGATGGCGGATATCGCGACCGGGGCGAAGGTAAGTGTCTCCTGAGGGCCGGCTCCCTCGACGAGATCGTCGACGTCGGGCAGGTGGTTGAGAACGGCGAGCCGCTGTGCCTCTCTTTGACGGCTTTTGGTCGGCTGCCCGGAGGACAAAACTGTTTCTGCACCGGTGCGACCATCGCGCAAGGAGACGAGCTGGGCGCGTGACAGTTTATGTATTGGCTGCAGCGGCATTTCTCACATGCTGCCAGCGTCGCCACTTTGCTCGCGCTGTATTCAAAACGATGTACGTTCGCACGGCGCAAATTTCCTAACCAAACCAGGAGCTTTTACTGTGAAAATCACGATTCGAAAGGATAGCAAAGGCATACTCTGCGCCTACATTCCGAGGACGGATTTGGAGGAGCCGATTGTTTCAATCGCGCGGGCACGGATGTGGGGTGGGCTCGTCACGCTTGCGAACGGCTGGCAGTTCGAGTTGCCTGAGTTGGCGCCCGACACCGTGCTTCCGGTCACCGTGGAAGCCCGGCGCCTGGCGGGCGGTCACGACTAACATGGCGCTTACTGCAGCTCAGATACATACGATAACCGAATTGGTTCTCAACGAGCCGACGTTGTCGCAAGCCGCAGCAGGTTGGCGCAAGCGCTATCCCGACGTGCGTGTCATTCGGATCAGCGCGGTCGAACTGTTCAATGAAGAGCCGGTGGTGGAATTTCGTGGTCGCCGCGTCTATTTTGCGACGTCAACAGGGGTTTGCGTCTCCGTGACGGCGGAAGCCAGTGAGGCCGATATGCTTATCCTAGCCGAAGAGGGCGCCTACGATGGAGACTATTGAAATCGCGCTTGGCGAGCCAGCCCGTGGAGACGAGAGAACGAACTCGTTCATGCCGTATTGCAGTCGTCATGCTGGAGCGATGGGCCAATGCTTCAGGTATCGACCGACCGTCCACGCAGACACCTTGATGCCATACTCGCGCTCGATGAGCTGCGCTACCGACTCGCGGGTCCACAGGTAGAATGGCAACGCCAGCCGATCCGGCATCGGTTCGATGATCAGCTTGCGGATTCTCACGGTCTGCCGGTGATCCAACCGGCCACTTCCCGGTCGACGGCCACGCTTGCATGGCCTGAGCGATCTCAGGCCGCCTTCTCGCGACCGCTTCATCCAGTTGCTTACTGCCCGCGGATTTGCCCCCGAATGTGTGAGCGGGCGCGGTTTGCGAGATTCCATCAACCACCGTTTGCAGCACTACTTTTCTCAGGTGCGCCTGCGAGGGCCCCCGTCGAGGTGTCGGGCATCAGTTTTCGTCTTCATACCCGTTAACGCACTACGCACTATTTAGTGCCAAGTCAGTAAATGCTGGAGCGGTTGCATGGAGGTTGCCACGGCACAGCAAAAGAGCGGTAAGCGCACGCGGGCAATCCTGGCTGGCAATACCAACGGGCATTCGGCCACTAGGGAACGGTTGCGCGAGCTTGCCGATGAGAGAGCCTTGGGGGATGGAAACCGCAGCCTACAGCCATCCTTTCACCAGCAGTTTCGCTACGTGCGGGCCTCCGACGCGATCCGAACCGAGCGTGGCTTCTAACGCGTAGCGGATCGGTGGCAGGGCGCCAGCGTTGCGGCTACATACGCAGCTCCGTGCGTACGCGCGTGAAGGTACATCGGTACATCGTCAGGCCACTAGATACTATGGAGGGGCCGCGGAGATAAGCCTCCTAGAGTAAAACGAGGATTCCGACACCCGTTTTCCGAGAGGA
>NZ_JAGIPX010000185.1 GCF_017814945.1 Paraburkholderia sp. LEh10
TTGGTGATGTGGTCGGTAGTGCTGCTGCCCGAGTCCGTCGTGAGCGCAACGCCCGGCGCGGCCGCCGACGTGTCGAGCGTGAAGCTGAAGCCGGTCGCGCCGGAGACATTGCCGGCGATATCGGTCTGGCGGACCTGCACGGTGTTCAGGCCTTCAGTGGCGCTGAAACTTCCGCTCCAGGTCTGGCCGCCATCGGTGGAATACTCGACTGTGGCACCGCTCTCGACACCGCTCAGACTCAGCGTGCCGGTGTTGGTGACGTGGTCGGTGGTGCTGCTGCCCGAATCGGTCACGAGCGCAACGCCCGGTGCGGCCGCCGACGTGTCAAGCGTGAAGCTGAAGCCCGTCGCACTGGAGACATTGCCGGCGACGTCGGTCTGGCGGACCTGCACGTCGTTGACACCCTCGCTGGCGCTGAAACTTCCGCGCCAGGTCTGGCCGCCATCGGTGGAATACTCGACCGTGGCACCGCTCTCGACGCCGGTGACAGCCAGCGGGCCGGTGTTGGTGATGTGGTCGGTAGTGCTGCTGCCCGAGTCCGTCGTGAGCGCAACGCCCGGCGCGGCCGCCGACGTGTCGAGCGTGAAGCTGAAGCCGGTCGCGCCGGAGACATTGCCGGCGATATCGGTCTGGCGGACCTGCACGTTGTTCACACCTTCAACCGCGCTAAAGCTGCTGTTCCAGTGCGCGCCGTTATCGATGCTGTACTGCACGGTCGCACCGCTTTCAATGCCCGTGAGATTAAGCGTGCCGGTATTGGTGATGTGGTCGGTAGTGCTGCTGCCCGAGTCGGTCGTGAGCGCAACGCCCGGTGCGGCCGCCGACGTGTCGAGCGTGAAGCTGAAGCCGGTCGCACTGGAGACATTGCCGGCGATATCGGTCTGGCGGACCTGCACGGTGTTCAGGCCTTCAGTGGCGCTGAAACTTCCGCTCCAGGTCTGGCCGCCATCGGTGGAATACTCGACTGTGGCACCGCTCTCGACATCGCTCAGACTCAGCGTGCCGGTATTGGTGATGTGGTCGGTGGTGCTGCTGCCCGAGTCGGTCACGAGCGCGACGCCCGGTGCGGCCGCCGACGTGTCGAGCGTGAAGCTGAAGCCGGTCGCGCCGGAGACATTGCCGGCGATATCGGTCTGGCGGACCTGCACGGTGTTCAGGCCTTCAGTGGCGCTGAAACTTCCGCTCCAGGTCTGGCCGCCATCGGTGGAATACTCGACTGTGGCACCGCTCTCGACATCGCTCAGACTCAGCGTGCCGGTATTGGTGATGTGGTCGGTGGTGCTGCTGCCCGAGTCGGTCACGAGCGCGACGCCCGGTGCGGCCGCCGACGTGTCGAGCGTGAAGCTGAAGCCGGTCGCGCCGGAGACATTGCCGGCGATATCGGTCTGGCGGACCTGCACGGTGTTCAGGCCTTCAGTGGCGCTGAAACTTCCGCTCCAGGTCTGGCCGCCATCGGTGGAATACTCGACTGTGGCACCGCTCTCGACACCGCTCAGACTCAGCGTGCCGGTGTTGGTGACGTGGTCGGTGGTGCTGCTGCCCGAATCGGTCACGAGCGCAACGCCCGGTGCGGCCGCCGACGTGTCAAGCGTGAAGCTGAAGCCCGTCGCACTGGAGACATTGCCGGCGACGTCGGTCTGGCGGACCTGCACGTCGTTGACACCCTCGCTGGCGCTGAAACTCCCGCTCCACGTGTGCCCGCCATCAACCGAATACTCGACCGTGGCGCCGCTTTCGACCCCGGTGACGGCCAGCGTGCCGGTGTTGGTGACGCGGTCGGTGGTGCTGCTGCCCGAATCGGTCACGAGCGCAACGCCCGGTGCCGCCGCCGACGTGTCGAGCGTGAAGCTGAAGCCG
>NZ_JAGIPX010000186.1 GCF_017814945.1 Paraburkholderia sp. LEh10
CGCCGGCCGTCCCCATTGACGGTTGCACGCCGGCCTCGCGACAACGTCGGCCGAAGGCAATGGACGTGTACTGGGCGGATTCAACCGGTCGTTGCAACATCTCTAATATGGGAGGTGTTGAATGGGAAGGCCACGAGGTTGGGCCTCGCGACAAACAGGGAGGCCGATCATGCCATCGCCTGGCAGACCAGGTGTCAATCAACTGGAGACGAAGCAAGCGTTCTGGAAATGCATTGCTCAGGGAATGGAAAGTGAAGCCGCAGCATCGGCGTGCGGCGTGTCGCAACCCCTAGGTCCACGATGGTTCCGTGAAGCGGGCGGCATGGCGCCGATCGAGCTGGCGCCAAGCTCTGGCCGCTACCTGTCGTTTTCCGAACGCGAAGAACTCGCGTTACTCTGGGCTCAGGATAACGGGGTTCGTGAGATCGCGCGACAGTTGCATCGCTCGCCTTCGACCATCTCGCGAGAATTGCGCCGGAACGCGGCGACCCGTAGTGGTATGCTAACGTATCGGGCCACAGTCGCCCAATGGAAGGCTGAGCGTGCGGCGGAACGTCCGAAAGCCACCAAGCTGGCAGAGAACGAACGGCTGAGAACGTATGTTCAGAGTCGACTGGCCGGAGCGGTCACTGATTCACAAGGCAAGCCGATTGCCGGCCCTAACGTACCGTGGAAAGGACGACGACACGGTCGCCGGGCGGATCGACGCTGGGGCACCTGTTGGAGTCCAGAACAGATCAGTCGCCGTTTGCAAGTCGACTATCCGGACGATATGTCTATGCGGATCTCCCACGAAGCCATTTATCAGGCGCTCTATATTCAGGGCCGCGGGGCTCTACGACGAGAACTTTGCGCATGTCTGCGCACGGGCCGGGCACTGCGCGTGCCACGCGCCAGAACGAGACAACGGGGAAAAAGTTTTATCACCTCCGAAGTTATGATCAGTGAGCGCCCGGCCGAAGTTGATGACCGCGCCGTGCCGGGCCACTGGGAGGGCGACCTGATCATCGGCCTAAACAGCTCCGCAATCGGTACCCTGGTTGAACGAACAACACGCTTCACGATGCTTCTACATCTTCCTCCCATGCCTGGCCACGGTTCTGGTACGCGACTGAAGCACGGGCCAGCGTTAGCGGGTCACGGAGCCGAGGCTGTTCGCGACGCTATCGCCACGAAGATTGCCACGCTCCCTGATCATTTGCGTAAATCGCTGACATGGGACCAAGGAGCGGAGATGGCTCAACATGTGCAGCTAAAGATCGAAACCGGCTTAGAAATTTACTTCTGCGATCCACAAAGCCCGTGGCAGCGCGGAACCGATGAGAACACCAACGGCCTACTTCGACAATACTTTCCAAAGGGAACCGACATCAGCCGATACTCCGAGCGTGAACTCGACGCGGTCGCCAACGCGCTAAACTGCCGACCACGCAAAACACTCGGGTGGAAGACGCCAGGAGAAGCGCTCGAGGAGTTACTATTTCCCCAGTGTTGACGGCCGGGACGAAAAATCGCTTGCATAGGAGCGGACGCCGCCGCTCCCATGACCCCAGAATATCGTCCCTTCGCAGCGTAAAGGGTCCGCTTCGCCAGGCTGCGCCTGCCCTTGACACTGCTACGGGACTTTTTGAAAGCGGAGCCAAAGCAACGCGTGCGCGCTCAAAAAAACACACAACGCCGGTTTAGCGTCGGATTTCGGCCGCCGTTTAGACCCAGCTTGATGACTAGCTGTTGCGACGACTCCTTGAACCTAAGCTGGGCGCCCTGGTCCGAATGCAGGATCACACCCTCGTGGCGTCGCTGCAGCAGTGCCATGTCGAGTGCACGCAACA
>NZ_JAGIPX010000018.1 GCF_017814945.1 Paraburkholderia sp. LEh10
AGCCGGCAAAGAAAAGTAGGTGCCGCCCCGCACAGGGGCAACGCCTGCGCCGCGAGGCGCATCGCGGATGCCAGCGATAGCGGCAAAGCAAACCGCATCGCGGATGCCAGCGACAGCGGCAAAAACAAACCGCATTCGCAGATAAAAAAATCACCACCCCTCGATCAGGACGGCATCGAGCTTAAACGATCCATCCTCCTGCACATCGAAATACTCCCGCACTTCATCCGGCGCGGATGCCCACATCGACCGGATCGCCGCGACGCGCGGCTCCGGTGTCCGCATCCGCGCAACCCATGAAGCAAACTCGATATCCAGCCTCCACCGCTCGCGCACGGCAGCAGAAAAGCCAGCAGCAGCAAAAAACGACACCCACTCATCACCGCGATAATCGCGAATATGCGAGGCGTCGCGCAAAACTTCGACTGCCTGCAAATGCGTGTCGAGCAGCGGATGATCGCTGCCGGCGATATCGATGAACAGCACACGCCCGCCCGGCTTCAAGACCCGCCGCACCTCAGCCAGCGCCAACCGTACGTCATGCCAGTGATGCGCGCTCATCCGGCTGATCACCCAGTCGAACGATGCATCGTCGAACGGCAATTGTTCCGCCGCGCCCTGCTGCGTACGAACGTTGGCCAAGCCGCGCTCCTGCGCCGCCGCCGCGACCGTAGCCAGCATCTGCGGCGCGATGTCGTACGCGACGACCGACGCCGCGTGCGGCGCGACCGCGAAGCTCGCATGCCCCGCGCCGCAACCCATGTCGAGCACGGCCGCGCCAGGCGTCGCGGCCACCGAGGCCGCCAGCGTCTGCAAATCCGCCCCCGTCGCGTGAACCTGGCTCGTCAGATACGCGGCTGCTGTCGAGCCGAATGCGTCGGCTACCTGGTCGTGATGCTTCATCGTGCGCTCCTGCCCTTTCCGGGCCGCCTGTGAGGATCATTGTCTGAGGACTCGAACCGGCCCGCTGTTCGCACGCGCCGTTCCAGTCGCTACAATAGAACCCGACCTGTACCGGTACAAGTCAACCAATTATTCTGGTATCGACAACTCCACCCACCGCAGTCCGCCATATGATCACGCCGTCTTCCGTCGATTCCGCCCCGCCACTCGATGCAACGCCCGCCCGAGCGCTCGGCGAGTTCATCCGCGCGCATCGCGAGCGCCTGTCGCCGCAAGCGGTCGGCTTGCCGCCCGGCCCGCGCCGCCGCACGCCCGGCCTGCGCCGGGAGGAAGTCGCCCAGCTGTGCGGCGTGAGCCCGACCTGGTACACATGGATCGAACAGGGACGGCCCGTGTCCGCGTCGGCCGATGCGCTCGCGCGCATCGCCGTCGCGCTGCAACTGTCGCGCGCCGAACGCGCGTATCTGTTCGAGCTCGCCGCGCAGCGCGACCCCGCCGAGCCCGACCCCGCCGCGGCCGACGCGCCCACCATGCTGCTCAAGACCGTGCAGCTCGTGAACGCTCCCGCCTACGTGCTCGACCGCCAGTTCACCGCGCTCGCGTGGAACGATCCCGCGGCGGATCTGTTCGTCGGCTGGCTCGACGGCGAGCACGACCGCAATCTGTTGCGCTATACGTTCCTGTCGCCGGACGCGCGCCGCCTGATCGTCGACTGGGAAATCCGCGCGCGGCGCCTCGCCGCCGAATATCGCGCCGACTCGATCCGTCACCAGAACGACGCGCCCACCCGCTCGCTGATCGATTCGCTGTCGGCCGCAAGCGACGCGTTCGCGCGCTTCTGGGCGTCGCAGGACGTCAACGAGCGCGAAGGCGGCCAGCGGCAGTTCAATCATCCGCGCGACGGCCTTGTCGTCTACCACCAGATCACGTTCAAGCCCGCGCACCGCGAAGACCTGAAACTCGTCGTGCTCGTGCGCGAATGATGCCGCCCGGTGGCGGGAAAGCCGCGCGCGCGGCGGGTGTTAAAATCGTTGTCTCCTTCGAGGCGGCGCGGTGTCAGCGCGCCGTCCGCGTCTTCACCTCGCACACTGCCCATCACCATGACGTCCCAACTGCATAAAAAAGGCGAAGCCTGGTCGGCTCGCTTCTCCGAGCCGATGTCGGAACTCGTCAAGCGCTACACGTCGTCGGTCTTTTTCGACAAGCGTCTCGCGTTCGTCGACATCGAAGGCTCGCTCGCGCACGCGTCGATGCTGGCCGCGCAAAAGATCATCAGCGCCGACGATCTCGCGGCGATCCAGCGCGGCATGGCGCAGATCAAGGGTGAAATCGAGCGCGGCGAGTTCGAATGGCAACTCGATCTCGAAGACGTGCACCTGAACATCGAAGCGCGCCTCACCGCCTTGATCGGCGATGCTGGCAAGCGCCTGCACACGGGCCGCTCGCGCAACGACCAGGTCGCGACCGACATCCGTCTGTGGCTGCGCGGCGAGATCGACCGCATCGGCGATCTGCTGAAGGATTTGCGCGTCGCGCTCCTCGACCTCGCAGAGAAGAACGCCGCTACGATCATGCCCGGCTTCACGCATCTGCAGGTCGCGCAGCCCGTGACGTTCGGCCATCACCTGCTCGCCTACGTCGAGATGTTCTCGCGCGACGCCGAGCGCATGGTCGATTGCCGCAAGCGCGTGAACCGTCTGCCCCTCGGCGCGGCCGCGCTCGCGGGCACGAGCTATTCGATCGACCGTCATGCCGTGGCGAAGACGCTCGGCTTCGACGGCATCTGCGCGAACTCGCTCGACGCCGTGTCCGACCGCGACTTCGCGATCGAATTCACGGCGGCGTCCGCGCTGGTGATGACGCACGTGTCGCGCTTCTCCGAAGAGCTCGTGCTGTGGATGAGCCCGCGCGTCGGTTTCATCGATATCGCCGACCGCTTCTGCACCGGCTCGTCGATCATGCCGCAGAAGAAGAACCCGGATGTGCCCGAGCTTGCGCGTGGCAAGACGGGCCGCGTGAACGGCCATCTGATGGCGCTGCTGACCCTGATGAAGGGCCAGCCGCTCGCGTACAACAAGGACAACCAGGAAGACAAGGAACCGCTGTTCGACACCGTCGATACCGTTGCCGATACGCTGCGCATCTTCGCCGAGATGGTCGCTGGCATCGCCGTGAAACCCGACGCGATGCGCTCGGCCGCGCTGCAAGGCTTCTCGACGGCGACCGATCTCGCCGACTATCTCGTCAAGCGCGGCCTGCCGTTCCGTGACGCGCACGAGGCGGTGGCGCATGCAGTGCGTATCTGCGATCAGCGTGGCTGCGATCTCGCCGATCTCTCGCTCGACGAGATGAAGGCCGAGTTGCCGAACGTGGCTTCGCTGCTCGGCGACGACGTGTTCGGATATCTGACGCTCGAGGGGTCGGTTGCGAGCCGCAATCATCCGGGCGGCACCGCGCCGGATCAGGTGCGCGCCGCGATCGCCGCTGCACGCGCTGCGCTTAGCTGATCTTTTTTGTCGTTTCCGTTCGTGCCGAAGGCGGGCTCTTTTGCGAGAGTTCGCCTTTTTTGCTTCCGGGCTTCGCCATTGTCACGGGCAGCCTCGCTGCTGGCTCCTCTCGATGGCACGCGCAGACGATCGCCCGCTGCCATCTTTCCCGTCCAGCGGCCCGCTCAGCTACCATCAACGCACCAGTTCAGGTCTCCAAATATCCACAGTCATGATCATCCGCCCACAACTCCACTGGTTCCGCATGCTGCTCGCGTGGCGCGGCTCCGTGCTGCCCGAGCTGCTGCCGCGCCTCGGCCTCATTCTGCTCATCTCGCTGATCGCGCTCGGCGTGCACGATCAGGTGGTCAGGATCACCGCCAATCTCAGCACCACGCCGTTCTCGCTGATCGGCATCGCGCTCGCGATCTTTCTCGGCTTTCGCAACAGCGCGAGCTATGACCGCTATTGGGAAGCGCGCAAGCTGTGGGGCCGTCTGCTCAACGAAACGCGCTCGCTCACGCGTCAGGTGCTCACGCTGCCTTCCGTGCCGATCGACGCAAACGAAACGCAAGCATTCGTGCGCGCATTGGGTGCCTTTTCGCACGCGCTGCGCCATCAGCTGAGAGGCAGCGATCCGTCGGAGGATCTGTCCGCAAGGCTCGACAAGCCGCTTTTCGAACGCGTGATGATGTCGCGCTACCGCGCCGCGACGATCATGCTCTGGCTCGGCGAATGGGTGCAGCGGCAGGCGCGCGAAGGCAAGCTCGACGCATGGACCGTGCACGCAATCGACCGCAATCTGAACGGGCTGTCGGATGTGATCGGCGGCTGTGAACGGATCGTGTCGACGCCGCTGCCGTTCGCGTATTCGGTGATGATTCACCGCACCGTGTATTTCTTCTGCGCGCTGTTGCCGTTCGGGCTGGTGGAAGGCGTCGGCGTATTCACGCCGCTGTTTTCGGTGTTCGTCGCGTACACATTCATGGCGCTCGATGCAATCGCGTCGCAGATCGAGGAGCCGTTCGGCACCGACGATAACGACCTCGCGCTCGACGCGCTGTGCGCTTTCATCGAAGATGCGTCGCGCGACCTGCTCGCTCAGCCTTCGCTGCAAAAGACAGCCGCGAAGGACGGCTATCTGCTTACCTAAAGGACCGGCGCGAGCCGAGCGCAAAAAAAGCGCGCGCCAGAGACATCCGGCGCGCGCATCCGTCACGACAACGACATCAGTCCGTGCCGTACTTCGGCGAACGCGGCCCGTACAGCAGGCCGTTCGGGCCGCCACTCGACAGCAGCTTGTTGCTCGTCAGCCCGGCAACGTCGTGCGCCTCGTCCGTCAACGTATGCGCGACCTGCTTGACGGCCGCCTGAACCAACGCCCCGATCAATCCGGTATTGGCGCCGAAATTTGCGCCCAGCTCCTTGCCCGTCGCGCTTGCCGAGCCTTGCCAAAGCGTGTCGCCCGAACGCAGATCGACCAGCTTCGCGCTTGCCGACACGACCGTCGTGCTGTCGACGACCATGTACTTCGAACCGTACTGCGTTATCTTCGTGTACACCGCCGCGTCGGCGCCGAAGATCTGGCGCAGTTTGTCGGGCGCGACGCTCTGGATGTCGTTCGGCGTGGTCAAGCCGTTGTGCCTGAACGTCTCTTCCATTTCGACGACGGGCACCACGTAGTAGCCGCCTTCCGCGAGCGGCATCGTCATCTGCGACAGCATGCCGTACGGCGCGTTCACGTCCGCCGTATCGTTGATGGGCGGCAGCACGACAATCGTGCGCGGCTTGCTGTTGCGAAACGCAGTGTAATCCGCCTGACGGGGCGCATGCGCGACACACGCCGTCAGCATGAACAGAACGGACAGCGCGGCGATCAGCCTGAATGAGAGAAAGCGGGTCATGGTCATTGGAATTTGCTCAACAGGAAGTCCATGTAGATGGCCGACTCAGGAAACGACTGCTTCTCGGCGAGCAGTTCCTGCTTCGCTTGCTGATCCTTGCCGACGCTCGCGTACAGCATCCCGAGATGCGCATGGAAACCGGGCGGCGCCGACGCGTTCTTCGCGAGGATCTGCTCGCGCGCCTTTTCGAGCGCATCGATCTGCTGGAGCGGGCTGGTTTGCCCCTTGAAGTATTCGTAGACCTGCGGCTGATAGCCGTCCCATTGATAGAGCGCCACGCTCTTCGTCGTGTTCGCGCACCCCGACAGCAGCGCGCACGCGGCCGCGACGGACAGCGCGATGCCCGTCGTCAGATTCGTTCTCGTTGACATGTTCTTTGATGTGAAGCGTGGGAGTATCAGTTCGCGGATTGCAGCGCGCCGGCATCGACCTGCTGGACGAGATGATCGACGGCGTCCTTGATCGCGAGATCGAGCACCTTGCCGTTGAGCGTGGAGTCGTACGATGCGGTGCCGCCGAAGCCGATGATCTCGCGATTCGACAGGCTGTACTCGCCCGCGCCCTGGCTCGATGCGATCACTTCGGAGGTCGCCGTATCGACGATGTTCAGGCTGACCTTTGCATACGCGACCTGGCTCTTGCCGCGGCCCAGAATGCCGAACAACTGCTGATCGCCGACTTCCTTGCGGCCGAACTCGGTGACGTCGCCGGTTATCACGTAGTTCGCACCCTTGAGCTTCTGCGTCTTGTTCGCGATGGCGGCTTCCTGTCTGATCTCGCCCAGGTTGTCACGTTCGAGCACGGAGAAGCGCTGGCTCTGCTGCAGCGTCGTAACCAGAATGGTCTTTGCCTGGCTGCCGACACGGTCGATGCCGTCGGAGAAGATGCCGCGCATATAGCTCGAGCGGTTATCGAACTTGCCGACGGCGATGGGCACCCGTTTGCCGGCATACGGTACGGCCGCGCTGCTGACCTGAGGCGTCGGCAGCGTGCGCGACGACTCCGTCGCGCATCCGCTCAGCGCCGCTGCAACCAGCGCGGCGACGAGCAATGCGAAAGGTGAGGATGGCTTCACGATATTGATCCCGTTTTAAAGAATGGCGAGTGTTTCCAGCGCCTTCCGAAACGGGCGTGCTGCGTGCCGTGCTTCTATCCGACGCTCTGGTAACGCGGCGTAAGATAGCGGCACTTGCAGATGCAACTTTGAAAAACTGTCACATGGCGGCGGGCACCCGCGCGGTTGCGCGCAGTGACGCATGGCGCGTGACAACGCCTGCCAGAAGAAGACCTTGGTGATTCGAAGCAATCTGAAGGCGGGACGACTCAGTCGTTACCGGCCGTATCGCCCATGCGTTTGAGCATCGCGACCCGCGCGCCGATGATATCGACCTGCGAGCGCGCGTCCATGAGCGGCACGGTCGCGTCGCGGTAGGCGGTCCATGCGCGCTGCGCCCGCGCGAGCATCGCGCGTGAATGTGCAGGCAGCTTGGCATGCAGACGCCGGTAATAGCGGTTCAGGTCGAACATCGCGTGCTCGCACTGCGCATCGAACGAACAGGCGCGCGGGCGCGTCTTCGGGTCCTGCTTGCCCGCGTTCGCGGCGGTGGCGCGCAGCACGAGCGCGCGGTCGCGCACGGGCTGCAACTGCATGTCGGCGCCTGCGAGCTGATACGACGTGCCGCTCGTAGTCGCGAGCACTGCGGCAAGCAGCTTGCCGTCGGCCTCACGCCACGCCTTCCAGCGTTTCTGGCTTTCTTCCCACTTGTTTCGCTGCGCGTCGGGCAGGCTCGTGAGCAGCTTCTGGAGCGACTGGTCCATTGACGTCTGCCACGCGAGCCGCGCGGTGTCCATGCACTGCACCTGCCCCAGCGTCGACGACATGTCCGCGCGCGCGAGACACGTGCGCATCGACGCGTCGATCGGGTCGGCGGCAGCGACTTCCGCATGCGCCGCGCCGGGCGCGCACGTCAGCGCGCACGCCGAAACGAGCGCACACAACATCGCTCGCGCACCCTCGCGCGCGCGGCGCTGCGACCCGCTGCGCAATGCGGGCTTCGTCATCACGAATCGCGCACGCAATCGACGAAGTACTCGATGCGCCCGTTGATGGTTTCGCCTACCAGCCCGTGGATATCCGTATGGAAACCCGGGAAGCGCTCGTTGAATTCGCGCGCGAACCGCAGATAGTTGACGATGGTCCGATTGAAGCGCTCGCCCGGAATCAGCAGCGGAATGCCCGGCGGGTACGGCGTCAGCAGAATCGACGTGACACGGCCTTCGAGCTCGTCGATGGGCACGCGGTCGATCTCGCGGTGCGCGAGCTTCGCGAACGCATCGGACGGCTTCATCGCCGGCTCCATGCTCGACAGGTACATCTCCGTCGTCAGGCGTGCGATGTCGTTCGCGCGGTAGACGCTATGGATCTGCTCGCACAGGTCGCGCAGGCCGATGCGCTCGTACGCCGGATGTTGCGCGACGAACTCGGGCAGCACGCGCCACAGCGGCTGGTTGTTGTCGTAATCGTCCTTGAACTGCTGAAGCTCGGTCACCATCGAGTTCCAGCGGCCTTTCGTGATGCCGATCGTGAACATGATGAAGAACGAGTACAGGCCCGTCTTCTCGACGATGATGCCGTGCTCGGCCAGATACTTCGTGACGATCGCGGCCGGAATGCCCGTCTCGCCGAATTCGCCGTCCACATCCAGCCCCGGCGTGATGATCGTCGCCTTGATCGGGTCGAGCATGTTGAAGCCGTCCGCGAGCGTGCCGAAGCCGTGCCAGCGGTCGTTCGGTCGCAGCATCCAGTCGTCGCGCGAGCCGATGCCCTCTTCCGCGAGCTCTTCCGGGCCCCAGACCTTGAAGAACCAGTCGTCGCCGTATTCGGCATCGACCTTGCGCATCGCGCGGCGGAAGTCGAGCGCCTCGGCAATCGATTCTTCCACCAGCGCCGTGCCGCCCGGCGGCTCCATCATCGCGGCAGCCACGTCGCACGACGCGATGATCGCGTACTGCGGGCTCGTCGACGTGTGCATCAGATACGCCTCGTTGAAGCGGTGGCGGTCGAACGTGCTGTTCTCCGAATCCTGCACGAGAATCTGCGAAGCCTGCGAGATGCCCGCGAGCAGCTTGTGCGTGGAGTGCGTCGCGAACACGAGCGCGCCCGTGCGCGGACGGCCCGCGCCGATCGCGTGCATGTCCTGATAGAAGTCGTGGAACTCGGCGTGCGGCAGCCACGCTTCGTCGAAGTGCAGCGTGTCGAGCAGATCGCCGAGCAGATCCTTGATCATCTCGACGTTGTAGATCACGCCGTCATACGTGCTCTGCGTGATCGTCAGGATGCGCGGCTTGAGGTTCGGGTTCTTCGCAAGCGCCTCGCGTGCGAACGGATTCGCCTCGATCTTCTTGCGGATGTTTTCCGGCTTGAATTCTTCGCGCGGAATCGGCCCGATGATGCCGAAATGATTGCGCGTCGGCGTGAGGAACACGGGGATCGCGTGCGTCATCGTGATCGCGTGCAGGATCGACTTGTGGCAGTTACGGTCGACCAGCACGATGTCGCCCGGCGCGACGGTGGCGTGCCAGACGATCTTGTTCGACGTGGACGTGCCGTTCGTCACGAAGAACAGATGGTCCGCGCTGAAGATGCGCGCCGCGTTGCGCTCCGACGCGGCAACGGGTCCCGTGTGATCGAGCAGCTGGCCGAGTTCGTCGACGGCATTGCAGACGTCCGCGCGCAGCATGTTCTCGCCGAAGAACTGATGGAACATCTGGCCAAGCGGGTTCTTCAGGAACGCGACGCCGCCCGAGTGGCCCGGACAGTGCCATGAGTACGAGCCTTCATCCGCGTACTGCACCAGCTCCTTGAAGAACGGCGGCGCGAGCGAGTCCAGATAGACCTTCGCCTCGCGGATGATGTGGCGCGCGACGAATTCCGGCGTGTCCTCGAACATGTGGATGAAGCCGTGCAGTTCGCGCAGGATATCGTTCGGCAAATGACGCGAGGTCCGCGTCTCGCCGTACAGGAAGATCGGGATGTCCGCGTTGCGCTTGCGCACGGCGGCGACGAACGAGCGCAGGTCGATGATCGCGGGCGCGAGGTCGGGCACTTCGCCGTCGCCATTCTCGACGTACGGCAGCAGTTCGTCGTCGTCGATCGACAGGATGAAGCACGACGCGCGGCTCGATTGCTGCGCGAACGACGTGAGGTCGCCATAGCTCGTGAGACCCAGCACTTCCGCGCCTTCTTTTTCGATGGCCTCGGCAAGCGCCCGTATGCCGGAACCCGAGATGTTCTCGGAGCGGAAATCTTCGTCGATGATGACGACGGGGAAACGAAACTTCATGGGCGATTCTCCAAAAAGAACGACCGCTGCTCAACAATACGCAGCGGTCACCCGGGTAGCTGGTGATTCAGTGCGCTTTGGCGTTACGTCTTCGGCAACGTCACGCCATGCTGGCCTTGGTACTTGCCGCCGCGATCCGCGTACGACACGTCGCAGATCTCGTCGCTTTCGAAGAACAGCACCTGCGCGACGCCTTCATTCGCGTAGATCTTGGCAGGCAAAGGTGTCGTATTTGAGAATTCGAGCGTGACGTGCCCTTCCCATTCCGGCTCGAACGGCGTCACGTTGACGATGATGCCGCAGCGCGCGTACGTCGACTTGCCGAGGCACACCGTCAGCACGCTGCGCGGAATGCGGAAATACTCGACCGTCCGGGCGAGCGCGAACGAATTCGGCGGGATGATGCAGACATCGCCCTTGAAATCGACAAACGATTTCTCGTCGAAGTTCTTCGGATCGACGATGGTCGAGTTGATGTTGGTGAAGATCTTGAATTCGTCGGCACAGCGGATGTCGTAGCCGTAGCTCGACGTGCCGTAGCTGACGATCTTGCGGCCGTCTTCCGTCGTGCGCACCTGGCTCGGCGCGAACGGCTCGATCATCTTGTGTTCTTCGGCCATGCGCCGGATCCACTTGTCGGATTTGATGCTCATAGGTGAACGCTGCTGACGGGTGAAATCGGGCCGGCTGTCGCTTGGCGTTGGCTTTCGAAACGCTAGCCGCCGGAAGAAAGGCGCTTATTTTACGCGAACGCGGCGCCCGCGCCCGAAGCAGCGCGAATTGCGCTGACCGACGCGCGATGTCCGCAGGTTCCGCCCGGACCGTGGCCAAGGCGTGACGGCGCGAATCACGGCGTGGTTCAGAGCGCAATTCACAGCGGAAATCGAACCGGCAAATCGGAGAGCGGGGAATCAACGGGAAACGGCAATGAACAGCGGCGGAAGGAATGTGCACCCGGCGCAAACGATTGGCTGACGAGGTGTAACGCGGGCGAGCGGCCCGGAAAGGGCTTACTGGCGAATCAGCCCGCACGCGAGCGCCGGACCGGCGCTATGTTGCGGGTACGCGTAGGGATCGGATGCATCCCGGTGCAGCAGCACGGCGCGCTGCAGAACGGAGCGCACGCCGTCGAGCGAAACGTCCGGCGCGACGATGAAGCCCGCCGCCACGCCCGCCGCGTCCGCGTGAATATTGCCGAGATCGCCCTCGACGCGCGCGCCGATCTTCAGGCGCTCCGCAGCGGGCGCAAACACAGCGCCCGCGCCCGAGCCGTCGGCGGAATTGCAGTCGCCGCGTTCGTGAACCTGCAGCGCGTGATCGCTGTTCGGCGGCAGGCCGGTGAGGTTGTAGGTGACCTGCACGCCGTCCGAACGCTCGATAAACGTGACCATCCCGCGCGCCTGGTTACCCAGCGTCGGACTCAGTTGCGCGTCTGCGCGTTTCTCCTGTGGCCTCAGGAAACCCATGCACCCTGAGAGCAGAGTGCTGGTCGCAGCCAGGACGATGATCGTCTTGATCGCCCCGCCGCCGATTCGTTTTTTCATGCGATCCTCTTGTCGAGCGCCGGCCGCCCCCGTGACCGCGTTGCCGGACCTGATGAAGCCGACATGATACCGCGAGCGGGCACGCATTCGACCCCTTTCTACCCGCTCGCCGAGGAGTTGCCCCGAATGACCCGGCCGTGCTGCGCGCCGCGCCGCCGCCTGAGCGCGCGGCGGCTCGCCGTGCAGCGGGCTTCAGGTGTTCTGCACGACGATGGTCGGGAACTTCGAGCTCATGTCGCGCGCGCGTTCGGCGATATGGATCGCGACCTTGCGCGCAATCGTCCGGTAGATCTCCGCGATGCGGCCGTCCGGGTCCGCCACGACGGTCGGATGGCCGGAGTCGGCCTGTTCGCGGATCGCGATGTCGAGCGGCAAACTGCCGAGCACCTCGACGGCGTACTCCTTCGACATCCGCTGCGCCCCGCCCGCGCCGAAGATGTGCTCTTCGTGGCCGCAGTTCGAGCAGATATGCAGGCCCATGTTCTCGACGATGCCGAGAATCGGAATGCCGACCTTCTCGAACATCTTCAAGCCCTTCTTCGCGTCGAGCAGCGCGATGTCCTGCGGCGTCGTGACGATCACGGCGCCCGTCACGGGCACGCGCTGCGACAGCGTCAACTGGATGTCGCCCGTGCCCGGCGGCATATCGACGATCAGATAATCGAGCTCTTTCCAGTTCGTCTGCCGCAGCAGCTGTTCGAGCGCGGACGTGGCCATCGGGCCGCGCCACACCATCGGATTGTCCTGCTCGACCAGAAAGCCGATCGAGTTCGCCTGCACGCCATGGCCTGCCATCGGGTTCATCGACTGGCCGTCGGGCGACTCGGGGCGGCCCTCGATGCCGAGCATCATCGGCAGCGACGGGCCGTAGATGTCGGCATCCAGAATGCCCACCGACGCGCCCTCGCTCGCGAGTGCAAGCGCCAGATTGACGGCCGTCGTGCTCTTGCCGACGCCGCCCTTGCCCGACGCGACGGCGACGATGTTCTTCACGTTCGGCAACAGTTTGACGCCGCGCTGCACGGTATGAGCGGCGATGTCCTGCGAGACCTGCACGCGCACATCAGCGACGCCGGGCACGGCGCGCAGCGCGCTTTCGACCAGCGCGCGGAGCGTGTCGAACTGACGCCTGGCCGGATAGCCGAGTACCACGTCGACGCTGACCGTGCCACCATCGATGTTGACGTTCCTGAAGTTTTTCGCTGCCGCGAAGGGCCGCTGGGTGTTGGGGTCGGTGATGGCCGCGAGGGCCGCGTCGACCAAAGCCCGATCGATGCTCATTGAGTCTCCGTGGGAACGCTTGGCGCGGTGCACGATCGAAGCCTGCGCCGCACGCCTGAAATATTGAAAAAATTTGTTAGCCGGCATTGCCTAAAACCTTTCTCATTGGCACGCTTGCCGCGCTAGTTTGCAATAGGGCCGAATCGACGCCTGCTCAATCGTCATTGTAGAGGCTGGCGCCGGGGCCTGCCGGAAGACCCTTTCCGGCTATAGGCACGATTCACGGCCCCCTGCATGTGTAGACCGTTTCACTCAAGAGAGGACTCTCAATGAACGCAAAAATCATGACCCGCCTGTCGGCATTGGCTGTCGTCGGTGCGCTGCTCGGCGGCTGCGCGACCCAGCAAGGCACGGATACGGCCGTCGGCACCGGCGTCGGAGCCGGCACGGGCGCCGCGCTCGGCGCGATCTTCGGCGGCGGCAAGGGCGCGGCGATCGGCGCGGGCGTCGGTGCGGCCGTCGGCGGCGTCACCGGATACAACTGGCAGAACATCAAGAACAAGCTGTCGGGCGCGACGAAGGGCACGGGCACGCAGATCACGGAGCAGCCGGACGGCTCGCTCAAGCTCAACATCCCGAGCTCGGTCACGTTCGACACGAACAGCTACGCGATCAAGCCATCGTTCGCCCCTGTCCTCACGCAGGTGGCGCAGACACTGAACCAGAATCCGGAAGTGGTTGCGCAAGTCGTGGGCCACACGGATAGCACTGGCCAGCCGGCGTACAACCAGACGCTCTCCGTCAACCGCGCGCAAAGCGTGACGAACGCGCTCGCGCAAGACGGCGTCGCGCCACAGCGCCTGGCCGCGTCGGGCATGGGCGCGAACCAGCCGATCGCCGACAACAGCACGGAAGCAGGCCGGGCACAAAACCGCCGCGTGGAAATCTACCTGCGCGCAACGGCGCAGCACGCGCAGTAAGCGCGTGGGGACGGCATGGGCCGCGCGATTCGCGGCTCATGTCTGCGAGCGCCTGCGGCGGCTCGCGCGAGCGGCAATCGGAGCGCTTCGTGCAGAAGTCTTGCCGGGATACCCGGGCAAGACGTGACAGCGGGCCGCAAAAGCAGATCGAAAAAATTTTCGAACTCTTGTGAAAATCCGCTGTCTCTCATTACGGTACGTGTGCGGCGAGGCCGCCGCGTCACCATTCTCCTCTTGTCGTTGTTGCTCCGGGGCCCAGCCCCGGTTTTTTTTGTCTGTATTTTCCACCCCTCTGCAATTCTTCCAGGGCCGCGCCGCCGCTCGCTTGCGTCATGCGAAACGCGGACCGCGCACCGGCGCTCATCACCCGCGCGCTGCCGCCGGGGGTTCACGCTGGTAAAATCGGCGATTCGGGCCGGTTCCGCGCGCGACGACAGTCCGCGAGGCCGCGTTCGACAACCCGAGCTGCATGAGCGTCATCCGTCCGTGCAGTCCTGGGCGCAGCGCCGTCCGCCAGTACTGCGACGGCCGCCCGTACCTTCCGCCAGTCCATAGAACCCACATGTCAGCAACCGACGCCACCGCGGTTCAATCCGCGGACCTCACCGCCGCCAGCGCGCCCAAGGGCCGCCGCCAGATCCTCGTCACGTCTGCCCTGCCGTACGCGAACGGGCAAATCCATATCGGCCATCTGGTCGAATATATCCAGACGGACATCTGGGTCCGCGCGCTGCGAATGCATGGGCACGAGGTCTATTACGTCGGCGCCGACGACACCCACGGCACCCCGATCATGCTGAAGGCGGAGCAGGAAGGCATCACGCCGAAGCAGCTGATCGACCGTGTGTGGCAGGAGCACAAGCGCGACTTCGACAATTTCGGCATTTCGTTCGACAACTACTACTCGACGGATTCCGAAGAGAACCGCGTGCTTTCCGAATCGATCTACACGGCGCTCCAGGCGGCCGGCCTTATCGAGGCCCGCGAGATCGAACAGGCGTATGACCCCGTCAAGGAAATGTTCCTGCCGGACCGCTTCATCAAGGGCGAATGCCCGAAGTGCCACGCGAAGGACCAGTACGGCGACAACTGCGAAGTGTGCGGCTCGACCTATCAGCCGACGGAGTTGATCAACCCGTATTCCGTGGTGTCGGGCGCGACGCCCGTGAAGAAGACCTCGACGCACTACTTCTTCAAGCTGTCCGATCCGCGCTGCGAGACGTTCCTGCGCGGCTGGGTCGGCGGCCTCGCGCAGCAGGAAGCGACCAACAAGATGCGCGAGTGGCTGGGCGACGCAGGCGAAGCGAAGCTCGCCGACTGGGACATCTCGCGCGACGCGCCTTACTTCGGCTTCGAGATTCCGGGCGCGCCGGGCAAGTACTTCTACGTGTGGCTCGACGCGCCCGTCGGCTACTACGCGAGCTTCAAAAACCTCGCGCAAAAGCGCGGCGTCGATTTCGACGCGTGGGTGAAGAAAGACTCGACAACCGAGCAGTATCACTTCATCGGCAAGGACATCCTGTACTTCCATACGCTGTTCTGGCCGGCGATGCTCGAATTCTCGGGCCATCGCACGCCGACCAACGTGTTCGCACACGGCTTCCTGACCGTCGACGGCGCGAAGATGTCGAAGTCGCGCGGCACGTTCATCACGGCCAACAGCGTGATCGAAACGGGTATGAACCCCGAGTGGCTGCGCTACTACTTCGCGGCCAAGCTCAACAGCACGATGGAAGACATCGATCTGAACCTCGAAGACTTCCAGGCGCGCGTGAACAGCGACCTCGTCGGCAAGTACGTGAACATCGCGAGCCGCGCCGCGGGTTTCCTGATCAAGCGCTTCGACGGGCGCGTGCAGGACAGCGCGATGCAGCATCCGCTGCTCGCGTCGCTGCGCGGCGCGATTGCGCAGATCGCCGCGCACTACGAAGCGCGCGACTACAGCCGCGCGCTGCGCCTGACGATGGAACTCGCGGATTCCGTCAACGCTTACGTCGATGCGGCCAAGCCGTGGGATCAGGCGAAGGACCCCGCCAACGCCGTCGCGCTGCACGAAACGTGCAGCGTGTCGCTCGAAGCGTTCCGTCTGCTGTCGCTGGCGCTCAAACCCGTGCTGCCGAAGGTCGTGGAAGCGGCCGAGACGTTCCTCGGCATCGAGCCGCTCACGTGGACGGACGCAAACAGGCCGCTGGATTCGGCACACGCGATCAACGCGTACAAGCATCTGATGACCCGCGTGGATCCGAAGCAGATCGAGGCGCTTCTGGCCGCGAACCGCGGCTCGCTGCAGCCGGTCGCGGCGACGGAAGCCCAGGCAGCCGACGCGAAAGCGAAGGCCAAAGCGCACGCGAAAGCGACGGCGGCCGCGCACGGCGATGCGCAAGCGAAGCCGGAAGACAGCGGCATCATCACGATCGACGATTTCGCGAAGATCGATCTGCGCATTGCGAAGATCGTCGATTGCCGCGCGGTCGAAGGCTCGGACAAGCTGCTGCAACTGACGCTCGACGTCGGCGAAGAAAAGACGCGCAACGTGTTCTCTGGCATCAAGTCGGCGTATCAGCCGGAGCAGCTGGTCGGCAAGCTGACGGTGATGGTCGCGAATCTCGCGCCGCGCAAGATGAAGTTCGGCTTGTCAGAAGGCATGGTGCTCGCGGCATCGGCCGCCGATGAAAAGGCCGAACCGGGCATCTACGTGCTCGAACCGGATAGCGGCGCGAAGCCCGGCATGCGCGTCAAGTAGCGCTTGACCCATCGCTTTGCCGGCGCGACCGTCGCGCCGCACCAAAAGCACGTCTTCGGACGTGCTTTTTTTTCGTCCACACGATGCAGCCTTGCAGCCGAGCCCTTTCTCAAAATAGGACTCTTCCTAAATTCCTTCGGATCGAATTCTTCGAAAATTGAGAACAGTTTGTCAGACGCGCGAGACGACCGCCCCGCTGCCGACACCTGCTTCAGAGCGGCCGTATCGAGCCAGCACGCACGGCCTGTCACGCGAGTCTGGACATCCGCCTCCCATGTTGAACACGCCGCGCTCGCGCAACCCGCGATCCGCTTTCACCCGACCACTGACATGAGCACTGATTTCTCCCTCGACCGGTTCGAAACCCTCGTCGCTGCGCGCGACCACGATGCCGCCCATGAATCGCTGATAGACCTGATCAATACCTTCATTTCGAACCGCAGCCGGCTGCCGGGCGTCGATCTGGCCTTCGCCGATCCGACCAAACCCCCGAGCGAAGAGGCCGCGGCGACACTGCAACGCATCGCCGACGCGATCACCGCCCTGCTCGCCGATCCGCAGTTCAAGCTCAACGATGGGCAGTTCAACCAGCTGTTCAACGCCCGCCACTGGCTCAACATGCTGTTCGTCGCGTCGTCGTATGGCAGCACGGACCATATCCTGCGCGCGCTGCTCGAACACGACGCCCAAACGAACGATCCTGGCAACACGAAGGCGCTGATCAGAAAGCAGATCGTGCTGTACACCGTCGAATCCGAATACGAGATCGACCTCGCCGATCTCGCGATCCACGAGCCGGCGCTGGCGACGAGCCTCGGCATGTCGGTCGTGGGCTCGGCCGTCGTGATCTCGCCGGCGGCGCATGCCAAGCGGGAGCGCCTGATCGAATGGCTGCCCGCCGCGCTCGACGCGATCGGCGATCTCGACGAGCTGCCGGGCGGCGCCGTCTGCGGTGCGTACATGCATTGCAGCTATTCCGACCTGCCGAACCGGCACGCGATGAAGCGCGGCATCAGCCGGCTCGTGCGCAAGAAGCTGGGCGAACTCGGCCTGCTCGCCGACGAAGCCAAGGTCGGCCGCGCCGCGACGATGGCGCAGCAATCCGGCACGCACGCCGAGCGCAAGCCGCTGATGATCGTCGTGCTCGAGTGGTTCAACGGCGGCCATTCGATCTATCGCACGCATTCGCGCACGATGCTCGCCGCGCGCGAGCGTTTCGAAGTCGTCGCATTCGGCGAGGCGCAGCATGTGGACGAGGCGGGCCGCGCCGTGTTCGACCGCTTCATTCCGTTCGAGCATCCGGAGTACGTCGGCGAGATCGTCCGGCAGGTGCAGGACTTCGCGCGCGACAATCCGCCCGCCGTGCTGTACATGCCGAGCGTCGGCATGTTCCCGCACACGATCTTCATGACCAGCGTGCGCATCGCCCCGCTGCAGATCGCCGCCCTCGGCCATCCCGCGACGATGCACGCAGAGTGCATCGACTATGTGAGCGTCGAGGAAGACTTCGTCGGCGATCCCGCATGCTTCAGCGAGAAGCTGATGCGCCTGCCGAAAGACGGCCAGCCGTACGTGCCGTCGAAGCTGCTCACCGACATCACGCCGAACATTCCCGAGCGCGGCGCGTACGTCAATATCGCCGTGACGGCGAGCGCGATGAAGCTCAATCCGCGCTTTCTCGACGCGTGCCGGCGGATCATCGAATCGGCAGGCATTCCCGTGTGCTTTCACTTCATGACCTCGTGGTCCGAGGGTCTCGATATCGCGTACGTTCGCCGCCTGATACACGCCGCGCTGCCGCGCGAGAACGTGCTCGTGTACGGCGGGTTGAGCTACGCCACATACCTGAAGGTCATCAACGTGATGGACATGTTCGTGAGCCCGCTCCCGTTCGGCAATACGAACGGCATCGTCGATGCGCTCACGCTCGGCTTGCCCGGCGTCAATCTGTGCGGCGCCGAGGTCTTCGAGCATATCGACAGCGGGCTATTCGCCCGCGCGGGCGTGCCCGCGTGGCTGACCACGCACTCGGTTGATGAATACGTGCGCGCCGCCGTGCGGCTCGCGACGCAGCATGAAGAGCGTGAAACGCTGCGTCGCCGGTTGATCGACGACAAGGCCGTCGAGCGGATTTTCGAGGGGCGGCCCGAAGAGTTCGGTCGGAACGTTCTGGCGCTGGTGAACGCGCAGGCGCGGCCGGCGTCGGTGGCCAGCGCAAACACAAAAACAGACGCAAAGGCGAAAGCGAAAGCGAAGGCAAAACCGCGCACCGCGAGGTAACGCATCCGCCCCGCCCTTTCTCCCCTCACACAGGCCGGCCGTTCGCGACACGTCATCCGCGGCGCGCCGGCCTTTTCGTCACCACCGCAGCCGGTCGAAGCGCCGCGTGTACTGCAGGTCCATCCCCTGGAACGTGCCGCCGTAAGCGGCCACCGACCAGTAACGCGTCAGGTTCACCGTCGCCTTGATCGCGTTGCTCGACGACTGCAAACCCTGTTCGTAGCCGATCACGAGCCATTCGCTGATCGCCTTCGATACCATCACCACCTGCGGATCGGTCAGCCCCACTTCGCTGCGCCCGATCGAGAACTCGTCGAGGCCGAACTCCTGCGCGATCCGCTTGCCGCTGGCGCTGCCCAGCAGCGCCAGCGCCGTCGTCATCGTGCTTTGCTGGCCGATGCTGTTGCCCTGGTCCGTGCCGTGCCCGAACAGCAGCCACGACAGCTTTTCGTTGTCGGGGACGTTCGGCTCCGACACCAGTTTCGCGACAGGCGACTGGATCGTGCCCGTCACCTGCACGCCCGCCTCGACCTGCTGGTTGCGGCGCATCGCGAGGATATTGATGCCGGGATTCGCGACGGGCCCGTTGAACGTGAAGAAGCCGTTTTCAATCGCGAGCTTGCGGCCGAAGGCGATATAGGTCGAGTCTTCCGTTACGCGCACGTTGCCGACCGCGCGCAGCGGCATGTTCGGCGCGGAAAGCGCGGTGATCGTGCCGCGCAGCCCGACGTCCGCGCCTTGGCCGCGGAAGCGGAATTTCTGGCCGAGATCGATATCGATATTCGCGCGCGGCGCAAGCGCGCCCACGGGCTTGTTCGAATTGCCGGTTTCCTGTGGCTTGCCGCCCGCCACCGTTCCGTCCGGACGCACCACCACGACGTCGTCGCCCAGTCGCGGCTCTGACTTGTCGGGCATATCGAAGAGGGCGTGATCGATGGCGAACTTGCCGTTGATCGACAGCCCGCCCTGCGTGCCGGCGTTCGCGATGCTCGCGCTGCCCGACATCGTCAGTTGCCGGTCCGGCGACGCGAACAGTTCGAGCTTGTCGGCGACGATGCTCGCCGTCAGATCGGGCTCGGCATTGTCGAGCCGCACCCGGCCCTTCGCGCGCAGCGTGCCCGTCGCGCCGTGAAATTCGACCTGCTGGAAATCGACGAGATTCTCGGACAGCGCAATGCGCACCACGCCATCCTTCAGTTGCACGCCCTGATCGACGAGCGTCGCCGACACTCCGTCGCCGACCAGCGAGCCCGACAGATTCGGCTTCGCCACGGTGCCGCCGAGCGCGAGCTTCAGCGCGAGATGCCCGTCGAGCAGATAGCTCGGCCCGAACAGGCCGCCCGTGGTCTTCAGCGACGGCACGCTGGCGTCGATGCTGCCCGTCAGCGGCCCTTCTTCGTCGACGGTGAGCACGCCGTCGCGAGGCACGAGCGTCGTGTGCGCGGCTGCGTCGATCACACCGATGCGGCTCGCCTGCGCATGCACGGTCGCGTTCAGCCGATTGCCGCCGCTGAAGTCGGCGCGCGCGGCGATGTCGATGATGCCGACGGGCGCGAAGCCGCGCCCTACTTCGAGCGTGATGTCGCCGCCGCGGCGCTTCAGCTCGACATGACCCGTCGCCGTTTCGCCGAGCGCGAAATCCCAGTTGCCGTCGAAGACAAGGTCGGTTTTCAGCGTCGACGGCACGCCCGTGAATTCCTGCCGCAGTTCGAGCATCCGCGCGACCGATACGCCCGTCAGCGTGCCCGCCGAGCGGACGCGGCCATGATCGAGCGCAAACGACTTCAGATCGAGCGCCGCGCCTTCCAGCGTGAGGCGCGTCGCGCCGAGCGTCACGCGAGCGCCGCCCGCGCTGACGGCGAGGGGCGTCTCCATGTTCAGCGCGGGCGTCCCTTTGTTCGACAGTCGCGTGAGCGTGCCGTCCCAATGCGCGCCGTCGCGTGCGTCGGTGAGCCTGCCGTTCGCGGCGACGGCCAGATCGAGCGGCCGGCCTTTCAGCGTGCCCGTCGCGGCTGCGTCAAGCGTGTGCTTCGCGCGCGTGCCGTTCAGGCGCGCGGTGAGCGTGTTCAGCTCGACGCCCGCCGTGCTGACGTCGCGCGCGTCCGCCGTGAAGACCATCGCGCCGTTCGCGCCGTCGCGCAGTTCGGCATGCCCTTCGGCATGACCGACCTTGTTTTCGCCGAACACGACGCTCTGTGCCTTGTAGTCGAGTGTGACATTCGGGTGGTCGAAGGTGCCCGTCACGTCGCCCTGCGCCACGACGAGGCCCGCAAGGCCGAAGCCGAGCCGCTCGAGCGCCGGCGCGTCGATATGAAAGCGCAGACGGTCGCCGCGCGCGCCGAAGCTGCCTTGCAGATCGACCTGATTGCCCGCCACCGACAGGTTCGCGCGGCTCGGCAGGATGCGCGAGCCGGCCAGTTGAATGGTGCCGCTGCCCGTCATCGGCAGGCCGTCGTAGACGCTCTCGCCGAGGCGGAATTCAGCCTTCGTCGTGAACGTCGGCGCGAGCACGCCCGCGGCCGTCAGCGTGCCGTTCACGCGCGCTTCGATCTTGCGCGCGACGGGGGCTTTCGCCGAAGCTTTCGCCGGCATTTTCGCGGACGTCTTCGGCGGCGCGTTCATGGGCGCCTCGGCGGAGGCTTTCGGCACGTCCGGCTGCGCGCGCCCGCCTTGGTCCTGCTTGTCCCCCTTGTCGTTGGCCTTGTCTTTGGCCTTGCCCTTGCCTTCGCCTTTGCGCCCGCTGTGCCCGGCAGGTGGCGGGGCGCGCGACGGCATTTGCGATGTCAGCGACAGCGGATCGAAGTCGGTCAGCGTCGCCTTCAGGTTGTAGGTGGAACTGGCGTCGTGCTTGATTGCGCCGTTCAGATCGATGCGCCCTTTGCCCGAACTCACGCGCACGTCGTTGAAGCCCGTGCGCGCCCGATCGAGCGTGATCTTGCCCTGCACACGCAGCGCCGCCTTCGGATCGTTCAGATCGAGCGTGACGCTTTGCACGTCGTCGTTCAGCCGGATCGAGACCGGGCCGGCGAACTGCGTCGGCCGCACGCTCGACTGCAACGCATTCAGATCCAGCTTCGCGACTTTCAGGTCGAATTGCCCGCGCTTGCCCATCAGCGCGCCGCCGCCCGTGATGGCCGCGTCTTTCATGAGACGTACGTCGAGGTTCGAGACGCGCTGCGCGCGGGCGTCGAGCTGCACGTCGGCATGCGCGTCGATCAGCGGCAACAGATGCGCGTCGATCGAGCCGGGCTTCCCGTTCACAATCGACACCTGGCCCTGCACCGCGAACCCCTGTGCGCCGTGGGCGGCATCCGGCTGGGATGCCGCGACGGGCGCTTGCGCCGGCGTTTGCGAAGCTGGCGTCGTTGTCGTAGCCGTGGCGGCAGGCGAACGTGCGAAGGCTTGTGCACGCGCGGCGCTCTTCGCGCGTCCCGCACTCGCTGCCCCGCCGGCGCTCGCCGCACTGGCCACGCTCGCCGCACTGGCCACGCTCGCCGGCGCGCCAGCGCTCGCAGCAAGCGCCGGACTCGCGACGCCCGCCGCGTCGCGCTGCACCGGCTGCAATTGGGCGCGCACGGCGAGATCGGCGAACGGCGCGCCGGGCGCGAAGGCCTGCGGATTCACGTGATCGAAGCTCAGCGTCGCGCGCTGCAGCAGCACATCGGCGAACGGCGTCGCCTCGACGCGCGCGTGACCCGTCAGCTTCATCCCCGTCGCGTCGAGCTCGGCGATCAGCGTTTCGAGCGAGCCCGACAGATGTGCTTGCACCTGCACCGCCTCTTCGTTGACCTTGCCTGAATAGCCGGCGTCACCCGTCAGCGGAAACGGGCGCACGCCGTCGAGCTTCGCCGCCGCCGTCACCGCGCCGAACGGCGTATCGAGCCGATCGACGGAGGCCTCGTGACGACGGCCGTCACTGCGTCCATGAAACAGCAGCCGCGCGTACTCGGACGTCGACGCGCCTTCGTGCAACACCAGCCTGTCGACGCTCAGATCGCGCACGTCCAGTTGCAGCGGCAGCCGCAGCTCCTTCGGCAAGCTCATCGGCTCGGACTTCGAGGTCGACGGCGCGATGCGCGCATCGACGCTGCCCACATGCAGATAGTCGACAACGAAGCGCCACGGCTTGTCGGACAGCCTCCATCGCCCGTCGATGCGGTCGACGCGGATATCGGTGCCGCTGCCGTCGAGACTGCGCCAGCGCACGTCGCGCAGGTGCACGCCCGTCGCGATCGCGCCGCCGTCAAGCTTGCCTTCGAGTTGTCCGTGCAACAATTTGACGGCCGCCTGCCATGCGTACGCGGTGCCGCGCTCCGTCACCACCACGCCATACAGCAAGCCGCCCACCAGCGCGACGAGCACAGTGGGCACCGCGATGCCCCACGCGATCGCTTTCCACAGCCGCCGGACGCGCCGCGGCTTTTTCGCGGGCGGCTCGCCGCCGGACGGTGGCGGCGCGTCGGAACCATCCGGGCCGCGCGGCGGCTCCCCGCCCGGCGGTGCGCCGCCCGGCGGGTTCTCAGATGGATTCGCGGATGGGTCCGTCGTCATGCTCGAGAAATGCTGTCGGATTCAGTGTGAAGTCAGAAGGCGATGCCGAGCGTCAGGTACGGACGCACGCTGCGGTTACGGGTGCCATACGCGATATCGACATTCACGGGACCGACGGGACTACGCCAGCGCGCGCCCACGCCGACGCCCGGATAGAAGATCTTTTCGCCCCAGGCGTCGGTGGCCGTGCCGATGTCGAAGAACGCCGCCGCGCCCCAGTCGCGGTTGAACCAGTGCTGATATTCGGAAGTGCCCGTCACGAGGTACTTGGTCGGCAGAATCGAGCCTCCCACATTGTTACCGATGCTCTGATACGCGTAGCCGCGCACCGAATTCGAGCCGCCCGCGCGGAACAGCAGCGACGCCGGCACGCCGCTCGACGGCCCGCTCGTGAACACGCCGCCCAGTTCCGCGCGAAACAGGACCAGGTCGCGCGCGCCGACGGGCAGGTATTGCTGCCCGCGCGCATAGCCGCGAATGAACGTCTGGTCGGTCAGCGCGCCCTTTACCGCAAAGCCCGCTTCGACGTGGATCAGGTTGCCCGAGCGCGGAAACAGCGGGTCGTCGGTATTGCGGCGCGTCCACGACCACGCGGGCAGAAGCGCGCGGCTCGTGGTCGGCGCCTGGGTGTTCTGGTCCAGTCGGTCCTGGTAGTACAGGATCGAGTACCCGTAGTCGATGTACTGCGACGTGCGCGTGCGCTGCAAGCCCGCCCTGAAGCTGTAGATCCGCGTGTCGGACACGTTCGTGCTGGTGTAAGACACGATCCCGCTGTTGGTCCAGCCGCGGCGGCCCGGCGGCATCGCGAGCGTCACCTGGCCATACTGCTGGATCTGGTCGAGCCGGCCAGCGACGGTGAACGGCCAGGCCGCGCCGAACGTGTCGAGATACGAATACGAGCCCTGAATGTGCGCCCCCGTGTCCGTCGAGTAGCCGACGCCGCCGCGCACGCTGTTGTAAGGAAATTCGCTGACCTTCACGTGCAGCGGCGTGTCGAGCGGCCTTGCCGTGTCGTTGCCCACGTCGATCGCGACGCTCGCGTAGTAAGGCGTGTTCTGCAACTGACGCTGCAACTCCGTCACGCGCTGCACGTCGTAGACTTCGCCCGGCGAGATCGGGTTCACGTTTTCGACGATACGCTCGGGGTAGCGCCGCGTGCCCGACACGTCGAGCTTGCCCATCGTGAAGGTCGGGCCGCTGTCATAGGTGACGGACAACTGGGCGTCGTGCGTGCGCGGGTCGATGCGCGCTTCCGAGCGCGCGATCTTCGCGCCCAGATAGCGGCGCGACTGCAGCGCTTTCAGCGACGCGCCCTTCGCGTCGTCCCAGTTCGTCTGCGTGAAAGGATCGCCCTCGTGCAGCGAGAACGCGAAGCGCGTCTTGTTTTCCTGTTCCGGGTCTTCCGTCAGCACGGGGCCGCGAAACGACAGCGAAATCGACGAAATGGTCGTGCGCGGACCGGGATCGACGGAAACGCGCACCACTTTCTTGTCGTCGAGGGTGCGCACGTCCGTCCGCACGACGGGCGTGAAATAGCCTTCCGTCGACGCGAGATCGCGCACCTGCTGCGGCGTCGCCGTCACCAGAAAGTCGAACTGCTCCGGGCTGATGTCGTCGCGCTTCGCGAAGCGCGAAATGTCGAGATGCTCTTCGAGCAGCTTGCGCAACGAGCGCGGCGACGCCTCGACATCGACCTTGTACGACGGCTTCGCGCGCGCGGCATGGGCGTGCGGCGTCATGAGCAGCAGCACGCAGAGACCGCACGGCAGACATGCGCGCAGCAGTACCGCCGCAAGCGATGCGCGTTGCATCGCGCGACGGCCTCTCACCGTGCTTTCGTTGCTGCACTCGCACGTCCGCTCGCTGGCCCACCCCGCCAAACACGACCTCCGGCTCTTATTGACCATTTGTTGAAGAATGCCGACACCCGGCCTGTCATGGCGCAGGGGAACGTGCGCTATTTGACCACATCGGCGCTCACGCGCCATTGATGGACCGCGCGAAAGCCGTCCGTGCATGAAGCCGGCATATGAAGCAGGCAGGCGCAGCCCGACAGCGGCAGCCGGTCAGATTCGCCCGCCTATGCCCCGGCAGACGCGCTCCCGCACGAGCGCATGCCCAAGGCGTCCGCCTTTGACGCCGCCCGCCGCCCGCCGCTCGCGGTTCCGCCGACTTTTCGCTTGCGTCGCGCGGGCTTGCGGTAAAATCCATTTCTGCACGAGCGGCCCCGCCGTCGAGGCAATCTGTCAAGGCCCGCAACCGGGCGCCGTCATCTTCATTCACGGACGTCGAGCCATGTATCAATCGGATATCACGCAGTTCCTGAATCAACTGAAGCAGCAAAAGCCCACTCTGGAAGAAGAGCAGCGCCGCGGCCGCGCGCTCCTGTGGGACAAGCAGCCGATCGACCTCGACGAACGCGCGTCCAATCAGGAGGCACGCGTGAGGCAGACGCCGTACGTCTACTACCAGAACTTCTAAGTGACCACCGCCGACGAGGCCCGCGCCGCAACGGAACAGCCCGACGCGGCGCTCGCCGCGCCCGCTACCGACTCGACGCCCGACACCGTCGACGGCATCGCTTTCGCTCGCCTGTACGGCGAGCCGCTTTTCAAGCTGCCGCAGGATCTGTACATCCCGCCCGACGCGCTCGAAGTCTTTCTCGAGACCTTCGAAGGCCCGCTCGACCTGCTGCTGTACCTGATCCGCAAGCAGAACTTCAATGTGCTCGACATTCCGATGGCCGAAGTGACGGCCCAGTATCTCGGCTATGTCGAACAACTGCGCAAGACCAATCTCGAACTCGCGTCCGAATACCTGCTGATGGCGGCGATGCTGATCGAGATCAAGTCGCGCATGCTGCTGCCTGTCAAGAAGGCCGACACGGGCGAAGAGGCGGAAGATCCGCGCGCCGAACTCGTGCGCCGGCTGCTGGAGTACGAGCAGATGAAGCTCGCGGCCCAGCGGCTCGACCAGTTGCCACAGCTCGGGCGCGACTTCCTGCGCGCCGAGGTGTACATCGAGCAGAGCATCACGCCGCGCTTCCCCGATGTGAACACGGACGACCTGCGCGCCGCATGGGCCGACGTGATCAAGCGGGCCAAGCTCGTCCAGCATCACAAGATTTCGCGCGAGGAACTGTCCGTGCGCGAGCACATGAGCGTGATCCTGCGCAGGCTGCAGAATGCGCGCTTCATGGAGTTTTCCGAGCTGTTCGACACGACGCGCGGCGTACCCGTCGTCGTCGTGAACTTCATCGCGATGCTGGAGCTGTCGCGTGAATCGTTGATCGAGATCACGCAAGCCGAGCCGTTCGCGCCGATTTACGTGCGGCTGGCCTATCTGCCCGCCTGACGGGCTGCCGGCGCGCCGCGGAGTGAAAGCCATTGCAGCACGCTCGCGCCGCGGCCGTCCACGAACCCGTATCGGGGAGATCCGGAACCCGAAACAGACGCGCGATCTGTTTCATCACCTGGAATTTCCGGCGTTTACCCTGCCGCCCCGAATCGGTGCAGCACGACAATAAATCCACTACAATCCCGCGCTCGAAGCCGGTCCAACCGGTTTTGTCTGCGTGGACACCAGAAACCGCGCGCGGCGTCGCGCGAACGAGACAACCGCGAGTCACGCTGCCGCCTCATCAGCGGCCTGCACGGCTCACAACACCGCCCGATCATGAAAGTCATCAGCTCGATCCAGGAATTGCGCGACCAGTTGCGCGGCCAGAACCGCACCGCCTTTGTGCCGACGATGGGCAACCTGCACGAAGGCCATCTGTCGCTGATGCGCCTTGCGCGCCAGCACGGTGACCCGGTCGTGGCAAGCATCTTCGTGAACCGTCTGCAGTTTGGCCCGAACGAAGACTTCGACAAATACCCGCGCACGCTCGAAGCCGATATCGAGAAGCTGCAGAAGGAAAACGTCTACGTACTGTTCGCGCCGACGGAGCGCGACATGTATCCGCAGCCGCAGGAATACCGCGTGCACCCGCCGCACGACCTGGGCGACATCCTGGAAGGCGAGTTCCGGCCCGGCTTTT
Source organism: Paraburkholderia sp. LEh10 (assembly GCF_017814945.1). Classification (GTDB taxonomy): domain Bacteria; phylum Pseudomonadota; class Gammaproteobacteria; order Burkholderiales; family Burkholderiaceae; genus Paraburkholderia. The sequence goes on from NZ_JAGIPX010000018.1 coordinate 26,995, forward strand.
TCACGGGCGTATGCACGGTCGTGATGAAGCTGATGTCGTGTGTGCAGCCGCGCGTCGCCGTGTTCGGCAAGAAGGACTACCAGCAATTGATGATCGTGCGCGCGATGACGGAGCAGTTCGCGCTGCCCACCGACATCATCGCCGCCGAAACCGTGCGCGACACCGACGGCCTCGCGCTCAGCTCGCGCAACCGTTATCTGACTGAATCCGAGCGCGCCGAAGCGCCGATGCTCGCGGCCACGCTCGCGCGCGTGCGCGAGGGCGTGCTGTCGGGCAATCGCGATTTCGCGAAGCTGGAACAGGAGGCGATGGCGTCGCTGGCCGCGCGCGGCTGGAAACCGGACTACATCGCGATTCGCAAGCGCGCGAATCTGGTCGCGCCCGCCGCGCACGAGCACGACGCGGCGCTTGTCGTGCTGGCCGCCGCGAAGCTCGGCGCGACGCGCCTGATCGACAACCTCGAGATCTGAACCTCAACCGCGGCGCCCGCGCGGCCGGACACGGCCCGCGCGCAGCGAAGCCCAAGGATTAGCCATGCAACGCAACATGCTGAAGTCGAAGATTCACCGCGCGGCCGTCACGCACTGCGAGCTGCACTACGAAGGCTCGTGCGCAATCGACGAAAACCTGCTGGAAGCCGCGAACATCGTCGAGAACGAGCGCATCGACATCTGGAACATCAACAACGGCGAGCGCTTTTCGACGTACGCGATCAAGGGCGAGCGCGGCAGCGGCATGATCTCGCTGAACGGCTCGGCGGCGCGGCGCGCGCAACTGGGCGACCTGGTGATCATCGCGGCGTTCGCGAACGTCGACGAGGAAGAGTTGAAGGCGGGATGGAAGCCGAATCTCGTGTTCGTCGACGAGAACAATGTGATCAAGGGCAACCGCGATCACGTGCCGACACAAAGCTGGACCTGAGCGCTCGCCGCGCCGTCACAGGCTGAGGGCGCGCGGCGCAGCGGTTCGGCGCATGCTCCGCTGTGAGCGTGCGTCAGTTCTGCTTCGCGCCGCCTTTCGCGCCTGAGCCTTTCCCGCCTGTGCCCCTACCGTCGATCCATGCCGTGATCGACTCCCACTGCTCCAGATCCTTCTCGACGCGGCTCTTTGCGACGTCCCACAGCGTCAGGCCGTGCGCCGCCAGTTGCACATAGTTCTGCGTATCGCGCAGATAGCCGAGCACGGGCAGGTTCAGCCCGTCGACGAACCGATGCAGCTGGTCCGCCGACTTCGTGCGCGCATCCACGCGCATGCCGACCACGCCGATTTCGATCGCGCCCTTGCGGACGGCCTTTTCCTTCGCGAGCCGTTCAAGAAATTCCTTGGTCGCGAGGATATCGAAGATGGACGGCTGCAGCGGCACGATCACCTTGTCGGCCAGCGACAACGCCACATTCAGCCGATTGCCGTGCAGACCGGCGGGCGTGTCGACGATGGCCTGTTCGAGGCCCTTGGGCGGCTTGGCGGGAGCATCCGGATCGACGTGCCAGGTTTCGATGGCCGGCAACGTCCCCGGACGCAGATCGAGCCATGCATGCGCGGATTGCTGCCGGTCGAGGTCGGCGAGCGCGACCCACTGCCCTTCAGCCGCGAAATAGCCAGCCAGATTGGTCGACAGCGTGCTCTTGCCCACGCCGCCCTTTGGATTCGCCACCACGATCACCGTCATGTATTGCATTCTCCCGGGAAGATGGCTGGCGCTGCCAGCCGGTTTGCCGCTCGACTTGCGGCCCGTCCGCGCTGCGCGGCCCGCTGATGCGGCGCGTGCTGCACTGCGCGTGACGTGGCCCGATTGTTCCAGCCGTTGATAATATCGGCAAAATTCGTCAGGCCGAAGCCCCTACGCATCCGGGGGACGCTTCCAGCCCCTTTTTTGAGAGCAAACAGGATCATGAGCAAACTGCGCAGCGAATACACGATCGACCGTCTCCATGCACGCCAGAAAGGCTCACTGCCTGCGCTGCTGGGCGTGCGCGTGATCGGCCTCGAAGAAGGCACGCTGACGGCCGAACTGACGGTGCGCAGCGAGTTGCTCGCGCCGAACGGCTTTCTGCACGCGGCCACCGTGATCGGGCTCGCCGATACCGCTTGCGGCTACGCATGCCTCGCGCATCTGCCCGACAATGCGCGCAATTTCACGACGGCGGAACTCAAGAGCAATTTTCTCGGGACATCGACGCAAGGGACCATCCGCGCCGTCGCAAAGGCCATGCATCTGGGACGCAGCACGCAGGTATGGGACGCGACCGTCATCGCGCCGGACGGCAAGACAATGGCGCTATTTCGCTGTACGCAGATGGTGTTGTACTGACGTACCCGCGCAGCGCCTCCTTGTCCGCGGGCGTGGCGAAGCCGCTCGAAGCCGGCCGCCTATGACGATTTACAACAAGTCCGGCCGCAGTTTCCGCCACCCGGCGAGGTATGATCGGACGCGCCATTGGCGTCCCAGCAGCGCGTCCATCATTCCAGCAACATGTCCCCTCAACCGCCGAATTTCCAGGCCGCGTTCGATGCGCACATCGCCGGCCGCCTCGACGAAGCCGAACGCGGGTATCGCGAGGTGCTCGAACACGACCCGCATCATGTGGATGCGCTCCATCTGCTCGGCGTCGTTCTGTCGGTACGCGGCGTATGGATCGAAGCCGAAGCGCTCATTCGCCACGCGATCGCGCTGAGAGAAAGCGCGCATTTCCTCGCCAATCTCGCCGATCTGCTAATGCGGCGTCAGCGAAGGCAGGAGGCTGAAGCAGCCTGCCGCCGGGCCATTGAAATTGACGCGGGCTGCGGACTCGCGCATTTCCACCTCGCCGAAGCGCTGGCGGGGCGGCAGCAAGTGCGGGAAGCCGAATCCGAGTATCGCCGCGCCATCGAACTCGAGCCCCGGCTCCTTGCCGCGCGGAACAATCTCGGCACGCTGCTGATGCAAGAGAACCGGCAGGACGACGCAATCGCGATCTACCACGAGACGCTCGAAATCGACGGCGCTTACATTCACGCGTTGTACAACCTGGGGATGGCGCAGTTGCGCAGCGTGCGTCTGGCGCAGGCGGAAGCGGCATTTCGCCGGGCGCTCGGCATACAGCCGGATCACCGCGACGCCCTGCACAATCTCGCGACGACACTGAAGCTCGCCGGCCGGTATGACGAGGCAGAAGCGCTCTATCGTCAGACGCTGGCGCTCGCGCCGGACTTCGCCGACGCCCGCTTCAACCTCGGTATCCTGCTGCTTACGCAAGGGCGCTTCGACGAAGGCTGGCTGCATGCCGAGGCCCGATACGCGCCACAGCGGCCGCGGAAAGATACCCCTGCGCCGTCCGGCACTCCGCAATGGCACGGAGAATCGCTCGACGGAAAGTCGCTCGTGTTGTGGCATGAGCAAGGTTACGGCGACTGCGTGCAGTTCGCGCGCTATGCACCGCTTCTCAAGGCGTGCGGCGTGCGCCACCTGACGCTGATGTGCCCGCAGCCGTTAAGACCACTGATCGAAACACTCGATGGCGTAGATGCCGTCAAGACGCATAGCGGCACCGTCGAGCCGCACGATTACTGGGCGTACCCGCTGAGCCTGCCGCTGCACTTCGGCACGACACTCGACACCATTCCCGCCGCGCTGCCCTATCTTCACGCGCCGCCGGATCGCATCGAGCGCTGGCGCGCGCGCCTCGGGGCGCGGCCGGGGCTGAAGGTCGGCCTCGTCTGGAAGGGCTTTGCCGACAATCAGCACGACGCGACGCGCTCACTGCCCGGCCTCACGCCGCTCGCGCCGTTGTGGTCGGTGGCCGGCGCGACGTTCTTCAGCTTGCAAAAAGGCCAGGGCGAAGCCGAAGCGATGGCGCCTCCCGCTGGTCAATCCGTCGTGCATCTCGGGTCGGCGATCGAGGATTTCGGCGATACGGCGGCCATCATCGCGCAACTAGACCTGGTGATCTCGGTGGACACCGCCGCGGCGCACGTCGCGGGCGCCCTCGGCAAACCATGCTGGCTGATGCTGCCGTACGACTGGACGGACTGGCGGTGGCTGCGCGGGCGCGAAGATTCGCCGTGGTATCCGCGCGTGATGCGGCTCTTCAGGCAATCGGCTTCGCGGGACTGGACCGAGGTGGCAGAACGGATGGCGAAGGCGCTGCGGGCGTGGCGCGCATGATCGCGTAGCCGTCGATGACACCGCGACGCGCATGGCGTTTCGGCGCCGCGTTTGATGCAGGGTCCGACGCGGGTTTGACGCGGGTTTGACGCGGGTTTTGCCCGTGTTTGGCCTGCGTTTGACCTGCGTTTGACGTGCGTTTGACCTGCATTTGACCTGCGTTTGCCTGCGTTTGCCTGCGTTTGGCCTGCATTTGACCTGCGTTTGCCTGCGTTTTGCCTGCGTTAGGCCTGCGTTAGGCCTGCGTTTGGCCAGCGTTTGGCCTGCGTTTGGACTGTGTTTGGACTGTGTTTGTACAGCGGGTAGGCCGCACTTTGACGGGCATTTTTAACCGCGCTGCAGACGCCCGCGTGGACGGCGATTGCCTCCCCGATCCACACCGCGACGGGCGCACGCGCGACTGACACCACGCGCGCCCCGTCCTTTCGTTACCCGCTCAAGCCGCCTTGCGCGTCTGCCCCAACGCCGCCGCCTTTGCGCCGCCGACAGCGTAAAGTCCATTGCCCAGCAGCGACTGCACGACGAGGGTCACGGCCCAGAACGCCGGATACTCCCAGCCGCCATGCGGCGACGCGAAGCCCCAGCCGTTCGGCAGATGCACCGACATCGCGCCCAGCATGAACGGCAGCAGCACCAGCGCGACCCAGCGAACCTGCACACCCGCAAGCAGCGCGATCCCGCCGAACAGCTCGACGAACGTCGTCACATACGCGAGCCAGCCGGGAAAGCCGATCGACTCGAAGAATTGCGCCGCGCCAGGCAGCGTGAAGACAAGAATTTTTTGCAGGCTGTGCGCGAGATACAGCACGCCGAGCGCGACGCGCAAGATCGTGGCGGCAAGCTCCGCTTTGTTGCTGGAGGTCGGGTTCATGTCGGTTCCTCATGACGGGTGTGACGCCGCGGGATGCGCCGTCGATGGAACGGACTTTATTCGAACCATTGCGCGGGAAAAACCGCTCTTGAGGTTTAGATTAATTCCTGATGAGAACGAATCAGCCGACAGCCGCCCACAACCGTGTCAGGTCGAGATGCGTGGCGAGGGTGTCGGCGAGCCGTTCCAGCGACGCCTCGCGTAGCGCCGGGTAGTCGATCGCCTCGGCATCCGCCAGCCCCGCCCACGCGAGCAGCGACGCGCACGCGGCCGGCGTATCGAAGAGACCGTGCACATAGGTCGCGAGGATCTGGCCGTCGGCGGAACGCGCGCCATCCGGGCGCAAGGCGCCCGCTTCGCCGGCAAGCAGCAGCGCCGGCGTATCGAGCGCGCGGCCTTGCGTCTCGCCCATGTGAATCTCGTAGCCCGCGATTTCGGCGGCATTCGCAGCAAGGCGCCCCGTCACGTTCTTCAGCGTCTTTTCGCGCGTGAGCGTCGTCGAGAAATCGAGCCAGCCGAGCCCGGCGACCGTCGCAGGCGGCCCTTCGACGCCATACGGGTCCGCCACTTCGCGCCCGAGCATCTGCATGCCGCCGCAAATGCCGATTACGCGCCCGCCGTACCGCAAATGCCGCTGCAGCACGGCGTCCCAGCCCTGCGCGCGCAGAAACGCCAGATCGCCCTGCACGTTCTTCGAGCCGGGCAGAATGATCAGATCGGCAGGCGGCGGCGCACTGCCGGCGCGGACGTAGTGAAAGTCGACCTGCGGATGGGCGCGCAGCGCATCGAAGTCCGTATGGTTGCTGATGTGCGGCAACACGGGCACCACGACACGCAGCATCGCCGCACCGCTTGCGTGAGCCGCGCGCAGATCGCGCGGCAGCATGTCTTCGGCGTCGAGCGTGAGACCGTGCAGATACGGCACGACGCCGAGCACGGGCTTGCCCGTCTTCGCTTCGAGCCAGTCGAGCCCCGGCTTCAGCAGACTCACGTCGCCGCGAAACCGGTTGATGACGAAGCCACGCACGCGCGCCTGTTCGCTTTCTGACAAACACGCGAGCGTGCCCGTCAAATGCGCGAACACGCCGCCGCGATCGATATCGGCGACGAGCACGACGGGGCAATCGACGGCTTGCGCGAACCCCATGTTCGCGATGTCGCGCTCGCGCAGGTTGATTTCGGCAGGACTGCCCGCGCCTTCGACGAAAATCGTATCGAACGATGCCTTCAGCCTCGCATACGATTCCAGCACCGCTTCGAACGCAACGGGCTTGTAGTCGTGATATGCGCGCGCGTCCAGATTCATCCGGGCCTTGCCGTGAATGATCACCTGCGCGCCGCGGTCGCTGGTCGGCTTGAGCAGCACGGGGTTGAGATCGGTGTGCGCGTCGATGCCCGCGGCCACTGCCTGCAACGCCTGCGCGCGGCCGATCTCGCCGCCGTCGACGGTCACCGCGCTGTTCAGCGCCATGTTCTGCGGCTTGAACGGCGCGACCCGCGCGCCCGCGCGCCGCGCGAGACGGCACAAGCCGGCGACGAGCGTGCTCTTGCCCGCATCGGACGTCGTGCCTTGAATCATCAGCGTGCCCGTGGGCAGGTAAAGGGGCAGGTCGGGCGATTCGGGAGAAGCGTCATCAAAAGCGGACACGGTGGGCACGTTCGCGAACAGTTGAAAGGGGAAGTCCGCATTATCCCATCGCACCTGCCGGCACGCGCTTTCGTCACGGCCTTGTCGGTACAATCACGCGATGATTTCCCGCGACCTCACCTTCGTCCTCGGCGGCGCGCGCTCGGGCAAAAGCCTGCACGCCGAACAGCTCGCGAGCGCGAGCGCACTGCCCGTCACCTATGTCGCAACCGCGCGGATCGGCGACGAGGAGTTCGCCGCGCGCGTCGCGCGTCATCGCGAGCGGCGGCCCGCGCATTGGGCGTTGCTCGAAGCACCGCTCGATCTGCCGCAAGCGCTCGCCCGTATCGATGCAGCCGGGCATTGCGTGCTGATCGACTGCCTGACGCTGTGGCTCGCCAACCTTCTTTGTCCCGCCGATGGCTCGCCGCCCGTCGCCGATTATCTCGACCGTTTCGCGTTGCTCGAGCAGACGCTGATGCAAGCACGCTCGAAGATCATCGTCGTCAGCAACGAGATCGGTCTTGGCGTCGTGCCGCTCGGCGCGGCGACGCGTCTGTACGTCGACGAGCTCGGGCGGCTCAACCAGCGCATCGCGGCGATCAGCACGCAGGTCACGATGATGGTCGCGGGCCTGCCGTTGCATCTCAAACAGGCCAACGCATGATGATGTTGTCTCTGCCCCTCGTCGCGACGTTGGCCACGGCATCCGTCGCGCTCGACGGATGGTTCGGCGAACCGCGACGCGCGCATCCCCTCGTCGGCTTCGGCAAGCTCGCGACAAGGCTCGAAGCCGCGCTCAACACGGGCCAGCGCGGGCGGCTCTTCGGCATCGTCGCGTGGCTGCTCGCCGTCGTTGCGCCCGTTGCCATCGCGGCATGGCTGGCGCTCACGCTGCCGTTCGCCTGGGCGTGCGCGCTGCATGTCGCGCTGCTCTATTTCGCGCTTGGCGCCCGCAGCCTGCACGATCACATCGCCCCCATCGGCCGCGCGCTTGCGAAGCGCGATCTCGCGCAGGCGCGCGTGTTGACGGCGCGCATCGTGTCGCGCGAAACGTCGCACGCCGACGAAGCCGCGCTGTCGCGCGCAGCCGTCGAATCGGCATTGGAGAACGGCAACGATGCGATCTTCGGCGCGCTCTTCTGGTTCGCGATCTTCGGCGGCCCGGGCGCACTCGCGTTTCGTCTCGCGAACACGCTCGACGCGATGTGGGGCTATCGCACGCCGCGCTATCTGCGCTTCGGCTGGGCAGCCGCGCGCTTCGACGACGCGCTGAACTATCTGCCCGCGCGTCTGACGGCCATCAGCTACGCGCTGCTCGGCGACACGCGCACCGCGTTGCAATGCTGGCGCGAGCAGGCGCCGCGCTGGGACAGTCCGAACGCGGGGCCCGTGATGGCATCCGGCGCGGGCAGTCTCAATGTCGTGCTGGGCGGTGCGGCTGTCTATCACGGCATGATAGAACAGCGACCGACGCTCGGCGCGGGCCACACGGCCAGCGCAACGCATGTCGACGCGGCGCTGATGCTCATCGAGCGCAGCGTCATATTGTGGCTCGCCGTATTGATCGCGCTCGCGTTGCTGAGCGTGCCGTTTCAGGGCTGACGCAATGACGCGAACGATTCCTCACGGCGGCAATCTGCACGAAGCAGCGCGCCGCTACGCGATTGCCTGGGACGCGTGGCTCGATCTGTCGACGGGCATCAATCCGCATGGCTACCCGGTGCCGCCCGTTCCCGCCGATGCGTGGCGGCGTCTTCCCGAGACGGGCGACGGTTTCGCCGAATGCGCGGCGCGCTACTATGGCGCCCCCGACGCGTCGCATGTGCTGCCCGTCGCGGGCAGCCAGGCGGCGATCCGCGCGCTGCCCTTTGCGCTCGAACGCGGCACGGTTGCGATTGCGCCGCTGACATATGGCGAGTACGCGCCTGCCTTCGCGCGTGCGGGGCATCGTGTGACGACGCTCGACGTCGCACGTTCGACGTTGCCCGATGACCTCACGCATGTCGTCGTCGTCAATCCGAACAATCCGACGGCCGAACGGGTAAGCACGTCGACGCTGCTGCAATGGCATCAGGCGTTGAACGCGCGCGGTGGCACGCTGATCGTCGATGAAGCCTTCGCCGATGCGATGCCTTCACACTCGCTCGCCGCTCATACGGATCACGAAGGAATTGTCGTGCTGCGTTCGCCCGGCAAGTTCTTCGGTCTTGCCGGTGTGCGCGCGGGCTTCGTGCTTGCACGTCCGCGCCTGCTCGAAGCGCTCGACGAAGCGCTCGGCGCATGGACCGTCAGCGGTCCTGCGCGTCACGCCGTCAGCGCCGCTTTCGCGGATACGGCGTGGCAGCATGAGATGCGCGTGCGACTCGAACATGAAAGCGCGCGGCTCGCCGCGCTTCTGCGCGCGCACGGCTTCGACGTCCACTCGACACCGCTCTTCGCATGGATCGCCGATCCGCGCGCCGCGCAACTGCACGATGCGCTCGCTCAGCAAGGCATCTGGACGCGCTTCTTTTCCGATCCCGCGAGCGTGCGCTTCGGCTTGCCCGCAACGCACGCTGCGTGGGCCCGCTTCGAAGCCTGCCTGCGCCAGGCGATGAGCACGCTATAAAACAATGCGGCTAACCCAACGATTCCGCGCAACGAGCGCAGCATGCGCGCTCGTGTTAGCATCGAGCGCAAACGCAACCATCGCCGTCGACGACGACACGGGCGCGCCCGTCACGCTCGCGCAGCCCGCGCAACGCGTGATCAGCCTCGCGCCGCACGTGACGGAGATGATCTACGCAGCAGGCGGCGGTGTGAAGCTGGTCGGCGCGGTGAGCTACAGCGACTATCCGCCCGAAGCGAAACAGGTGCCGCGCGTCGGCGATAACAAGTCGGTGGATCTCGAACGGATCGTCGCGTTGAAGCCGGATCTGATCGTCGTGTGGCGGCATGGCAATGCGCAGCGGCAGACCGACCGTCTGCGCGAACTGAACATCCCGATCTATTTCAGCGAGCCGCATCATCTCGACGATGTGGCCGTCACGTTGACGAAACTCGGCGCACTGCTCGGCACATCGCAAGCCGCTGATGCGGCAGCGCGCGCGTATCGTCGGGACATCGCGAATCTGCGCGCACGCTACGCGACGCAGCCGGCCGTCGGCGTGTTCTATCAGGTATGGGACGAGCCGCTGATGACGCTCAACGGCGAACACATGATCAGCGATGTGATCGCGCTGTGCGGCGGCCGCAATGTGTTCGCGAAGCTCGAACCGCTGGTGCCGACGGTATCGACGGAAGCAGTCTTGGCCGCGAACCCCGAAGCCATCGTCACCGCCGCGCCCGGCGCGACGCAACCCGATCGCCCGCTGCCGTCGCTCGACAGATGGAAAGCATGGCCAGGCTTGATGGCCGTGGCGCGCAACAACCTGTTTGCGATCGACGGCGATCTGATCAATCGCCCGGCGCCGCGTCTCGCACAAGGCGCGGCTCAATTGTGCGCGGACCTCGACACTGCGCGCTCGCGCCGCCCCGGTCGCCCGGTTCGCTGACGGCAAGCGTCACGCGTTCCAGCGCACGATCGACCATTCCTGATTGAGGTCGTCGCGTCGCAACCAGACGCAACCCGACATATCGAGCGACCATTTCAGACAACGCTCGACAGGCAGCCCCAATGCCACCGATGCAATCACGCGCATCACGCCCGCATGCGCGACGACATAGGCGGGCGTCAGTTCGCGCGTCTGCTGGAACACGTCGAACCAGGCGCGCACGCGGCCCACGAACTGCTCAACGCTTTCGCCGCCGTGCGAACGTGCGCCGGCAAAGTCCTGCGCCCACGCATCGAGCAAAGCGCGATCGATATCATCCCAGCGCTTGAGTTCCCACGTGCCGAAGTCCATCTCCTTCAGACTGTCGTCGGTGCTGGACGCACAACCGAAGTTCGCGGCCAGCGCGGAAGCGACGGCCGCACAGCGCGTAAGCGGACTCGACAGCAGCACGCGCGGCGCCGGCACCTGCAAGGTCGCAAGGCGCACGGCGAGCGCCGCCGCCGAGGCTTCCGGCGCATCGGCGAGCGCCACGTCGCTCTGGCCATAGCACACGCCTTCCTCAACAGCGACCGCCGGGTGACGGATCAGAACGATATCCATGCGAGCCCCACCAGATAGATGGCCAGTTCAAACACCTGTTGCGCAAAGCCGAGACAGTCACCCGTATAGCCGCCGATGCGTCTGACGAAATAGCGGCCCAGCACGATGCGCAACACGAACAGCACGAGCAGCGTGATGCATCCGGCACGCCATTGTGGCCAGAAGAGCCATGGCACGCCCAGTACGATAGCGCAGCAAAACGCGCTGCGGGACATGCGCTGCGCAACGGATTTGGCTTTGCCTTGCGCACGCACGTAGTCGAGCGTGACGAGATAGCTGATTGCGCAAACGCGGCTTGCCGCGTGCGCCGCGATCATCAGCCATGCCGCCCGCAGCGGCGGCAATGCCGCGAGCGTTTGCCACTTCAGCGCGAGCGCGATGATCAGTGCAATCGCGCCGAATGCGCCGATGCGCGAGTCGTGCATGATGCGCAACGTGTCTTCGCGCGTATAGGCGCCACCGAACGCATCGACGCAATCGGCAAGCCCGTCTTCATGGAACGCGCCCGTGATGAGCAGTGTCGTCGCCATCGACAACAGCACGGCGACGCCCACTGGAAAGATGCGCAACGCGGCCATGTATACGATCGCGCCCGCTGCGCCGACCAGTGCGCCGATCAGCGGAAAGTAGCGCGCCGCCGCGCTCAGATAGTGCGGCTCGTAGCCGACCCAGCGCGGCACGGGCACGCGCGTGAAGTAGCCGAGCGCCGTGAAGAAGTAGCGCAGTTCGTTCATCGTTGTTCTGTCACGCAGTTCTTTCGCACTCACAGCCCGTATTGATGCATACGGGCGGCATCAGGTGTCGCGTTGAGAGACGCCTGCCGATTCGAAGCTCGCCATCTCGTTGACGAACGCAACGGCCGCGCGCAGGAGCGGCATCGCAAGCGCCGCGCCCGTGCCTTCGCCGAGACGCAGATCGAGCGCAAGCAGCGGCACCGCGCCAAAATGATCGAGCATGCGCCGGTGCCCCGCTTCATTCGACGCATGTGCGAACACGCAATAGTCGCGCACGGCGGGCGCGAGCGCATCGGCGACCAGCAACGCGGAAGTCGCGATGAAGCCGTCGACGACGATCGTCATCCGCGCTTGCGCCGCCGCGAGATACGCGCCCGCCATCATTGCGATCTCGAAGCCGCCGAAGGTTGCGAGCACGTCGAGCGGATCGGTCGAAACAGCGTGATACGCGAGCGCGGCCGCGAGCACGTTGCGCTTGTTCGCGAGGCCCGCGTTATCGAGCCCTGTGCCGCGACCGACGCAATCATCGATGGGCACGCCGCACAGCCTGCTCATCAGGCACGCAGCCGACGACGTGTTCGCGATGCCCATCTCGCCGAAGCCGATCACATTGGTGCCGAGCGCCGCATGCTGGCGCACGCGCTCAGCGCCCGCGCGCATGGCGGCGAGCGCCTCGTCGCGCGTCATCGCAGGCTCTTGCGCGAAGTTGCGCGTGCCACGGCCGATGGGAATATCGACGAGCTTGTCGTGCGCAGCAAAGTCGTACGCGACACCCGCGTTCACTACTTCGAGTTCGAGACCGGCGACACGGCTGAACGCGTTGATCGCCGCGCCGCCCGCGAGAAAGTTGAGCACCATCTGCGCCGTCACCGCTTGCGGATACGGGCTCACGCCCGCATGCGCGATGCCGTGATCGGCGGCGAAGACGATCAATGCGGGTCGCGTGACGGTGGGCCGCGTCGTCTGCTGGATCATGCCGATCTGGCGCGCGAGCGATTCCAGCTGGCCGAGGCTGCCGGGCGGCTTGGTCTTCATATCGATGATGCGTTGCAGTTCGGCGCGCAGCGTCTGTTCCAGCGGCGTGACGACGGGCAGTGAATTCGGAGTGGTCATGGTCGGTGTCTGCGTAAAAAGTTCGGTTCATGCTCCATCAGGCGCGCGGCGAAGGGCGCGACGATGGAATCAGCGCTTCGTCGTCGCCAGCGCGGATCAGCACGAGCGGGTAGCCAAATGCGCGGCTCGCGAGCGCGGGCGTCAGCACATCGCGCACGGGGCCCGCATGCGCGAGGCCATTGCCTTCGAGCAGCAGTGCATGCGTCGCGAAACGCCGCGCGAGATTAAGATCGTGGCACGAGAACATCACTGTACGCCCGGCGCCACGCGTCCACGCGCTCAGTGCATCGAGACATTCGATCTGGTGATGCAGGTCCAGATGCGCAAGCGGCTCGTCGAGCAACAGCAGCGGCGCGTCCTGGCACAGAGCGGCCGCGAGCGCGACGCGCTGCCGTTCGCCGCCTGATAACGACAGCACGTCGCGCGAAGCGAAGCCCGCCAGGCCGAGCGTGTCGAGCGCCGCATGCGCGGCCGCGCGGTCTTCGTCGCGTTCCCAGCCCCAGCCAGCCAGATGCGGAAAACGGTTCAGCAGCACGATGTCGAGCACGCTCGCGCTGAACGCATCGTGCGACGTTTGCGGCATCAGCGAGCGCCGGCGCGCGAGGCACGCAAGCGGCCAGTCGTTCACGCGCATGCCGTCGAGTTCGACATGCCCATGCGCGGGACGCAACAGCCCGGCGAGCGTCGCGATGAGCGTGGTCTTGCCCGCGCCGTTCGGGCCCGCGATGCACCACACTTCGCCTGGATAGAACGTATGCGTGAAGTCTTCGAGCAACGTGCGCGAGCCGGCGCGCAGCGTCAATCGATGGGCATGCATCGACGTTCCGGCAGCCATGCGTGCATTCATGCGCGCCTCCGTCTCAGCAGCATCCAGAGGAAGACGGGCACGCCGATCAAAGCCGTGACGACACCGACCGGCAATTGCGCGGGCGCGATCACCGTGCGCGCGATCAGGTCGGCGCCCATCACGGCGACGCCGCCGCCGAGCGCCGCGGCGGGCAGCAGCATGCGCTGGTCGTTGCCGAACGCGAGACGCAGCATATGCGGGACCACCAGCCCGACGAAGCCGATCGTGCCACCCGTCGTGACGGCGGCGGCGGCCGCCAGCGACGCGACAAGATAGACGCGCAGCCTTGCGCGCATCACGGGCACGCCGAGCGCCTGGGCCGCGGCATCGCCGCGCAGCAGCACGTTGAGTTGCGGCGCGGCGGGCACGACTGCGAGCAACGCGACGCCCAACGCGGACAGCGCGAGCCACGGCATGCCGCCGCCGTTCAGGTCGCCCGTCAGCCAGAACAGCATGCCGCGCAAGCGGCTGTCGGGCGCAACCGTCAGCAGCAGCGTGATGATGGCGCCCCACCCGGCTGCGATCACGGCGCCCGTCAGCAGGAGGCGCGGCGACGCATCCTGCGGCTCGCCGCGCCACAATGCGCCGCGTGCGAGGCCGAGCACGAGCAGGATCGAGACGAACGCACCCGCGAATGCGCTCACATCGACGATCCACCATGCACAGCCCGCGATCATCGCGACGAGCGCAAAGCTCGCCGCACCGCCCGACACGCCGAGCACATACGGCTCGGCAAGCGGATTGCGCAACAGCACCTGCAGCAACGCGCCCGCCAGCGCGAGCAGCGCACCGCAACCGAAGCCCGCGAGCGCGCGCGGCAGACGCAGCGTGCGAACGATCTGCACAGCGAGATCGCCCGATCCATCATGCGACGGCAACAGCGCGTCGAACACGCGCAGCGGCGCGACGCTCACGCTGCCCAATGCAAGCGCCGCGACGAACACGACGAGCGCCGCGATGCAAAGCGCCGCCCAGATCGCGACGGCGCGCTTCGCGCTCATGCCGCGCACGAGATGCACCCGCTGATGTCGGACGAGGCCGCTCATTGCGCGTTACTGCTGCTGCCAGCCGAGCGTGAGGTACGCGCCGCGGCGCGGGGTGTTGTACGTGTAGGCGAGTTCATAGTCCTTGTCGAACAGATTCTGGATTTGCGCGACCACATACCAGGCCTTCGTGATGTTGTAGCGCGCGGACAGATTCACGATGCCGTAACCGCCGAGCGGCGTGCCGCTATCGTCGCGCTCGCCGCTCACGAGCCATTCGCCGCCCACGCGCCATCCGCCGATGCTGCGGTTCGCCGCGAACGACGCGAAATGACGCGCGCGGCGGTTCAGATCGGTATGCGTGTCTTCGTCGACGGGATTCTGGAACGTGACGGCCGCGCGCACGTCGGTCTTGCCGACATGCCCCGCCCACGAACCTTCGATGCCCTGCACCTTCGCATGGCCGACGTTCTCCGCAACGTAGATGCCGGGCTCCGTCTGCACGTAATCGATCAGGTTGGTGTAGCGCGTCTCGAAGGCGGTCAGCTTCATCAGTCCCAGCGCATCCGATGCGTACTGCAGCCCCGCTTCGACGGAGTGACTGCGCTCCGGCTGGATCAGCGGATTGCCGCTGAACGGGAAATACAGGTCATTGAAGCTCGGCGCGCGAAACGCATCGGACCAGCTTGCCGTCACCTTCCAGTGCTCGTTGAAGTCGTAGCCATAGCCCAGATAGTAACTGTTGGCTCCGCCAAAATCCGAGTACTGGTCGCGCCGCAGGTTCGCCTGGATCTGGCTGTTGCCGAAGCGCCCCGTGTAGCCGCCGAACACCGAGTTCACGTGGCGCTCGGGCGCCGTGTACTGGTTCGAGTCGAGCGTCTGGTCCAGATGTTCATAGCCGAGTTGCAGCTTGTGGTCCCGCGCAAACGTAAAATCGTTCTGCCATGTGTACTGGCGGTTGTCGGAGTCGTAGCGGTACAGATAGTCGCCATTGAGCGACGTGTTGCTGCGATCGTTGCCCGTCGCGGCGACGAAGCGCGTCGTCCACCCGTCCGTCAGCTTGCCGTTCGCGAACGCCGATGCCGTCTGCACCTTGCTGTGCAGATTGTTGAGATCGGTGGGCAGGCCGAACGGGTTGTCGAAGCTGTCGTTGCCGTTCGACTGGAAATAGCGCACGCCGATGTCCCACTCGTCGTTCAGCTTGTGACGCAGCGACGCGCTGACGCTCTCGTTGAAGTAGCCGTTCGCGTTCGGGTTGACGGGCGCGAGCGCGGGGTCGATCGACGAAAAGCCGTCCGTCTTCGCGCGCGCGAGCGTGACGCTGAACGTCGTGCGGCCGTCCTTGTCGAGCGCGCCGTCGACGCCCGCCGCCTGCCGCTGCGTGTGATAGCTGCCGTATTCGACGTCGAAGTGAAAACGCGGCGGATGATTGCCGCCGTCCCTCATGAACACCTGCACGACGCCGCCGATCGCACCCGATCCATAAAGCGCCGACACATTGCCGTTGACCACTTCGACGTGATCGATCTGGTCGAGCGGAATCTGTTCGAGCTGCATGCTGCCCTGGCTCACGGAATCGACACGCACGCCGTCGATCAGCACGAGCGATTGCGTCGACGACGCGCCGCGCAGGAACAGACTCGATGTCGAGCCCGGCCCGCCATTGCGCACGATCTGCGCGCCAGGCGCGAACTGCAGCAGTCCGGGCAGATCGCGAGCCGTCGTATCGGCGATGTCCTGTGCGTCGAATAGCGTGGTCTGCGCAATCGCGTCGGCGAGACGTTGCGCGCGGCGATCGGCCGTGATGACGATGGGCGAGAGCATGGGCGCATCCGCTAATGGGGACGCGGCGGCGGGCGCCGTCGTGCCGCCGTCCCAGCGGTCCTCAGGCATGGCGGATGCGCTCGGCGTATCAGCCGGCTGCGCATGAGCGGCGAGCGGGACGACGGGAACAACGCAGGCAAATACGGCGGCGAGCGCGGCGAATGGCGCGCGTGCGACGCGAAGATACAGCGGGGTCAGCATCGAGAAAGTCCTGTGGGCCTATGCGCGGCCCGCTCCTCGTGGGCCGTTGCCTGTCAAGGAGACACGCCCCTTGCCTCCGGCCGGTATCCGGGCTGACGACTTGCCGACCCGCCTTCCCACGCGTGACGCGCAGTGGCTTGCCGCACGGCGTTCGAGACGTTTCGCTCGACGCGTGCATGGGTCGACCTGCAGGAACTGCGGTCGTTGTACCGTTGCGAGGACAGCGCAGGTTGGCTCGTCCGGGCGGACTTCGCTCCCTGCTTCCCGTTTAACTGCGCGCGGTGCGATACCGCGCGCGGGCACCAGAGTGCCGCAAGTGTAGAAGTGGCGAACGAGGGCGTCAAGAAACGCGAGGCGTCATACGAATCCCGACGGCGCCATACTAAAAAAGCCCCTGTTTAAAGGGTAAAAATGCGTGCAGCACGCGTGTACACCTGGATAATGCGGCCTTAAAGCGTTACTGTTACGTCTCGAAACGAGACAAATGTCCGAGCGTGCGACATTCCGCGCTAGAATGCCATGTCTTTAGAGGACGCAGCACATGCTCACCGAACTCGAAACTCTGTCACAGAACATCGGCCGGCTGATCGAGATCAGCCAGCGCTACAACGAGGCGCGCATCGCGCTCGAAGAACAGCTCGCGCAAGCGCGCGCCGAATGCGAAGCCACCCGCGCAGAACTCGAACAGGCCCGCGAAGAACGCAACGCACTGCAAGCGGAGCGCGATGCGCTGTCCGCGAAGATCGACGACGCCCAGGTGCGTCTGAACGCGATCCTCGAGAAGCTGCCGCGTGCGCGCGGCCATCATGAGCCCGACAATCAGCTCGATCTCCTCGCGCCCGAGCAGGCGCAGGCCAATCACGACGCGAACAACGACGCGACCCGCCACGGAGAAAATGCATGAACACGAAGCAGATCGAAGTGTCGATCCTCGGCCAGCCCTATCGTCTCGCCTGCTCGCCGGAAACGGAAGCGGCGCTGCTCGAAGCCGTGGCGCGCGTCGATGCCGAGATGACGAAGATCCGTACCAACAGTAATGTGCGCGGCCAGGACCGTATCGCGGTGATGGCGGCATTGTCGCTGGCATCGGAACTGCTTAGGCTGCAAGCGAGCGTGCGACACGGCGAATCGTTTCCTGCGGAAGAAATCCGGCGTACAATGCACCAGATGAACGAGCAACTCGGCACTGTGATCCAGCAGTACAGCGTGCAGTAAATCGAATTCATAAGGGCTTGATTGTTTTTGCGGTCGGGCCCATGTTGTAGAGCAAACGTTTTTCAGCTTCCCTGCCTGGTTCGCCAAGGTCATATATTCCTTGAACCAATGCAATGTGCACGGTTGCGGAAATTTGTAGCACGGGCGTGCGCGTCACTCAGTCTGATGTACCCGAAGTGCTGCTAACTGCGACCAATTCTGAACCTCAGGTTCAGGATGCCGGCCTAGCGGCTATGGCGGGGACCCATACGAACGGCATCGGACTTTGTCCGATGCCGTTTTTCTTTGCGCGTGCCGTCGCGTGAACCGGCGTCGCGTCGCCCGAACTGTTTGACAACGCTTCTCTCTTCTTCACGTTCAATCCGACTCATGCGCTACTGGCTGATGAAGTCCGAACCGGACGAAGCAAGCATCGACGATCTCGCCAACGCCCCGCAGCGCACGCTGCCGTGGACGGGTGTGCGCAACTATCAGGCGCGCAACTTCATGCGCGACATCATGAAGACGGGCGACGGCGTACTGTTCTATCACTCGAGCTGCCCGGAGCCCGGCATCGCGGGCATCGCCGAAGTGTGCTCGACGCCCTATCCTGACCCGACCCAGTTCGATCCGAAGAGCCCGTACTACGACGCGAAGTCATCGCAGGAAACGCCGCGCTGGATGCTCGTCGATGTCGCGTTCAAGAAGAAGATCCAACTGATTCCGCTGGCCGCGTTGCGCGAGCATCCCGAACTCGCCCACATGCGCGTGCTCGCCAAGGGCAATCGCCTGTCGATCACGCCCGTCACGGACGCCGAATGGACGTTCATCACGAAGCAACTCGCAAAGCGCGCCGGCTGAGCGCGGCAAACTGCGTGGCAGCGTGGAAGATCGCGTGGCACGCGCAGTTCGACGCGACTTTCGAACACACTCGGGGAACCAGACGGCCTTTCAGACGCCTAACTGCGTCGCAAGCGTCATGCCATGAGCGCGCATCGATGCAACTGGTTGCGGCCGATTGCGGCCGATTGCGACCGATCGCGACCGTTTGCAATCGATAAGCGCCGTGCCCTCGATGCATGCACGCACAATCTGCCTCAACGAAGGAGTCGAACAATGACGAAAAAATCCGCGCTCGCATGGGCGCTCGCCGCCGCATGCGCGGCGCCTCTCGCCCTTGCGTTTGCGCCCGCCGCGGCCAACGCGCAAACCGTCGTGCAGCAGTATCAGCCTGCGGGCGTCCTGTCGCTGAACGCGCAAGCGAGCGCCGAAGTGCCGCAGGATGTCGTCGATATCACGCTGTTCTACGAGCAGGAAGCAAGCGATCCGTCGTCGTTGACGGGCACGCTGAACCAGCACGCCGACCAGGCGCTGCAAAAGACGAAGGGCGTCGCCGGCGTGACGGCGCGCACGGGGTCGTTCTCGATCTATCCGTCGACGGATCGCGATGGGCGCATCTCCGCATGGCGGGGCCGCACGGAGATCGTGCTGGAGTCGCATGACTTCGCGGCGGCATCGAAGCTCGCGGGGCAATTGTCATCGATCATGCAGGTGGGCAACGTGCAGTTCTCGCTGTCGCCGGAAACGCAGCGCGCCGCCGAGCAAAAGCTGACGGGCCAGGCGATCGCGTCGTTCAAGCAGCAAGCTTCGTCCGCTGCCCAGTCATTCGGCTACAGCGGCTACTCGATTCGCGAAGTGAACGTCGGCCACGGCGGCATCGTGTCGCCTCGCCCCGTGATGATGATGGGCATGCGCTCCGACGGCAGCGCGAAGGCGGCCGCGCCCGTGCCCGTCGAGGGCGGTACATCGACCGTGACGGTCAACGTGTCGGGGTCGGTGCAGATGAAGTGACGCGAGCCGACTACAAGCGATCGCGTGAACACTCAAACAAAAACGCCACGGCATGCCGTGGCGTTTTCGATGAATGACGCACTACCCGCGCAGCTCAGCTTGCATTGACGGCCTGCGCCGCCTCGCGGCCATTGCGCCGGTATGCCCACAGCAGCATCAGCACGCCGGCGACGACCATCGGCAGCGACAGCCATTGGCCCATTGACAGACCGAACGCAAGCAGGCCAAGGAAGTCGTCCGGCTCGCGCGCGAACTCCACCGTGAAGCGCGCGAGGCCATAGCCGATCAAGAACACGGCCGAAATGGCGCCCACGGGACGCGGCTTGCGCGAGAAGAACCACAGCACGAAGAACAACACGACGCCTTCGAGCGCGATCTCATACAACTGCGACGGATGGCGCGGCAGCATGTGATACTGCGCGAACACATCGGCGAGATGCCATTGCGCGGCCTGCGCCGGATGCGCGGCTAGCCAGCCCGCGTCTTCGTTCGCGGCGCCTGGAAACAGCATCGCCCACGGCGCATCAGGCGAGGTCACGCGGCCCCACAACTCGCCGTTGATGAAGTTGCCGAGGCGCCCCGCGGCAAGCCCCGTCGGCACCATCGGCGCGACGAAGTCCGTCACCTGAAGCCATGTGCGCTTGCGCTGCCATGCGAACAGCACCATCGCGAGCGTCACGCCGAGAAACCCGCCGTGGAACGACATGCCGCCTTCCCACACCTTGAAGATGTCGAGGGGATGCGCGAAGTACCAGCTCGCCTTGTAGAACAGCACATAGCCGAGACGGCCGCCCAGGATCGTGCCCAGCACGCCGTAGAACAGCATGTCGTCGATATCCTTCGGGGTCCAGCCTTGCGCGGCGACATGCGGCAGCCGCAGGCGCAGCCGGCCCACGACGATCGCCATCACGAAGGCGACGAGGTACATCAGGCCGTACCAGCGGACGGCGAGCGGCCCCATATGGATCGCAACGGGGTCGAAATTCGGATGGATGTGCATCGTATCGTTATAGGGGTTCGGTAATCTGAAAACTCAAGCGCGTTGGACGCGAATCGCCGCAAAGGGTTCGCCCGCGCTAGCCGGCGAGCACGTCCGCATGCGCGCGCACGATGTCGATGAAGCCGGACAGCACGGGGCTCACCTCGGCCGTGCGCCATGCAAGCCCGGTGACAATGGCGGGCACCGCTTCGCACAGCGGACGATACACGACGCCCGTGCGCCGCAGGTTACGCAACGATTGCGGCACCAGTGCGACGCCCATGCCGGCAGACACGAGGCTCACGATCGTCTGCATCTGGATCGCCTCCTGGCCGATGCGCGGCGCGAGTCCGGCCGCGCCGTAGCAATCCATAATGATGTCATAAAAGCCTGGCGCGAGACGCCTTGGAAAAACGACGAGCGGCGCGTCGCCCGCTTGCGCGAGACTCAGCGGCGCATCGCGCCATTCGGCCGCGCTCTGCGCGCCGCCTTCGATGCGCGCCGCCATCTCCGTCGACATCGCGATCACGAGCGGTTCGCGCGCGAGCGGCAGCCACGACAGCTGCTCCGCATAGCGCGGCGGCAGCGGCCCGATCACAAGGCCCGCGTCGATGCGCCCCGCCACCAGCTCGTCGATCTGCACGTCGCTGGTTGCTTCGAGCAGTTCGAGCCGCACGCGCGGATGCCGCGTTCCGAACTCGCGCAGCAGCGGCGGCAAAAGCCCGTAATCCGCCGTCGACACGAACGCCAGCGACAGCACGCCCGCCTCGCCGCGCGCGAGGCTCTGCGCGAGCGGCCGCAGCCCTTCCGCGCCCGCGAGCAGCCGTCGCACCTCGGGCAAGAGGTCCGCGCCGACGGACGTCAGCTCGACGGAGCGTTTCGTGCGCGCGAACAGCTCGACGCCCAGCGTGCCTTCGAGCGCGCGAATGGCCTGCGACAGCGGCGGTTGCGTCATCGACAGCCGCGCCGCCGCGCGCCCGAAGTGCTTTTCTTCGGCGACGGTCACGAAATAGCGCAACTGACGGAGATCAGGAATCGCGGGCAGACTCATTGATACATTTTACGACCTAATCGTTGCTGAATAATATATTGGACATTCTTTTGCAGAAACTGCATTCTTGCGCGACGCGCCCGAACTAGACTTAAAAACCCGCGCTGAAGCCGCCCGTGCCGCGACGCTGCAAGCGCAAAGCAGCCAACGGGCGCACAGATCAAAACAACTGGATGGAGCTCCCCATGCCGTACAACCGTCGTTCGAAAAACATCACGCAAGGCGTCGCGCGTTCGCCGAACCGTTCGATGTATTACGCACTCGGCTATCAGAAGGACGACTTCGACAAGCCGATGATCGGCATCGCCAACGGCCATTCGACGATCACGCCCTGCAACGCCGGCCTGCAGCGTCTCGCGGACGCCGCCGTCGAGTCCGTCAGGCGTTCCGACGCAAATCCGCAGACCTTCGGCACGCCGACCATTTCGGACGGCATGTCGATGGGCACGGAGGGCATGAAGTACTCGCTCGTGTCGCGCGAAGTGATCGCCGACTGTATCGAGACCTGTGTGCAAGGCCAGTGGATGGACGGCGTCGTCGTGATCGGCGGCTGCGACAAGAACATGCCGGGCGGCATGATCGGACTCGCGCGGATGAACGTGCCCGGCATCTACGTGTACGGCGGCACGATCAAGCCAGGCAACTGGAAGGGCACCGACCTGACCATCGTGTCGTCGTTCGAAGCCGTCGGCGAATTCACGGCAGGCCGCATGTCGCAGGAAGATTTCGAAGGGGTCGAAAAGAACGCGTGCCCGACCACGGGCTCGTGCGGCGGCATGTACACCGCGAACACGATGAGCTCGTCGTTCGAAGCGCTCGGTATGTCGCTGATGTACTCGTCGACGATGGCGAACCCGGATCAGGAGAAAGTGGATTCGGCGGCGGAATCGGCGCGCGTGCTGGTCGAAGCGGTCAAGAAGGACCTCAAGCCGCGCGACATCATCACGAAGAAGTCGATCGAAAACGCCGTCGCGCTGATCATGGCGACGGGCGGCTCGACCAACGCCGTGCTGCACTATCTCGCGATCGCGCATGCGGCGGAA
This sequence comes from Paraburkholderia sp. LEh10, assembly GCF_017814945.1. Taxonomy (GTDB): domain Bacteria; phylum Pseudomonadota; class Gammaproteobacteria; order Burkholderiales; family Burkholderiaceae; genus Paraburkholderia. Next base: position 49,593 of record NZ_JAGIPX010000018.1, read on the forward strand.
GTCGAGTGGACGATCGAGGACTTCGAGCGCATGCGCAAGAAAGTGCCCGTCATCTGCGATCTGAAGCCGTCGGGCAAGTACGTCGCGACCGACCTGCACAAGGCAGGCGGCATCCCGCAAGTGCTGAAGATCCTGCTCGACGCGGGCCTGCTGCACGGCGACTGCATGACGATCACGGGCAAGACGATCGCCGAAGAACTGAAGGACGTGCCAGGCAAGCCGCGCGCGGACCAGAACGTGATCTATCCGATCGACAAGGCGCTCTATAGCGAAGGCCACCTGGCGATCCTGAAGGGCAATCTCGCGGAAGACGGCGCGGTCGCGAAGATCACGGGCCTGAAGAACCCCGTCATCACGGGCCCGGCGCGCGTGTTCGACGACGAGCAAAGCGCAATGGAAGCGATCCTCGCCGACAAGATCAAGGCGGGTGACGTCGTCGTGCTGCGCTATCTCGGCCCGCAAGGCGGCCCGGGCATGCCGGAGATGCTTGCGCCGACGTCGGCGATCATCGGCAAGGGCCTCGGCGAGTCCGTCGGCCTCATCACGGATGGCCGCTTCTCGGGTGGCACGTGGGGCATGGTCGTGGGTCACGTCGCGCCCGAAGCGTTTGTCGGCGGCACGATCGCGCTGGTGCAGGAAGGCGACTCGATCACCATCGACGCGCACAAGCTGCTGTTGCAACTGAACGTCGACGACGCCGAACTGCAGCGCCGCCGCGCAGCATGGAAGCAGCCCGCGCCGCGCTACACGCGCGGCGTGCTGGCCAAGTTCGCGGCGCTCGTGAAGCCGGCCGACAAGGGCGCCGTCACGGGTTGACACACCGGCGCTTCGCGCATCATCCGACTGCGCGGCGCAGCAACATCGCGCCGCGTTCATGCCGGGCGAACCGCGCTTCGATGAACGAAGGGGCACACGGTCGACGTGTGCCCCTTTGCTTTTATAATGCGTCCACCACGAGCCGGGCGAAGTCACGGCGGAGACCATAATGAAATCGAAGTCGTATGCGGCATTCCTGCTGGCAGGCACTTTGGCACTCGCCGGCGCAGCGCGCGCGGAGTCGGCCCAGGGCCTCGCGCTTGCGCAGAAGCAGAATTGCATGAGCTGCCATTCGGTGACACGGCAATTCATGGGACCGTCGCTGCGTGATGTCGCGGCCAGGTACGCGTCACGCAGCGATGCTGTTCATTACCTCGCGCGCAAGATTCTGGAAGGCAGCGCGGGCGTCTGGGGCCCCGTGCCGATGCCCGCGAACACCCAGCTCACGCCGGACGAAGCGACCTCGCTGGCAACCTGGATACTGACGCTCAAATAAGGCTCCGCACGACTCGAACGGGGCAGCGTTTCCGCCCGGCGCCGCTCATGGCACTTGCTTGCCCGCCGCGGCCTGACCGAGTTCCTCCCGGATCGCTTCGCGCACCCAGCTGAGCATTTCCGTCTGCAGCGCGAGCGCGACTTCGCGCGTGATCTGGTGCACGAGCCATGTCGTGTGGTCCTGGAACGCATCACGGCAGCGCGCTTCGATCAGGTTGCGCCCATCGCCATTCAGATAGGTCGCGAAGCGGCCGCGCAAGCGCTCGGCAAGCAGGTCGGCATCGTAGTCGGACAGCGCCACGCTTGCATGCGGGCGCTCCGGCTGCGCCGGCGTTGCAGTAGCGTCAGGTGGCGCGACGTAGCGCTCCGCCGTCGAGCCCGATGTGAACTCCGCTTCACCAGGAACGAACTGCGCGGGCTCGCGCGCGGGCGGCGAGGCAGGCTCGCCGATCGTGCCCGGCTCGCCAACCAGACCATGCGCGGGCTGGTACACGGAGTCGAGCACGGGCACATCTTCATCGTGAGCGGACAGCGTGGCCGGCGTCGCCTGCGGCTGTCGCCCCTCGTCATGCGCTGCGTCAGCAGCGACGTCATGTGCGGCCCCGTGCGGCGCCGGATGCTTGCGTGCCTGCGAAGCCTCATGCCCGTGCCCATGACTATGCGCGCCGCTTCGCGTCGGCCGCTTCGTCTTCGCATGAGGGTCATGGCCCTCGACCATCACATCGGTCAGGAGGGGAATATCCTGGTCGGAAGAATCGGAAGATTGGGACACGAAAGCACTCCCTTCAAAGATAGGACGGGCCGGTTCCGCGCACATCGGACACGGCCGCGCATCGAACGGACAGGAACCGTCAAGCGCCCTGCTTATAGTTGTTCAGAGCATAGCCGCGATCGCGATAGAAGCGATAGCGCTCGCGCCCGGCCGCCAGCTCGTCGGGCGCATTGCCGACGATTTCCAGCAGACGCTCGAAGCGCGCGAACTGCGGCGGCACGGTCGCACTCAGATTCAACAGTATCTGATGATGGGGCGCGTCGTCGAGCGACGACGCGAGCACGACGGGCGTTTGCGCCGCCAGCGGACTCGCCGCGATGCAATGCGGAATGAAGTCGAGTGCCGAGAAGGTCCACAACTGCTCGTCGAAGGCGCGCAGCCGCGGCGGCTCGGCCAGCACGACGAGCGGCTGGCCGGCCTGGTACGCCTTGCGCACGAGACGGCATGCATAGAGCAGCGAATCGCCGACGTTCGAATGAAAGTCGATGCGTGTCATCGGCGAGCCTGCTGCGTTGCTGCGCGTACGCGGGGACTGCTACGCGTCATTGTGCGGCGCGGTCGATCAGGAACTGCGACAGCAGCGGCACGGGACGGCCCGTTGCGCCCTTCGCCGCGCCGCTCTTCCAGGCGGTGCCCGCGATGTCGAGGTGAGCCCACGGATACGCTTGCGTGAAGCGCGACAGGAAGCACGCCGCCGTCACGCTGCCCGCCGGACGCCCGCCGATGTTCGCGAGATCCGCGAAATTCGACTTCAGCTGGTCCTGATACTCGTCGTCGAGCGGCAAGCGCCACGCGGGGTCGACCGCTTCCTTCGACGCGTCGAGCAGTTCACCCGCGAGCGCGTCGTCCTTCGAGAACAGGCCGCTGTTGTGATGGCCGAGCGCGATGATGCACGCGCCCGTCAGCGTCGCGATGTCGATCACGGCGGCGGGCTTGAAGCGCTCCGCATAGGTGAGCGCGTCGCACAGGATGAGGCGGCCTTCCGCGTCCGTGTTCAGCACTTCGATCGTCAGGCCCTTCATGCTGGTGACGATGTCGCCCGGCTTGGTCGCGTTGCCGGCAGGCATGTTCTCGCAGGTCGGAATAATGCCGACGACATTCAGCTTCAGCCCCATTTCGGCGACCGCGCGCAGCGTGCCGAGCACCGAGCCCGCGCCGCACATGTCGTACTTCATCTCGTCCATGCTGTCGCCGGGCTTCAACGAAATGCCGCCCGTGTCGAACGTGATGCCCTTGCCGACCAGCACGACGGGCGCGCCCTTCGCGCCGCCGCCCTGATACTGGAGCACGATGAACTGAGGCGGCTCGACGGAGCCCTTCGTGACCGCGAGGAACGAGCCCATCTTCAGCGCTTCGAGCTGTTTCTGGCCGAGCACTTCGACCTTCAACTTCCAGTCCTTCGCGAGCTTCTTTGCAGTATTCGCCAGATAAGTCGGCGTGCAGACGTTGCCCGGCAGGTTGCCCAGATCTTTCGTGAGATCCATGCCGTTCGCGAGCGCGGCGCCCTGCTTCGCGGCGACCTTCGCGAGCTTCTCGTCGGCGGCGTCGACGCTGAACACGACGCGCTTCAGCGCGCGCGTGGTGTTGTCGGGCTTGCTCTTCATCTGCGCAAACCTGTACGTCAGCTCGCGCAGCGCGAGGATTGCGGCGCGCACCGCCCAGTCCGACGAGCGCTCCTTGATGGGCGCCTGCGCGAGCGTGAACGTGACCTGCACGACCTTCGTGCCGAGGATCGCGCGCCATGCCGCGCGCACGGCGTCGCCGTAGGCTTTCTGCGTGAACACATCCTGCTTGCCGAGGCCGACCAGCAGCACGCGCGACGCGCCGATGCCCTGCACTTCATGCAGGAACACCGTGCTGCCGATCTTGCCGTCCATGTCGCCCGCCTTGACGATGCGCGTGAGCAGCCCCTTGGTGGCCGCGTCGATTTCCAGCGCCGCCCCCGACAGCGTTTGCGACTCGAACACGCCGATCACGATGCAATCCGATTTCCCGGTAAGGAACCCGTTGGTCGAGCCTTTGCTCCAATCACAGGCTTTTATGCTAAAGTCCATCGCGCTTGTCCTCGGATAAAATCTGGGCTTAGGATGAAAGCCGCAATTATCCGCTATTTTTCCCGCGGCGGCTGCACGGAAGGCGCGATGGGGCACAACCCCGCCATCCGCCGAAGCGCCCCTTCTCTTCATCAACCATGATTTTTGAACGCTCCCTCCAGCGCGAACTGGCGTACACGGCTGGTGCCGTGTTCATGGTTCTGCTCACGCTGGTCCTGACGACGATGATGATCCGCATCGTCGGCTTCGCGGCGTCCGGTGAAATCGACCCGCGCGACGTGCTCGTGCTGATCGGCCTGACGGTGATCGGCTATCTCGCGATCATGCTGGTCGCGACATTGTTCGTGTCGATCCTGTTCGTGCTCACGCGCTGGTACAAGGATTCCGAAATGGTCGTGTGGCTCGCGTCGGGCGTGAGCCTCACGCGCTTCATCAAGCCGATCGGCCTGTTCGCGACGCCCATCATCATTCTGATCGCGTTCTTCGTGTTCGTCGGCTGGCCGTGGTCGAACCAGCAGAGCAAGCTGATCCGCGCGCGTTTCCAGCAGCGCGACGAGGTGTCGCTGCTCGCGCCCGGCCAGTTCCGCGAGTCGGCGACGAGCCATCGCGTGTTCTTCATCGAGAAGATGTCGCCCGATCAGGGCCATGTCGAGAACGTGTTCGTGACGAGCACGGAAAACGGCAAGGTGAACGTGGTCGTGTCGAAGAACGGCCACACGGAAACACACAAGAACGGCGACCGTTTCGTCGTGCTCGAAAACGGCCGGCGCTATGACGGCGAGCCGGCGCATCCCGACTTTCGCATCATGGAGTTCGAGCGCTACGGCGTGAAGATCCAGAGCCAGCCCGTGGTCAGCACGCCGACCACGACGGGCACGCCGACGCTCGACCTGTTCCGCGACCCGACCCGCCAGAATCTCGCCGAATTCGCGTGGCGCGCGGGCCTGCCGCTGATCGCGATCAACCTGATGCTGCTCGCGATCCCGCTCGCGCACCAGAATCCCCGCCGCAGCCGCACGATCAACCTCGTGATGGCCGTGCTGATCTATCTGACGTATTCGAACCTGCTGAACGTCGTGCAGTCATGGATCGAGCAAGGGAAGATGTCGTTCGGCGTGGGCCTCGTCGGGCTGCACATCGTCGTCGCGCTGGTTGTCGCGTGCATTTTCTGGCTGCGGGTGCGCAACCGGCCGCTGTTCACGCGCGCGACGTTCGGCCGGACATCGAACCGCTCGACGCAGGGAGCGTGACGGATGCGCATCTATGAAAAGTATTTCGCGCGCCAGGTCTATCTGACGTTCATCTTCATCCTGTTCGCGTTTTCGGGTCTGTTCTTCTTCTTCGACCTGATCAACGAGCTGAACTCGGTCGGCCACGGCAACTACAAGTTCCAGTACGCGGTGCTGCGCGTCGCATTGCAGACGCCTTCGCGCTTCTACGAAATCATTCCCGTCGCCGCGCTGATCAGCGCGATCTATGTGTTTGCGCAGATGGCGGCGAACTCCGAGTACACGATCTTCCGCGTGTCCGGTCTCGCGACGAACCGGGCGCTGCGTTCGCTGCTGAAGATCGGCATTCCGCTCGTGATCCTCACGTACATCATCGGCGAAGTGGTCGGTCCGTACACGGACCAGTTGTCGGAGCGCGTGCGCCTGGAGGCGCTGGGCTCTTCCGTGTCGAGCAACTTCGAGTCGGGCGTGTGGGTGAAGGACACACTGACGGCGCGGGCCGACGGCGAGCAGGTGACGCGCTTCGTCAACGTCGGCCAGTTGCAGCCGGACGCGACGATCTCGAACGTGCGCATCTATGAATTCGATTCGAAGTTCCGTCTGTCGAACATCCGCATCGCGAAGTCCGGCAAGTATCAGCCGCCGGGTCACTGGGCCTTGACGGACGTCACCGATACGCAACTGATCGACGTCGCGCCCGACGCCGGCAAGCCCGCCGATGCGTTGAACCCGGTGTACCGCGCAAAGCAGGTGACGCTGCCCGAGTACTCGTTGCGCTCGGAACTGACGCCGCAGATCCTGTCGGTGCTGCTGGTGGCGCCGGAGCGGATGTCGATGTTCAATCTGTTCCGCTATATCCAGCACTTGACCGAGAACCATCAGGACACGCAGCGCTACGAGATCGCGCTATGGCGCAAGCTGCTGTATCCGTTCGCGGTGTTCGTGATGCTGGTGCTGTCGCTGCCGTTCGCGTATCTGCACACGCGCGCGGGCGTGGTGGGCGTGAAGGTGTTCGGCGGGATCATGCTGGGGATGAGCTTTCAGCTGTTCAACACGCTCTTCTCGCACATCGGCAATCTGAATACGTGGCCCGCGCCTTTGACGGCCGCGACGCCGGCGCTGGTTTATCTCGTGCTCGGGCTGGTCGGGCTCAAGTGGGTCGACCGACATTAGGTTTTTAGAGGAGCGTCCGGATCATGGGATCTCACGGAATCGTGCTGTTCGCGCATGGCGCGAGAGATGCCCGCTGGGCCGAGCCCTTCGAGCGCCTCTGTGCGCGCTTGCTCGCGTTGCGCGGCTCTGACGTGGGGCCCGTTTCGTTGGCGTTTCTCGAACTGATGACGCCCGACTTGCCCACGGCTGTCGCTGCTCAAGCGGCCGCCGGCGCTTCCATCGTCACCGTGGTGCCCGTGTTCTTCGGGCAAGGCGGGCATATCCGCCGTGACTTGCCGGTAATTCTCGATCAGTGCCGCGCGGCGAACCCCGGCATCGAAATCCGCTGCTCGACGGCCGTCGGCGAGGATGATGACGTGATCGAGGCCATCGCGGCTTATTGCCTGCGTCAGACTTCGTGACGCTGACGCCCGACGCTCGCGTCACCGCATCACATCGAACACGATCCGCGCGGCCTCGGCCACGACCTCACTGCGCGGCGGAGTCTCTTTGGCCATCACGCCCGTGAAATAGATGGCGACGACGCGGGGCTTGCCGGCGGGCGGATACACCACTGCGACATCATTGGCCGTGCCGTAATCGCCGCTGCCCGTCTTGTCGGCCACCAGCCAGTCCGCACCCGGCACGGCAGCGCGAATACGCCCGGCACCCGTCGCGTTGCCGAGCATCCACGCCTTCAACTGCTCGCGTTGCGGGACGCCGAGCACATCATCGGCAAGCAGGAACCTCTGCGCGTCGTGCATCATCGCGCGCGGCGACGTGGTGTCGCGCATGTCGCCGGGCACGGACGCATTGACTTCCGTTTCGCCGTGCACGAGGTCGAACCACGTATCGCCGATCGAGCGTGCAAATTCGTTCAACACTTCCGGCCCGCCCAACGCCGTCAGCAGCAGATTGGCCGCCGTGTTGTCGCTGTGCTGCAGCGCTGCCGTGCATAGCTCGCCTATCGTCATGCCCGCGCCGACGCGCTGCGTCGTCACGGGTGAGTTCGCGACGAGATCCGCCGCGCCGTAGTGAACGCGCTCGTCCAGCAAGCCGTGTTCAGCCATGCTGCGCTTGAGGATCAACGCGACAGCCGGCAACTTGAACGTGCTGCACATCGGAAAGCGCTCGGACTCGCGATAGCTCAGAGTCGAGCCATCGGCCGTATTGAGCGCGGCCACGCCGAGGCGGCCGCCGCTCGACGCTTCGAGCTTTTCGAAGCGCTCATGCGCGGCGAGATCGACCGATACGGAAGAGGCCGGTTGTGAACGCGCGCCGATCACAGGAGCAGCCGCCAGCGCGATCAGCAAGGCACGGCGCAAAGAAGAATGAGACATGAGGTAGCGCTGAATGCGAGGCGAAACGAAATCTTATCGCAACGCACGTGCCTGACCTCTATGCGAGCCGCCAGCGAAGAACGACCAAGCGAATCGGCCGCATTCACTCGCGCGAATGCGGCCGACAGGAAAAAGGACAGCGATAAAACGCGTCAGGCGACCCGCAATACAGGCTCGCCAGAGGCGGCGGAAGCTTCGCTGCCAGCATGGCTGTCCACCACCCGCTCGGCAAACGCGTCACCGATCATCAGCAGCGAAGGCTGCGCCGGGTCGAGCCACAACTGTGCATCGCCTGCCGCGAGACTGTCGAGTGTCAGCGTCAGCATCCGCTCGCGCGGCGTCGAGCACGCTTCGACGATCGCGACGGGCGTCGAGCCCGCGCGGCCTGCGTCGATCAACTGCTGCGCGATCTCGGGCGCGCTGTCGCGGCCCATGTAGAACACGAGCGAATCGGCGTTCACCTGCTCGCGGATCTCAGCCGAATCCGGCGCGCGGCTGTGCGTCGCGAGGGCGACGCTGCGCGACACGCCACGCAGCGTCAGCGAACGGCGCAGCGATGCAGCGCTCGCCAGCGCCGCCGTGATCCCCGGCACGATTTCGTACTCGATGCCCGCTGCTTCGAGCGCGCGCATCTCCTCGTCGGCACGGCCGAACAGCATCGGATCGCCGCCCTTCAGCCGCACGACGACGCCATGCTCGCGCGCCGCATCGACGATCTGCTTGTTGATGAAGTGCTGCGCCGTCGAGCGCTTGCCGCAGCGCTTGCCCACCGCGATCTTGCGTGCGTTCGGCGCGTAATCGAGCATCGCCGGCTCGACGAGCGCATCGTGCAGCACGACGTCGGCGATGGCGAGCAGCCGCGCGCCGCGAACCGTGATCAGGTCCGCCGCGCCCGGTCCTGCGCCGATCAGATACACCTTGCCCATATGCTTTGCGCTCCGTCCGCCTGATGGCATCAGGCGGAAACCGAACGAATCATGCCGGCCGCGACCGTGTGATGCGTCGCTTCGTCGATCAGCACGAACGCGCCCGTGCCCGGATGCGCGTCGTACTCGTCGGCGACGATCGGCTTTTGCAGCGTCAGCGACACGCGGCCGATATCGTTCATCATCAATTCATGACGGTCCGTCGCGTGCGACAGCGTGTGCACGTCGAGCACCTGCTTGATGCCGCCGACACGCGCGAACACCGTGTTCGTCGTTTGCTTCAGCAGATACTTGCGGGCTGTGGACAGCGGCGTGTCGTCGAACCAGCACAGGTCCGCTTCGAGCTTCTTCGCCGGCTGCACGGACGAGCCCGCCAGCACGAACGTATCGCCGCGCGACACGTCGACGTCTTCCGCGAGGCGGATCGTCACCGTCTGGCCCGCGAATGCGCGGTCCACTTGCGCGGTGCCGCCCGGCACGGGCGCGATGATTTCGGCAACGGTCGCCTGGCGGTTCGCGGGCAGCACGACGATGGAGTCGCCGAGCTTCACTTCGCCCGATTCGACGCGGCCCATGTAGCCGCGGAAATCGTCCGCCTGGCTGCCGTCCTGGCGCGCGACCCATTGCACCGGGAAACGCAGCGCTTCATGCGTCGCCGTATCGACGGGCAGTGCTTCGAGCACGTCGAGCAGCGGCTCGCCCGCGTACCACGGCATGCGCTCGCTTGCCGTCACAATATTGTCGCCCTTCAATGCCGATACGGGTACGAACCGCACGTCATGCAAACCGAGTTGACGGGCGAGCGCGACGTACGCGTCGCGGATCTCGTTGAAGCGGGTTTCGCTGTAGTCGGCGAGGTCCATCTTGTTGATCGCGACGATCACATGCTGCAAGCCAAGCAGCTTGACGATCGCGCTGTGGCGCTTGGTTTGCGGCAGCAGCTGCGCGACGCCGTCTTCGAACGTGACGCGCGTCGCGTCGACGAGAATGATCGCCGCATGCGCCGTCGATGCGCCCGTCACCATGTTGCGCGTGTACTGCTCGTGGCCCGGCGTGTCGGCGATGATGAATTTGCGCTTGGCCGTGGCGAAGTAGCGGTACGCGACGTCGATCGTGATGCCCTGCTCGCGTTCGGCTTCGAGGCCGTCCGTCAGCAGCGACAGATCGATTTCGTCGCCGACCGTGCGCTTGTTCTTCGCGCGCGACAGCGCCGATAGTTGATCCGACAGCACCGCCTTGCTGTCGTACAGCAGGCGGCCGATCAGCGTGCTCTTGCCGTCGTCGACGCTGCCAGCCGTGATGAAACGAAGCACGCCGAGGTCTTCAGGTTGATGAATGCTCATAGTCGTCTTACTCTCGTGTGCGTTAGAAATAACCTTGCTTCTTGCGCTGTTCCATCGCCGCTTCCGACGTCTGGTCGTCCATGCGCGTCGCACCGCGTTCCGTGATTTCCGTCACGGCCGTTTCGGCGATGATCTTTTCGACATCGTCCGCATCGCTTTCGACGGGGCATGTGCAGCTGATGTCGCCGACCGTGCGAAAGCGCACCAGCGCTTCTTCGCTGGACTCGCCTTCGCGGATCGGCGTGAGCGGCGTCACGGGCACGAGCAGGCCGTTGCGGCGCACGATCTCACGCTTGTGCGCGTAGTAGATCGACGGCAGTTCGAGGTTCTCGCGAGCGATGTATTGCCACACGTCGAGTTCCGTCCAGTTCGAGATCGGGAACACGCGCAGGTGCTCGCCCTGATGCAGGCGCGCGTTATACAGGCTCCACAGTTCCGGGCGCTGCGCCTTCGGGTCCCACTGGCCGAACTCGTCGCGGAACGAGAAGATGCGCTCTTTCGCACGCGCCTTTTCTTCGTCGCGGCGCGCGCCGCCGATCATCGCCGTGTAGCCATATTGCTCGATGGTTTCGAGCAACGTGACGGCTTGCGCGGCGTTGCGCGAATCGGTTTCGCGGCGCAGGCGCACGGTGCCCTTCCTGATCGAATCTTCGACGTGACCGACCACGAGTTCAGCGCCGATCTCTTGCGCACGACGATCGCGGAAGTCGATCACTTCGTCGTAGTTGTGGCCCGTATCGATGTGAACCAGCGGGAACGGCAACTGCGTCTTGCGGTTCGCGCCGAGGCCGAACGCCTTCAACGCGAGCGCCAGCACGACGACGGAATCCTTGCCGCCCGAGAACAGCAGCGCGGGCTTGCTGCACTCGGCAACCAGTTCGCGCAGGATGTGGATCGATTCGGCCTCGAGCCAGTCGAGGTGATCCATCCGGTTCGCCGTGACGGACAGCGGTGCGTTGACAGTGGAATCGAGCGTCGTGCTCATGTTCAGGTCCTTCGTTGGTTCGGGCCGCATGTTCAGGTTCTCACCAGATGCGTGCGGCACCGTAAAGATTCAATCGATTCAATCGAAATCTGCGTTCAGTGTTCCGCTCAATGAGCGGATGCGTTCTCCGGGATGACCGTGACAGGGATCGTCGTGATGTGCAGCCCGCATTCTTTCGTGTCGCGCGACTCCCACCACCAGCGCCCTGCCCGGCTGTCTTCGCCGGGGCGCACGGCGCGCGTGCACGGCTCGCAGCCGATGCTCGGATAGCCGCGCGCATGCAGCGGATTGACGGGCACATCGAACGCGTTCAGGTATGCCCACACGTCGCTTTCCGTCCAGTCCGCAAGCGGGTTGTACTTCGCGATGTTGCGTGCGTGATCCTGCTCTTCCTCGTGCAGCTCCGCGCGCGTCACCGACTGCTCGCGGCGCTGGCCCGTGACCCACGCGCCGACCTCGGCGAGCGCGCGGTTCAGCGGCTCGACCTTGCGGATTTCGCAGCAGCGCTTGCGCAGATCGATGCTCTCGTAGAACGCGTTCAGCCCGTGCTGCGCGACGTATTCGTCGACGGCATCGGCTTGCGGATGAAACTGCTCGATCTCGTAGCCGTAGCGCTCGCGCACACGGTCGATCATGCCGAGCGTTTCAGCGTGCAGGCGGCCCGTGTTCAGCGAGAAGACGCCGATCTTCACGCCGCGCGACAGGATCGCGTGCGTGAGCAGCATGTCTTCCGCGGCGAGGCTGCTGGCGAGCTTGACTTTCTCGTGACGCTGCGCGATCGAGTCGAGCAGCGCGTCGAGACGTTCGATCTTCGCCTTCAATTCAGGCGTGACTTCGGCTCGTGTCGTCATACCGACGCCTTTTGCGCAGCGGCCGCTTCACGGCGACGAAAAAGCGGCGACGGATCGTCGAATGCGCCTTGATACTGCACGGTGAATTCGGTGAACGCCTTCAGCGCGTCGTGAATGTCCTTGTCGGCGCGCAGCGCATACGCGTTGAAGCCGCAACGCTCGTAGAAGCGCAACTGGTCGCGCAGCACGTCGCCGATCGCGCGGATCTCGCCCTTGTAGCCATAGCGCTCGCGCAAGAGGCGCGCGGTGCTGTAGCCGCGGCCATCGCGGAACACCGGAAAATCGACGGCGACGAGCGCGATCTTGTCGAGGTCTTCGACGATGTCAGCGGGCTCGCTGTCCGGCGCGAGCCACACACCGATGTCCTGCGCGCCGCGCGATGCCGCGAGCTCGTCACGCGATGCCTGCCACAACGCGAGCGGGACGATCACTTTGCCTGCGGGCAGTGCGCCGACTGCCGGCAGCGTGCCGTCTTCGGCTGCGCGCACTACCGTGAAGCCGTCGTCGACGATTGCGCGGTCCTTGATAATCGATGCCATCTGCTAGTGTCCTTGTCCTCGTTACGCGTGAGCCGGTTGACGCGATGCGTACACGCGTTCCTTGAACGGCGCGATGCCGATGCGGTTGTACGTGTCGATGAAGCGTTCGCCGTCGATGCGGTTCTCGACGAACGTATCGATCACCTTCGACACCACGTCGGGCATTTCTTCCGCCGAGAACGACGGGCCGATCACACGGCCGAGCTTCGCGCCGTCGGCGCCCGTGCCCTGCTCGCCGCCGAGCGACACCTGGTACCACTCGGAGCCATCCTTGTCGACGCCCAGCACGCCGATGTTGCCGACGTGATGGTGACCGCACGAATTCATGCAGCCCGAGATGTTCAGCGACAGGTCGCCGAGGTCGTACACGAAGTCCATGTCGTCGAAGCGCTGCTGGATCGCCTGCGCAATCGGAATCGACTTTGCATTCGCGAGCGAGCAGAAATCGCCGCCCGGGCACGCGATGATGTCCGTCAGCAGACCGATGTTCGGCGTCGCAAAACCCTGCGCCTTCGCCTTTTCCCACAGCGCGTACAGGTCGCGCTTCTTCACGTTCGCGAGAATCAGATTCTGCTCGTGCGACACGCGAATCTCGCCGAACGAGTATTCGTCGGCCCAGTCGGCAACGGCTTCCATCTGCTTGTCGGTCGCATCGCCGGGCGCGATGTCGCGTGGCTTCAGCGAAATCGTCACCGATGCATAGCCTGACACGCGGTGCGGGCGCACATTGCGCTCGACCCAGCGCGCGAACGGCTTGCTTTCGAGCAGATGCTTTTCGAACGACGTATCCGTGCCCGGCAGCTTCTCGTAGACAGGCGGCTGGAAGTATTGCGACACGCGCTGCACTTCGGCTTGCGTCAGCGTCGACGGGCCGTCCTTCAGGTGTTGCCACTCCTGCTCGACCTGCTGCGAGAACTTCTCGGGCGACAGCGCCTTCACGAGAATCTTGATGCGCGCCTTATACAGGTTGTCGCGGCGGCCGTAGCGGTTGTACACGCGCAGCACGGCTTCGCAGTACGTCAGCAGATGCTGCCACGGCAGGTCTTCCTTGATGATCGAACCGATGATGGGCGTGCGGCCGAGACCGCCGCCCGCCATGATGCTGACGACCACTTCGCCCGCGGCATTCTTCTTCAGATAGACGCCCAGGTCGTGGATCTGCACGGCGGCGCGGTCTTGCTTCGAGCCCGACACGGCGATCTTGAACTTGCGCGGCAGCCACGCGAATTCCGGGTGGAACGTCGACCACTGGCGCATGATCTCGGCCCACGGACGCGGATCGACGATCTCATCGGGCGCGACGCCCGCGAACTGGTCGGCGGTGATGTTGCGGATGCAGTTGCCCGAGGTCTGGATCCCGTGCATCTGTACGGACGCGAGCTTGCGCAGGATTTCCGGCGTTTCTTCGAGCTTGATCCAGTTGTACTGGATGTTCGAGCGCGTCGAGAAGTGGCCGTAGCCGCGGTCGTGCTCGCGCGCGATCGTCCCGAGCATGCGAAGCTGGTCGCTGCGCAGGTTGCCGTACGGAATCGCGATGCGGTGCATGTACGCGTGGCGCTGCATGTATAGGCCGTTTTGCAGGCGCAGCGGGCGGAATTCTTCTTCGCTCAATTCGCCGGACAGACGGCGACGAACCTGGTCGGCGTATTGCGCGACGCGTTCATCGACGATGGTCTGGTCGTACTGATCGTATTGGTACATTCGGGGACCCCAGGTTGTTCGTCTCACACCAACACGGCGTTCCGGTTACGCCGCGCCTCGGATTCGTCATTCCAGTCATCTTTGAGCGCGACGGCCGCCGGCCGTTTAGACGCATCGCTCATTTGCTAATGACAAAAACAGATATCCATATTGAAAAAACTGGACAAATCGTAATAAACTCGCCTTATATTTCAAACGACTAAAAAATTCTTTTGATATGCGGCGAGGTTATATATGAACCTGCATCAGTTCCGCTTCGTGCGCGAGGCCGTCCGCCAGAACTTCAACCTGACGGAAGCCGCCAAGGCGCTGTATACAAGCCAGCCGGGCGTCTCGAAGGCGATCATCGAGCTGGAGGACGAACTGGGCGTCGAGATCTTCACGCGGCACGGCAAGCGCGTGCGTTCGCTGACGGAGCCGGGGCGGATCATCCTTGCCTCGGTCGAACGGATCTTGCAGGAAGTCGAGAGCCTGAAGCGCGTCGGTAAAGATTACGCGGCGCAGGATCAGGGCAATCTGGTGATCGCCGCGACGCACACGCAGGCGCGCTACTCGCTGCCCGCCGCAATCGCGGAGTTCAAGAAGCGCTTCCCCAAGGTGCACCTGTCGATCCTGCAAGGCAGTCCCACTCAGGTCGCCGAAATGGTGCTGCACGACCAGGCCGACGTCGCGATCGCGACGGAGGCGCTGTCGAGCTACAAGGAACTGGTGTCGCTGCCGTGCTTCACGTGGCACCACATCGCCGTGATGCCCGCCGATCATCCGCTGCTCGAGCGCAAGCAACTGTCGATCGACGATCTGACCCAATATCCGCTGATCACGTACGACAACGCGTTCGCGGGCCGCACGAAGATCAATGAAGCGTTCCGCCTGCGTGGCCTGCATCCCGACATCGTGCTCGAAGCGATCGACGCCGACGTGATCAAGACGTACGTCGAACTGGGGCTCGGCGTCGGCATCATGGCCGATATCGCATTCAACGGCGAGCGCGACCGCCATCTGCGCGCGATGCCCGTCGGCCACCTGTTCGGCAGCAACGTGACGCGCGTCGCGCTCAAACAGGGCGCGTATCTGCGCAGCTATGTGTATACGCTCGTCGAACTGCTGTCGCCGAACCTGAACCGCAAGCTGATCGAGCAGGCGCTCAAGGGCGATCACGAAACGTACGAGCTTTGAGGTTTTTGTCCAGCTATAACAACCGCCGCAACCGCCGGATTCAACCGCTACGGAGACTTTTTCGCATGTCGTCGCACAAGAACAAACTCACGCACGCACTGTCACGCGCCGCCGCACTCGGCGCACTGCTCTTCGCCGCCGCCGCGCACGCGGACATCAAGGTCGGCATCGATCTGTCGAGCACGGGCCCGGCCGCCGCGATCGGCATCACGAGCAAGAACGCGATGCTGATGTGGCCGAAGACGATCGCCGGCCTGCCGGCGCAGTACATCGTGCTCGACGACGGCTCCGATCCGGGCGCCGCCGTGCGCAATATCCGCAAGCTCATCAACGAGGATCATGTCGACGTGATCGTCGGGCCGAACGTGACGCCCGCCGCGCTCGCCGCGCTCGATCCCGTTGCCGAGAGCCAGACGCCGATGATCACGCTGATCGGCTCGGCAAGCGTGGTCGAACCGCAGGAAGGCAAGAAGGTCTGGGCGTTCAAGATGGCGCAGACCGACAGTGCGATGGCCGACGTGATGACGCGCTACATGTCGAACCATAACGTCAGGACGGTGGGCTTCATCGGTTTCGCAGACAGCTACGGCGACAGCTGGCTCAACGAGTTCACGAAGTTCGCGGCGCTGCGCCATATCCAGATCGTCGCGACGGAGCGCTTCAACCGCACCGACGCGAGCGTGACGGGCCAGGTGCTGAAGCTGATGGCCGCGAAACCCGACGCGATCCTGATCGCGGGCGCGGGCACGCCAACGGTGCTGCCGCAGCGCACGCTCGTCGAGCGCGGCTACAAAGGCGCGATCTATCAGACGCACGGCATTGCGACGCCGGAGTTCATCAAGCTCGGCGGCAAGGATGTCGACGGCACGCTGTTCCCCACGCAGCCTGTCGTCGTCGCACGCACGCTGCCCGCCGATCATCCGGCGAAGAAGGCCGCGCTTGCGTTCGTCAACGCATATGAAGCGCAATATGGGCCGAACACGGTCACGCAATTCGCAGGCGACGCGGCGGGTGTGTATCCGCGCTTGCAGGATGCCGTCGCGCGTGCGTTGAAGACGGCCCAGCCGGGCACGCCGGAGTTTCGTGCGGCGCTGCGCACGGAACTCGAACACGCGCATGAACTGGTGGTGCCGAACGGCGTCGTGAATACGAGCGCGAAGGATCACGTCGGGCTGGATCAGCGGGCGAGCGTGATGGGGATCATCAAGGACGGGAAGTTTACTTACTTGAGCCAGTGAGTGAGCCAGTGCTTGAGCCAATCAGCGTTTCGCGCCGAAGCGCCGATTCTGCGCGGCGGCTGCGGCCGGTAAGCGAACTGGCCGCAGCCATCAGCACTGCTACGACAAAAATCCTACCGCCTCATCGATCACGCTGCGCCAGTCGCCCGTCACCGTCTGACGCAGCGGCTTCGTGTCCCCCATCCACGGCGACGAGTCGCCGTCGATGCCCCAGCGCCATTCGCTCGCCACATTCAGCGGCACAATCGTGAACTTGCCGAGCATGGCGCTCAAATTCGCGACGCCTGAATCGACGGCCATGACGGCATCCATCTGTTCGATGCACGCCGCCGTCTGCGCGAACGTCCTGATGCCCGGCCCATAGACGCTGATATTTCCCGACGGCATCCCGGCAAAACCCTGTGCATCGGGATGATGCAGGCTCACGAAATGCCGCTTCGCCGCAACGGCGGGATGCGTGACCAGACGGTCCACTTCGCTGAGCGGCAGGCTGCGCCGGATCGCGGAACAACGCATCACCGCGCCGACTTCATGCGCGTGCCGCTGGTTGCAGTCCCAGAAAATGCCCACTAGCGATTTGCCCGGCTGCGCCGCGCGCAATTCGCGCGCCCATGCGGCGGCCGCCTCGCGCTCCGCGTCCGGCGCGCGCAGATACGCCGGGAAGAACGGTGACGGCAGCGGCGATTGCTGTGCAGCCATCAACGGCAGATGCAGCAGCGTCGCATGCAGATCGGGCGCGAATTCGCGGATCTGAGAGGCCAGCGCTTCGGGCAACGCTTCGCGATGATGTAACGGACGCTGCGCGCTTACCACCCGACAGCCCGGCAACGACGCCTGCATCAGCGCATGCACTTGCACGTCGCAGGTGATCATCAACTGTGCGCCCGCCGCCTGCCATTGCCGCACGCCGGCGAAGAACAGGAACTGGTCGCCGTAGCCCATCTGATGCGTGATCAGCACGCGCTTGCCGCTCAGGTCCCTTTCGCCCGACCACGTCGGAACGCCGACGGGCTGATAGTTGCCGCTATCGCTGTCATTGCGTGCGAGCCAAGGCTCGAAGCCCATCGGGCGCGCGACGCGCAGCAGTGCCTCGCCATACAGATGCTCGGCCTTGCGCGCGAACCATTCGCCGTCGGCGGCGGCCTTGCGCCACGCGTCGCGCAACATGGGAATTCCGCGCTCGGTATCGCCCGACATCACGAGGCTGTGGCCGAGACTCATCTCGTGATAAGCGCGCTTCCACGGCAGCGCCGCATGGTTGCGCAACGTTGCAACGGCATCGAAATGCCGGCCCAGCAGCGTCAACGCATGCGCGCGCCAGTTCACGAACTCCAGGTCTCGCGGCTCGATCGCGAGCGCGCGCTCGGTGTACGGCAGCAGTTCGTCGTCGCGCCTGTTTTCGATTAGCGCGACGCAGACGGCGCGCAATCTGTCGATGTCGGCGGGCGCGTGCGCAAGTGCATCGAGGGCGTCCTGGAGTGATGACATAACGTGGATCGTGATGTTGTTCTTCGGAAGGGCTGAGCCGCGATGAGATCACGGCGACGGCAACTGGCGCGCGAGTATACGTCGTAGAATCGTGCAGCAATCTCAAAACTTCAAGCTGCGACGCAGCTCACGATCATGCGCACGACCCGAGCCATCCACGCCGTAGAACGGCTGAAGACCCGCAGCGGCAATCCGCGTTTTGCGGCGATCAGCCTGTCAGGCGGACTGTTCTATCTCGTCGACAAGTCCAGCGGCACGGACCGGAAAATTTCCGATCCGCTGCCGCTCGACGAGTTCGTGAAGTTCGTCGACGCATATGGTCCGAAGAAGCCGCGCAAGGTCAGCAAGCTCGATCTCGCGTTCGAGGAGCAGATCAAGCGCAGCAAGAGTTGAGTGTCTACCGTCAGCCGTGCTGCACATCCGTCCACGACAGGTTGGCGTGACTGTCGAACACCGCGTTGATAAAGCGCAAGCCCGCGACGCCATCGTCGACGGTCGTGAGCAGGCGGCTTTCCTCAGGTAGCGGCAGACCCGCATCGATGGCCTCGATCTGCAGCGCGGCATCCTTGTACAACTGCGCGAACGCTTCCAGATAACCTTCGGGATGCCCGGGCGGCACGCGTGTCGCATGCCGCGCAATCGCGCTGTCGACACGCCCGCGCGTCAGCCTTTGCGCCGCGCCGCCCAAGGGCGTGAAGAGCAGCTCGTTGGGGTTCTCCTGATCGAATGCAACACTGGCCGTCGTGCCATACACGCGCAGGCGCAGCGCGTTCTCGGCGCCGCTCGCCACCTGGCTCGCCCATAGCATGCCGCGCGCGCCGTTCCTGTAGCGCAACATGGCCTGGATGTGATCGTCGACCTGGCGGCCCGCGACGAATGTGTGCAGTTCCGCGGCGATCGCCTCCGGCAGCATGCCCGTCGCGAACGCGGCGAGGTGATACGCATGCGTGCCGATATCGCCGAGGCATCCGGCGCGGCCCGCCTGCTTCGGATCGGTGCGCCAGGCGGCCTGACGGTTCTCGCCCGTGCGCTCGATCGGATTCGCGAGCCAGTCCTGTGCATATTCGACCTGCACGACGCGCACCTCGCCGATCTCGCCTTGTTCGACGAGCTCGCGCGCATGCCGCAACATCGGATAGCCGGAATAGGTGTGCGTCAACGCGAACAGACGCTTTTTCTCGCGAGCCAGTTTCGCCAGCGCTTCGCCTTCTTCGAGCGTCATCGCGAGCGGCTTGTCGCAGATCACATGAATGCCCGCATCCAGAAACGCGGTCGCAACGGGCGCGTGCAGATGGTTCGGCGTGACGATCGCGACTGCGTCGATGCCATCGTCGCGCGCGGCCTCGGCGCGCGCCATCTCGTCCCAGCTCGCGTAGCTGCGCGCGATGCCCGCCTCGTCGGCGCTCGCCTGCGCACGGTCCCGATCCGACGACAACGCGCCCGCCACCAGTTCGAAGCGATCGTCGATGCGCGCCGCGATCCGATGCACCGCGCCGATGAATGCGCCCTGTCCGCCGCCGACCATTCCCAGCCTGAGTCTTCGTGTCATCGTCGTCTGCTCCTGTATGTGAGTCTCACAGGCCGAGCACGCGCTTGAGTTGCGCGGTATCGGCGCCGCTGCCCGCGAAGTCGTCGAATGCGCGCTCGGCCACGCGGATGATGTGCCGCCTGATGAACTCCGCGCCTTCGCGCGCGCCGTCTTCGGGGTGCTTCAACGCGCACTCCCACTCGAGCACGGCCCAGCCGGGAAAATCGTACTGCGCCATCTTCGAGAAGATCGCGCCGAAATCGATCTGCCCGTCGCCGAGCGAGCGGAAGCGCCCCGCGCGCTCGACCCAGCCGCTGTAGCCGCCGTACACGCCCTGCCGTCCGTTCGGCCTGAACTCGGCGTCCTTCACGTGAAAAGCCTTGATGCGCTCGTGATAGATATCGATGAACGCGAGATAGTCGAGCTGCTGCAACACGAAATGGCTCGGATCGAACAGGATGTTCGCGCGCTTGTGACCCTTCACCACCGATAGAAAGCGTTCGAACGTCACGCCATCGTGCAGGTCTTCGCCCGGATGCAGCTCGTAGCAGACGTCGACGCCCGCTTCGTCGAATGCATCGAGAATCGGCGTCCAGCGGCGCGCGAGTTCGTCGAACGCGGCTTCGACGAGGCCTGCGGGACGCTGCGGCCACGGATAGAAGTATGGCCACGCGAGCGCGCCCGAAAACGACACATGCGCCGCGAGCCCGAGCCGTTGCGATGCCTTCGCGGCCCACTTCATCTGCTGGATCGCCCATTGCGTGCGCGCTGCCGGATCGCCACGCACCTGAGGCGCGGCGAAGCCGTCGAACAGCACGTCATACGCGGGATGCACGGCGACCAGTTGCCCCTGCAGATGCGTCGACAGTTCCGTGATCGTCACGCCTGCGTCGGTGACGACGCCGAGCAGATCGTCGCAATACGTCTGGCTCGACGCCGCCTGTTCGAGATCCACGAGGCGCGGATCGGCGGGCACCTGGATGCCCTTGTAGCCGAGATTCGCGGCCCAGTTGGCGAGATGCGCGAGATTGTCGAATGGCGCCTTGTCACCCATGAACTGCGCGAGAAAGATTGCCGGCCCTTTGATCGTTTTCATCGAGCATCTCCCGTCGATGGATTGAAGCGGTGAAAGATTGAAGCCGTGATACGCGGGACGCGGGCGCGGCCTTCGTGTCGAACGACAAAGGCTGCGCGCTGCTTAGGAAACCTACGATCAGAACGGCGAATCGGGGAAGTAAAAGTCCTTCGCGTTTTCCTTCGTGATGAGCACGGAAGGAATGATCGTCGTCGGCGGCAGCTTGTCGCCCTTGAGGCGCGCTTCCGCCGTCAGCTTGATCGCGTCGTAGATGAACTTCGGCGAATACGACACGTCGGCCTTGATGAGCGGCGCGCCGTCCATCACGTTCTTCACCATGCCTTTCGAGCCCGCGCCGCCGAACACGATCTTGATGTCGCTGCGCTTGGCCTGGTCGATCGCCTTCAGCACGCCGACGGCCATGTCGTCGTCGGCGGCCCAGACGGCGTCGATGTGCTTGAAGCGCGTCAGGTAGTCCTGCATCACCTTGAACGCATCGTCGCGGTTCCAGTTCGCGTATTTCGCATCGAGGATCTTGATGTTCGGATAGTTCTTCAGCACGCCCGTGAAGGCCGTCCAGCGTTCGTTGTCGAGCGTGGTCGGAATGCCGCGCAGCGCGACGACGTCGCCCTTGCCGTCGAGCGCCTTCGCCAGATACTCGGCGGGGATCTTGCCGAACGCGGTGTTGTCGCCTGCCACGTATGCGTCCTGTGCGCTCGTGTCGGTGAGGCCGCGATCGACGACGGTCACGTACACGCCTTTTTTCTTCACCTGCGCGACGGGCTGCGTGAGCGACGCCGATTCATACGGGAAGATCACGAGCGCGTTGATCTTGTTCACCGTCACGAGGTCCTGCAACTGGTTTGCCTGCTCGGGCGCGTTGGCGGCCGTCTTCACGATCACCTTCAGATCGGGATGCGCTTTCTCGAGATCGGCTTTTGCCTTGTTCGCCCACCAGACGATGCCGCCTGTGAAGCCGTGATCGGCGGTGGGGATTGCGACGCCTAGCGTGACCTTGTCGTCGGCGCGCGCGGTGGGGCTCAACATGCTAAACGCCAGTATCCCGGCTCCGACTGCGCGAATGATGTGCTTCATGGCTGTGTCTCCTGGTTTGTTTGCTTTGGGTTTGCCTTTGCCCTGCGCGGGCATCCGCGACGCGGGTTTGCCTTTGCCCTGCGCGGGCATCCGCGATGCGCCTACCGGCGCGAAGGTTGCCCCTGTGCGGGGCGGCACCTACTTTCTTTGCCGCCGCAAAGAAAGTAGGCAAAGAAAGCGGGCTCACACCGCCAGTGCCAGTTGTTGCCCACGGGCGCTCGACGCCCCCATGCTTCGCGCGACAACGCTCTCCTCCATGACCGTTGCCAGTGCCTCGATCAACGGCCTCACCCGCTTCATGCATCTGCGACGCGGTCCGTGACATTGAATCTCCTGTGCCGCTTTGCGGCAAACATATGCAGGCGATCGCGCCGCACAGGAAACCATCGCGCAGCGAGGTCTGTTGTGCGTGCGTTGCCATGTACGTCGCGGCAAACTGCAGATGTTTGCCGCCAATGAGCCTTAAACCTTCTACATCGTTCGCCGTCGTACGGGCGCGTGAAGCGGGTGATGCATCTCACAGCGCGTTGGCAATAGCGGTAAGCCAGCACGCTGCCGAGTGAAACACGGGGACGTTCAGGGCCCGTGGGTAAAGGTCAAGCACTGGCGGTGTGAGCGGCTTTCTTTGCCTACTTTCTTTGCCGCGGCAAAGAAAGTAGGTGCCGCCCCGCACAGGGGCAACCTTCGCGCCGCGAGGCGCATCGCGGATGCCCGCGCAGGGCAAAGGCAAACCCGCATTGCAGATGCCCGCGCAAGGGCAACGCAAACCGCCCTGCCGCCGCGCAGGCAAAAAAACACTTCCATTACCTCCGCCCGCGCTGCAAAAACGCAACCACAATAATCACGACACCCTGCACGGCCGCATTCAAATACACGCTAATGATGCTGGTGAGATTGAGAATATTGGCGATCACCGAAAGCAAAATCGCCCCAATCACGGTACCCGCCACACGTCCTTCACCGCCCTTGAGCGCGGTGCCACCCACCACCACGGCGGCAATCGCTTCGAGTTCCCACAAAAGACCCGTAGTCGGCGTCGCCGAACCAAGCCGCGGCACGTAAAGCACCGTCGCGACGCCGACGCAAATGCCGAGCAGCACATAGGTCACGATCTTCACGGTATCGACGCGAATCGCCGCATAACGCGCAACCTGCTCATTCGAGCCGATCGCCTGCACGTGCCGCCCGAACGCCGTGCGGTTCAGGATCAACGCACCGCCCGCCGCGACGACGAGAAACACCCAGATCGGCACGGGCACGCCGAACAGGCTCGCGTAATAGACCGGGCCGTAGAGGTCGGACAGATTGTTGTCGAGCGTGAGCGCCCCGCCATCGGCGAGCCACGTGAGCACCGCGCGGAAAATGCCGAGCGTGCCCAGCGTGACGATGAACGGCTCGATCCGCCCTTTCGTAATCAGCAGCCCATGCGCACAGCCGAATGCGCCGCCCAGCACGAACGCGCTCGCGATGCCAATGATCACGATGGTCAACGGCGCGAACGCATGGCCGCCAGCGTGATTGACGGATGTGGCAGCGAGCGCGTTCATCAGCCAGATCATGATGCCCGCGATCAGCGCCGCCATCGAGCCGACGGAAAGATCGATGCCGCCCGAGATGATCACGAACGTCATGCCGACCGCGATGATGCCGATGAACGACGTGCGCGTGAGCACGTTCATCATGTTGTCGACGGTGGCGAAATCGCGATTGAGCAGCGTGCCCGCGATGCACAGCACGATCAGGCCGGCGAGCGGCCCGAGACCATGCAGACGATGCGCGATGCGCATCGCGCGCCCAGCCGGCGCGGTGTCAGTGTGTGCCGGTCGCATGAGCGATCAACTCCTCTTCGGTCAGATGGTCGAGGCCGAGCGTCGCTTGCAGGCGGCCCGCGCGCATCACGGCAACGCGGTGGCACAGCCCGATCAGCTCGATCAGTTCGGATGAGATGACGATCACCGCGCGCCCCTCGGCGGCGAGCCGGTGAATCAGAAAATAGATGTCGCGCTTCGCGCCGATATCGACGCCGCGCGTCGGCTCGTCGAGCACGATCACGTCCGGGTTCGGCTGCAGGAATTTGGCGAGCGCGAGCTTCTGCTGGTTGCCGCCCGACAGCATGCGCGCGCGGCTGCCCAGATCGCCCGTGCGGATGCCGAACTCGCGCACGGCGCGCGTCAATGCATCGCGGCCCGCTTTCAGGTCGAGCAGCGGATGCGCGTAGCGTTCGAGCGTCATCAGCGTGAGGTTGTCCTGCAAGCTCAGGCTCACATGCAGCCCCTTGCCCTTGCGGTCTTCGCTCAGATACGTGAGGCCGCGCCGCATCGCATCGCGCGGGCTGTGCAGCTCGGCCTTGCGGCCCGCGATTTCGATCGCGCCCGACGTGCGCTTGCGCAAGCCGATGACCGCCTCGAACGCTTCCGTGCGTCCCGCGCCGACCAGTCCCGCGAAGCCGAACACTTCGCCCGCGCGCACTTCAAAGCTCAGATCGTCGACCCAGCCGGGCACGCTCAGGTTCTGCACTTTCAGCGCGATGGGCGCGTCGGCGGCGGGCGGTGACTTGTCGGGGAACATGTCGGAGAGCTCGCGTCCGACCATCAGGTTCGCCATCTGCTGACGCGCGAGCAATGCCGTCTCGCTGCGCGCGACGAAGCGGCCGTCGCGCATCACGATGACTTCGTCGGTGATGTGCTCGACTTCATCGAGCTTGTGCGAGATGTAGACGATGGTCACGCCGTCGGCCTTGAGCTTCGTCATCAGCGCGAACAGCCGCTCGGTTTCGGAAGGCGTGAGCGTCGCAGTCGGCTCGTCCATGATGAGCAGACGTGCGCGCCGCGACAGTGCCTTCGCGATCTCCACCATCTGCTTCTCGGCGACGATCAGATCGCGCACCTTCGTATCGGGATGCTTGTGCAGGCCCACCTGCTCCAGATAACGCTTCGCCTCGTTGCGCATCGCCGTGTCGTCGACGAACAAGCCCTTGCGCTTCTCGTGGCCGAGATACATGTTCTGCGCGATCGTCAGATGCTCGGCGAGGTTGAACTCCTGGTGAATCAGCACGATCCCCGCGGCTTCCGCGTCGCGCGAGCCGGCGAAGCGCTGCGCGTGGCCGTCGATCAGCACCGTGCCATCCGTGGCCGCCTCATAGCCCGCGAGTATTTTCATCAGCGTGGACTTGCCCGCGCCGTTCTCGCCGAGCAAACCGTAGATGCGTCCCGGCGCCATGTCGAAGCTCACGCCATGCAGCACGCGCACGGCGCCGAAGTCTTTGCGGATATCGTCGAAACGCACGGCGAGGCTCATCGCGGCGGCCCTCTCAAGCACTCTTTCTGACGACGAGCCGATGCGGAAGCAGCACGCCCGGCACGTCGCCGGTGGGGTTCGCGAGCCGCTGCAGCAACAGGCGCGCGGCCGTCTCGCCGAGTTCGCGCATCGGCTGTGCGATCGTCGTGAGCGGCGGATCGATTTGCGCGGCAAGCGAGATGTCGTCGAAGCCCGCGACGGCCACGTCGTCGGGCACGCGTTTGCCGACGCTGCGCAAGCCCGCGATCACGCCGATCGCGAGCGTGTCGGACACGGCGAAGACGGCGCTCGGCGGCTTCGCGTGCGTCATCAGCGACGCCGCCGCCGATGCGCCTGCTTCGTAGTCGAGGCTGTTCACGTTTAGCCGCCACCTTTCGTCGGGTGTGATGCCCGCGTCGAGCAAGGCGTCGAGATAGCCGCGCTGCCGCTGTTGCGCGTACAGGTAGTGATCGTCGGAGTTGATCAGCGCGATGCGCCGGTGGCCGCGCGCGAGCAGATGGCGCACGGCGTCGCCCGCCGCGCGGTAATTGTCGATGCCGACATATGGCACGCCCACGGACGAATCGAACTCGCAGCACGCGACCCACGGCAGCGCGTTCGATTCTTCCGCCAGCGCCTGCTGCACGGTCGCCGGGTCGAGGCAGATCGCGCCGTCCGCGCGACGGCGGCGCAGCAGATCGAAATAGCTGCGCTCCCGGCCCGGATCGGCACCCGTGTCACACAGCAGCATGAAATAGCCGTGCTGGCGCGCGACGGAATCGATGCCGCGGATCACCTCCGCGTAGAACGGGTTGCCGACGTCGGGCACCATCGTCAGCAGCAGGCGGCTTTCGGCCGTGCGCAGGTTGCGCGCGAGCTCGTTCACGCGGTAGCCGCTCGCCGCGACGGCGGCAAGCACCCTGTCGCGCGTCGCGGGACGCACGTTCGGATGCCCGTTCAGCACGCGCGACACCGTCGCCACCGAGACGCCCGCCTGCTCGGCCACGCCCGCAATCGACAGCCCTTCCGGCGCGCCGCGCAAACCGGCGCGCGACTCGGGCTCGGCCACGCCAGGCGGCGGCGCGTGCGGGTCGTGCTGGGACGGTTGATCCACCGGACGATGCTCCGAAAATGTAATCGATTACATTCTTGGTCGAGATACGCGCGAACCGCAAGTCCAATCGCGTAGGGATTTACACCGAGGCAGGCGGCGCAACGGCAAGCCCGCGCCGGCGTGGGAGGTGCCCGTTGCCGGGCGGCATCGGCGCGCGGTTTGGTACAATTTCGCAGTTAACGAAGCAAGACCCGAAGACCCGAAGCAAGACCCGAGACAGTGGGAGCCGTGGTCCCTCAATACACATCCCGCTGTCCGCACCCCAACCACACCGCCGAATCATCATGAACATCGAACAAGCGCGTTTCAACATGATTGAACAGCAAATCCGTCCGTGGGAAGTGCTCGACCAGGACGTGCTGAATCTGCTGTCGATCGTCAAGCGTGAGAATTTCGTCCCCGCCGTGTATCGCGAGCTGGCGTTCGTCGATTTCGAAATTCCGCTGCCCGCCGGCCAGCATATGCTCGCGCCGCGCATCGAGGCACGCGTGCTGCAGGAATTGGCGGTGAAGAAGCATGAAACCGTGCTGGAGATCGGCGCGGGTTCGGGCTACATGGCGGCGCTGCTCGCGCACCGTTCGCAGCATGTGCTGACGGTCGATATCGAGCCGGAGCTGGCCGAGCTGGCGAAGGCGAATCTCGCCGCGAACGGCGTGCTGAACGCCGAAGTCGTGACGGGCGACGCCGCGCGCGGCTGGGGCGCCGCGGCCCCGTACGACGTGATCTGCGTGTCGGGCGGCCTGCCCGTGCTGCCGCAGGAAATGCTCGAGCATCTGAAGGTCGGCGGGCGACTCGCTGCGTTCGTCGGCACCGCGCCTGTCATGAAGGCGCAGATCATCACGCGTGTCGACGAAAAGCAATTCCGCATCGCCGACGTGTTCGAAACCTTTGTCGAACCGCTGCAGAACGCCGTGCATCCGTCACGCTTCAAGTTCTGACGTTCAGGCAACACGACGAGACTGACCATGCAAAACCTGACCGCTCCCGCACTCGCCGAATGGCTCGCTGACAAGTCGCGCCCGGCGCCCGTGCTGCTCGACGTGCGCGAGCCGTGGGAAATCGAAACGGCGAAGATCGCAGGTTGCGTGTCGATTCCGATGCGCGAGATTCCCGCGCGCAGCGAAGAACTCGACGACGATGTGCAGATCGTCTGCATCTGCCATCATGGCGCGCGCAGCGCGCAGGTCGCGATGTTTCTCGAATCGCGCGGACATAAGGACGTGTTCAATCTGTATGGCGGCATCGACGCGTGGTCGAAGCAGGTCGATCCTTCCGTGCCGACTTACTGATTCTCCCAACGTATTGCCTTGCTTGAACCATTGAGCGCGCCGGTGTTTTCACCGGCGCGTTTTTGTTTGTGCGTCCATCCTGGCCGCATCGGCGATACCTGCCGGGAATTTCGGAGGTTTCATACGAAGATTCCGAAATCTACTATGTCGTCCTGATCATTCGATCGATCAACATACCGTGTTTCCTTTCAAGAGCATGAGGGTATGAAATCGATCCGAATTGTCGCGGCGCTGGCGTTGCTGTCGCCCGTCGTCTGCCATGCGACCCTCGGTGCTGCGCCGTCGCCATCGACGGGCGCCCGGGGGGCGTCACCTGCTTCGCGCGCCGCACTGACGGCGGCGATACCTTCCGCGCCCGCTACGCCCTACTCCGTCCACGAATCTCAAACGGCTGACGGCGTCACGATCCGCGAGTACGTGTCGGCAGCGAACGTCGTGTTTGCGGTGACGTGGCAAGGGCCCACGCGGCCGGATATGCAGGCGCTGCTCGGCAGCTACTTTCCGAACCTGGTCGCGGCGGGACAGCGCGCCGCGCGCGGAACGGGCCCGCTGATCGTTCGCGAAGGCGAGCTGCGAATCGAGTCCGTCGGACATCAGGGTGCATTCGCGGGCAAGGCCTACGTGCCGCGGCTCGTGCCCGCCAACGTCAATGTGGATGACCTGCAATGAAGCGCCTTCTTGCCGATCTTTTTTCCCGTCGAGCTTCCAATAATCCGCTTTTCGTGGCGCTGCTGGCGGCGAGCGTAACGCTCGCTGCATGCGGCGGCGGAGGCGGCGACGACAACGGCTCGAACCAGCCCGTCAGCAACGTTGCGCCCGACAAGCCCACGGCTGCGTCGGGCACGCCCGCCAGCACGCCGTCGGCGGCGAGCGCACCTGCTGCGGCGAGCGCCCCTTCACCGGCGAGCACGCCTGCGTCGAACGGCGCGCCTTCGTCGGTGAACACGCCTTCTGCGGCAAGCGCGCCTGCGGCGGCGAGTGCACCGTCGGCCGCGAGTTCGCCCTCGGCCTCCACGCCCGCGAGTGAAACAGGCACATCCGGCAGCGGCAACGCCGGCAGCGCGAATTCCACCGACACGCCATCGACCCCGACCGTCGCCAGCAACACCGCGCCCATCGTCATCGACGGCACGCTTTCCAACGTCAACCAGCTCGTGAACATGCCCTACGTCAGCGTGACGTTTTGCGTGCCGGGCAAGCAGGGCGCGTCGCAATGCGCGAGCGTCGATCACATGCTGCTCGACACGGGCTCGGTGGGCGTGCGCGTGATATCGGCTGCGCTCGGCGCGGCGCTCGGCGCGAAATTGCCCGCGCAGACGGGCGCCAGCAACGACCCGACGGGCACGGCGGCGATCGCCCAATGTGCGCTCTTCGCATCCGGCTACACGTGGGGTTCGACACGGCGCGCCGACGTCACGATCGGCGAAAAAACCGCGAGCGGCATCCCGATCCAGTTGATCGGCGACAGCGGGTTCACGTGGACGCCTTCCGATTGCAGCTCGCGCGGCGGTCCGGGCATGAACGACGTCGCTCACCTTGGCGCGAACGGGATCGTCGGCATCGGGAATCTGGCGCGCGACTATCCTGGAGCAGCGAATGCCCCGCTTGCGGCCAACTACTACTACTGCCCGACACCCTGGTCCTGCACCGCCGCGAGCGTGCCGCTCAACAAGCAGACGGCCAACCCTGTTGCCGCCTTCGCCACCGACAACAACGGCACGATCATCCGTCTGCCCGCGGTGCCGCCGACGGGCCTCGCGAGCGTGACAGGAGAACTGGTGTTCGGCATCGGCACGCGCGAGAACAACGCGTTGCCGGCCACGCCGACTCTCGTCGTCGTCACGGACGATCGCGGCGGGTTCACGACGAACTATCGCGGCCGGACAGTGTCCAGCTTCGTCGATAGCGGCTCGAACGGTCTGTTCTTCCAGGATTCGACGCTGCCCCTCATGACGGGTAACACCTGGTTTGCGCCCGCCACCACGCAGAGCCTGAGCGCAATCATGATCTCCAAAACGGGCAACGCACAGTCGAGCGTGCCATTCTCGATCGCCGACGCGTCGAGCCTGTTCGCTCTGGGTTATGCCGCGTATGGCAATCTCGGCGGCGCCAGTTCGTCGTATTTCATATGGGGCTTGCCGTTTTTCTACGGCCGCAGCGTCTATACCGCGTTGAGCGGCGTGCAGGCCGCCACGCAGAAAGGACCTTACGTGGCATTCTGATCGCCCGTCCATTGCCGGCATGATCCGGCGGACGGCAAAAAAACGGCGGACGGCTGCATGCCCGTCCGCCGTTTTTCTTCCGGGCCGACCACTTCAATCCGCTTCCTTCAACACCTGGGCCACGGTGCGGAACAACTCGTCGATTTGCGCCTCATCGATGATGAGAGGCGGCGAGAACGCCAGGATATCGCCCGTATAGCGCGTCAGCACGCCTTTCTCGAAGCAGCGCACGAACACGTCATAAGCGCGCGCGCCCGGCGCGCCGTCGCGCGGCTGAAGCTCCACACCGCCGACGAGCCCCAGATTGCGCACGTCGATCACATGCCGCTCGCCCTTGAGCTTGTGAATCGCCGTTTCGAACACGGGCGCCATCTGCGCGGCGCGCTCGAACAGCCCCTCGCGCTCGTACAGGTCGATCGTTGCGCACGCAGCGGCCGCCGCGATCGGATGCCCCGAATACGTGTAGCCGTGAAACAGCTCGATTCCGGCCGGCGCGCCGTTGACGATCGCATCGTGTATGCGCGCGCTCGCCGCGACGGCGCCCATCGGCGCAGCGGCATTGTTCGTGCCTTTGGCCATCGTCAGCAGATCGGGCATCACGTTGAAGTACTGCGCGGCGAACGGCGCACCAAGGCGCCCCCAGCCCGTAATCACTTCGTCGAAGATCAGCAGGATGCCGTACTTGTCGCAGATCTCGCGCAAGCGCTGCAAATAGCCTTGCGGCGGAATCAGCACGCCCGTCGAGCCCGCCACCGGCTCGACGATCACAGCCGCGATCGTCGACGCATCGTGCAGCGTGACGAGCCGCTCCAGCTCATCGGCGAGATGCGCGCCCCACGCGGGCTGCCCTTTCGAGAACGCCGCCTCGCTGATATTGAGCGTATGCGGCAGATGGTCGACCGCGGGAAGCATCGCGCCTGAATATGCCTTGCGGTTCGGCGCAATCCCGCCGACGGAAACCCCGCCGAAGCCGACGCCGTGATAGCCGCGCTCGCGTCCGATCAACCGCGTACGCTGTCCTTCGCCGCGCGCGCGATGATACGCAAGCGCGATCTTGAGCGCCGTGTCGACGGCCTCCGAGCCCGAATTCGTGAAGAAGATGTGCTTGAGATCGCCGGGCGTGTGCTTCGCGATCTTCGTCGCGGCCTCGAATGCCTTCGGGTGGCCCATCTGGAACGTCGGCGCGAAGTCCATCTCCGCGGCCTGCGCCTGCACGGCGGCGACGATCTCGTCGCGGCAATGCCCGGCGTTCACGCACCACAGCCCGGCCGTGCCATCGAGGATGCGCCGTCCGTCGTGCGACATGTAGTACATCCCCTTCGCACTCGACAGCAGGCGCGGCGCGCTCTTGAACTGCCGGTTCGCGGTGAACGGCATCCAGAACGCCGCCATGTCGGGGGTCGAGGCAGCCGTCGCCGGGGATGCAGCGCGTTCGTTCATGTTCTGTCTCCTCTCTATTGAGGTCGGTTGGAGTTCCAGTGTAGGCAGGCGGGCGTGCATGCACAACGGGGCAGCCGCCATGCACCGGCGGCGCGCGCGCGAAACCGGGGCATCGCGCGCCGCCCTTCGTTGCAGCGCGGCGCGCACCTTTACGAGGCGCAGCGCGTTGCGCTGCACCGCTTTCGCGCCCAACGCGCATAACGTCACACGATGCCTCGACGCCAGCGAGCCGCATTGCAGCACGCGCAGCGTCCATTGAACACAGTGGCGCAAGCCTGGCATGTGCCTTGCAGTAATCCCGCCCGGCTAGAGCCTGCACCCATAACCAAACAAGCTACGAACGCGGCACGCGTTCGCCACTCACCACCCTCCTATGGCAAGGGGAAGCACATGAAACGTCGCAGTCTGCTGAAGCTCGGCTCCATGTCGGGCGCGCTCGCGCTGGCGGGCAAGGTTCCTTTCGCGCATGCCCAGTCGGGCAACGGCCCGATCAAGGTCGGCATCCTGCACTCGCTGTCGGGCACGATGGCGATCTCCGAGACCTCGCTGAAAGACACCGCGTTGATGACGATCGCCGAAATCAACGCAAGCGGCGGCGTGATGGGCCGCAAGATCGAGCCCGTCGTCGTCGATCCCGCTTCGAACTGGCCGCTCTTCGCCGAGAAGGCCCGCCAGCTATTGACGCAGGATAAGGTCGCCTGCGTGTTCGGCTGCTGGACGTCGGTGTCGCGCAAGTCGGTGCTGCCCGTGTTCGAGGAACTGAACGGCCTGCTCTTCTACCCGGTGCAGTATGAAGGCGAAGAGATGTCGCGCAACGTCTTCTATACGGGCGCCGCGCCCAACCAGCAAGCCATCCCCGCGACCGAATACCTGATGAGCGCGGAAGGCGGCGGCGCGAAGCGCTTCTTCCTGCTCGGCACCGACTATGTGTATCCCCGCACGACCAACAAGATCCTGCGCGCGTTCCTCAAGTCGAAGGGCGTGCAGGAGACCGACATCCAAGAGGTCTACACGCCGTTCGGCCACAGCGACTATCAGACGATCGTCGCGAACATCAAGACATTCGCGCAGGGCGGCAAGACCTGCGTGATCTCGACCGTCAACGGCGACTCGAACGTGCCGTTCTACAAGGAGCTCGGCAACCAGGGGCTGAAGGCGACCGATGTGCCCGTCGTCGCGTTCTCCGTCGGCGAAGAGGAACTGCGCGGCATCGACACGAAGCCGCTGGTCGGCAACCTCGCGGCGTGGAATTACTTCATGTCGGTGAAGGGCCCGTCCAACACGAAGTTCAAGGAGCAATGGGCCGAATGGGTGAAATCGCAAAACCTGCCGGGCGGTACGAAGCGCGTGACCAATGACCCGATGGAAGCGACGTATGTCGGCATCCACATGTGGAAGCAGGCCGTCGAAAAAGCGAAGAGCACCGATGTCGACAAGGTGCGCGTCGCGATGATCGGCCAGAAATTCTCGGCGCCGTCGGGCTTCACGCTCGAAATGGATGGCAACCATCATCTGCACAAGCCCGTGATGATCGGCGAAGTGCGTGGGGACGGCCAGTTCAACATCGTCTGGAAGACAAAGACGGCGATTCGCGCGCAGCCGTGGAGCCCGTATATCGCGGGCAACCAGGGCAAGCCGGATATCGTCAGCTCGATCCCGGCGTTCCTGCGCCGCCGCTCACGCGTGGCCTGACGCGCGATGCCGGTGCGTTGCGCCCGATACACGCACCGGCACGCCCCCGTTCGCGCAACGCGCCCGCTTCCCGCAGCGCGTGGTACGACGCAATCGCGCGATGCCATGCTTTCTGATGGCATCGCGCCTGCTAGCTCGCTTCATCCTCAAGATCATCATGGCGTACTCACTTTCCACGCTCGCTTCGCTCGCGGCCCGCAGCGCTGACACGCTGCGCGGCCTGCGCGGGCGAGCACGCCGCGCCGCCGCATCGTGGGCGCTGGGCGCGGCGCTCGCCGCGCTTGCACCCGTCAGCGCTCATGCGTTGACAGCCGCCGATGTCGCGCCGCTCACGGGCGACGACTTCGATGCGAAGTCCGCCGCCATCGACAAGCTGATCGCGAATCACGACGCGCCTTCCGTCGCGCTGCTCAAGGCGTTGTCCGAAGACGGCGCGCTCGCCACCGATTCCGGCGAAGTGCTGATACAGGACAACGACAGCGCGCGCGATGCCGTCACGGGCAAGACCGTCGCCGCGGGCGACGCGCAGCCGATCACGCTGAACAATCTGCTGCGCTCGAAGGTAGCGGGCGCGCTGTCGGGCCTGCAACTCGACTCCGCCGATCCCGCGAAGCGCGCGCAAGCGATCGCGGCGCTGCTGAAGACGCCCGATCCGTCGATGAAGCCGCAGATCGATGCGGCGCGCGCGAAGGAAACGGATCCGGCGCTGAAAAAGCGCCTCGATACGCTTTGGGCGATGACGGCGCTGCACGACAGCGACGCCGCGAAACGGCTCGAAGCGGTGACGCTCGTCGCCGCGCGGCGCGACCTGGAGATGTACGAACTGCTGCGCCCGCTCGTCGAGAAGAAGCCGGACGGCAGCTTCGGCGAAACCGACGCGCGCGTGCGCGAGGCCGCGCAGCAAGGCATCGCCGCACTCGATTCGATCCAGCGCCGCAGCGAGATCGCAGGGACGCTGTTCGCCGGGTTGTCGCTTGGCAGCGTGCTGCTGCTCGCGGCGCTCGGCCTTGCGATCACGTACGGGCTGATCGGCGTGATCAACATGGCGCATGGCGAGTTTCTGATGATCGGCGCTTATGCGACGTATGTCGTGCAGAACCTCGTGCAGCGCTACGTGCCCGGCGCGTTCGACTGGTATCCCCTCATCGCCGTGCCCGCTTCGTTCGTGGTCGCGGCGCTCGTCGGCATCGCGCTCGAGCGGCTCGTGCTGAAGCATCTGTATGGACGTCCGCTCGAAACGCTGCTGACCACGTTCGGCATTAGCCTGATCCTGATCCAGGCGACGCGCATGCTGTTCGGTGCGCAAAACGTGCAGGTCGTGAATCCTTCGTGGATGAGCGGCGGCGTCACGGTGATGCAGAACCTGATTCTGCCGTACAACCGGCTCGCGATTCTCGCGTTCTCGCTGCTCGTCGTCGCGATCGCGTGGGCGGTGCTGACGAAGACGCGCCTCGGCCTTTTCGTGCGCGCGGTGACGCAGAACCGCCGCATGGCCGCGTGCGTCGGCGTGAAGACCGCGTATGTCGATTCGTACGCGTTCGCGTTCGGCGCGGGCATCGCGGGACTCGGCGGCTGCGCGCTGTCGCAGATCGGCAATGTCGGGCCGGACCTCGGACAGAGCTACATCATCGATTCGTTCATGGCCGTCGTGCTCGGCGGCGTCGGCCAGCTGGCGGGCACGGTGATCGGCGGCTTCGGGCTCGGGCTCGTGAGCAAGGCCATCGAGCCGTTCTGGGGCGCGGTGCTCGCGAAGATCGCGGTGCTCGTGCTGATCGTGCTGTTCATCCAGAAGCGTCCGCAGGGCATGTTCGCCCTGAAGGGCCGCAGCGCGGAGGCATGACATGACATACGCGACTTCTTCCGCTTCCACTTCCGTCCAGACGCGGGGCGCGCCTCACGCGAGCGGACGGGAACAACTCGAAGGCTTCGCGCTCGGCTTGCCGCCGCGCCCCGCCCTCCTGTCGCGGCGGGCATGGCAATTGCTGGTCGCGCTGATCATCGCGGTCGGACTCGGCGTGCCGTTCACGGCGCTGGTGCTGCCGCAGACGAGCGCATTCCATTTGTCCGCGTATGCGCTGACGCTCGTCGGCAAGCTGATGTGCTACGCGATTGCCGCACTCGCGCTCGATCTCGTTTGGGGCTACTGCGGCATTCTGAGCCTCGGGCACGGTCTCTTCTTCGCGCTCGGCGGCTACGCGATCGGCATGTACCTGATGCGCGCGATCGGCCACGACGGCAAGTACGGCAGTGACCTGCCCGACTTCATGGTGTTTCTCGACTGGCATCAGTTACCGTGGTACTGGGAGGGCACGCAGCATCTCGCGTATGCGCTGCTGCTCGTCGTGCTGGCGCCTGCCGTGCTCGCATGGGTGTTCGGCTTTTTCACGTTCCGCTCGCGCGTGAAGGGCGTGTATCTGTCAATCATCACGCAGGCGATGACGTTTGCCGCGATGCTGCTGTTCTACCGTAACGAGACGGGCTTCGGCGGCAACAACGGCTTCACCGATTTCAAGCGGATCGCGGGTTTCCCGATCACGCATCCTGGCACGCGCACGGCCCTTTTTCTGATGACGTTTGCCGTGCTGGTGCTCGCGTTCATCGGCGCGCGGGCCATTGTCACATCGAAGCTCGGTCGCGTCGTGACGGCCGTGCGCGATGGCGAGACGCGCCTGATGTTCCTCGGCTACAGCCCGCTTGCGTACAAGCTGTTCGTATGGACGGTATCGGCCGTGCTGTGCGGCATCGCGGGCGCGCTGTATGTGCCGCAGGTCGGCATCATCAATCCGGGCGAGATGTCGCCGGGCAACTCGATCGAGATGGCGATCTGGGTGGCCGTCGGCGGGCGCGGCACGTTGATCGGGCCGATCATCGGCGCGTTTGCGGTGAATGGCGCGAAGAGCTTCTTTACCGCTTATTTCGCGGAGTACTGGCTGTTCTTTCTGGGCCTGATTTTCGTGCTGGTGCCGTTGCTGCTGCCGAACGGGATCATGGGGCTGATCGAACTCGTGACGCGCAGGAGGAACCGCTGATGAACGCGCACCCGATGGTCCCCGATCCGTCATTGCCGGAAGGGCACGATGGCCGCGCGCTGTCCGGCGTGGCGACGATGGGCCACGCCGTCAAGCCTGGCGAAATCGACCTGTCGCATGGGGCGATTCTTTATCTCGAGGACGTGACGGTTTCATTCGATGGCTTTCGCGCGTTGAATGCGCTGTCGCTATCGATCGACGCGGGCGAACTGCGCTGCATCATCGGCCCGAACGGCGCGGGCAAGACGACGATGATGGACGTCATCACGGGCAAGACTTCGCCCGATTCGGGCAAGGTGTTTCTGGGGCAGACGATCGACCTGACGCGGATGAACGAGCCGTCGATCGCGCGCGCGGGCATCGGGCGGAAGTTCCAGAAGCCGACGGTGTTCGAGCAGCATCCCGTGTGGGAAAACCTCGAACTGGCGATGAAGACCGACAAGGGCTGGCTCGCTTCGCTGCGAGCTCGTCTGGATCGGGAAGCGCAGTCTCGCATCGAGGAAACCTTGTCGCTGATACGTCTCGAAGGCGAGGCGCTGCGGCCTGCGGGCGAGCTCTCGCATGGTCAGAAGCAGCGGCTGGAGATCGGGATGTTGTTGATGCAGCAGCCTGCGTTGTTGTTGCTCGACGAACCCGCGGCTGGGATGACTGACGATGAGACCATGGAACTCGCCGGGCTGCTTAACCACTTGCGTGGTACGTGCTCGATGATGGTCGTTGAGCACGATATGGAGTTTGTGGCCGCGCTGGCGGGCGAGTCCGGAAAGGTGACGGTGATGGCCGAGGGTCGTGTGCTGGCACAGGGGACGCTTGATGAGGTCAAGCGGGATGCGGCGGTTGTTGAGAGTTATCTTGGGCGGTAGGGGTTTTTTGTTTGCAACTGTTTTGCCGCTGTCGCTGGCGGATTGTTTTGCCGCTGTCGCTGGCATCCGCGATAGCGCCTCGCGGCGTGGGCGTCGCCCCTGTGCGGGGCGGCACCTACTTTCTTTGCCGCGGCAAAGAAAGTAGGCAAAGAAAGCCGCTCACACCGCCAATGCTTGACGCTTGTCCACGGGCTCTTAACGTCCCCGCACTTCGCATAGTAGCGTGCTGACCGATGTTCGTTGCCAACGTGCCCGGCAATTGCCTCACCCGCGTCATGCGCTCGCACAATGGCCTTCCATCGCTGATGGTTTAGCGCCCTGTGCGGCAAACATATGTAGGGTGTCGCGCCTCATAGGGCGGCGCTCGAACCATGCAGAGACGTCGCGCAGCGAAGGTGTTCTAAGGCGCGATGGCCTACATACGTTTGCCGCACAGGGGCGGTGGATAGTCGAAGTCGTATTCTGCAACGCAGGGGCATGAAGCGGTTGAGGCGTTCAATCAGTGCGCTGGCACGGACATGGGTCAGCGCGTTGCCGTGCGAAGTGCGGGGACGTTAAGGGCCCGTGGGTAACGGTCAAGGTTTGGCGGTGTGAGCGGCTTTCTTTGCCTACTTTCTTTGCCGCGGCAAAGAAAGTAGGTGCCGCCCCGCACAGGGGCAACGCCCGCGCCGCGAGGCGCATCGCGGATGCCAGCGACAGCGGCAAAACACAACCCGCATCGCGGATGCCAGCGACGGCGGCATAACAAACCGCATCGCGGATGCCAGCGACAGCAACAGTGGCAAAGCAACCCAACAGCGTCGCAGACAAACCAATCCAAAACAAACCAAACCCAAATCTGGAACTGGAAAAATGCTAGAAATCCAAAACCTGAACCAATACTACGGCGGCAGCCACATCCTCCGAGATGTGAAGCTAACCGTGCCGGACGGCAAGCTAACCGTCCTCCTGGGCCGCAACGGCGTCGGCAAAACGACGCTTCTCAAGTGTCTGATGGGCGTAGTCCCATCCAGAACCGGCGAGATCAAATGGCGCGGCACGCAGATATCGAAACTCGCCCCCCATGCGCGCGTAGCGCAAGGACTGGCCTACGTCCCGCAAGGCCGGGACATCTTTCCAAGACTGACGGTCGAAGAAAACCTGCTGGTCGGCGCGGCCAGCAAAAAAGCCCCAAAGAAAATCCCCGACCGCATCTACAGTCTGTTCCCCGTCCTCAAGGACATGAAAGCACGCCGCGGCGGCGACCTGTCGGGCGGCCAGCAGCAACAACTGGCCATCGGCCGCGCGCTGATGAGCGAACCGCAACTGCTGATCCTCGATGAACCCACGGAAGGCATTCAACCGTCGATCATCCAGGACATCGGCAGGACGTTGCGTCAACTCGTCGAGGAAATGGGCCTGACGGTGCTGCTCGTCGAGCAATACTACGACTTCGCGAAAGCGATCGCCGACGGCTACTGGGTCATGAGCCGCGGTGAAATCATCGCGGGCGGCGAAGGCGCCAACATGGACCGCGACGGCGTGCGCACCCTGATCGCCGTATGACGGCAAGCCATCCTCGGACGCTTTAACTGCTATCCTTCCCGCATGTCGCTTCACGAAGATCACGCCACGCTCGCCGCCATCGACGACGCCACACACACCCTGTGGCGCGCGCGGCTCGAACTCGGCTTCGCACGACACGGCGGCCGCACGACCCTCGCACATCGTCTGCATGAAGGCCCGCTGCGTCTGCAACGTCCGCTCTACCCTGAAGGGCCGTCCATCTGCCATGCCGTCATCGTGCATCCGCCCGGCGGTATCGCGGGTGGCGACCGCCTCGATATCGATGTGCGCCTCGGCGCGGATACCCATGCCGTGCTCACCACGCCCGGCGCGACGAAGTGGTACAAGTCCAACGGGCGCGCGGCGCAACAGCGCATCGCGATACGCGCCGGCGCGAATGCGAAACTCGACTGGCTGCCGCAAAACAACATCGTCTTCGATCACGCGAACGCTTCCCTCGACTTCTCGCTCACGCTCGATGAAGGCGCGACAGCGCTCGGTTGGGACGCGACGCAACTCGGCCGGCAGGCAGCGGGCGAACGCTGGTCGAAAGGCCAGCTGCGCGCGGTGTCGCGCATCGTCGGCGCCGATGGCCGGCCGCTGTGGTTCGAACGCGCGGCGCTCGCCGCTCACGACCCGTTGCGCAACGCGCCGCAAGGTCTGGCAGGCTTCCCCGCGTTCGGCACACTCTGGGCCGTGAGCCCGCAATGCGACGACGCGCTCGCGGAAACGCTCAGCGCCCAACTGCCCTTCGACGATGCCGTGCGCGCCGCCGCTTCGTGCGTTTGTCCGGGCGTGCTGATCGTGCGCGCCGTCGCGCGATCGATGGAAACGCTCCAGCATGCGCTCACAGATTGCTGGTTGCATCTGCGCCCCATCGTGCATCGCGTGAATGCCGCGCCGCTGCGTCTCTGGACGACCTGAGCGGATCGCGGTCACGCCCCATCTTCGGGCATCGCTGCGCGCCGCCGTGGTGCAGACGCGCGCGCGAAACACCGCCAGGCCCCGATCGGCCTGCATGGCATGGCCCTTGCTGCTAAACGCGCCTCACAACGCCGCAGTCAGCGGCAAACCAACCCAGTTCTCCAAACTCACACGCCCGAAGAACATCGCCGCCATGACTCAAACGACCGCTCATCGTCCACGCCGCGCGTGGATCGCCGCGCTGCTGCTCGCGCCGCTCTTCTCGCTTGCCGCACCCGCCGCCCATGCCGACGCGCTCGACAACATCACGAAAGCGGGCGTCCTGAAAGTCGCCGTGCCCGAAGACTATCCGCCGTTCGGCTCAGTCGGCCCTGATCTGAAGCCGCAAGGCTACGACATCGACACGGCCGCGCTGCTCGCGAAGTCGATGAACGTGAAGCTCGAACTCGTGCCCGTCAACAGCGCGAACCGCATTCCGTATCTGCAAACGAACAAGGTCGATCTCGTGATCTCGTCACTCGGCAAGACGCCCGAGCGCGAAAAGGTGATCGACTTCTCGACGGCCTATGCGCCGTACTATCAGGGCGTGTTCGGTCCCGCCGACATCCGGGTCGGCGGCCCCGCCGATCTCACGGGCAAGACGGTCGGCGCGACGCGCGGCGCGCTCGAAGAAATCGCGCTCACGCAAATGGCGCCCAATGCGACGATCAAGCGCTTCGAGGACAACAACGCGACGATTGCCGCGTTCCTGTCGGGCCAGGTGCAGCTGATCGCGGCGGGCAACATCGTCGCCGCGGCGATACTCGCGAAGAATCCGCCGCGCCGGCCGGAACCGAAGTTCGTCATCAAGAACTCGCCCTGCTTTGTCGGCATGAACAGGAACGAGCCGCGTCTGCAGCAGAAAGTCGATGCCGCCATCGCGCAGGCGAAGCACGACGGCACGCTCGATGCGATGTCGAAGAAGTGGTTCGGCATCGCGCTGCCCGCCGATCTGTAAGCGCGGAGTCGGTTGAAGCTGGTATCGTGAGACGGCCGCGCGATACCGGCAACAGCCAGCGGCCGTTACACGTGCGACCCGGCGGCAAAGTACCGCGCACGGCAAGTCGGCGCTGGACAATCAATCCGCGACCCGCGATCACGCGGACACCACACAACGAATGCGATGAAGCTGACTCCACGCGAAAGAGACAAACTCCTGATCTTCACGGCCGCGCTGCTCGCGGAACGGCGCCGCGCGCGCGGCCTCAAGCTGAACTACCCGGAAGCCGTCGCGTTCATCACGGCCGCGCTAATGGAAGCGGCGCGCGACGGCAAGTCCGTCGCCGAAGTGATGCATTACGGCACCACGCTCCTCACGCGCGACGATGTGATGGAAGGCGTGCCCGAGATGATTCCCGACATGCAGGTCGAAGCCACCTTCCCCGACGGCACGAAGCTCGTGACCGTCCATCACCCGATTCCGTGAAGAGGCGCGCATGATCCCAGGTGAACTGATTACCGACGACGGCGAGCACGAACTCAACGCGGGCCGCGCGACCGTCACGGTCACGGTGTCGAACACGGGCGACCGTCCCGTGCAGGTCGGCTCGCACTATCACTTCTACGAGGTGAACGCGGCCCTGTCGTTCGATCGCGAAACGGCGCGCGGCTTTCGCCTGAACATCGCGGCGGGCACTGCCGTGCGCTTCGAGCCGGGCCAGGAACGCACCGTCGAGCTCGTCGCGCTGGCGGGCGATCGCGTCGTCTATGGCTTCAACGGCAAGGTGATGGGCAAGCTCTGATTCGCCGCCCGCGATCCGAAGCCAAGCGGCGAACACATTCGGGAACCTCATAACATGACATTACGCATTGGCCGCCGCGCATACGCGGAAATGTTCGGCCCCACGACAGGCGACCGCGTGCGGCTCGCCGACACGGACCTGCTGATCGAGGTCGAGCGCGACTACACGATCTACGGTGAAGAAGTGAAGTTCGGCGGCGGCAAGGTGATACGCGACGGCATGGGCCAGTCGCAGCGCGTCGCGGCGGACGTCGTCGATACCGTCGTCACGAACGCGCTGATTCTCGATCACTGGGGCATCGTGAAGGCCGACATCGGCATCAAGCACGGCCGCATCGCGGCGATCGGCAAGGCGGGCAATCCCGACATTCAACCGGGCGTGACGATCGCGATTGGCGCGGCAACGGAAGTGATCGCGGGCGAAGGGATGATCGTCACGGCGGGCGGCATCGACACGCACATTCACTTCATCAGCCCGCAGCAGATCGACGAAGCGCTCGCGAGCGGCGTGACGACGATGCTCGGCGGCGGCACGGGCCCCGCGACGGGCACC
Source organism: Paraburkholderia sp. LEh10 (assembly GCF_017814945.1). Classification (GTDB taxonomy): domain Bacteria; phylum Pseudomonadota; class Gammaproteobacteria; order Burkholderiales; family Burkholderiaceae; genus Paraburkholderia. The sequence goes on from NZ_JAGIPX010000018.1 coordinate 91,123, forward strand.
AACGCGACCACCTGCACGCCGGGGCCATGGCACATGGAGCGCATGTTGCAGGCCGCCGACGGCTATCCGATGAATCTCGGCTTTCTCGGCAAGGGCAACGTGAGCCAGCCGCAGCCCGCGCTCGAACAGATCGCGGCGGGCGCGATCGGACTCAAGCTGCACGAGGACTGGGGCACGACGCCGGCAGCAATCGACAACTGCCTGTCCGTCGCCGACGACACCGACACGCAGGTCGCGATCCACACCGATACGTTGAACGAAGCCGGCTTCGTCGAAGCGACGGTGGCCGCGTTCAAGGGCCGCACGATCCATACGTATCACACCGAGGGCGCGGGCGGCGGCCACGCGCCCGACATCATCAAGGTCTGCGGCGAGGCGAACGTGCTGCCGTCGTCGACGAATCCGACGCGCCCGTACACCATCAACACGCTCGATGAACACCTCGACATGCTGATGGTCTGCCATCACCTCGATCCGTCGATTGCGGAAGATATCGCCTTTGCCGAATCGCGCATTCGCCGCGAGACGATTGCAGCGGAGGACATTCTTCACGATCTCGGCGCGCTGTCGATGATCTCATCCGATTCGCAGGCAATGGGGCGTGTGGGCGAAGTGATCATCCGCACCTGGCAGACAGCGCACAAGATGAAGGTGCAGCGCGGCGCGCTGCCCGAGGACAACGCGCGCAACGACAACTTCCGCGCGAAGCGCTATGTCGCGAAGTACACGATCAATCCCGCGCTCACGCATGGCATCGCGCATGAAGTCGGTTCCGTCGAGCCCGGCAAATGGGCCGACATCGTGTTCTGGGAGCCTGCGTTCTTCGGCATCAAGCCCGCGCTGATCCTCAAGGGCGGCATGATCGCGATGGCGCAGATGGGCGATCCGAACGCGTCGATCCCGACGCCGCAGCCCGTCCACTATCGCGAGATGTTCGGCACGCGCGGCGGCGCGTTGGGCCGCACGTCGTTGACGTTCGTGTCGCAGATGGCGCTCGATGCCGGCATCACCGGGCGTTATGGGCTGAGCAAGCGTATCGTTGCAGTGAAGAACTGCCGCAGCGTCACGAAGGCGCACATGATCCACAACGCGTGGCAGCCGTCGATCAGCGTCGATCCTGAAACCTATCAGGTGATCGCCGACGGACAGTTGCTGACCTGCGAGCCGGCAAAGGTCCTGCCGATGGCGCAACGCTATTTTCTGTTCTGACATGCGAACGATCGACAAACTGCTGGGCGCGCACATCAAGCTTGCGCCCGTTCTCGTCAAACGCGCGCCGACGCTCACGCTCGCATTCGACGCCCGCTGCAAGAGCCGTCTTGCCGCGACGCTCGACAACGGCGAAGAAGTCGCGTTGGTGCTGCCGCGCGGCACGGTATTGCGCGACGGCGATGTGCTCGTCGCCGACGACGGCGGTCTCGTGCGCATCGTGGCCGCCGCCGAATCCGTGCTCCATGTGCGCGCGCCCGATGTGCTGACGTTGACGCGCGCCGCCTATCATCTCGGCAACCGGCATACGCCCGTCGAGATCGGCGCAGATTACCTGAAGCTCGAATACGATCCCGTGCTCGCCGATATGCTGAAGCGGCTGGGCGCATCCGTCGATCAGGTGCAGATGCCGTTCCAGCCGGAAACGGGTGCGTATGGCGGCGGTCACCGGCATGGTCACGACGAGACATTCGCCGAGGACTATGCGCTCGCGCAGCAGGTGTATGGCGAGCATCATGGTCACGCGCACTCGCACGAGCATGGCCATGCGCACGATCACGCCGATTGCGGCTCGTCCTCATGTGCGCACGATCACGGGCACGGTCATCATCATGCGCATCGCTGAGCTGACCGCGCTGCTGCATCTCGCGTCGCCGGCGTTGCCGATTGGCGCGTTCAGCTATTCGCAAGGGCTCGAAGCAGCGATCGAAGCACAACTGATCACCGATGCCGACAGTGCCTGCGCGTGGATCAAAAGCGGCCTCTCGAACGTGCTTGCGCGCGGCGAACTGCCGTTTATCGCGCATCAGATCGAGCGCTGGCGCGCGCACGACACGGCAGCATTGATCGACGCCAATCACGAATTTCTCGCGAGCCGCGAATCGGCGGAGCTACGTCGCGAGACGGAACAGATGGGCTGGTCGTTGCGGCAGTTGTGCGCGTCGCTCGAATGGGGCGATGCCGAACGGCGCGCCACGCTCGCATCGATTGCGCCGATTGCGCAGCCGACCGCGTTCGCGTTTGCCGCCTTCGCACACGACGCAGCCAGCGACGCGGCCCTCGCCGCCTACGCGTTCAGCTGGGTCGAGAACCAGGCAATGGCCGCGCTGAAGGCCGTGCCGCTGGGACAGCTTGCGGGACAGCGCATCATCGTCGCGCTGCGCGAGCCGATCGACGCCGCCGTCAGGCACGCGCTCGGCACGTCGCCCGACGACGTCAATACCTTCGCGCCGCAGCTTGGCATCTTGTCGGCGCGTCACGAGTCGCAGTATTCGCGGCTCTTTCGCTCATAGCTTTTGCTTTTCGTGACTTCAGACATGAACGCTCCTCATCCGCTGCAACGCAAGAAGAAACTGCCGCCGCTGCGCGTCGGCGTCGGCGGCCCGGTCGGTTCGGGCAAGACGACGCTGCTCGAAATGCTCTGCAAGGCGATGCGTGACAAGTACGATCTCGTCGCGATCACCAACGACATCTACACGAAGGAAGACCAACGCCTGCTGACGGTGGCGGGCGCGCTGCCTGCCGAGCGCATCATGGGCGTGGAAACGGGCGGCTGTCCGCACACGGCGATCCGCGAAGATGCGTCGATCAACCTCGAAGCCGTCGACCGGATGCTCACGCGGTTTCCCGATGCCGACATCGTGTTCATCGAATCGGGCGGCGACAATCTTGCCGCAACGTTCAGCCCCGAGTTATCCGATCTGACGATCTATGTGATCGACGTGGCCGGCGGCGAGAAGATCCCGCGCAAAGGCGGGCCGGGTATCACGAAGTCGGACTTGCTTGTGATCAACAAGACGGATCTTGCGCCGATGGTTGGGGCGAATCTCGACGTGATGGCGTCCGATACGGAAAAGATGCGCGGCGCGCGGCCTTTCGTGATGTGTAATTTGAAGGCCCGCGAGGGGCTGGATCGGGTGATTGAGTTTATCGAGAGGAAGGGGTTGTTGGTGGCTGATAGGCCCTGAATGGGCGACTGCCGTGCGATTTTTGCCGTTGTCGCGATGCGGTTTGTTTTGCCGAATCGCCGGCATCCGCGATTGCGCCTCGCAGCGCGGGCGTTGCCCCTGTGCGGGGCGGCACCTACTTTCTTTGCCGCGGCAAAGAAAGTAGGCAAAGAAAGCCGCTCACACCGCCAACCCTTGACCGTTACCCACGGGCTCTCGACGTCCCCGCACTTCGATTGGCAGCGCGCTGGCCTTGCCCGTTGCCAATGCACTGATTGAACGCCTCATCCACTTCATGCGCTCGCACAGCGGCTACACGTGCCTGATGTTTCGTTGTCCTTTTCCGGCAAACATATGTCGGGTGTCGCTTCTCACAAGTCAGCGCTCGCACTATGCAGGCGCGTCGCGCCGCGAAGGTGTTGATGGCGCAAAGGCCTACATAGGTTTGCCGCACAGGGCGCTGGATAATCGATGTTGTGGCTTGCAACGCGGGCGCGCGAAGCGGGTGAGGCGCTTAATCACCGCGTGGGCAACGGGCATCGCCAGCACGCTGTCAAGCGAAGTGCGGGGACGTCGAGAGCCCGTGGGTAATGGTCAAGGGTTGGCGGTGTGAGCGGCTTTCTTTGCTTACTTTCTTTGCCGCGGCAAAGAAAGTAAGTGCCGCCCCGCACAGGGGCAACGCCCGCGCCGCGAGGCGCTATCGCGGATGCCAGCGACAGCGGCGAAACACCGAGCGACAGCGGCGAAACACCGAGCGACAGCGGCAAAACAAACCGTGTCGCAGACAAAAAACTACCCTCTACAAAACTCAGAAAGCGCCTTCAACCTGCGCCCAGGCTCCTCAACATAAGGATTCGTCTCATCCCATGCATAGCCCGCAAGCACGGCGCTGATCATGCGCCGAACCCCCGGCGCTTGCGCCGGGAAAAAAATGATGTCCTGTAACTGTCCCGTGTACCAGCGCTCGACGAACGCACGAAACGTATCGATGCCCTTGCGCAACGGAACGTCATACGCCGTCTGCCAGTCGACGGCCTCGCCGTTCAACTGACGCTCCAGCGTCTTCACGGCCAGATGCGCGGAGCGCAACGCAATCGTCACACCCGATGAAAACACCGGGTCCAGGAACTCGCCCGCATTACCAAGCAGCGCGAAGCCGGGCCCGTGAAGCCGCTCGACGTTCGCCGAGTATCCGCCGATATGCCGCACAGGCATCAGGAACGGCGCTTCGCCAATCAGCCGGTTCAGCGTCGGCTCGCTCTGGATCAACGCACGCAGCCTGGCTTCGCGCTCCGCTTCCGGCACGTCGAGAAATGCCATTTCAGCCACACACCCGACCGACGAACGTCCGTTGGCGAGCGGAATCATCCAGTACCACACGTCGCGATGCTCCGGATGCACAGCCACCGTGATCTTGTTGCGATCGTGCGCGTCGACGGGAATGCCGTCGCGCACATGCGTGAAGATCGCGGCGCGCGTCGGCATGCGCGTCGGCGCTTCGAGATTCAACAGGCGCGGCAGCACCCGCCCAAAGCCGCTCGCATCGAGCACGAAGCGCGCGCGCACCTCGTACGCGTCGCCCGCTTCGTCGGCGACGTCGAGCACGGGCGCGTCGCCCGTCTTCATCGCGAGCACCGTATGGCCGAAGCGCACGTCCGCGCCCTGCTGCGCCGCGCAGCGGATCAGCAGATCGTCGAACACCGCGCGCTCGACCTGATACGTCGTGCCCCAACCGACCGAATGCTTGTCGCGGAAGTCGTACGCCGACACCTTGTCCCGATACACGAAATGCGCGCCGTTCTTATACTGAAAGCCCGCTTCGACAACCGCCTGCAGCATGCCCGCCTCTTCGAGGTACGCCATGCTCTGCGGCAACAGGCTCTCGCCAATCGAGAAGCGCGGAAAATGCTGGCGCTCGAGCACGAGCACCGAGCGCCCCGCCTTCTTCAACAGCGCCGCGGCGACGGCACCCGACGGCCCCGCTCCGATGATGGCCACATCCACGTCGGCGTTCATCGATGAATTCATATTTATTGATCTCCCTTCGAATAACCCTTCACTGCCTGTCGCGCGCGACGTTTTCAGTTCGCACCCGCGCTCACCACGCAGCACGTGCGATCACACGCCCGCGATTCATTCCGGCTGGCAGCCGTCACGTCCTCGCGAACATCAGACTCGCGCAACTGCCGCCAAAGCCGAACGACACCGACATCGCGTGATCGATGCGCGCTTCGCGTGTCGTCTGCACGAGCGGCATATGGCGCGCGATGGGCTCGATCTCTTCGATACCCGTCGTCCCCGCAATAAAGCCGTCGCGCATCATCAGTAGCATGTAGATCGCTTCGTGCGCGCCGCATGCGCCGAGGGGATGTCCGGTGAGCCCCTTCGTCGACGAAAACGGCGGCACGTCGTCACCGAATACCGCTTGCAGCGCGCGCAATTCTTCGACGTCGCCCTGCGGCGTCGAGGGCGCGTGCGCATTCACGTAGCCGGGCCGCGCGCCCGCTTCGTCGAGCGCCGCCTGCATGGCGCGCGCGATCCCGGCCGCATGCGGCGTCACCATGCCGGCAGCATCCGTCGCGTGGCCGAAGCCCGTCATCTCCGCATAGATGCGCGCGCCGCGCGCGAGCGCATGATCGAGTGCTTCGAGCACCAGCACGCCGCCGCCCGATGCGATCACGAAGCCGTCGCGCGCGGCATCGTAAGGACGCGACGCGCGCGCGGGCGTGTCGTTGAAACGGCGCGACAGCGCATGCATCGCGTCGAACATCAGCGTCGTGTTGTCGTGCAGGCCTTCGCTGCCGCCCGCCAGCACGATCCGCTGACGGCCCGTCTGGATCAGCTGCATCGCCTGTCCGATCGCGAGCGCCGACGTCGTGCACGCCGACGACGGCGAATACGTGACACCCTCGATGCCGAACACCTGCGCGACATTCGCCGACGCCGTGCTGCTCATCGTCTGCGGCACCGCGTACGGCGGCGTCTTCTCGATGCCGCGCGCGTTCGCGATGGCGAGCGCGTCGTCGTATGCCGATATCGTGCCGACACCCGAGCCGATCACGGCGCCCACTTCCGGCGAGCGCAGCGCGCGAGCGTCGAGGCCGGCGTCGGCGATCGCCTTGCGCGCCGCGTGACAGGCAAAACGCGCGGTATCGCCCATGAAGCGTTCACGCTTGCGCTCGAACGGCATCTCGCCCGCCACCGACGCCACGCCCGCGACCTGCGAGCCGAAGCCGCGCTCGCGCCACGCGTCGATGCGCGTGATGCCGCTGCGCCCTTCGCGCAGCGCGGCGCTCACTGCGTCGAGCGTATTGCCCAGACAGGACACGATGCCCATGCCCGTGACGACGACACGCTGCAGGCCTTGCCGCCCGCTCATCGAACGCGCCTGAAAATCAGTGATGTATTGATGCCGCCGAACGCGAAGTTGTTGCTCATCACGTATTCGGCGTCGATGTTGCGCGCTTCGCCACGGATGTAGTCGAGCGGCGCGCACGCGGGATCGATTTCCGTGAGGTTCAACGTCGGCGCATACCAGCTGCGCTTCATCATCTCGATCGTCCACCATGCTTCGAGCGCGCCGCACGCGCCGAGCGTATGGCCGACATAGCTCTTCAGCGATGAAATCGGCATGCGCTCGCCGAAGGTCAGCGCCGTCGCCTGGCTCTCCGCGATGTCGCCGCGATCCGTCGACGTGCCGTGCGCGTTCACATACGCAATCGCGTTTGCGTCGAGCGTCGCGTCTTCGAGCGCGAGCTGCATCGCGCGCGCCATCGTGTCCGCTGTCGGCTGCGTCATGTGCGCGCCGTCCGAATTGCAGCCGAAGCCGACGATCTCCGCATGGATCGTCGCGCCGCGCGCCTTCGCATGCTCGTACTCTTCGAGCACGAGCGTCGCCGCGCCTTCGCCGACCACGAGGCCGTCGCGCTTCGCGTCGAACGGACGCGGCGTCAGATGCGGCTCGTCGTTGCGCGTGCTGGTCGCATAGAGCGTGTCGAACACGGCGACGGCGGGGCCCGACAGTTCCTCCGCGCCGCCCGCGAGCATCAGCGCCTGCTTGCCCGTCGCGATCGCTTCATACGCGTAGCCGATGGCCTGGCTGCCCGACGCGCACGCCGACGACGTCGGCACGATGCGGCCTTTCAGATCCCAGAACAGGCTCACGTTGACGGCTGTGGTGTGCGGCATCATCTGCACGTAGCTGTTCGACGTGACGTTGGTCATCACGCCCGTTTCGAGCATCGCGCCGAACGCGCGTATCGGCTCGACGGAACCCGACGACGATCCATATGCGACACCCATGCGGCCGTCCCTGATCGATGCAGCGCTGTCGAGACCCGCGTCCGCGAGCGCGAGCTCGCTCGCGCGCACCGCGTACATCGACACCGCGCCCATCGAGCGCGTCTTCTTGCGCGGCCAGCCAGCGGGCTGCGTGAACGCGGGCAGCGGACACGCGAGCCGCGTATGCAGCGACTCGAAGCAGTCCCATTCCGGCATGCGGCGCACGGCATTGCGGCCCGCCTTCAATGCCGCTTCGATCTCGTCCCAGCGGCTGCCGAGCGCCGTGACGCCGCCCATGCCCGTAATGACGACGCGCTTCATCAGATCATCCCGCCATTGACGCCGATCACCTGGCGCGTCACATACGAGGCCGCGTCCGACATCAGGAAGCCGACCACCGCGGCCACCTCGGCCGGTTGACCGACACGGTTCATGGGCACGGTCTTCAATGCATGGTCGAGCGGCATCTCGTCGAGCATGCCCGTTTCGATCAGTCCGGGCGCCACGCAGTTGACCGTGATGTTGCGCGACGCGAGCTCGACGGCAAGCGCCTTGGTTGCGCCGATCAGTCCCGCTTTCGCCGCGCTGTAGTTCACCTGGCCGCGATTGCCGATCACGCCCGACACCGACGCGATCGTCACGATGCGTCCGCCGTTTTTCGCGCGGACCATCGGCATCGTCAGCGGATGGACCACGTTGTAAAACGCATCGAGCCCTGTTTCGATCACGACGTCCCAGTCTTCGTCGGTCAGCGCGGGAAAGGCGGCGTCGCGCGTCACGCCCGCGCTGCACACGATGCCGTAGTACGGGCCATGCGCGGCGACATCCGCTTCGAGCACTGCGCGGCACGCGGCGCGCTCGCGCACGTCGAACTGCAGCACGCGCGCCGAGCCGCCTTGCGCGGCGATGCCCGCCGTGACGGCCTCGGCTTCCGCGCGGCTCGCGCGGCAATTCACGGAAACAGCAAAGCCGTCCGCAGCCAGCTGATATGCAATCGCGCGGCCAATGCCACGGCTCGCGCCCGTTACGAGAACTCGCCGGCTCATGAACTGACACTCCCCTCGATAAACGTCTGAAAATCGCCCGGTTGATAGACCTTGATGACGGCATCCGCGCAGCGCGCGCCGCGATGGTCGATCGTGCACTCGTACGCGCTGTGGCCCGCTTCGCTGCGCAGCACTTCCTGCACGTTGATCGTCAACTGCGCATCGCGCGCGAACGCGGCGACGTGCGCCTCGTAGCTGCGCGTGCCGAGCAGCACGCCGGGCCGCGCACGGCCGCCCGCGCGCATCGCGAGCAGCGCGATATGCGCGGCCACGCCCTGCGCCATCAGCTCGACGCCGATCCAGGCGGGCATCGCGCCGCTTTCATCCGCATACCATGCGTCGCCGCGCACGGCCGCATGGGCCGTCAGTGCTTCGTCGCTGATCGCGCTCACGCCGTCGATCAACAGCATCGTGCCGCAATGCGGCAGGATGCTGCTGATGGGCGGAAATATCTCGTTGGTCCTGGGTATGGCCATCATGTCGTTACGTTTGCTGCTTGATCGCATTCGATGCGCTTTACCGCGCGAGGATCAGGCTGACATTGCTGCCGCCGAATGCGAACGAGTTGCTCATTACGTGCTGCGTGCCGCCGCGCGGAACGTGCCGCTCTTCCTGCACGAGATCGAGCGTCGGCAAGGCCGGGTCCGCTTCGCCATCCCATCGGTGGCGCGGCATCGCGATGTCGTCGCGTGCGAGCGTCAGCCACGCGAAGCCCAGTTCCGTCGCGCCCGCCGCGCCGAGCTGATGGCCCGTCAACGGCTTCGTGCCGCTCGCGGGCACGCCGTGCGCGAACACGCGCGACATCAGATGCGCTTCCATCTCGTCGTTCTTGCGCGTGGCCGTCGCATGCAGATTCACATACGCGATTGCGGACGCTTCGATGCCCGCGTCCTTCAACGCCGCGCGCAACGCAAGCTCGCCGCCGACGCCCCGCGGGTCCGGCGCGGACACATGATGCGCGTCGCTCGATTCACCCGCGCCCGCAAGACGCACTTCGCCTTCGTCGCGCGTCATCAGGAACACGGCTGCGCCTTCGCCGACATTGATGCCGTTGCGGTTACGGCTCATCGGATTGGTGCGCGTGACGCTCGTCGATTCGAGCGACGCGAAGCCCTGCACCGTCAGCTCGCACAGCGTATCGACGCCGCCGACGATCATCGCGTCGCACAGGCCCAGTTGCAGCAGACGGCGCGCCGATACGAACGCCTTGGCGCTCGACGTGCATGCCGTCGAGATCGTGAACGCCGGACCTTGCACGTCGAGCGCCGCGGCCGCGAACGGCGCGGCCGTGCCGATTTCCATCTGCCGGTAATTGAAGCTCTCGGGCAACTGGCCTGCTTGCGCCTGATGCACGAACGCGACTTCGGCTGCATCGATGCCCGATGTGCTCGTGCCGAGCACGACGCCGATGCGCTGCGAGCCATAGCGTTCGCGCGCCGCTTCGATCGCGGGGCGGATCTGGCCGAGCGCCGCGAGCAGCATGCGGTTGTTGCGGCAATCGAAGCGCTCGAGCCCATCGGGCGGCCCGATGTCGAGCGGCGTCGAGACGCGCCCGACGAACGCATCGCCGATGCCCGTGTGCGTCAGGCCCATGCCGGGCGACTGCGCGGCCGCCAGCGCGGGCACGATCGCGGCGACGTCGCCGCCGAGCGCATTGACCATGCCGAGCGCGTGCAGATAAACAGGGGGCAGCGTCATGCGACTCTCCTTTTCATGGACGGCATGCCGATCGGCGCTAGCAGCACCGAAACAAGGATGCCGAGCGCCAGCGTGGCGCCGAAACTCTTCAATGCGGGCATTGCGCTCAACGCCAGCATGCCGAATGACAGCAGCGTCGTCGCGGCCGACTGCAGCACGCCTGTCCAGACGGCGCCGAGATCGGCGTGCTCGCGCAGGCAGCCTTCGCGCAGGAACACCGCATAGTTTGCGCCGACGCCGAGCACCAGCATCAGCGCGAGGCAGTTGAACAGATTGAGCGGCACGCGTGCGTAGCCGAACGCGGCCAGCGTCACGCCAATCGCGAGCAGCACGGGCAGCGTCGTGGCCACGCCGCCGCGCGGCTGGTAGCGCGCGATCAGCAGCAGCATCACGAGCAGCAGCGCACCCGCGAGCCAGATGCCGCTGTCGACGCGATATGCGCCGAAAAGCTTCGACACGCTCGCGGCCTTGTCGACGAACACGACGCCTTCGACGGAACGCGCGGTCGCGATCAGCGTCGCGGTGTTTTCCGGCGTCACGCGCTGCGGGATCACGACGGCCGCGTAACCGTGTTCGCCGCGCGCCTCCACCGCGCCGAGCCAAAGGTGACGATAAGGCTGCGACCACGATGCGGCGAGCCAGCGCTCGACCGTCAAAGGCGCGGCGTTCGACTTCGCGTACGAAGCGAGCCACGCGTCGGCGACTTCATCGCGAAAGCCCGCTTGCAGCAACATCGAACGCAGTGCGGCGGGGTCGTCGAACACATGCTGCGCGAGCACGGCGCGAGCGTCGGCCTGGCGTTGCGCGGACGGCACGAACTGCGTCACCGATTGCCAGCCGTTCACCGATTGCGCGCCGCTCAACGCATCGAGCTTCGTGCCGAGCAGCTCCGCGCGTTGCAGGACGATGTCCTGCGTCGAACCGCGCACGACGAAGAACTGCGCGGTGTTATCGACGCCGATCGCATCGCGCACCTGGTCTTCCTGCGCGACCAGTGCGGGATCACGCTGGATCAGCAGATGGATGTCGTCGTCGCTCGTCAGACGCAGCCAGCCAGGAATCGACGCGAGCACGAGCACGCCCGCGACGATCCACGCGCGCTGCCCGCCGATCACGGCATGCCAGCGCGCGAGCAGCACGGCAGCGCGCATGAACAGGCGCCGTTGCGTGCGCCTGGGCCCCTTCACGAGCAGCACGGGCAGCAGCCACAGCACGGAGGCGAACGCCGTGCCGATGCCCGCGATCGCGAAGCACGCGATCTGCTTGAGCGCCGGGAACGGCACCCATGCGAGGATCGCGTAGCCGAGCAGGCTGGTCGCGAGCGCGACGCCGAGCGCGGGCCGCACCGAGCGCGCGCCGAGCCGCGCGTTCCAGCCGCCTCTTCCCGACCCTGCGCCGAGATAAACGACGAAATACTGAATCGAGTAATCGACGGCCTCGCCGATCAGGCTCGCGCCGAACACGAGCGTCAGCAGATGGAGCTTGCCGAACACGAGCATCGTGACGGCCAGCGCGCAGACGATGCCGAGCGCCGTCGACAGGAAGCCGAGCAGCAGCAGACGCGGCGAGCGGAACACCCACAGCATCAGCAGCGCAATGCCGCAAGCGGACGCGACGCCGATCAGATGCACTTCGCGCTCCGATGCGCTGCGCGCCGACTCCGCGTAGAACACCGCGCCCGTGCGCGCGACGCTCGCATCGGGATAAGCCGCCTTCAGCGACGCCTCGGCTTGCGCGGCCGCCGACGACACCGCGCGTTGTATCCGCGTTTCATACGCGGAGCCTGGCAGCGTCGTGACGACGAGCACGCTCGTCGTGTCGCCGCGATGCGAGACGAGCATGTTGTCTTCGAGATCGAGACTCGACGTCGCGAGCGGCAAGCCGCTCAGCCAGTGTTCGAGCCAGCCGAACGGATCGTCCGCGAGCTGCGTCGCGAGCGGCCCGCGCAACGGGTTGTAGATGCGCTGCATCAGCGTGTCATGCAGCGGCGTGGTGGTGTTCGCGATGGCGTCGCGATCGTCGCGCGTCAACAGGCCGAAGCGGTACGGCATGTAGAGCGCGCCGATCTGCGACATGTCGAACGGCGGCAGCTCCGCCGTCGCCGATTCGAACGCGCCGCTTTTCGCGAGCGTCGCGCCGAACTGCCTCGCCGCCGCTTTCGCATGATCGGCGTCTTTGCTCGTCACGAGAAACACCGTGCGATCGCCGAGCGCATTGGCGAGCGTATCGACGGCCTTTTCGGCGACAGGATCGGCTTCCGTAGCGGGCAGCAGCGCGAGCAGGTTCGTCTCCAGCGGCGACGGCCCGATGAAGCGATACGCGCAGTACAGCGAAGCGACGAGCGCCACCGCGAGCCACATGGCCCGCATGCCCCACAACTGCGCCGTCGTCCACTGTCGCGCCATCAGCATCATTGCGCTCCTAGCAGCGCGCGCTCGCCGGGCGCGAGATCGCTGATGGCTTCGCTCTTCGTGAATTCGATCTGCGTGACGTCGCCGTTTGCGAGCGCAATGCGCAGCGTCTGCAAGAATTCACCGCCCGTCATCTGCAAGCCCTTGATCGATTGCGCGAGTTGCGGCTGGTTCGGCTTCAGGTCGAGCTTCCATTGCGACGCGGCGCCCTGTGCGTCGACATCGAACTGCGAATACAGCGCGGACAGATCGCCGCCGAGCATCGCGCGCATCATCTTCGAGACCTGCGCGACGCCCCGCACGCCGTGGGCGCTCTTCGTATCGATGCGCTTGCCGTTCGGATCGACTTCGCTCACGCCCGCGTCGCCGATCACGTAGGTCGCCTTGTACGGCGTGTCGGTGCGCCAGATCACGCCGCGCTCGCGGAAGAACACCAGCGTGCCCGTGCTGACGAGCGGCTGTTTCATCGCGGAGAGCGTCTGCGTCTGCGTGAACTGCGCGCGCACGCGTTGGGTCTGCGCAAGTCGCGACGCGACCTGCGAGACGAGCGCGGCGTTGGCGCGCTGCGATTGATCGTGCGTCTGTCGATCCTGGGTCTGCGTTGCGGCATGTGTGGCCGTAAGCGGGCTCACGCTCAAGGACACGCATGCCGCGATCGATGCGACGCGAAACGTCAGCGTGCCCATGCGCGCTCCAGCTTGTCGAACACGACGGGCGGCGACACGAACTGCAATTCCTGCGTCGCGGCATCGACGGCGACCTGGATCGTGTAGCCCTTTGTCAGGCGCGTACCCGTTGCGCAATCGACGATTTCATAGCCTATTTTCAGGCGATTTTCGAATTCGAGCAGTTCGGTGCGCACGTCGATCCGCTGGCCGTAGGTCGCGGGCCGCACGTACTTCAGATGCGCTTCGACGATCGGCCACAGATAGCCCGACGCCTGCATCTCGCGGTAGTCGTAGTCGAACGCGCGCAACAGCGCGGCGCGGCCGATCTCGAAGTACTTCAGATAGTGACCGTGCCAGCAGACATTCATCGCGTCGACATCGTGGAACGGCACTTCGACGATCGCGTTCGCCTTTAGCGTCTTGCCCTCGTGACGCTCATTCATCACCCGCACCTCCCACGGCTTCGAGCAGCCCGCAATCGGCGATGCGCGCCGTCAGCGCGCGCAGATCGCGTTCGAGCGCGCGGTCTTCGTCGACGAACGGCGACAGCGCCGCGACCTCTTGCGCGAACGCGCGCAGCGGCGCGGGCACGAACGTCGCGTCATCGATCCGCATGCGCAGTTGCAGCGCCTGCACGGTCGCGAGCGTATGCGCGGCCGCGACCTGCTCCGTCAGTTCGAGCACGCGCAGGCAGTCGCGCGCGGCGATCGTGCCCATGCTGACCTTGTCCTGGTTGTGCGCTTCCGTCGAGCGCGAGAACACGCTCGCGGGCATCGTGTGCTTCAGCGCTTCCGCCGTCCATGCCGACGACGAAATCTGCACCGCCTTGAAGCCGTGATTGATCGGCGCGCGCGCCGAGGTCGCACCCGACAGGTTGCGCGGCAAGCCGTTGTTGAACTTGTCGTCGACGAGCAGCGCAAGCTGCCGGTCCATCAGATCCGCGAGATTCGCGACGGCGGTTTTCAGTGCATCCATCGCGAACGCGATATGGCCGCCGTAGAAGTTGCCGCCGTGCAGCACGCGCTCGCCGTCCGGGTCGATCAGCGGATTGTCGTTCGCGCTGTTCAACTCGTTCTCGACATCGCGGCGCACCCATGACAACGCATCGACGGCGACGCCGATCACATGTGGCGCGCAGCGGATCGAATAGCGGTCCTGCAGGCGATGGCCCGGTGCATCGTCGCGCCCCGCGAGGTCCGCGCGTATCCATGCGGCGGCTTCAGCCTGGCCCGCGTGTGGCTTCGCTTCGAAAATCAGCGCATCGAAATGCGCGGCACGGCCATCGAGCGCGAGCGTCGATAGCGCCGTGAGACGCGCGGCAAGACGCGCGAGATGCGCGGCGCGCGCGAACGCGAGACACGCGAGGCCCGTCATCACGGCCGTGCCGTTCATCAGCGCGAGACCTTCCTTCGGCGCAAGCGCAAGCGGCGCATGGCCGAGCTGCGCCCAGACGCCCGCCGCATCGCGCAGCGCGCCGTCGAACATCACGTCCCGTTCGCCGACGAGCGCGGCCGCCACATACGACAGCGGCGTCAGATCGCCGCTCGCGCCGACCGACCCTTCCGACGGAATGCGCGGCAGCACGCGATGATTGATCAGATCGGCGAGCCGTTCGAGCAGCACGGGCCGCACGCCGGAAAAGCCGTACGCGAGCGAGTTCAGGCGCGCGGCGATCACGGCGAGCGTTTGCGCATCGTCGAGATACGCGCCCATGCCGCAGCCGTGATAGCGCGTCAGTTGCAGCGGCAATGCTTCGACGAGTTCGATCGGCACATCGACGACGCACGCGTCGCCATAGCCGGTGTTCACGCCGTAGACCGTTTCCCCCGCCGCGAGATGCCGGCGCAGAAAATCCGCGCCGCGCTGGATACGCGAGCGCCATCCAGGATCGCCGCTCAGTGCGACGCGCGCGCGCCCCTTCGCAATCGCGACGACCTCTTCGATCGACAGCTTGCGTGCGCCGATCACCACCGCGCGCGGCGGCGCAGCTTGCGCTGCGTGAGCGCGCGTGGCGTCGATCAGATCATGTTCTGACATTCGCGTCTCCGTGGGTGAGGCCACTCGTTTGCGCTTTTCCGGGACGCGCCCAGAAATCGAAAAAATTGAACCATTGATAAGGCGCCTTGCGGCAGTAGTGTTCGAGGCGCGACGCGTAGCGCTGCGCCCACGCCGCGATGTGCTGCGCGCGTTCGCCGCGCGGCAGCGCGATGCGCTCGGCGAACGGCTCGAAGTACATCCGATAGCATTCGCGGCCTCGGCCATCGCGCTCATCGCGCTCTTTCAGGCAGAAGAACAGATACACGGGGCAGCCGAGCGCATGCGCGAGCACATACGGGCCTTGCGCGAACGGCGCCGTCGCGCCGAGGAACTGCGCGTCAGTGGTGCGGCCCGATTCGCTCGCGGGCACGCGGTCGCCGACGATCACGAGCAACTCGCCCGCATCGATGCGCTCCTGCATCATCATCGACGTCCCGGGGCCGAAATCGCTCACCTGCACGAGACGCTTCGCGAATTCGCTGTTCGCCGACGACAGCACGCTGTTGAAGCGCTTCGCGTGCTCGGTGTAGACGATGGCCGTGACCTTCGCATGGCCGCCCCTCGACGCGAGCGCGCGCGTCATTTCGAGGTTGCCCAGATGCGCGCCGATCACGAGCGCGCCGCGGCCGCTCGCGATCAGCGCTTCGAACGCGGACGGATCGTCGAACGCGACATCGTTGGAATCAATGCGGCCCGACCATGCGGCGAGCTTGTCGAGGCCCGATTGCGCGAACGCCAGCATCTGCCGGTACGCGGAGCCCCAGCCGGGACGCGGCGAGGGCTCGCCCTGCGCGGCCTGTTCGAGATGCGCGAAGTACGTGTGCGACGCAGCGCGCGAATTGTGTCCCGTCAACAGAAAATACGCGACGACGGGATGCAGCCACAGCGCCGTGAAGCGCATGCCGAACAGCTTGCAACTGAGCGCAAGCAGCGTCATGCCGATGCGGCTGCCGCGCTCGGCGATGCGCCACCACTTCGCGTTGGCGCTGCTCGCGCGGACGCCGGACTTGCGCGGCACGAACTTGTGCGCGAGCAGCAGCGGCAAACGCAGCAGCATCCCGCACACGAGCCGCGTATGGCTCGCGCTGATGCGCACGTTGTCCCACAGCACGTCGAAGTGCGACACGCCGTCCGTCGCATAGGTGACGCGCGTCGGAATCGCGCGGAACGCGAGACGCCGCCAGTAGAGCCGCACGAGAATTTCGATGTCGAAGTCCATGCGCGTCGGCAGATCGACGCTGTCGATCAGCGCGCAGGCGGCATCGAGCGGATACAGGCGAAAGCCGCACATCGAGTCGCGGATCGTCAACGACAGCGTTTCGATCCAGACCCACACATGGGTCAGATAGCGGCCATAGAGACGCGACTTCGGCACGCTCTCGTCGTAGACGGGCCGCCCGAGAATCACCGCGCCTCGCTCGGCGCGCGCGGCGTCGACGAACAGCGGCACGTCGTTCGCGTCGTGCTGGCCGTCGGCATCGATCTGCAATGCGTGCGTATAGCCCGCGCGCTTCGCGGCGCGCAGCCCCGCCATCACGGCCGCGCCCTTGCCGCCGTTGACGGGCAGACGCAGCAGCGTCATCGCATCGCGATACTGGCAGGCGAGCTTCGCGAGCACAGCCTGGGTCGCCTCGTCGCTGCCATCATCGACGACGAACATGGGCAATCGATGCACGGCGAGCCGCGCGACCGTGCCGCCGATCGCGTCCTTGTGGTTGTAGATCGGAATGACGATGCACGCGGCGAAAGCGGCTTCCCTCATGCGCGCTCCCGATACACGATCACACCCGACGAGCAGTCGCGCTCACCCAGCCGATAGGCGAACTGCACGCGCCGCCGCCCGGCCTCGTGCGACAGTTTCAGGTGGAGCACGGCGCCCGGCATCACGGGCGCGGTGAACTTCAGGCGCTCGACGGCTTCGATGTCGCGCACGCCCGTCACGTGCTCGGCGGCGAGACGGATTGCCCAGTCGAGTTGAACGACGCCAGGCAAAATCGGCAGGCCAGGGAAGTGGCCTTCGAAGTGAACGAGCGTCGGCGGCACGCGCAGTTCGTAATAGAGGTCGTCGCCGCCGCGCGCTTCGGACAGCAGCTCGAAGCCTTCTTCGCGCGCCCCGAACGCGGCGGCAACGGCTGCGGCGGCCAGCTTGCCGCGCGCATCGAACGGCAGCGCGATGCGAAAGCGCCAGTGACGCGGCAGCACGACGACATCGAAATACGCGGCGAGATGGCGGCGCAGCGTCTTCGCGAGCGCGACGCGCCCTTCGCCGCTCAGCGCGTCGCGGCCCGCATCGGTGAGCGCGATCACGGCGCCCACGCGTTCGCGCGACGCGCCCGCAAGCGGCACCACGGCGGCTTGCGCGACATACGGATGCAACGCGAGACGCGCTTCGACCTCGGGTAGCGACACGCGCTTGCCGTCGAGCTTGATCACGCGATCCAGACGTCCCTGCAGACGGAACCGCCCGTCGTCGTCGAACGCGATCGCGTCGTCGGTGCGATGCCAGTCATCGTGGCCGAGATGCGGCGAGCGCACGTTCAGCGCGCCGTCTTCGCCGCGCTGCACGCCGACGCCGCTCATCGGCCGCCACGCCGTCGTCTCGTTCTGCTTGCGCCACGCGATGCCGCCCGTCTCGGTGCTGCCGTAGATTTCGACGGGCGCGCTGCCGAAGGCGGCGGCGTATTCGGCGGCGGCTTCAGCGGAAAGCGGCCCGCCCGACGAAAAGAACGCGCGCGGCGCGGGCGTCAATGCCGCGAAGCCCGGCAACGCGGGCCAGCGCGACAGTTGCGCGGGTGACGACACGACCACCGTCGCGCCGCATTGCCCGATGCGCGATTGCACATGCTGCGGCCCGCTGCAGACGGCGCGGTCGAACGCGCGCCCCGCCGCCAGCGGCCACAGCACGCGAAACAGCAATCCGTAGATGTGATGATGCGGAACGCTCGCGACCATCGTCGCGTCGCCGACGAGCGCGCCCCACTCGCGCTCCAGCGTGTGCACTTCGGCGTTGAATTGCGCGAGCGTCTTGCGGATCCGCTTCGGCGTGCCGCTGCTGCCCGATGTATAGAGCGTGAGCGGTGCGTCCGGATCGATCTTCAGCGGCGTCGCGGCGCCCGTTCGCGCCTCGGCATGCGCGCGGACGTCGGCATCCGTCAGCACGGCGTCGTACGCGTCGGCGAGGTCGGCGAGATAGCCGGGCGTCGCGTTCGCCGGAATCACGGGCGTCTTGCCGGATGCCAGTAGCGCGAACAACGCACACGCAAAGTCGAAAGGATCGTCGATGCACAACGCGTAACGACGCGCGTGCGCTTCGCGCAACTGCAATGCGATGGCGAACACGCGCGAGCGGAACGACGCGAAGCCGATCGCGTGATTCGCGTCGTCGTCGCGGCAGACGCACACGTGTTCATCGCGGCCACACGACAGCAGATCGTGCAGCGCGATCATGCCGCCTCCGAATGCCGCGCACGCGGCAGGATCACGAGATAGCGCCATGCGATTTCGCCGATCAGCAGCAGGCCGACCAGTGCATATGCGATCGCGCCGTTGTACAGCGACCACGCTTCGCGCGGCCAGTACAGCGCGGTGTACAGCGAGAACACGCCGTTTGCCAGAAAGAACGCGCACCAGATCTGCGTGACGCGGCGCGTGTGGCGGATCGCGGGCTCGCTCAGATTGGGCGTGCCGATGCGCGCGAATTTTTCGATCATCGTCGGCCCGCTCACGAGCGTCGCGCCGAACGCAATCAGCAGGCCGAGATTCACCAGCGACGGATAGATGCGCAGCAACAGTTCGCTGTCGGTCCACACGATGGCGCCCGACGCGACGCTCAGCATGCACGCGACTGCCCAATCGACGCGCGTGAGTCTGCGCAGCGACGCGCCGAACGCCCCCGTGCCCGCGCAGCGTTGCAGCCATAACAGCGCGAACAGCAAGCAGCCCGTCAGGCGCGGCGCGTCCCAGAACCACGCGCAAAGGATCACGGCGGGATACGCAAGCTTCGCGACGACGCCGAGCGCAAAGCCCGGCCAGCTGCGCGGATCGTTCGCGGCCTGGGTTGCTTCGCGTGCCGTACGCGCGGCGGCGGATGCATCGACGGAAGAAGCACGCACGCCGTTCGAAGCGCCGTGCGTGTGCGAACGTTGCGGCTGCATCAGCCCTGCGCCGCAAGCAGCGATTCGACCGCGGCGATCACGTCGCCGACCGTGCGCACCGACTTGAACTCCTCCGGCTTGATGCGGCGGCCCGTCAGCTCTTGCAGCTTGATCGCGAGATCGACGGCGTCGATGCTGTCAAGGTCGAGCTCTTCGAACAGGTGCGCATCAGGCGTCACGCGCTCGGGCTCGATTGCGAAGTTTTCCTTGAAGATCGCGCGGATGCGTTCGAGGATTTCGTTGTCGGTCACGGTCATTCCCCCTTCTTTTCAGCGTCGCCCGACTCATGCGCGAGTTCGCGCTGGCTCGCCACCAGCGCGGCGAGCGTGGTGATCGAGCGAAAGTGCTCTCGCGTGCGCTCGTCGTTTGCCGCGATCGTCAGTTGATACTGCTTGCGCAGCACGATGCCGATTTCGAGCGCGTCGATCGAATCGAGGCCGATGCCGTCGGTATCGAAGAGCGGCGCATCGTCGTCGATGTCGGCGGGCGTCAGGTCTTCCAGATCGAGCGCTTCGATCAGAAGCTGTTTGATTTCAAGCTTTAAAGAATCCATAGTCGAACAGATGCTGTGTAATGTGTGCTTCGATGGCGCTCGTCACGGTGCGCGCGGCGAGCGCGGGCGGCGCGTCGCGCGCGGCAAGCTCGTGCGCGCCGACGGGGGCCAGCACGTTGACGCGCATGCGAAACGCACGCGCGGGCACGTTGTACCAGCGCATGCCTTTCGTGAACGCCGGCGGATCGCAGTCCATCAGGACAGGCACGATCGGCGCGCCGGACTTCAGCGCCATATGCGCGAAACCGCGCGAAAACGCGTGCATCCGGTTGCGCGCCGGGCTGCGCGTGCCTTCCGGAAAGATGATCATCGTGGCGCCGCACGCCAGTTGCCGCGAGCCCGCGTCGACGAGTTCGACAGGGTCGGCGTTGCTCACGTATTGCGCGGCGCGCACGACGCCCCAGAAAAACGGGTTGCTCCAGTGCGCGCTCTTCACGACGCAGCACGCGCGCGGCGTCAGCGACAGCAGCACCATCACGTCGAGCCAGGTCGGGTGATTCGCGACGACGATGGCGGGCTCGCCGCGCCGGCGGCGCAGCGCATCGGCGCCGCGCACATCGAGTTCCATCACGCCGGCCCGCTGCAGCACCGCGACGAGCGCGCGAAAAAATGCGTGAATGATGCCAGCAATCGCGCGCTGCTTCGACGCGCGATGCGGCCACAGCCACGCGAGCGGAAACAGGATCAGCGAAAAGCCGAGTCCGCAGATGCCGAACGCCGTGAAAGCCAGCGCCGTCGCGACGAGACGCCAGTGGTAGTCAAGCCGCGCCTTCATGCCAGCTCCATTCCCAGACCGCGTGCTCGCCACGCCACTGCGCGGCCGTGCGGGTGTCGAGGCAGTGATGCACGGACTGACTCTGGGTTGCAAAGACAGCGCCCGTGGCTGCGTTCGGCTCTTCACATGACGCTTCGCGGCGCGCCCCCGTTGCGCCGATCGCCGTACGCGAGCACGCAAGCCTGCCCGCCGCCGCTTCGCCCAGCAGGACCGCGAGGGCGCCGCCCTGCACTTCTTCTTCGATCGTGCCGTAAGCGGGATCGGCCGGCTCGTCGGCATAGACGAGCAGCACGGGTATCGACGTGTCGGTTGCGTATTGCGCATGCGCTTCGAGCAGCGCGTAGCCGAGCGTCTCCGCGCCCGCGGACACCGCGCTCGCGGCTGTGCGGTCGCCGCGCGCGATGCCGAATACGCCTGTCATCGCATTGAGCACGGACAGGCTGAAAGCGGTCGGAGAGACCGGCTCGCCGGCGCTGATGCTGCGTAGGATATCCGTCGTGCGCCGCAACTCGCCGTGGCGCGACGCGAACACAATCCGCACGCTCGGCAGGTCGGCGGCGCAATCGTGCGCGACCTTCAGCGCGACCCGCGACAGCGTACTCAGACGACGCCGCACCATCGGCTCGATGAAGCCAACGTCGGGAGCGACGGCTGCGATGGCAGGCCAGCATGACCAGCGAGCAACCGGAATTGTCCAGTGCAGATCGGGCATATCGGTGTTCGCGCGTGAAGTAGGCCGCGGCGCCATGCGCGCGGCTGCCATCGTCAGCACGTGAAGCGCGCTACTTCTGGGCGGGCCGCGACGCCGGTTGGTGAGCCACCCTGGTTACGGGGAGCACCAGGACGACAAGGCGCAGCGATGATTATTTAGGGGCGGGACGCCAATACCGGGCTTTCGTCTGGTTATTACCTCGGCCGCCCGAAGCGGCTATTTTGGCCGAAGTCGGCGAGAAAAAACGTATCCATCTGTATCCGACTCTTGCACGCGACGAAAGGTTTCCGATCCGTGCGACCTGGTTCGTCGGCGCTTTCAACCACGAGCGGGCCGCAACTTATCACGACTCGTGCGTCGTGCCCGCTCCCGTCGGATGTACGCAACGATTGCGTTAAAAATCGTGTTTTTACCGCTTTTTTCAGCTATCTGCTGTAGATGGGCCGAACCCGGGCCGGAATTCGGGCGGCAGACGGCAAGTGATCGGATGCGGATCCGTATGGAAGCAACAGCGCTCACGATGCAGCCGCTTTTGACCACGCGCGCCTACTGAACCGTTTTCGCGTCCGAAGCGGGTACGGGCGGCGCGGTGCCGCCAGCTGCGATTTCATTCGACGCGCCGCCCGTTGCGCCGATAGGAAGCTTCACCGTGCGCACGGAGCCGTTGCCCAACGGGAAATCGGACATTGCGCTGCGCGCCAGATACGGCATCGCGGCGATCAGCGAGGACTGCTCGTCCGTATTGCGCGCCGTCACGTTATACAGCTCCTTGCCCGACGCGCGATCCGTGATGCGGATACCGAGCAGATGCGTGTACACGGGATAGCTCTGGCTCACGTAGCTCGCCGGATACGGACCCCAAGGTCCCCATGGATCGAACGGCCGGCCCCAGTAGTAAGGACCCGGCCACGGACTGTAGTAATACACGGGCTGAGAAACCGTCACCGTATCCGAGCGCATGCCGTACGCGAGTGCCACCAGATAGCGGGCGTCGTGCTCGTCGGTCTGCCGGAATGCGTGCGTCGCCAGTTCGTTTGCAACGATCTGTTCGTAGGTGGCCTGTTCGAGGTTGTTCTTCTGCTCGGGCGCGCGGGTGAACGCGTAAGTGCGCGTCGCGTCGCTGCCGCTCCAGTCGGAGAACGCCGTCACCTGTGTCGTCACGTAGGTCGTGCAACCGGCCAGCAGCGTGCCGAGCGCCACGAGCGCGAGCGCGAGCGCGGCATGGCGGGTCGAGCGGGTCGAACGGTCGGGTTTCATGGTCGTCCTTGTTGGTCTCGTCGCCCGCGTCTGCCGCGCGAGCGGCCCGATATTACGCTGACTGTCCCAATCGGCAAAAAGTTCTGCCCGCACGACGGGCCGAGGCTTTGTACAATGGTCCGATTCGCCCGGCCGGCGCACGACGCTCGCCGGCTTCGAGCTTTCTTCCATCACGACACCATGGCCGATACCGAAACGCCTCAAGTGATCCGCCGCGCCGACTATGCGCCGCCCGCCTTTCTCATCGATACCGTCGCGCTCGAGTTCGATCTCGTGCCGGAACGCACGGTCGTCAGGAATACGATGCGCATCCGCCGCAATCCCGACGCCGTGCGCGCCGCGCATCTCGAACTGATGGGCGAGCAACTGGAATTCGTCGAAGCTTCGCTCGACGGCAAGCCGTATGCCGACGTGCACGCGCACGAGCACGGCCTGAGCGTCGACAACGTGCCCGATTCGTTCGAGCTGACGGTGACGGGCATCTGCAATGCCGCAGCGAACACCACGCTGTCCGGGCTCTATGTGTCGAGCGGCAACTTCTTCACGCAATGCGAGGCGGAAGGCTTCCGGCGCATCACGTGGTTCCTCGACCGGCCCGACGTGATGGCCACCTACACGGTGACGATGCGCGCCGACAAGGCCGCGTACCCCGTGCTGCTGTCCAACGGCAATCTGCTCGAACAGGGCGACCTGCCCGACGGCCGCCACTTCGCGCGCTGGGAAGACCCGTTCAGGAAACCGAGCTATCTGTTTGCGCTGGTTGCGGGCAAGCTCGTCGCGCTGGAAGAGCGCGTGAAGACGGGTTCGGGCAAGGAGAAGCTGCTGCAGGTGTGGGTCGAGGCGCACGATCTCGACAAGACACGTCACGCGATGGACTCGCTGATCCACTCGATCCGCTGGGACGAAGCGCGTTTCGGACTCGAACTCGATCTAGACCGCTTCATGATCGTGGCCGTCAGCGACTTCAACATGGGCGCGATGGAAAACAAGGGCCTCAATATCTTCAACACGAAGTATGTGCTGGCCAATCCCGAGACCGCGACGGATACCGACTTCTCGAACATCGAGGCGGTTGTCGGACACGAGTACTTCCACAACTGGACGGGCAATCGCGTCACATGCCGCGACTGGTTCCAGTTGAGTCTGAAGGAAGGGCTGACGGTGTTCCGCGACCAGGAATTTTCCGCGGACATGGCGAGCGGCGGCAGTTCGGGCGAGGACCAGGCGGCACGCGCGACCAAGCGTATCGAAGACGTGCGCGTGCTGCGCCAGATGCAGTTCGCCGAAGACGCAGGCCCGATGGCGCATCCCGTTCGCCCGGAGAGCTACGTCGAGATCAACAACTTCTACACGATGACCGTCTATGAGAAAGGCTCGGAAGTCGTGCGGATGTATCAGACGCTATTCGGACGTGACGGCTTCCGTCGCGGGATGGACCTGTACTTCAAGCGCCACGACGGCCAGGCCGTGACCTGCGACGACTTCCGCAACGCGATGGCCGATGCCAACGGCCGCGACCTCGCCCAGTTCGAGCGCTGGTACAGCCAGGCGGGCACGCCGCGCATCACGGTCGAAACGGGCTACGACAGCGCACGCAAGCGCTACACCGTGAAGCTCACGCAAGGCTATGGCGACGGCTCGGCCGCCGCGCGCGAAACGCAAAAAGGCCCGCTGCTGATTCCGTTCGCGATCGGCCTGATCGGCGCCGACGGCAACGATTTGCCGCTGCGTCTCGAAGGCGAAGCAGCGGCGTTTGCGCACACCACGCGCGTGCTCGAATTCACGGAGACCGAGCAGACGTTCACGTTCGTCGATGTCGCCGAGAAACCGCTGCCGTCACTGCTGCGTAATTTTTCGGCGCCCGTCGTCGTCGAATACGACTATACGGCGGACGAACTCGCGTTCCTGCTCGCGCACGACAGCGATCCGTTCAACCGCTGGGAAGCCGGCCAGCGGCTCGCCACGCGCGAACTGCTGACGCTCGCCGAGCGCGCGGCAACAGGTAAGACACTGGAGCTGGACGACACCGTCATTGCCGCGTTCGGGCGCGTGCTGAACGACGAGACGCTGTCGCCCGCGTTCCGCGAGCTCGCGCTGATGCTGCCGTCGGAGGCGTATCTCGCCGAGCAGATGGACGAATCCAATCCCGCCGCCGTGCACAGCGCGCGCCAGTTCGTGCGCAAGCGCCTCGCCTCGGCGCTCAAGGGCGACTGGCTCGCCATCTACGACCGACACCAGACGCCCGGCGCGTACGAGCCGACCCCCGAAGCGGGCGGCCATCGCTCGCTGAAGAATCTGGCGCTCGCGTATCTCGCCGAACTCGACGCCCCCGCCGATGCCGTGCGGCTCGCCAAAGCGCAGTACGACGCGGCGAACAACATGACGGACCGCGCGTCGGCGCTCTCCGCGTTGCTGACGGCGGCAGCGTCGAACGGCGGTGCGGCGGCTGCGGATGCGCTCGACGAGTTCTATCGCCGCTTCGAAAACGAGCCGCTCGTCATCGACAAGTGGTTCGCGCTGCAAGCGATGCAACGCGGCACGAAGCAGCGCCCCGTCATCGACATCGTGCGCAAGCTGATGGCGCATCCCGCGTTCACCCTGAAGAACCCGAACCGCGCGCGCTCGCTGATCTTCAGCTTCTGCTCGGCGAATCCGGCGCAGTTCCACGCGCAAGACGGCTCGGGCTACGCATTCTGGGCCGAGCAGGTGATCGCGCTCGACGCGCTCAATCCGCAGGTTGCCGCGCGCCTCGCGCGGGCGCTGGAACTGTGGCGGCGCTTCACGCCCGCGCTGCGCGAGCAGATGCGCGCGGCGCTCGAAAAGGTCGCGGGGCAGGCGAAATCGCGCGACGTGCGCGAGATCGTCGAGAAGGCATTGGCCTGATTCTCCTTTTCTGCTCGCAGTCGAAAGCCGGCATGCATGCCGGCTTTTTTTCGTCCGTTTCGCCTGATTCCGTCAGTTTGCCTTATGCCATTCGGACGACTGGTTTCGCCCGCTCATCGGGATCACACTCGACGTGTTCATTTACTGGTTTACGTTTAACATGACACGTTATATCATCCCCATGATCTCGACATTCGGCGACAAGGAAACGGCGCTGGTATTCAAAGGCAAGTTCGTGCAGTCACTGCCGCGCGAAGTACAACTTATTGCGCGCCGCAAGCTCTTGCTGATCGACGCCGCGAAATCCATCAAGGACATGTTCGCGCCGCCCGGCAACCGTCTGGAACTGCTTCAAGGCATGCGCAGCGGCCAATGGAGCATTCGTATCAACGCGCAATGGCGCATCTGCTTTCAGTACATCGACGGCGATGCGCTCAGTGTCGAGATCGTCGGCTATCACTGATTCACTTGGGAGACCTGTATGGTCGTCAAACGCTCAGAACTGGACAGCACCGACTTCTCCGACATTTCCACCGGCGAACGGATGCCCGAAACGACGCCAGGCGATATCCTGCGCAGCGAATTTCTGGAACCACTCGGCATGTCGGCCAATGCACTGTCGCTGGCGCTGCGCGTGCCGGCGCCGCGCATCAACGACATCGTGCGCGGCAAGCGCGCCATCTCGTCGGAAACGGCGTTGCGTCTGTCGCGCTATTTCGGCAACAGCGCCCATTTCTGGCTCAATCTTCAGATTGCGTACGACTTGCGTGTCGCCATCGCGGAGTCGGGCGCGCAGATCGAGCGCGAGATCGAGCCACTGCCGCCCTCGCGCCGGCCAAAGCATGCGCGGCTGTCGCGCGAGCAGATAAAAGCCGCCGAAGATGCCGATGCCGCCGGCCGCCGGGTCTCGGCGTCGCGTTGACGCAACGCGGCGGCGGCTTGCGCGAGCGCGGTCGCTCAGGCCGGCGCGGCATTGCGCGGCGCCGGCGGCTTGCGGCAAGCTGACGGGGATTTTTTTAGTCACGGAACCCGAACATCGAAAGGTTAAAATCGGGATATTCCCAAGCCTCTCCGGAGTACAGCAATGTCTTTGCAACGTCGTACCACTCTCACCAAGTATCTGATCGAGCAGCAGCGCGAGCACAACAATCTGCCTGCCGATCTGCGTCTGTTGATCGAAGTCGTCGCGCGTGCGTGCAAGGCCATCAGCTACCACGTCAGCAAGGGCGCGCTCGGCGATGCGCTCGGCTCGGCCGGCAGCGAGAACGTTCAGGGCGAAGTTCAGAAGAAGCTCGACATCCTGTCGAACGAAATCCTGCTCGAAGCCAATGAATGGGGCGGCAATCTGGCGGGCATGGCATCGGAGGAAATGGAACAGTTCTTCCCGATTCCCGTGAACTATCCGCGGGGCGAATACCTGCTCGTGTTCGATCCCCTCGATGGCTCTTCGAACATCGACGTCAACGTATCGATCGGCACGATCTTCTCGGTGCTGCGTTGCCCCGACGGCCAGCAGCCGACTGAGCAATCGTTCCTGCAAAAGGGCACGCAGCAGGTCGCCGCAGGCTATGCCGTGTACGGCCCGCAGACGGTGCTCGTGCTGACGACGGGCAACGGCGTCAACTGCTTCACGCTCGACCGCGAGCTGGGTTCATGGGTGCTCACGCAAAGCGATATGCGCATCCCCGTCGAGACGCGCGAGTACGCAATCAACGCGTCGAACCAGCGTCACTGGTACGAGCCCGTCCAGCAGTACATCGGCGAACTCAACGCGGGCAAGGACGGCCCGCGCCAGACCGACTTCAATATGCGCTGGATCGCTTCGATGGTCGCCGACGTGCATCGCATCCTGAGCCGTGGCGGCATCTTCATGTATCCCGCTGACAAGCGCGATCCATCGAAGCCCGGCAAGCTGCGCCTCATGTACGAAGCGAACCCGATGTCGTTCATCGTCGAGCAGGCAGGGGGCGCCGCGACCAATGGCGAGAAGCGCATTCTCGACATCCAGCCGAAGAGCCTGCATGAGCGCGTCGCCGTGTTCCTCGGCTCGAAGAACGAGGTCGATCGCGTGACTCGCTATCACCTCGAAAAGAAAAGTTAAGAAAGTACTTGTCAGCCGCTAAGAGCCACTCTATAATCTTTCTTCTTCGTTGCTGACGAACAAAAACGAACGCAACGACTGAGAGCCGGAATAGCTCAGACGGTAGAGCAGCGCATTCGTAATGCGAAGGTCGGGGGTTCGATTCCTCTTTCCGGCACCAGCGGATTCAATCAAAAAGCCCAGTCCCCGTGACTGGGCTTTTTGATTTCTACGATGGCCTTTTGCTGCGCTCAGCTCTTTTGCTGCGCTCAACTCACGCCAGCACCGACCTCGCGATCACGGTCCGCTGAATCTCCGACGAGCCCTCGTAGATCCGCAAGATCCGCGCGTCACGCACCAGCCGCTCCAACGGCATGTCGCGCGTGAAGCCATAGCCGCCGTGCATCTGCAGCGCGGCATCGGTGACGAATGCAACCATCTCCGACGCGTAAAGCTTGGCCATCGACGCATCCTGCGTGAACGGGACACCCGCCGCACGCTTCGCGGCCGCCTGCAGCGTCAGCAGCCATGCTGCTTCAAGCCGCGTCTTCATATCGGCGATCATCCATTGCAAGCCTTGCTTGTTCGACAGGGGGTCGCCGCCAACCTGCCGCGCCTTCAGCCAATCGACAGCGGCCGAGAGCGCCGCTTCCGCAATTCCGATACTCGTTGCGGCGACATCGAGCCGGCTGTTGTCGAGCACTTTCATCGCCGTGCGAAAGCCGCTGCCTTCCTGGCCCAACCGGTTTGCAGCCGGAACGAAGCAGTCGAGCGCCACTTCATGCGCGGGCGCGCCGCGAATGCCCATCAATTTTTCAGCGGGCGCCACGTCGATACCCGGCGTTCGCCCGTCGATCACGAACGCGCTGATCCCGCGCGCGCCGGCACCGGGACCGGTCTTCGCGTACACGACGATGAAGCCCGCCGCTTCCGCGTTCGAAATAAAGTGCTTGACGCCCTTGATCCGATAGCCGTCGCCGTCACGCGTCGCTCGCGTCGCCATGTCGGCGGGGTTGGAGCCGGCGCGCGGTTCCGTCAGCGCGAACGCGCCGAGCTTGCGCCCGCAGGCCGCATCGGGCAGATAGCGCTCGCGCAAAGCATCGTCGCCGCCTATCAGGATCGAATCGGTCGCGAGATAGTGCGCGCCGACCATCGATGAAGTCGATGCGCACGCCTTCGCGATCTCCACCAGCGCGAGAACAATCGCCACCGGCGACGCCTCCACCCCGCCCCAACGCTCCGGCACGTTCATGCCCATCACGCCGAGTTCGGCGAGCGATGCGACATAGCGCGTCGTCGAAAGCTCTTCGCGGTCGACTTGCGCAGCGCGCGGCGCGAGTTCGCTTTGCGCGAAACGCGCGATGGCGTCGGCGATCTCAATGTCGTTGTTTTCGATACCCAGCCGCTTATGCATGATGGCGCTCCTTACGAACGGCGTCGTTTGCATTCGCTGCGCAACCGCCGAACGCGCCGCGAGCGCGCAACGACGCAATGTCATCCGCGTCGTAGCCGAGTTGCTGTAGCAGCGCGTCGGCATGCTCGCCGAGCGCCGGCGCAGGCGACACGCGATTCGCCGCATACGCGGAGAACTTCACCGGCTGCGAGGGCAGACGCGCGGCAAACCTGCCCTCTCGCCGGACCTCCGTCAGCACGGCGCGATGCGCGGCGTGCTCGCTGTCCAGCGCCTGCTGGAGATTGCGGATCGGCGCAACGGGGATGCCCGCCGCGCCGAGAACGCGATTGACTTCATCAACGGTGTGCGGCGACGACCATGCCTCGATCGCCGCGCGCAATTCGGCTTCATGGCGGCAACGCGACGCATCGCTGGCAAAGCGCGGGTCGTCGGCGAGATGCGGCGCGCCGATTGCATGCGCGAACGTAGCGAACAGCTTATTGTTCAGCACGGCGACGACATAGAAGCCGTCAGCGGCGCGAAACGCACTGAACGGCGCCGACGACGGATGCCGGTTCCCCACGCGGCGCGGCGCGATTCCTGTTGCGGCATAACGCGCGACGAGCGTTGCGCTCAGTCCGAGTGTGGCGTCGAACATCGATACGTCGACATGCGTGCCCTTGCCGCTCTTCTCGCGCGCAAGGAGCGCGGCGAGCACGCCCCACGACGCAAACAGGCCGCTGACGACGTCGGACACGGATTCGCCGATCATCGTCGGCGGCCCATCGGGCGAGCCCGTTGCATCCATCAGCCCGCACATCGCCTGCAGGATGATGTCGTATGCGGGCCGATGCGACTCGGGTCCCGTCTGGCCGAAACCCGACACGCTCGCATACACGACAGACGGATTGAGCGCGCTCAGCGCCGCGTAGCCGATGCCCAGCTTGTCCGCAACGCCCGGCCGGAAATTCTCGACGACGACATCGGCGTCGGCGCACAACGCGAGCGCCAGTTCGCGCCCCGCGCCCGTCTTCAGATCGAGCACGATGCCGCGCTTGTTGCGGTTCATCGCAGCAAAGAGCGCGCTCTCGCCATCCGCGGAAAATGGTCCGACCGCGCGATAGTCGTCGCCCGCGGGCGGCTCGATCTTGATCACATCGGCGCCCAGATCGCTGAGCAGCGCGGCGCAATAGGGACCCGCCAGCACGCGCGAGAAATCGATCACGCGTATGCCTTCGAGCGGTAGATTCGAACGTGGCATCGAACGCTCCTTTCGACAGATCTTCGATGCATCGATTCTCGGCCGCGACCGCCTATCAAGTAAAATATGGAATTGCATTAACACCTATAGGTTTTTCCAATGCGTGTCTCGTTGCGGCTCCTGCGTTATTTCACGGCGACGGCGGAAATGGGCAGCACGACGGCCGCCGCAAAAATACTGAACGTGTCGCAGCCATCGATCTCGGTTGCCATCCGCGAACTCGAATCGCTGTTCGACGACACGTT
The DNA here is from genome assembly GCF_017814945.1 of Paraburkholderia sp. LEh10. Classification (GTDB taxonomy): domain Bacteria; phylum Pseudomonadota; class Gammaproteobacteria; order Burkholderiales; family Burkholderiaceae; genus Paraburkholderia. The sequence continues at coordinate 121,732 of NZ_JAGIPX010000018.1, forward strand.
GTTCGCCCGCGAATCGGGCGCGAAGATGACCTTGACGCGGTTCGGCGTGCGCAAGCTGGCAGAAGCGCAGCAACTGTTGACCGCGGCCTCATCGTTTGAAGCCGATGACAGCGGCAATGCCGCATCTGGCGAAGTGCAGATCGGCGTATTCAGCACGATCGCACCCGTCTATCTCCCCGTGTTGCTGCGCATTGCGCGCACACGTTTTCCCGAACTGTCGATACGTTTCGTCGAAGGCGATCTGCTGCAACTCGAAGACGCGTTGCGCAGCAGCCGCATCGAGCTCGCGCTGATGTACGACGTCGGCCTGCCTGCCGACATCGAACGCGAATGTCTCGCGCAATTGCGGCCTTATGCGCTCGTGCCCGCTGCATCGAAGCTCGCAAAGAAGGCGGGCAAGCTGTCGCTGCACGTTCTCGCCAAAGAGCCGCTGATCCTGATCGATCTGCCGCACAGCCGCGAGTTTCTGATGGCGCCGTTCTGGCAGTGCGGGCTTGCGCCTGAAGTGCGTTATCGCGCGACCTCGCTGGAACTCGTGCGCAGCATGGTGGCGAACGGCTTAGGCGTATCGTTGCTGATTACGCAGGGCGAGCCGGCCGGATCGGCGGCGGGCGCGATCGAACGGCCCATTCGTGAAGAGACCATCCGGCAGCCGCTCGTGATCGCGCGGCCCGCTCGCGCGTCGCGCACGAACGCATCGGAACTCGTCGCGCAGTGCGTGCGCGACGCCGTCAACGAAGCGATGACAAGACGCGCAGGCCATCCGCGCCGAAGCGCGACGCGCCAGAGCTGACACAACGCCAGCCGCGCATTCAACGCAATGTCGACGTGGAGAGCAAGCCGGCGGCGTCGACGGGGCCGTCGTCGTGCCGGCGCCGGCGCGGGCGGCATCCGGCCAGCCGTTGACCCCGCAGCGTCCAAGCCGAGCGATGGCGCGCTAGCGACGCCACGCGTCGAGCGCGGCGGGCTGCAACAGTCCACTCGACGCCTGACGCGCGCCACGTGCATCGATCAGCAGCGTGCGCGGCATCTCGCCGCGCCAGTCCGGATCGAGCGCGCGGCGCAGTTTTTCCGGGATCGGCTCGGCGTTTGCATAAAGCGCCGGCTGCGAAGACAGCGGCAGCGACGCGAGCACTTGCGACAGCGCGGCGGAGTTGTCGTCGATGGAGTCCATCGCGATCATCGTCAGCCGCACATCGCGATGCTTGTTCTGCCATTCGACAATGCGCGCCGTGTTCTCCCGGCAATAGCTGCAATCGAGCGACCAGATTTCGACGATCTGCGGCCTGCCTCGCGATGCGGCAAGCACGGCCTCCACTTCCGACGCGCGCAGCGGCCTGAGTTCGGCGGCCTGCGCGGTGGCGGCGATCAGCAACGCCACGAGCGCCATCGAGATTCGCTTCATCTACTTCTCCTCGTCGGCGCGCACGAGCATGTAGCCGTCGTTCTGCGTGCGCCATGACAGATAGACGCGGCCGGCGTCGTTCAGCAACTGCGGATTGTCGCTGCCACCCGCCGTCTGCGCGAGCATGCGGGGCGCGCTCCAGTGCGCGCCTGCATCGTCGGAGTGGCGCAGCATCAGGCGCATCGTGTCGCCGTCGAAGTCCTTCCATGCGAGCCAGAGCGTTTTGCCTTGCGCGATCAGCGCCGCGTGCGACGCCTGCCCGTCCGCCTTGCCCGTATCGCCGAACGCCCAAGGCTCGCCGATGGGCTTGCCGTTTGCGCCGAGCCGCGAGTAGTAGACATCGGCGCGTCCGTTGACGACGCTGAACCACGCCATGTGCCGCACGCCGTCCGGCGTGATCGCGAGCGCCGGGCCGTGTTCGGGGCACGCTTCCATATGCCAGCCGGAGAACGTCGCGCGGATCGGCTCGACGGATTGCCGCACGCCGGCGGGCAGCACCGCGAGCGCATGATCGCGGATCTGCCCTTCGAACACATTGCGCCACATGGCCTGCACATGTCCTTGCTGGTCGAGCGCCAGCGCGATCCGGCAGCACTCGCATGTGTGGTCGGCGACCTTGCGCTCCGGCTGGAACGACTGCCCGCCGTCCGACGAAACCGCGTAGTAGACGGCCGCGCCGTCGTACGGCTTGCCGGCCTTCTTCGCCGCCGCCAGATCGCGCTTGTCGATCCACGTGACGAAGAGGCGCCCGTCGCCATCGACGATCAGCGAATCGAAGCGGTGCGTAATCGGCTGACGGTCGCCGTGGACGGTCGCGGGCACGCTCCACGTCGCGCCGCCGTCGTTCGAGCGCGAGAAGCGGACCATGCCCGTGTACGGCGCGTCGAGCGGCATCGACCACGTGACGTAAATCGTCTTTGCGTCCGGACTCGCGGCGATCTTCGGGCGATTTTCGGCGCTCGTGTAGATCGGCTCGGGCATCGCATTGACGGTGACGGGCGGCGACAGCGTGCGGCCTTTGTCGTCGGAATGCGCAACGACGACATGCTGCCCTTCGACCCACGCAACCCACAGCCGATGCGTCGAATCGAACGCGGCGCCTGTCGCGAGCGGCGTCTTACCGGACTTCGCCGCGCCGCCGGCCGCGCTCGCGGCCATGCCGCCCGTCATGTCCATCTGCATGCCGTGCGCCGCATGCGGATCGTTCGATGCGTCATGAGCCATCAGCGGCTGCGCCAGCGACAAGCCAGCGGCGACCAGCGCCGTCCATTTTTTTAAAGCATCCATTTGAGTTCTCCGTAGAACGTGCGGCCCGGGTACGGGTGGAAGACGTAGTAGCGGCGGTCCGTCAGATTGTCGATGCCGACGGACGCGAGCCAGTGCTTGCCGGCCTGATAGCGCGCCTTCATATCGACGACGAAAAACGAACTCGTGCCGCCATAGACGTCGGGATTGATGTCGCTGTTGTCGAGCGTGTTGTACTGACGGCCGGAATAACGCATTCCCACGCTGCCCTGCCACTGCTGGTTGAAGTGGTAGCTCGCGAGCAGATTGGCGCGCATGACGGGAATGCGCGGGAAGCGCTTGCCGACATACGACGGGTTCGCCGAGTCGGCCAGAATGCGCGCGTTGGTCGCTGACACGTTCGCGTCGAGGTCGAGCCCGTGCAGCAGCACGTTCTGCCCCGAGAACGCCAGCTCGACGCCGCGCACGCGCACGCGATCGACATTCGAGATGTTCGTGACCGTGGTCGCGCCGTTGACGGTCGTCTGGTTGTAGATGGAATCGCGCAGGTCGCTCTGGAACACGCTCGCCCGCACGACGCCCACGCCGACGTCCCGCTCCGCCGTGAAGTCCCAGTCGATCGCCTTTTCCGGACGCAAGCCCGGATTGTTGTTGACGATCGCGTTGTTCGAGATCGTCCCCTGGAACAGCTCGGCGACGCTCGGAAAGCGCGTGCCCGTCGCGAACGACACGCGGAACAGCCACTCTTGCGTCGCCTGCCATTGCACCGACGCTTTCGGCGAAAGTGCGTTTGCGCTACGGTCCGCGTAGCCGAGCGTCGTGGAGCCGTTGCCGAGCGCGCCGTCGTACGCGTCCCAGCGCTCGTAGCGCAGACCGAGCGTCGCGAGCCAGCCGGGCGCGAAGCGCCACGCGTCCTGGCCGTACAGCGCCTGGACACGGGTATCGCCGCGATACGTGCTGGCGAGCGACGACGGCGACCCGTTCTGCCAGTCGGGCGTGTTGTAGGTCTCGTTGCGCAGGAAGTAGTTGTCGAAGTGATAACCGACGGTGAGCGCATGGCCCGCATACGATGGCGACTCCGCTTTCAGGTCGAACGTGCGCCAGCCGGTGCCGTCGCCATAGAAGATCGTGCCGGGACCGCCGCCATAGGCGGCGGGCGGCGCCGTCTTCGACGAGCGCAGCAGGTCGCGCGAAACGTCATAACCCGACGCGATGCCTGACAGCTTCCAGCCCGAGTCGAGCCGCGCGTTCAGGCTGAACGCATAGAGCCAGTTCTCCTGGTCGCCGTTGGCGGGCGAAAAGGCCGTCGGCGCAATTGAGTAGTTCTTGCCACCGATCGTCACGTTGCCCGCGTAGACGGGATTGCCCGCCGCATCCGTCAAAAAGGTCTGCGCGCGGTCCTTGTAGTGGTTTTCCCAATGGCCGAGTGTGAGCGTCGCGTCGAGATGGTCGGTGAGCGCGTAGCCCATGCGCACGGACTCGTTGATCTGCTCGGTGCGCTCCATCATCTGCGGACCGACGATCACGCGCGGCTGGCCGTTCGGGCCGATGTCAGTGGCCGCGCCCGTCACGGCGACGGGCGCGCCGAGCTTCGGGTTGTACGTGCTGTTCGGGCTCGCATACTGCAGCGGCTGGCTGTTGTTCTCGAGACGGTCGAGCGTCAGCGAATACCAGAATCGGCCGATGCGATCGGCGATATGCGCTGTCTCGTGATTGCCGCCGAAATTCTTCGTGAAGCCATACGGGTCGTCGTAGTGCTGCGTGAAGAGCTGCGTATCCAGCGACGCTTCCAGCTTGACCGGCTTGCGTGTCGTGATCTGCACCGTCGAGCCGATCGAATTGCCCGGATACAGCGCCGAAAACGGGCCGTAGAGCACCTCGACCTGCGCGACGTCGTCGGGCGCGATCAGCGACCAGCGCGGCGGATACGCATAGCTCGATCCCAGCAGGTTCGACAGCAGGAGGCCGTCGGCATAGACGAGGCCGCGCGCGCTCTGCAGTTCGTTGAAGTCGCGGCCGGCGAACACTGAGTTGCGGTCACCCGTGAAGCGCTTTCGCACCATGACGTTCGGCGCGTACTTGAGCGCGTCTTCCGTGTTGACGATGTTGTGCGCGTCGATCTGCTCGCGCGTGAGGGTTTCGACGACGCCGGGCGTGTCGGGCGCGAACGCGGGCGCGGCGCGCGTGGCCGTCACCTTGACGGCCTGCAACGTGTCGCGCGATTCCGTCAACGAATTCGCGGAACCGTTCGTTACAGAAGAATGGGAGACCGAAGCATCGGATGCGGGCGGGTCGACAGCGGCACGATTGGTCGTACTTTCATCGGCCCATGCGGGATGAACGGCGAACACTGCCGCGCACGCGAGCCAAAGGGGCGTGCGCGCGGACAGCGCAGCGGAAACGATGCGCATGAAAATTCCTGAAACGTGATCGAAGACGCCGCGCCGCTGCATTGACGCGAGCCGCGCGCGGCATGACAAATGCAGCGCACATATGCGACACAAGGCTCGGAGCAATGGCATGCACGGCGGCTCGCCGCTGCTACGTCTTTATGACGTCAGGCGCAAGCGGACGAGCTGGCACAAAGAACTTCAGATCGACGTGACGGGAGGAGCGCGAGGTTGTGCGACGCGTACGCTGCGGCGCACAAAAATGACCTCGGGTTCGATGATCCGCGCATAGGCAAGCACGCGGACGGGAGCCGGAACGAACGGGACGCTGGCACCGAGCGCGAAGTTGGCGGCGAAGCCCGGGCAGTAGACGCAGTGGGGAACGGCGACGTGCGGCTTAGGCGTGCTGTCGGGCGAGCCATCGAGATCGATGACGACATTTTGCGCACCAGCCGAGTGACACAGTTCGACGGAAAGCGGGCTTTGGCCACCCGAAACACGCGCGTAGCCGATGACGGGCGACAGTACGTTGAGTACCAGCGCCAGCCATACGAGGCCGATCCAGCGTGTTGAACGTGTCATCGCTACCTGAAAAAGTGAGCGCGCAGTATAGCAAGCGGCGGCGAGACAGTGTTTAGATGTACTGCAATACAGCAATCGTTAAATTCTAAACAAGGCGCTTCAATCCCTGGGACCGTGTGCCGTTAAAGCAACAGGAAGGGGGCCAAAACATCGGCTGTGTGCGGCAGCGCTGGTCCGCCGCAATCGCCGAGGGACATAATGAATTCGTAAAGGAGAAAACATCATGGATACCAAGCCGCCGAAGATTCCGACCCCCGACAAGGTGTCTTGCCCGGATCCGGAACCAGCAGGCGTTGAATTCCTCGGTGCTGAACTGCCCGAGCACGTGCGCGCATTCTTCGACGAACAACGCAAGTCGCGCGATTCGAAATAACCGTGGGTGTGTGCATTGCAGCAACGGGGGATCGCGCAGCGGAGCATGCGCGCAATGTCGATGCGCCTCTGCGCGCAATGGATAGCAATGCGCGGAATCCGCGTGCGCCGATGGTTTCGCTCGATTCGCCGCCGGTTTCGGTCTGCTGAGCGCTGTCTGTCCACGAGGCGTCGCGTTGCGTGCGCACGTCCGCGCTGGCGAGGCTTGATCGCGCTGTTCTGCTACGCCCGTTAGCGATGTCGTGCGGGTGTCGTGGACGTCCGTGACGCATTCGCCGCGCGCTTCGTCTATTCTTCAGGCTTTTCCTCTTCTTCCGCGCAACCGCGCTGCCTCAAGTCAATGACCCGTACCCATCTAATCGGCGCGCTTGTCGCGATCGTGCTCTCTTCCGTGCTTGCTCTCGCGCCGACCTCGTCCCGCGCCGATGGCGACGACACCGCGCTGACCAACCTGATTGCGCTGGTCTCGCAGCGCCTGTCGCTAGCCGAGCCAGTCGCGCGGTACAAGTGGACGCATCACCAGCCGATCACCGATACGCCGCGCGAGCAGGCACTACTCACCGACGTCGGAAACCGCGCGGCAAAAGCAGGGGTCGACCCCGTATTCGCGCGTGCATTCTTCCAAGACCAGATCGATGCGAGCAAGGAAGTCCAGAACGCGCTGTTCGATACGTGGCGGGCAACGCGGCCTCCCGAGGGCGCGGCGCCCGATCTCGCGACCAGCTTGCGGCCGCAACTGGACAAGCTGACGCAATCGCTGATCGCGGCGCTCGCGCGCGTTCAGACGTTGCGCGCGCAGGATGATTGCCCGACGCGCGTCGCGCGCGGCCTCGACAACTGGAAGTCGCTCACACGCTATGACAACACGCGCAATGCCGCGCTGACGCAGGCGCTCGGGCATGTATGCGAAGCGGGTGGCGTAGGGGCGACGGGCTAAGCTGCTGGCGAGTTGGACCCGATCGAGCCCAGCTCAAGCTCTGTCAAGCTGCGTCGGCGGATGCCGCTGCAACGGCACGCGGATCGGACTCAGCGGGCGCCCGGCCGAGCGTCAAGACACGCAGACCGCGCGCAAGGTGCGACTGGAGGATGCGCCACGTCGACAGCTCGAACAGGCCTTGCGTGCCCGGCGTGAGCAGCCCCGACGCCTCGGCTAGAGAAGGCGCATGTCCAAGGTAGCGCCACCTGTCGACGACGTGAAACACGTGCGCGCCTTCCGACGCGTCCCGCTCCTCGAACGCGATTGCGCCTTCGTAGGGCCACGGCGCATCGACGGGGTCGGCGCGCCCGACGCGCGGCACGCGGTTATGCGGCGGCCGCAGCGTCGCGATCCATTGCGCTTCCGTGAGCAACGCGCCGATTTCGCCGCCCGTCGCGCGCCACTCGACCCGGCGCACCTGCTGCGCGAGCCTCAACTCCTTCGACGAACGTCGCTCGCCCGTCAGATGGGTGCGCAGCCGCTGACGTACGCGCACGCTGCGGCCCACGTACAACGGCGCGTCGCCCTCACCGTAGAACACATACACGCCACAGCCGGCAGGTGCCGTATCGATCAGGTCCTCCGTGATATCGCCCGCGAGCCGGAAGCGCCGCATCGTCTTGTCGATCTGCGCGCGCAGCACGTCGACGGGTATGAGGCCGTGCAGCCGCTGCCAGAACTGCCAGAGCAGATCAGCGTCGGCGAGCGCGCGGTGGCGATCCGACGGCACAAGCGCATGCCGCTCGACGAGCGCATCGAGACCGTGGCGCTTCTCGGTCGGAAACAGCGCGCGCGACAGGCGCACGGTACACAACATGTCTGGATTAAAGGCAAAGCCCGCGCGCTGGAACTCGCTGCGCAAGAATCCGCGGTCGAAGCTGGCGTTGTGCGCAATAAACAGCTTGCCGTCGAGACGCGCGAACAGGTCGGCGGCGATCGACTCGAAGGCGGGCGCGCCGCGCACCATGTCGTCGGTGATGCCCGTCAACTGCTGGATGAACGGTGGAATGGGCTGCCCGGGGTCGACCAGCGTGGTCCAGGTGGACGAGCCGTGCGGCCCGACTTCGACGACGCCAATTTCGGTAATCCGATGATCGTTGAGCGAGCCGCCCGTGGTTTCGAGGTCGACAAAAACGATCGGCACATCGAGGGCCGGCTCAGACAGAAACGAATCGGACATAAGAAAAAACGGTGCGGTGCATGACTTTGCACGAGTATGCCCTATCGGCGGCCGCGCTGGCGTGGCTGTTTCGCCCGATCGCCATTTTTTACGCGTCCGCTCGGGGCCGGCGCGCCGACAAAGCATTTTACTGCGCGGAGTCGTAAGCAAATCATCAATCGGTGATTACCCGGGAAACAAGTCGTTAGCTCATCATGCGATTAACACGGCGGACGCGGATAAAAACGCTTCAGTCCGCAACATCGGCCTGAAACGGCGAGTCTACTTATTGATATGCACGCCGCCAACAAAAAACCCCCGCTTAGCGAGGGTTTATCCCAAGTGCCAACAGCTCTTTGACGCATTAAAGAGGCTGAATGTTTGCAGCCTGCCGGCCCTTCGGACCTGCCTTGACGTCGAACGACACGCGCTGGTTCTCCTTCAGCGACTTGAAGCCTTCCGCGCGGATTTCCGAGAAATGCGCGAAGAGATCCTCGCCGCCCGTGTCGGACGTGATGAAGCCGTAGCCCTTAGCATCGTTAAACCATTTGACGATACCGGTTTCCATATTCCACTTTCCTCAATTTGATAAATCAATGCCAATAATGCCGATTACGATTAACTGTGCGAAAAACGAAATATATGCCGACGCACAATTGACGTCTCCCGCCATCGAAAATCCAGCAGGGCATTTATACGGGGAAGTGTATATGGGCGTCAAGCAGATTTAAATCACCGCATGAACACCGCGGTAAATCGCTCATGGGAGCGAGCGGCGAGTCGGTAATTACCTGGCGACTACAGAACGAAGTCGGTTCATATTGCCGACCGCAAAGGCAAAACCCAGCGCACGCGAGAAATTTTTTCCGCTGTAACAAATCGTGACTTTCGTAAGTGTTTTCACGAGTTGTTACGGTGAAGTCTCAATCGCAAGATTTCAGCTAGCAGTTTGCAATCGGAGAAATGTCATGTCGTTCGAGACGCTTCGTCGCATCGCCGCGCGTTTATTGCCCTCCACAAAGGAAGCGCCGGCCTCCGAGACATCGCCGCAACGCGCATCCACGCTGGACTTCGACCCGATGTGGCATGGCGATCACTGGCAGAACCTGCTGTCTTCCCCAATGGACGCGCGCCACTATGTCGTCGAAGATTGGAGCCTGACGCCGGGACTCGAATTCGCTCCCGTTGCTCAGGACGGAAAACGTCGATAAGCGAGTGCGGCGAGCAGGCAAAAAAAAAGCGCGACCTTGGAGAAAGTCGCGCCGACAAAGGTTTGGAGATCTTTTTCGTCAACGAAAAAGTCTGCTTCGGAAAGCAGAAATTTGAGTATAGCGCCTGATCCAAAAATGATTAGGCGTGACTGTCGCAATCTACTATTGCGGACTTGACAACAATCGCAGTTCCGCCATTTTTACGTTGTTCGTCGGCACCATTTCATGTCGTAATTGAACAACGCGAAAAGGTTGACACCCTCCTGCGGCATGACTCTATCGGCCTGAAACCCTTACTCGATAAGGCTTTCAGCCGTCACGCGTATAATTTCCCTTCCCGTAATACTTTATTGCGGATTTTGGAACGGCCATCCGGCAAGTCACGTCTCTACACTTTGCCTACCCGGAAACAAACGCACGCCGGTCACCGTGCGTTGTTCACGCGACCAGCGCCTCTCGCAGCGCACGCGTGAAGTTTCCTTCAAGCCTGGGTTTCCAAAAAACCCATCCTGTTCTCGGAGTTACAAAGATGAAAAAGACTCTCATGGTCGCGGCCCTCACGGGCGTATTTGCAACGGCTGCGCATGCGCAAAGCAGCGTCACGCTGTACGGCTTGATCGACGCCGGCATCACCTACACGAACAACCAGGCAACGGCCCCCGGTCAAGGTCACAGCAACGTTCAGATGACGAGCGGCTCGGTGAACGGCAGCCGTTTCGGCCTGCGCGGCGCTGAAGACCTCGGCGGCGGCCTGAAGGCAATCTTCACGTTGGAGAACGGCTTCGGCATCAATGACGGCACCCTGAAGCAAAACAGCCGTCTGTTCGGCCGTCAGGCATTCGTCGGTCTCGCAAGCGACCAGTTCGGCTCGGTGACTCTGGGTCGTCAATACGACAGCATGGTCGACTACGTCGGTCCGCTGTCGCTGACGGGCACGCAATACGGCGGCACGCAGTTCGCCCATCCGTTCGACAACGACAACCTGAACAACTCGTTCCGCGTCAACAACTCAGTCAAGTACCAGAGCGCGAACTACGCTGGCTTCAAGTTCGGCGCGTTGTACGGCTTCTCGAATCAGGCTGACGGCTTCTCGAACAACCGTGCATACAGCGCTGGCGCGTCGTATAGCTTCGCTGGCTTCAACGTCGCTGCCGCTTACCTGCAACTGAACAGCAACGGCGCGACGGGCACCTCGGCTGCGTTCAATACGGCAGGCGCACTCAACGGCGACAACACGTTCTTCGCTGGCCGCCAGCAGACGTGGGGCGCAGGCGCGAACTACTCGTTCGGCCCGGCAACCGTCGGTCTCGTGTACTCGCAGACGAACCTGTCGAACATGGCTGGCATCGGCCAGTCGGCTTCGGGCAACCAGGGTCTGACGAACCGCTTCGGCGGCGACAGCGGCCACTTCCAGAACTATGAAGCAAACGCACGCTACGCTCTGACGCCGGCTATCAGCATCGCTGGCTCGTACACGTACACGCGCGCAAGCCTGGCTGGCGAGCACCCGCACTGGAACCAGTTCAACCTGCAAACGGCATACGCGCTGTCCAAGCGTACCGACGTCTACCTGCAGGGCGAATATCAGCAAGTCAGCGAGAACTCACTCGTCAACGCCAACATCAATGGCCTGAACGCTTCGGCCAACGAGAAGCAGGTTGCTGTGACGGCTGGTCTGCGTCACCGCTTCTAAGCATCGAGCAGTACTCGCAGCATGAAAAAGGCGCCGCTTGCGGCGCCTTTTTTCGTCCTGGCTCCGGTTCGCGCCGTGTTCGCGAATCGACGTCTCCCCTCCCCACATGCATGCGCGCGAGCATCTGACGCTCTCTAAGCCTCTTCTTCCCGCGTCGGATAGATCACATCGAGCACGTCGATCGGCTGCTGCCCGGCGGGCGTGTGCAGCGTCACCTGATCGCCGACCTTCGCCTTCAGCAGCGCTCGCGCGATCGGCGAAATCCAGCTGACGTGCCCCAGGTCCAGATTGACCTCGTCGATGCCCACGATCTTCACCGTATGGGTTTCCCCATCTTCCGTTGCATATTCGACGGTTGCGCCGAAAAACACTTGATCCGTGCTTTCCTGCCGGCTGCTGTACACGACCTCGGCGAGATCGATGCGCTTGGTTAGAAAGCGGATGCGCCGGTCGATTTCGCGCAGCCGCCGTTTGCCATAGATATAGTCGCCGTTCTCCGAGCGGTCGCCGTTGGACGCCGCCCACGACACCAGCTTCACCACCTCCGGCCGCTCCTGGTCGATCAGGTGCAGCAGTTCATCGCGCAAACGCCGGTATCCGGCTGGCGTAATGTAGTTCTTCGCGCCCGCGGGCATCTCCGGTTGGGCGGCGTCGAGGTCGTCGTCGTTCTCGTCAGTCGATTCTTTGACAAAGGCTTTGTTCATGATGGTTCAGCATTGAAGCGGACATACGGTTTTTAAGCGTACATGATACGGCGGCTGTCACAAATTTCAGGGTACCCCTTCCCTTTTTCAGATACCTTGCTATAATCTCATTTCTGCGTGCGGCTGTAGCTCAGTTGGATAGAGTACTTGGCTACGAACCAAGGGGTCGTGGGTTCGAATCCTGCCAGCCGCGCCATCCATGAAGGGCCTTCCATCCGGAAGGCCCTTTGTCTTTTCGGGTCCTTTGCCTTTAGCCCCCTGTCCCGCTGAACGTCAGCGCGGCGCCGACTTGATATCACCAATCTCGCCATCCGGCTTCGGCAGCTCGTTCTCGATGCCCACAGGCGACTGTTCGCCTATCGGCGTCGCTTTCGTCCCAAACAGCGACTGAGGCTGACGCAGCACATCGTCGACGGCATCGCCGAACCGGCTCGTCACGAATGCCTTCAAAAGCGCGCTGCGCAGCGAATCGCCATGCGCCGACACCGTCCCGTGCCCGCCCTCGAACTCCGCGACGCAATGCGCGGCGCCATCGCGCGTGCGTTCGCGCACTTCGAGCCGCTGCGCGCGTTCGAGCACGACGGCCGCCGCCTCCCATGACGTCGATGGCGTGAAACGCCCATCCCACGGACGTCCGCGATCGTTGCCGCGAATCGAGACCACGCGGCCGCTATCGGTAAAGTGGATTTCACGCACGAAGTCGTGCAGGCTGCGGGCGACCCAGTAGTCGAGCGCCAACCCGGAAAGATCAGCTACGTTCATCGCTTTGTTCCTGTGGACAGGCGAGGCTCGCGGGCCATCGTGCAAATTGCGATGGGAACTGACGCGCAAACCGCGCGCCCGCCCCTGAACTTCGATTTCAGTAATCGGCGCGCTCGCGGTCGATCCGCATGCCGCCGTCGTGATGACGGTGCCCTTCTTCGCTCGGACGCTCGCGGGCGATGCGCATCACGTCGAGATTGGTCCGCACGCGGCGCATCACGTTGGCCAGATGCACGCGGTCGCTCACCTGAATGACAAAGCGCAGCACCGTCGATTCCTGCGACTGGTCTTCATCCATCGCGATGTGAACGATGTTCGCGTCGGCGGACGTGATATCCGCCGCGACGCGCGCGAACACGCCCTTGGTGTTCTTGACCAGCACCTTGACCGCGACGTCGAACAGACGCCCCGGCTGCGGCGCCCACGCGACATCGATCCAGCGGCCCGGATCGCGCCGGTGGATGCGTTGCGCGACACGGCAATCGGTGGTGTGGATCGCCATGCCGAGGCCGATGCCGATATAGCCCATGATGTCGTCGCCGGGAATCGGGCGGCAGCACGCGGACAGCTGCACCGACATCCCTTCCGTGCCCGTGATGACGACGGGCGGCGCATTCGACGTCATGTGCTCGGCGCGCGGATGGTCATCGTCACCTTCGTGGCCCTCGCGGCCGTTCATCAGTACTTCGATCCGCTTGGCCATCACGGCGGCGACGCGCCGGCCGAGGCCGATATCCGCGAAGATTTCCTGGCGGTTCTTGTTGCCCGTCCACAGCACGAGCTTGTCCCACACTTCCGGCGTGACGTCGGACAGCGACAGCCCGTAGCCCTTGAGCGACTGATCGACGAGGCGCTCGCCCAGTTGCACCGACTCGTTCAGGCGCATCGTCTTCAGATAGTGCCGGATCGCCGTGCGCGCCTTGCCCGTGCGAACGAAGCCGAGCCAAGCGGGGTTCGGCTTCGAATACGGCGCCGTGATCACTTCGACGATATCGCCGCTCTTCAGTTCGGTGCGCAGCGGCAGCAGTTCATTGTTGATCTTCACGGCGACGCACTGGTTACCCAGATCGCTGTGGATCGAGTATGCGAAGTCGAGAGCCGTCGCGCCACGCGGCAACGCCATGATTTTCGACTTCGGCGTGAACACGTAGACGGCATCCGGGAAGAGGTCGATCTTCACGTGTTCGAGGAATTCGCTCGAGTCGCCGACCTCGCTCTGAATGTCGAGCAGCGACTTGAGCCACTGATGCGCGCGCTTCTGCACATCGTTCAGATCCGCGCCGCCGTTCTTGTACAGCCAGTGTGCGGCCACGCCCGCTTCCGCGATCTCATGCATCTTGCGCGTGCGCACCTGGAACTCGATCGGCGCGCCGAACGGCCCGACCAGCGTGGTATGCAGCGACTGATAGCCGTTGACCTTCGGAATCGCGATGTAGTCCTTGAACTTGCCCGGCACCGGCTTGTAGAGCGCGTGCAGCGCTCCGAGGCACGTATAGCATTCGAGCGCGGTCTCGACGACCACACGGAAACCATACACGTCGAGCACCTGCGAGAACGACAGCTGCTTGTCGCGCATCTTCTTGTAGATGCTGAAGATGGTTTTCTCGCGGCCCGTCACTTCCGCTTCGATCTTCGCGTCGGCGATCGCGCGCTGAACCGATTCGAGAATCTTGCCGACCACTTCGCGGCGATTGCCGCGCGCGGCCTTCACCGCCTTTTCCAGCGTTGCGTAACGGTGCGGATTGAAGTTCGCGAAGCTCAGGTCCTGCAGCTCGCGATAGGTGTTGTTGAGGCCGAGCCGGTGCGCGATCGGCGCGTAAATGTCGAGCGTCTCGCGCGCGACGCGGCGGCGCTTTTCCGGTGGCACCGCACCGAGCGTGCGCATGTTGTGAAGCCGGTCCGCGAGCTTCACGAGAATCACGCGCACATCGCGCGCCATCGCGAGCAGCATCTTGCGGAAGTTCTCCGCCTGCGCTTCCTCGCGATTGCGGAACTCCATTTTGTCCAGCTTCGACAACCCGTCGACCAGCTCCGCGACTTTCGCGCCGAAGCGCTCCGCGAGTTCCGCCTTGGTCACGCCCTGATCTTCCATCACGTCATGCAGGAGCGCGGCCATGATCGACTGCGCGTCGAGCTTCCAGCCCGCGCAAATCTCCGCGACGGCGACAGGGTGCGTGATGTAGGGTTCGCCGCTTTGACGGTATTGCCCGAGATGGGCTTCGTCGCTGAAGTGGAAAGCCGCCTTGACTTCCTTGATCTCCTCCGGGCTCAGATAGCCCGAAAGCGCGGAGGTCAGCTTGGCGATCGAGACGACGTCATGCCGGCGCGGCTGCTCCGGCGTGGCGGTCGGTCCGAACAGGTGGCGAAACGATTGTTCGAGGACCGCGTCGATGTACTTGCGTGCAGACGAAGGCGAGTCGCTATCGTGTTCGTGGGCAGCGTGTTCCACTTCCGTGGCGGATGGCGAGGGGTTGGTGCTCATGGTCGCCTCCGTTGCGAGTGTGCCCGTCTGCACGCGTTGGGTTGAGTTACATGACGATCAAAAGTTGAAGCGCGCCTTAGACGGGCACCTTCTTCAGCATTTCGACGCCAACCTGGCCAGCCGCAATCTCACGCAGCGCGAGCACCGTGGGCTTATCGCGGCTTTCGATTTTCGGCGTGTGGCCTTGAGCGAGCTGACGTGCGCGATAGGTCGCGGCAAGCGCCAGTTCGAAACGATTCGGGATCTGTTTCAGACAGTCTTCGACGGTAATGCGGGCCATGTTGAAAATTCCTTCTCTGTACGTTGGTTATTCTACCTTATGTCTTCGGGAGCTCGCCCGTGATCAGGCGTGCGGCAAGTGAATGCCGAGTTGCATGAAGAGGTCCGTGTGGCGCGCGTATTGCGACGCAAAGCGCGAGCGCGTCGCCGACACGAGGCATTGCAGTTCGGCGAGCGCGCGATCGAAGTTTTCGTTGATCACGACATACTCCGCTTCCGCCGCGTGCGCCATCTCGCTGCCCGCTGCGAGAAGACGCCGCGTGATCACGTTCGGCTCGTCCTGGCCGCGCTTTTTCAGGCGCTCTTCGAGCGCTTCGAGTGAAGGCGGCAGGATGAAAATCTCGACGGCGTTGCGGAATTGCTTCTTCACCTGCTGCGCGCCCTGCCAGTCGATTTCGAGCAGCACGTCATGACCGCTTTTCATCTGCTCTTCGATCCACAGGCGCGAGGTCGCGTAGTAGTTGCCGTGTACTTCCGCGCTTTCGAGAAACTCGCCGGCATCGTGACGCTGCAGGAAGTCCTCGACGGTCGTGAAGTGATAGTGCTCGCCGTCCTGCTCCTTCGAGCGCGGCGGACGCGTCGTATAGGAGATCGACAGAAGGATCGCCGGGTCGCGCGCGAGCAGCGCGTTGACGAGCGTCGACTTGCCGGCGCCCGACGGCGCGACAACCATGAACAGGTTGCCCGGATAGACGCCCGCGTACGGATTGCGCGGCGACGCGCCGCTTTCGCGTTTAGGTTCGGTCATGCTGATGAGACTCCCGTATTACTCCAGGTTTTGTACTTGTTCGCGCATCTGTTCGATGAGCAGCTTGAGCGTCATCGACGAATCGGCGAGTTCCTTCGCGGCCGCCTTCGAGCCGAGCGTGTTCGCTTCGCGGTTCAGCTCCTGCATCATGAAGTCCAGACGCTTGCCGACCTTGCCGCCCTTTTGAATGACGTGGCGCGTTTCGTTCAGATGCGCGGTGAGGCGCGACAGTTCTTCCGCGATGTCGATGCGAATGCCGTACATCGTCACTTCCTGACGGATGCGCTCGGCGATCTCTTCGCGCGACACGATCGTCACCGCCGTATCCGGTGCGGCGATCCCGAGCGCTTCCTGCAGACGCTCGACGATCTTCTGCTGATGCTTCGTGATCAGTTCCGGCACGAGCGGCGTGATCTTCGTGACGATCGCTTCCATTTCGCTGACGTTGTTGAGCAGCATCGTCGCGAGTTGCGCGCCTTCGCGGGCGCGCACGTCGATCAGATCGCCGATCGCCTGCTTGCCGCATTCGAGCACGGCATCGCGCAGCACGTCCGGCGACACGCCGCTCTCCGCCAGCACGCCGGGCCAACGCAGGATTTCGCCCGTGCGCAGATGGCCCGCATCCGGAAACGCTTCGAGCACGGCGCGCTCCAGCACCGCGAGTTGCGCGAGCGCGTCGCGGTTGAGCGCGCCCGCGTTCGCCGCCTGCTCGCTGCGCTGCAGGTTGATACGGATATCGACCTTGCCGCGCGAGAGCTTGTTCATCAGCATTTCGCGCAGCGTCGGCTCGCAGACGCGCACGTCTTCCGGCATCCGGAAGTTGAGGTCGAGAAAGCGCGAGTTCACCGTGCGCAATTCGACGGACACGCTGACGCCGCCGTTACCCGATGCCGCTGCGAGTTCGCGCGTGGCGCTCGCATAGCCAGTCATACTGTAGATCATGATAGGTCTCGCGATTGCGGCCGCGCGAATGTGTGATCACATCGCACGACCAGGGATTCGAGTCGCCCGGCGTGTACGAGACGCGAGGCGGGGAACGCGCATTATCCCATTTTTGCCGACGACACCCGCCCGATGCGGCCTCCGGGTAAGCCCGGGCAGACGGCCGTTTGAACGTGCCCGTGTGCGAACGGGCGTTGCGCACTTTCGCAATCGCGCGTCACGCTGCGCGGCGCGGGCGGCCGCGCTGCGATCGGCGGTAAAATTGCAGTTTCCTTCCGCCCTCACTTCCCCTTTATTCCTGCTCGATTCCGACGATGAACGACATCACGAAACGCCCCAGCGGCCGCGCCGCCGATCAGCTGCGCGACGTGCGCATCACGCGCCATTACACGAAGCACGCGGAAGGCTCCGTGCTGGTCGAATTCGGCGATACGAAAGTGATCTGCACGGCGAGCATCGCCGAAACCGTGCCCGCGTTCCTGCGCGACCGCGGCCAGGGATGGCTGACGGCCGAGTACGGGATGCTGCCGCGCGCGACGCACACGCGCAGCGACCGCGAAGCCGCGCGCGGCAAGCAGACGGGCCGCACGCAGGAAATCCAGCGCCTGATCGGCCGCGCGCTGCGCTCCGTGTTCGATCTCGAACGGCTCGGCGCGCGCACGCTGCATATCGATTGCGACGTGATCCAGGCCGACGGTGGCACGCGCACGGCGAGCATCACGGGCGCCTTCGTCGCCGCGCACGATGCCGTCGCGAAGCTGCTCGCGACGGGCCGCATCGAGACGTCGCCCATCACCGATTACGTCGCGGCGATTTCCGTCGGCGTATTCGACGGCTTGCCCGTGCTCGATCTCGACTACGACGAAGACTCGCAGTGCGACACCGACATGAATGTCGTGATGACGGGTGACGGCGGCTTCGTCGAGATTCAAGGGACGGCGGAAGGCGTACCGTTTTCGCGCGCCGAGATGAATGCGCTGCTCGATCTCGCGCAAGGCGGCATCGCGACGCTGATTGCGAAACAGAAGGCAGCACTGGAGTTGCAGGGTGAATGATCGTCACGAAAGCGGCGCTGCGTCGACGCAGTTGGCGCTTCACAAAATCGTCCTCGCGTCGAACAATGCGGGCAAGCTGCGCGAGTTCGCAGCGCTGTTCGGCACGGCAGGCATCGAGCTGATTTCACAAGGCGCGCTGAATGTGCCCGAGGCGCAGGAGCCGCATCCCACGTTCGTCGAGAACGCGCTGACGAAGGCGCGCCACGCATCGAAGCTGACGGGCCTGCCCGCGATCGCCGACGATTCAGGCCTGTGCGTGCGCGCGCTGCGCGGCGCGCCCGGCGTCTATTCGGCGCGATATGCGCAGCTCGCGGGCGGCGAGAAAAGCGACGCGGCGAACAACGCACGCCTTGTCGAGCAATTGAAGAACGCGAGCGACCGCCGCGCTTACTACTTCTGCGTGCTCGCGCTCGTGCGCCACGCAGACGACCCCGAGCCGCTGATCGCCGAAGGCCGCTGGCACGGCGAGATTCTCGACGCACCGCGCGGAGCGAACGGCTTCGGCTACGACCCGTACTTCTTCTTGCCCGCGCTGAACGCGACGGCCGCCGAACTCGATCCTGCCGTCAAGAACGCGAGCAGCCATCGCGCGATCGCGTTGCAGCAGTTGTTCGCGCGCCTGAAGGAGGAAGCGTGAGCCACACATCGACGTCGGGAGCCGGCGTGATCCAGGCGTTCACGTCGCCCGGCAGCATCCGTTTGACGTCGCTGCCGCCGCTCGCGCTTTACGTGCATTTTCCGTGGTGCGTGCGCAAGTGTCCGTATTGCGATTTCAACTCGCACGAGTCGAAAGGCGGTGTGTTTCCCGAAGACGATTACCTCGACGCATTGCGCAGCGACCTCGAACGGGCGCTGCCGCTCGTCTGGGGACGGCAGGTGCACACGGTGTTCATCGGCGGCGGGACGCCGAGCCTGATGTCGGCAAAGGGGCTCGACCGGCTGCTGTCGGATGTGCGCGCGCTGCTGCCGCTCGATGCCGACGCCGAAATCACGCTCGAAGCGAATCCCGGCACGTTCGAAGCCGACAAGTTCGCGCAGTTTCGCGCGAGCGGCGTGAACCGGCTGTCGGTCGGCATCCAGAGTTTCAACGAGACGCATTTGAAAGCGCTTGGCCGAATTCACGATGCAGCGCAGGCGCGCCATGCCGTCGACGTGGCCGCGAACACGTTCGACAACTTCAACCTCGATCTGATGTTCGCGCTGCCGCAGCAGACCCTCGCGGAGTGCCAGGCTGACGTCGAGACGGCGCTGTCGTATGCGCCGCCGCATCTGTCGCTGTATCACCTGACGCTCGAACCGAACACGCTGTTCGCGAAGTTCCCGCCGCCGCTGCCCGACGACGATGCTTCCGCCGACATGCAGGACTGGATTCACGAGCGCACGCGCGCGGCGGGTTACGAGCGCTATGAGGTGTCGGCGTATGCAAAGCCGCATCGGCAGAGCAAGCACAATCTGAACTACTGGCGCTTCGGCGACTATCTCGGCATCGGCGCGGGCGCGCATACGAAGCTGTCGTTTCCGAACCGCATCCTGCGGCAGATGCGATTCAAGCATCCGGCGACGTTCATCGATGAAGCGCGTGCGGGTAACGCCGTGCAGGAAGAGCATGAAGTGGGCGCGCGCGATCTGCCGTTCGAATTCATGCTTAATGCGCTGCGGCTGGTAGAGGGGTTTCCAGTGCACCGGTTCATCGAGCGCACGGGCCTGCCGATGACATCGATCGAGCCCGCATTGGAGGAAGCGGAGCGGCGCGGGCTCATCGCGCGCGACCATGAGAAGATCGCGCCGACGCCGCTCGGCCAGGCATTCCTCAACGACCTGCAAGCGCTCTTCCTGAAGGATGCTTGAACGATTGCAACCGGAGTTGGCCGCGACCGCGGGGTTTCGGTTACAATTTCGGGCTCGGAGGGTTGGCAGAGCGGTTGAATGCACCGGTCTTGAAAACCGGCAAGGCTTTACGGCCTTCGTGGGTTCGAATCCCACACCCTCCGCCAGAATGGACATCAAAACCCTGTAAGTTTATGGACTTACGGGGTTTTGTTTTTCTCAGCCAGTTAAACGGGATTACACGGGTTAACGGGTTGCACAACCCACCGAGCCCGGCGCCACGAGGCGCAGCGCGTAACCCGCTTTCGTTGCCAGCGTTACTCCCTTAACCCCGATGAAGTTACGCCGTCCGTAACCTATTCCCCTCGACAGGCTACAAGGTTACGTTTCAAGGAAAAACGGGTACGCGCAAACACCCGCCAGCCAAGGCGCGGCGGGCAGCGTAACCCCTGTAACCCGTGTAACCCCGCAAAACAGTGAGGCCGAAAATTCTCCAACGACGTCGCCGTCGATTGTGTGGGCGCACCGCTCGATCCCGATAACGGATGCCCGTTCCTGGTCTTGGGGCCGTATCTCCAAACGACCTTCGCTGTGTGCGTGCGGAATTATTCGCGATTATTGTCGAAATCGCGAACATCGAACACCGGCCCGCGCGAGCAATTCGACTCGATCCTGTCGCGGACGTTGCGCGGGCCGCTGTCGGACGTGCCGCCCAACATCGCCCATTTCAGCGAGCGTATGAACCCAGGTCCGCGGGACAACGGCAACGCGTGAAATGGCGTGAAAGTACGTCGGACAAAACGCTGATGGAGCGTGTCGAATGACGACGCAGAACCGGCAAAGCCAGTCGGTCAGTGGGCACAAAAGTCCAACCCGACCGTGCTGTCGCTGGAGGGCACGGAGTGCGTCGACGAAGTGAAGCGCGGCGCGTTGGTTGCGTCAAACCCGCTCAGTGCGCGGTACTGTCACGGGACTCGAGTACGCCGCGTGCGTTTCGGTGACGATGTTGATCCGTCTTCCTCGATGAGCGAGTTGCGGGAGCAGGGCGATGCGGTTACGACGGGCCATCTGTCCCGTGTCGAGAGCATGGTGCTCACGCAAGCCAATACGCTCGACGTGATCTTCAACCAGCTTGCGCGTAAGTCCGCCTTCGAATACTTGAACCCCACTTCGAGGCGAATCTCCCGCTCGCGCTGAAGGCGCAATGCGGCGCAACGCTCGAAACGCTGGCTGAAATCCGAAATCCGCGTGCGCTCGCATTGGCGAAAAGAGAACACAACTGGGTCGCAGCAGGTGAACAACCAGACAGGCAACGGCGGCACATCACCTGATCCATACGCGCGCGCAGAAATTCCGCAAATCGAGCGAACGAACGACTAGTGTCCCGTTCCGTTGTTAACTAATCTATGTTCGCGTAGCATGTTGACGTCAGCGGAACGGGAGACATCAGCATGTCGATGGGACGACCTAAGGCGGAACTGGTGCTGAGCGAGGACGAGCGCTTGCAACTGATATCGATTACCCGTTCTCGCTCGATTTCGGCTGCGCTGGTCACGCGGGCGCGCATCGTGCTGGCGGCGGCTGACGGAGAGCCCAACAGTGCGATCGCGCAGCGCCTGCAACTCACGCGCGCCACGGTGGGCAAGTGGCGTCTTCGGTTTCTGGAGCAGCGCATCAACGGACTCTACGACGAAGTGCGCCCCGGCAAGCCGCGCACGATCGACGATGAGCGGGTGGCTCAGCTGATTCACGAGACCCTGCACACCAAACCCGCCGATGGCTCGACGCACTGGAGCGTACGTACGATTGCCGCCGAAACAGCTATCTCGCCGACCAGTGTGCACCGTTACTTCAAGCTGTTGGGTCTGCAACCGCATCGCAGCGAAAGCTTCAAACTCTCGACCGATCAGTTCTTCATCGAGAAATTGCGCGATGTGGTCGGCCTTTACCTGAGTCCGCCGGAGAACGCCCTGGTCTTGTGCGTGGACGAGAAGAGCCAGTGTCAGGCGCTCGAGCGTACGCAACCCATGCTGCCGATGGGATTCGGCTACGTTGAAGGGGTCACTCATGACCACAAGCGCCATGGCACCACAACGCTGTTCGCGGCGCTGAACGTGCTCAACGGTGCGGTGCTCGCTACCTGCAAACCGCGTCACCGGCATCAGGAATTCCTGTCGTTTCTGCGCGAAATCGACAAGGCGGTGCCGGCCAATCTTGACGTGCACTGCATCGTGGACAACTACAGTGCCCACAAGCATCCGAAGGTCAAAGCGTGGCTGGCAGCACGTCCCCGGTGGCACATGCATTTCATCCCGACTTACAGTTCGTGGCTTAACCAGGTCGAACGCTTCTTCGCTCTGATCACCGGCAAGGCCATACGCCGTGGCTCGTTTGGTTCGGTCAGGCAACTGGTTAAACGTATCGATCAATTTGTCTCTCACTACAACCAGAACTGCGAGCCATTCATGTGGACCGCTACCGCTGATTCCATCCTCGCCAAGCTACAAAGACTATGTACGCGAATCAGCGGAACGGGACACTAGATCCGGGAGCGCACGCTAATGGCAAAGCGACACGACCTATCCCATGGGACTATGCGGTCATCTTCGGCCCGCCTCCTGCGGGCCGCATTTTATGCCCGCGGCATTGCTTTACGTCCGCTTCAATTTTCATACTTTTCTGATCGTGCATGGCCCGGTTTTCCGGTCAAGTGCGCGATGGCCCCGGTGCGAGTTCAGTCGGATATCTATTCATTAGGATCGCTTACGAACGATGGAAGCAGGCATGAGAGACACAGCACAAAAACCATTCACGCTACAGCCCCGATGTCTACAGGGCGCCCGCGCGCACGCTGGAGGTCGTCCCACCGCGTGATGGCTGCCGGAGGGCGAGGACACCCGGACCATGCGGGTCGCCATCAGCCTTGAGGGACGTGAAAAGATCGCCAAGCCGTACCGCTACGTCGTGCTTTGCAGGACGGGTATCGAGTTGCCGTCATATCGCGACCGCATCACGCTCGGCTGCCTGGAAAGCATTGGTGACACGCCGGTCACAGCCTGCATTGACATTCCGGACAAGGGCATATTCATTCCCGGCCTGCCGGGCCACACCGGCCGGGGCAACGTCGGCTTTCGCGTGAGCGAGATTTCCGGTATCGCCACGAAGCGGAGTTCGGGCGGCGCGATGACCGGTCGATGGTCTACAGGTTCGTGGTGAAACCGGCGCTCGCGAAGGCGCGCAAGGAGCCTCGCGCATCTTCCAGAACCGCCCGGTCATCGAGGTCATCTTGGCGCCCTACCCCGGCGATGGCTACCTCCATTCACTCTGACTAACACGCAAACAATGATAATCAGCCCACCCTTTCTCTCGGCAGCCCATCC
>NZ_JAGIPX010000187.1 GCF_017814945.1 Paraburkholderia sp. LEh10
ATCCTGCTTGGCTTACGGCTCATGCAACGATGGCATAGCCCGGTAATAGACCGCGCAACTGATTATGTGACACAGTATCTAGAGGGTGTTAGGTACTTGCGTTGAGACCTGGTATCCTGGCCGCATGACAAAAGCAAAACGGAAAGGCTACCCGACTGATGTGTCAGACGAAGAATGGAGTTTCGCGACCCCCTATCTGACGTTGATGGACGTAAGCGCGCCGCAACGCAAATACGACCTTCGCGAAATGTTTAATGCACTACGCTGGATTGCGCGTGCCGGTGCACCGTGGCGGATGCTACCGAACGACTTCCCGCCTTGGGAAATGGTGTATCAGCAGACCCAGCGCTGGCTGCAGGCAGGCTGTTTTGAGAATATGGTCTGCGACCTGCGCTCGGTGATTCGTGTGGCACAGGGACGGCGGGGGCAACCCAGCGCTGTCATTCTGGATGGCCGCACCATACAGTCAACCTGTGAGAGCGGCCCGCGAGCGGGCTATGACGGCTATAAGCGCAAACGCGGAAGCAAGGTACATATTGCAGTAGACACGCTGGGGCATTTGCTGGCGGTACACGTGACGCCAGCAAATGAGCAGGAACGTGCGCAGGTGGGCGAGCTTGCGCGTCAGGTACAGCAGGTCACTGGAGAAGCGGTCAAGGTGGCATTCGCGGATCAGGGATACACCGGCGAAGACGCCGCGCAGGCCGCAAGCGATGAGGGCATCGACCTGCAGGTGATCAAACTGCAAGAGGCGAAGAAGGGTTTTGTATTGCTGCCCCGGCGATGGGTGGTCGAGCGTAGCTTTGGCTGGCTCAACCGCTTCCGCCGCCTCGCTCGGGACTATGAACGACTACCCGAAACTCTCGCCGGGCTTCATTTCGTGGTCTTTGCGATGCTCATGCTCGTTCATGCAGTGCCAGTACTTCACAGTGCCTAACACGCTCTAAAGGGCACGGCGATCAACTTCGGCGCTGGAGCCGCTATCTATCTCTCTAGGCGGCAGCAGCAATTCCCGGCTGGACAAGCCGCCGTACCATTGCTGCTGCCGCTTCAACCGCGGCGCAGGAGGTTGCTGCGTTCTGTAGCCGTGTAGTTGCTGAAAAGGCCTTCGCGCGCGGCCTGACGGCGTGCCGCCGCGATGATTGCTTTGCTGCGGGCGGGAGCGCACGGCGCACTGACCTGTTTATCCAGCGAGGTACTGCGACAGCGCGGACAAAGAGGCGTCGTGCCAGCACGCACAAGCGCTTCGAAATGCAACGCGCAGTTGCGGCATAGATAGTCGTATAGCGGCATGAGTTCCTTTCAGCGCAAAGAGTTATCCGGCAGGACGCTACCCGGAATTCGTGGTTGCCTCAGTTCCGCGACGTACCGATCGGTGGCGGAGATCGATCCCCGCCGGGCGTCCCTGAGCCGGCCTACCGTATGCAAGAGCTGCAGTCCGAAATCGGTGGCCATGTCGAATGCATTTCGCCCGTCGGGCGCAACGAGGCTGTCGCTGGCGCCGAGCGATATCAGCAGCCACATGACCTCGAGCCGGCCGCTGGCGGCGGCCTGCATCAGGCACGTGATGTCGTTCCCGTTCGTGTGATCAATATCGAGGCCGGCCCCGACCAACCGTAGGATCGATGCGGGTGCGCCGCCCAGACACGCGTGCCAGAGTGCCTGGTTACCTTCGTCGTCGAGCGCGCCGACGTGTGCACCTTCATCCAGCAACGCTGCGACTATGCTGTCTTCGCCGTGCAGCGCTGCCACCATCAGCGGCGTCATGCCCACAATGCTGCGCGAGTGAATGTCCGGGAAGTCGTGGATCGAGAGCCATGTTCCGAGC
>NZ_JAGIPX010000188.1 GCF_017814945.1 Paraburkholderia sp. LEh10
CATGTCTTCGATCACCTTCTTTGCATCGCCGAAGACCATCATCGTCTTGTCCATGTAGAAAAGATCGTTATCGAGCCCGGCGTAACCCGCCGCCATCGACCGCTTGTTGACGATCACCGTGCGCGCCTTGTACGCCTCGATGATCGGCATGCCCGCAATCGGCGACTTCGGATCGTTCTTCGCCGCCGGGTTCACCACGTCGTTCGCGCCGAGCACCAGCACCACGTCGACCTGGCCGAACTCGCCGTTGATATCTTCCATTTCGTGGACGATCTCATACGGCACTTCGGCCTCCGCCAGCAGCACGTTCATGTGACCCGGCATCCGCCCCGCGACAGGGTGGATTGCGTACTTCACATCGACGCCCTTCTCGATCAGCAGATCGGTCAGCTCCTTCAGTGCATGCTGTGCGCGTGCGACAGCAAGGCCATAACCCGGCACGATCACGACGGTCTCCGCGTTGCCGAGCATGAACGACGCATCTTCCGCCGAGCCCGACTTCACCGGCTTCTGTTCGCCCGAACCTGCCGCCGCCGCCGCGCCCGCCTCGCCGCCAAAGCCGCCCAGAATCACGTTGAAGAACGAGCGGTTCATCGCCTTGCACATGATGTACGACAGGATCGCGCCCGACGAACCCACCAGCGAACCAGCGATGATCAGCATCGCGTTGTTCAGCGAGAAGCCGATGCCCGCGGCCGCCCAGCCCGAGTACGAGTTCAGCATTGACACGACGACAGGCATGTCCGCGCCGCCGATCGGGATAATGATCAGCACGCCCAGCGCGAACGCGATCAGCGTCATGATGATGAACGGCAGCCACGACTGCGTGAGAAAGAAGATCACGCCGAAGCCGATCATTGCGAGCGCGAGCAGCAGGTTGATCAGATGCTGGCCCGCATAGACGACGGGCGCGCCCTGAAACAGCCGGAACTTGTACTTGCCCGACAGCTTGCCGAACGCGATCACCGAACCGCTAAACGTGATCGCGCCGACGAACGTGCCAATGAACAGTTCGATCCGGTTGCCGTACGGCAGGAAGCCGGGTACGCCTTCTTCCGCGCCGAGGCCGAACGCGGCCGGTTCCGACACCACCGCATACGCGATACACACGGCCGCCATACCGATCAGCGAGTGCATCGCGGCGACCAGTTCAGGCATCTTGGTCATCTCGACGCGCGCGGCGACGAATGCGCCGATCGCGCCGCCGACGATCAGCGAGACGAACACCAGCGATAGCCCAAGCGCGAGGTTCGAGCCCAGAAGCGCGGCCTGCTTCGAGATCAGCGCGACGGTCGTAAGAATCGCGATCGCCATGCCGACCATGCCGAACACGTTGCCCGTTCGCGCCGTCTTCGGATTCGACAGGCCCTTGAGCGCCTGGATGAAACAGACAGAGGCGATCAGATACAGGAGCGTAACGACGTTCAGGCTCATCATGCACCCTCCTTCGCAGCACCAGGCGCCGCGATCTTCTTCGGCTCCTTCTTCTTGAACATCTCCAGCATTCGTCGCGTGACGAGGAATCCGCCGAACACGTTCACCGCCGCAAGCGCGACGGCCACCGTGCCGAAGAACTTGCCCGTGCCGCCGACCGTGAGGCCCGCCGCGAGCATCGCGCCGACAATGACGATGGCCGAAATCGCGTTGGTCACGGCCATCAGCGGCGTATGCAGCGCCGGCGTCACATTCCAGACAACGTGATAGCCGACGTAGATCGCCAGCACGAAAATGATCAGGTTGATCACCGTATGGTTGATGACTTCCAT
>NZ_JAGIPX010000189.1 GCF_017814945.1 Paraburkholderia sp. LEh10
ACACCATGACCGACCAACCCCGCAAACTGCGCTCCGCCGCCTGGTTCGGCACCGCCGACAAGAACGGCTTCATGTACCGCAGCTGGATGAAGAACCAGGGCATCCCCGATCACGAATTCGCCGGCAAGCCGATCATCGGCATCTGCAACACGTGGTCCGAACTCACGCCCTGCAACGCGCACTTTCGCAAGCTCGCCGAGCATGTGAAGCGCGGCGTGTTCGAGGCGGGCGGCTTTCCCGTCGAGTTTCCGGTGTTCTCGAACGGCGAGTCGAACCTGCGGCCCACCGCGATGTTCACGCGCAACCTCGCGAGCATGGATGTCGAGGAATCGATCCGCGGCAACCCCATCGATGCCGTCGTGCTGCTCGCCGGCTGCGACAAGACCACGCCCGCGCTGCTGATGGGCGCGGCCAGTTGCGACGTGCCCGCGATCGTCGTGAGCGGCGGGCCGATGCTCAACGGCAAGCACGAGGGGCGCGACATCGGTTCGGGCACCGTCGTGTGGCAACTGAGCGAGCAGGTGAAGGCGGGCAAGATCTCGATTCACGAGTTCATGTCGGCGGAAGCGGGCATGTCGCGCTCGGCGGGCACCTGCAACACGATGGGCACGGCCTCGACGATGGCGTGCATGGCCGAGGCGCTGGGCGTGACGCTGCCGCACAACGCGGCGATTCCCGCCGTCGATGCGCGCCGCTACGTGCTCGCGCATCTGTCGGGCATGCGCATCGTCGAGATGGCATTGCAGGATGTGCGGCTGTCGAAGCTGCTCACGCGCGAGGCCTTTGAAAACGCGATCCGCGCGAATGCGGCGATCGGCGGCTCGACCAATGCGGCGATTCACCTGAAGGCGATTGCCGGGCGCATCGGCGTGAAGCTCGAACTCGACGACTGGACGCGCATCGGACGCGGCACGCCGACGCTCGTCGATCTTCAGCCGTCGGGGCGCTTCCTGATGGAGGAGTTCTATTACGCGGGCGGTCTGCCCGCCGTGCTGCGCCGGCTCGGCGAAGCGGGCCGGCTGCCGCATCCCGGTGCGCTCACGGCGAACGGCCGGACGCTGTGGGAGAACTGCATCGACGCGCCGATCTACAACGACGAAGTGATCCGGCCTCTGGACAGGCCGCTGCGCGAGGACGGCGGCCTGTGCGTGCTGCGCGGCAATCTCGCGCCGAACGGCGCGGTGCTCAAGCCGTCAGCGGCCACGCCTGCGTTGCTCAGGCATCGCGGCCGCGCGGTCGTGTTCGAGAACTTCGACGACTACAAGAAGCGCATCGCCGATCCCGAACTCGACGTCACCGCCGACTCGGTGCTCGTGATGAAGAACTGCGGGCCGAAGGGCTATCCGGGCATGGCGGAAGTCGGCAACATGGGCCTGCCGCCGAAGCTGCTCGCCCAGGGCGTCACCGACATGGTGCGCGTGTCCGATGCGCGCATGAGCGGCACCGCGTACGGCACGGTGGTCCTGCACGTCGCGCCCGAAGCGCGCGCGGGCGGTCCGCTCGCGGTGGTGCGCGACGGCGACTGGATCGAGCTGGATTGCGAGGCGGGCCGCCTGCACGTCGATATCGACGAGAAGGAAATGACGGCGCGCCTCGCCGCGTGGAAGGAAATGCAGCAGCGCCATCCCGCCGATGCGAGCGGCTACCGCAACCTCTATATCGACCATGTGCTGCAGGCCGACCAGGGCTGCGACTTCGACTTTCTGGTGGGCTGCCGCGGTGCAGAGGTGCCCGCGCATTCGCATTGAACG
>NZ_JAGIPX010000190.1 GCF_017814945.1 Paraburkholderia sp. LEh10
ACGGCACAGGCCGTGCTCGAAGAATCCGCGAAGCTGTGCGGCGAAGTGCTGGCGCCGCTGAACGTCGAAGGCGACAAGAACCCGAGCAGCTGGAAGGACGGCAACGTCACGGCGACGCCCGGTTTCGCCGATGCGTTCCGCCAGTTCGCGGCAGGCGGCTGGCAGGGCGTGCAGCATCCCGTCGAGTACGAAGGCCAGGGCCTGCCGAAGCTGATCGCGACGGCCTGCATCGAGATGCTGAACGCGTCGAACCTGTCGTTCGCGCTGTGCCCGCTGCTGACGGACGGCGCGATCGAGGCGCTGCTCACGGCGGGCAGCGAGGCGCAGAAGCAGACCTACGTGCCGCGCCTGATCTCGGGCGAATGGACGGGCACGATGAACCTCACCGAGCCGCAGGCGGGCTCCGATCTCGCGCTGGTGCGCACGCGCGCCGAGCCGCAGGGCGACGGCACGTACAGGATCTTCGGCACGAAGATCTTCATCACGTGGGGCGAGCACGACATGGCGGAGAACATCGTGCATCTGGTGCTCGCGCGCACGCCGAACGCGCCCGAGGGCGTGAAGGGCATTTCGCTGTTCGTCGTGCCGAAGTTTCTCGTCAACGAAGATGGCTCGCTGGGCGAGCGCAACGACGTGCATTGCGTGTCGATCGAGCACAAGCTCGGCATCAAGGCGAGCCCGACGGCGGTTCTGCAGTTCGGCGACCACGGCGGCGCGATCGGCCAGCTGATCGGCGAAGAGAACCGGGGCCTGGAGTACATGTTCATCATGATGAACGCGGCGCGCTTTGCGGTCGGCATGCAGGGCGTGGCGATCGCGGACCGCGCGTACCAGAAGGCCGTCGCGTATGCGAAGGAGCGCGTGCAGAGCCGGCCCGTCGATGGCTCGGCGAAGCAGGCGGTGGCGATCATCCAGCACCCGGACGTGCGCCGCATGCTCGCGACGATGCGCGCGCTCACGGAAGCATCGCGTGCGCTCGCGTATGTCGCGGCGTCGCACTGCGATCACGCGCACCGTCATCCCGACGAGGCCAGGCGCGCGGAGCAGCAGGCGATCTACGAATACCTGGTGCCGATCGTGAAGGGCTGGAGCACGGAGCTGTCGCTGGAGGTGACGAGCCTCGGCGTGCAGGTGCACGGCGGCATGGGCTTCATCGAGGAAACGGGCGCGGCGCAGTACTACCGCGATGCGCGCATCCTGCCGATCTACGAAGGCACGACGGCGATCCAGGCGAACGACCTGGTGGGCCGCAAGACGCTGCGCGACGGCGGCGCGGTGGCGCAGGCGCTGCTCGCGCAGATCGCGCAGACGGTTGAAGCGCTCAAGCAGCAAGGCGCGGCGTTCGACTCGATGCAAAAGCACCTGTCGCGTGGACATGACGCGCTGGCGTCGGCGGTGCAGTACGTGCTCCAGAACGCGAAGCGCGATCCGAATGCGGTGTTCGCGGGCAGCGTGCCGTATCTGAAGCTCGCGGGCATCGTGCTGGGCGGCTGGCAGATGGCGCGCGCGATGCTCGTGGCGCAGCAGAAGCACGCCGACGATCCGTCGTTCTACGGCGCGAAGATCGCCACCGCGCAGTTCTATGCCGAGCACGTGCTGCCGCAGGCCGTGGCGCTCGAAGCATCGATCGTCAGCGCGAAGGGCGCGCAAGGCGTGCTCGCGTTGTCGGAGGATCAGTTCTGACGGCGCAAGGCGCCAGCTGAATCAGACGCATCAAATGACAACGGCGCCCATGGGCGCCGTTGTTGC
>NZ_JAGIPX010000191.1 GCF_017814945.1 Paraburkholderia sp. LEh10
GGCAAGCTCGTGCTCATTCTGCCCATATCGGGCAGGAAATTGAAGTCCATTATCGTTGGCATCCGCTATATGGTCGCCGCGTCAAGGTTCGAGACGTCGAGGAACGCAGCGGTGGTCGCGTGGTTCATGTTGAAGCCGGCCCCGGGATAGTCAGGGTGGTGGCGGCGTGGATGCTGGATCGCGCCGTGTGTTCAGCCATGGAGCTTGGCGAGCCGAGAGTCACCGTGGCGGTGTTATGCGACCTGCATCGGCTGCTTGCTGATCGGCGCTTGCGTGCACACTCTCCGGACGGTTCCAACATCGTCCGGGAGAAACGCAATGGACAAGCTGCCAAAGGGCGTTCCAGCGCGAACGCAATCGCCAGCGGTGACGCCGCGCCAGATGAGCATGAGGGTCGACAACGCCGAGCTTCAGGGAATGAACGCGGAGCAGCGCGCAAGGGCGATCACGCGTCTTGCGAGCCTGCTGATAAAAGCCGCGGGCGCCACCACTGCGAAGGAGTGTGACGATGACGAACGCTGATCGTCTTCCGGCGCCCCTTCTCAAGCGCAAGGCGGTAGTTTATGTTCGGCAGTCGACGCAGGCTCAGGTCCAGGTGAACCTGGAGAGCAAGCGTCGCCAGTACGAGCTCGTGGACGAAGCAAAGCGTCGCGGGTTTCGCGATATCGAGGTCATCGACGACGACTTGGGCCGATCGGCGAGCGGAGCGGTGGCTCGGCCGGGGTTTGAGCGCCTCGTGGCATTGCTTTGTGCCGGCGAAGTCGGGGCTGTCCTGTGCCTGGATGCATCACGTCTTGCCCGTAACGGGCGCGACTGGCACCATCTGCTCGAACTGTGCGGTCTCGTCGAGGCGAGGGTCCTCGACCTTGACGGCGTGTACGATCCCTGCCGGCCGAACGACCGGTTATTGCTTGGCATGAAGGGCAGCATCAGCGAGTTCGAGCTCAACGTGCTTCGAACGCGTATGCTCGACGCCGCGCGTGCCAAGGCTCAGCGCGGTGAATTGCGCATCAGCGTGCCGATTGGCTACCTCTGGCATCGAGAGGTCGGTCTGGGTCTCGATCCGAACCAGAGACTGCAGGAAGTGATACGCCTGATCTTTTCCCGCTTTCGTGAACTGGGTAGCGCGCGACAGACCTTCATGTCGTTAC
The DNA here is from genome assembly GCF_017814945.1 of Paraburkholderia sp. LEh10. Lineage (GTDB taxonomy): Bacteria > Pseudomonadota > Gammaproteobacteria > Burkholderiales > Burkholderiaceae > Paraburkholderia. The sequence goes on from NZ_JAGIPX010000191.1 coordinate 1,152, forward strand.
GATCCGAGCAGGTCCACTTCCCGCGTCCGACTGATCGTAGTAGCTTGACGCACTTCGACTGGACGCCGATACGTTATCGCAACGTGATCTCCGTGATCAGGAATCCGTTCTATGCGGGGGCTTATGCTTACGGTAAGAGCGGGAATAAGACGACCATCGTTGATGGCCGTGCACACAAGAGTTACAAGCACCCCAAGCCGTTCGAGCAGTGGGAGGTGCTGCTCAAGGGACACCACCAAGGCTACATTGACTGGGAAGAATTCGAGCGCAACCAGCAGCGGCTCGCCGCCAATGCCTATGGCAAGGCAGGCGACGTAAAATCGGGGCGTGGCGGGCGAGCCTTGCTGGCCGGTCTGCTTGGATGCGCGCGCTGCGGACGCCGTCTGTCGGTAGCCTATACTGGACGCACACCGCAACCCGTCTACCGATGCTATCGCTTTGACCTGCCGCCGAAGTGCATGAGCTTTGGTGGCTCTCGCATAGACGCCGCGATCGCGAAGGAAGTGATGCGTGTCGTGGAGCCAATGGCGATCGAGGCGGCCCTGCAGGCCGAGCAAATGCGTATGGACACCCTGAATGAG
>NZ_JAGIPX010000192.1 GCF_017814945.1 Paraburkholderia sp. LEh10
ACTACCCGGAACACGACATTTCTATTTAGCGGAAACCCGACATTTCTATTTGGGACCTACACAAGAAATGTTGATAATTTGCGTTATGTAAAGTTCAAAAGGGCCGCGAACGGGATGTGACCGATCCGGTCGGCGAGGCCACGACGGATTGCACGCCATCCGCCAAGTGGCGTAAAATGTTGCGACATGTGGCGAACCGGAGCATGAACATGGAACCGTCAATTCGACAATCAGGCAATGGCACGCCTTTTCGCAGCTTGCTGCAAGCCTTGCAGACCCGGATCACGTCGAGTGTCGCGACTTACTATCGGGAAACTGCGAGCCCTGAAAAGCGTATTGCCGAGGGCATTTCGAAGGTCACAGACATGACGCCGCTTCAGGCCCATGACATCGTGACGCGCGGCCTGCCGATTGTCCTTGCGCGAGAAATTATGGATGCGTACGAGGTCATTGCGCGCGACGCCCTGCTTCTAGCGATCGGCGTTAGCGAACGCACTCTCCAGCGCGGCAAGGACAAAGACCGCCTGCTCGACAGCAACGCAACCGACCGGCTCATCCGACTCGCGTCGATCACCGAACAGGCAATCGAGGTTCTGGGATCGAAGGACGCAGCGGAGCACTGGCTTTCCACGCCCGCCATTGGGCTCGACCAGCGCCGTCCGATCGATCTGTTGCAAAGCTCGGAAGGCGCGGAGCTCGTGAAAACGCTGCTCACTCGCATGGATTACGGGGTGTATTCTTGACGCCATTGCCGGCCGGTTTGGGCACGAACGGGCTGCTCGTATGGCGACTTGAGCGGGAGAAGCATTTTCCAACATGGACAACGGCCGAGGGTGCCTTCCTTGTGGGCGGGCGATGGTCTTCACCTGGACAGCGGATAATCTATGCCTCGCTTGACCCGGCGACCACCATTCTGGAGGTCGCCGTCCACAAGGGTTTCAACGTGCTGGACACTGTCCCTCACCGGTTGTTGGCGATCGACATCGCAGCCGCACACGTCGAAGTCATACAGCCATCAGACGTACCCAACCCGCACTGGCTGAATCCGGGAGCTGTCAGCCCAAACCAGCAGAAGTTCGGCGATGCCCTGCTGGCTTCGCATCCTCTGGTGATCGTACCGAGCGTAGTCAGCAAGCATTCGTGGAACCTGCTGATCAACACCGCAACGGCGGCCGGACTTTTTGCGCTCAAGAGCGACGAGCGGTTTGCGCTCGATACTCGGCTGACGTCCATCTGATAAGGAGAGCCCCGCAACGTTGGCGGGATAACCTATTCGGCCAGCACCTGCGTAGTGCCAGCGCCCGTGATCAAAAGTCAAGACTTCTAAGCCCATCATCGTCCCCGCCCAGCACCGCAATCTGCTTCCACGCCCTTCCCCGTTTTCCGTCGTATTGTCAGTCCCGGCACGCAGCCAAGACCGGATCATCTTGCGCAACCTCGTTCGCAACGGCCATCGCGCGATAGTTGGCGTGTGGATTGCGCCGCAAATTGCTGGTGGGCGCTGCCGGAGCAGGCTCACTCGCGGCGCTCAGACCTCTGCCAATTTTGGCTGCCGAAGTGGGCAGCTCGGTTGCGTTGGGATTCGCCGAGATTCCCGCTGGTGCGCTTGCCGAACAGCATCTGTACGCGTTGCCAGGCAAGGTGCCGCTGATCAAGAAGACTTATCGGCCGCCCAACTTCGAGACGCCGATCGAGTATTTCCGCACACCGAT
>NZ_JAGIPX010000193.1 GCF_017814945.1 Paraburkholderia sp. LEh10
CAGCTGATGCGCGATCGCGGACAACTGCAGAAGGAAGTGCTGCAGCACTGCGACCGCATGCGCAAACTGCTCGCCACACTGGGCTGCTGGGAGGTCGATCACAAGGACTTCGCCGGCCGGCTCGCCCGAGACGAGGTGAAGTGCCACGACGGCGCGCCGCTGCCGCCGGAATTGCGGCAGCGGCTGCTGCGCGAATGCGAACGGCTGGCGCTGGCCCGGCAGCAGCTGGCCGCGCTGGAGAAGACCCGCCAGGCCAGTGTGCCCGCGCCCGCGCGTGCACGCAGCAATGCCCTGGCACGCCTGAAAGGCATTGGCGAAGTGGGCGCGTCGCGCCTTGCGCTCGAGCTCTTCTGGCGTAAGTTCAGCAACCCGCGGCAGGTCGGGGCCTGTGTCGGACTGGTGCCCCAACCGTATGACAGCGGCGAGAGCCAGACCGACCAGGGCATCAGTAAACAGGGCAACCGGCGCGTACGCGCGTTACTGGTCGAGATGGCCTGGACCTGGCTGCGCTATCAGCCCGGGAGCGCACTCACCCAGTGGTTCAACCGGCGCACGCAGGGCACTGGCCCCAACCGTCGTGCCCGGCGCATTGCCATCGTCGCAGTGGCACGGCGACTGGCGATTGCCCTGTGGCGTTACCTGAAGGACGGCGTCATCCCTGAAGGGGCGCAGATGAAATCGATCTGAGCCGGGGCCAAGGCAACCGCGCAACAAGGCAATCATGCAAAGAGCGGAAACTGACGTATGGACCGGTTTGAAGTGAACATGCCCGTCGAGACACCGGGTTACCGACGTAACCGATTTTATAGATGGGGCATGCTCCCGGAAAAGATTCCCGGCGTAATGCGCATGCAGGATGAGGCTGGCCAAGGCGCCAGCGGATAGAAGGAGGTCGGACGTCAGGTCCGACGCGCGCGATGACCGGCTTCAGACCAGAGGGGATACAGTTCAGATGCCAACAACAGCCGCCTCCCATTGCGCTTGCATGGTGGCGGTCGCGATACCCCCCCGCGCCTGCCACCATGAGTCAGCATATTGTCCTGTGGGCGTCAAGGGTTCGCCTGACCAGGCCCAGGCTTCGCCTGGCCCTTGACGCACATGTGTGGAGGGTAGGAGAACGGATTAATCAAAAATAGCCCTTGACAATTTACAGCTCATAGAAGGTGTCTCGCTGCCAACGCTCGATAGCTTCCGGGTCACGCTGATAAGCACGCTGCAACGGCTTTTGCGGCGTCAGGTTCAGACGCGCGAGCATCGCACCGATCGAAGCCAGGCTCAGCGTGACGTCGAATTTCTGTCGTACCAGTTCGCGAACCAGGTTGCGCGTCCACAAGCCAAAATCAAACCCGTATTGCATTGGATTCTTGCCATTAACCCAGCGCATCACCCGCTGCTCCTGCGTCGGAGTAAGCGTACGTGGTCGCCCTGTGCCCTTGGTCGATCGCAGCGCTCGCACTCCACGACCACGGCCTCGCGCCTGCGCCCTGATCTTGTAGGCCCACGAGCGATGCATTCCAAACGACGCGGCAACATCATTTGGATGCTCGCCTTCAGCCATACGCTGAACTGCAAGGATACGCATCTCTTCAAGCGTGTTGTGAGCCAGGCTCCGGCCATCTCGTTTCATGGGCGATGCTCTCAATAGCTATCGCTCAAGCATAGGCCATCTGTCCGCAAAATTCCTGACTTATGAGTAA
>NZ_JAGIPX010000194.1 GCF_017814945.1 Paraburkholderia sp. LEh10
TTGGGCCCGAGGCTACTTCGTTTCTACGGTGGGGCTGGACGAGCACATGGTGCGAGCGTACATCCGCAATCAGGAAGAAGAGGATGAGCGATACGACCAGATGAAGCTGGTCATGGAGTAAGCCGCCACCGGCGGCTCACGGTTTTATGGGCGCCTTTGAGGCGCTCACAATTTCAAGCCACCGGCTTTGCCGGTGGTATTTGACTAAGGTAGATCGATAGGAAAACGGGAAAGGGCCACTGATGGTATGAGCGATCTACGCTAGGGCAGCGTGCGGCGCGATTGTGTCAGTTATCAACTAACGAGCGGCAACAAGACGGAAAACGGGAAAGGTTGAGCATGAGCACGCACGCAAACGCCGAGGCGCTTTTGGCGTGGCTTCGCGATCGCGAAAGCGCGACGGTAGAGGAGATTGCCGCGTCCGGTCTAATGAAGTCGCGCACCGCTTCTGATGCGGTCCGGTATGCCGTTCGGAGCGGTGCGCTTGAGCGCGTCGTCCGGGCAGGCGCGAGCGCCAAAGAGCGGATGCGGTATCGCGCGACCGGCGTTGCGTTGCCGGCGCCTAAAATGCATGTCGCGCTTCCTTCGTTCGATGGTCTCCTTGAAGCGTGGGGGATTGCGCGCGAGCCTGTAGCGCTGCCCGTGACGGAAGCACGCAGGCACCAGATTGCCGATCACGAGTAGAAAAAAGTCATGGCTAAGTTGACCACTGCATTTGCTCTACGAGCCGCGATTAACGGATTGAACAAACTGAAGGCGCCAAGTTCTGGCTGAAGGTCTTCAACGAACTGAAGAACCGCGGCTTGCACGACATCCTGATCGCGGTGGTCGACGGCTTGCGCGGGTTCCCCGAAGCGATCGAAGCGGTGTATCCGGCCGCACAGATCCAGACCTGCATCGTGCATCTGATCCGCAATTCGCTGAATCTGGCGAGCTGGAAGGACCGTAAGCCGTTGGCTGCCGCTCTCAAGCGTATTTACCAGGCCGCCACCGCGGAAGCTGCAGCGGCGGCGCTTGAAGCGTTCTCTCAGAGCGAATGGGGCAGGAAATTCCCCACGGTCACAGCGATGTGGCAGCGCCAATGGGAGCAGGTCATCCCATTCTTCGCCTATCCACCGGAAGTGCGCAGAATCATATACACGACCAACGCGATCGAGAGCATGCACATGCAGTTGCGCAAGATCGTCAAGAATCGCGGCCACTTCCCCAGCGACGAAGCGGCCAGCAAACTGCTGTATCTGGCCTTGCGCAACATCGAAAAGGATTGGAAGATGCCGCCTATCACATGGCGGCAAGCAGTCAATCAGTTCGCCATTCTGTTCGGCGAGCGATTCACGAGCGCCATGAGCTGAGATCTTTTAACCCGACCTCAGCACACGAAATTCCTGACACCTCCATGCCGTCAGGCGAGCCGCGAGACGAAGCCAGCGTGCAACTGCATTTCGCGCCGACTAAGCCGAAAACACGGACCCTTCCGGCAACTCCACGGCGCGTATCAGCCGTCTACCTGTGCTGCTTTTGCATTGTGAAATGCCTGTTTTCAGGCGCATTCACATTCGCTCACTGAACCCATCTCGTTATACAGAAGTGTCGTACCCGTTGCGCAGGATCTGGATGGTGATCACCGCATCCATGACACGCTG
>NZ_JAGIPX010000195.1 GCF_017814945.1 Paraburkholderia sp. LEh10
CGGGCAAACTCGACTTCTCCGCATTCAACTCGCATGCCCGCTGACGGCCGTTACCCACTGCATTTTCAAAAGAGCCATGTATATGGAAATGACGTCGCGGTATACTTATCTGATACGAGCGATACCGTTGAACTGCATGGATATAACGACAAGATTATTTACGTTCATCCGCAGCCACAACCTCAACCGACATACACGTACAGATCGATACTTTCAGATTTACAAAGCGTTGCTAGCGCCATTGGACGCGGTGGATTCACAGACGCACTATTCAATAGTCTTAAGACTTACGCGTCAGAAGTATCGGCGCAACTTGGAAAATCGTCATACCTTGCCTATGTGACCAATGCATTGGTCAACGGCAACGCCGCTAACGTTGACTGGACGGGCGGACAGAACATCTCATCCAAGCTGGGCAATCTTGCCCCTGGCAGTAGTCAGCTCCAGTTCAACGAGCTGATTGATAAATGGTTCCTAGGCTCCGACAACCCATCCTTGTCGGGCCTTGGCGGTAGCTATGCGAACGTTACGCAGCCGTTGTTCGGCACGAGCGGCGCGCCAACTGCAAACGATGTCAACCAAGGCGGTGTAGGCGACTGTTATCTGATGGCTGCACTCGCATGTGTGGCACAGGATGAGCCGAGCAAAATTGCGTCGATGTTTACGAGTGATGGCAACGGGGTTTACGGGGTTAGATTCTTCGATGGCCGAGGAAATCCCGTTTACGTTACTGTGAATGATGCAGTTGCTCAAAATGCTGCGGAAAATTCCAGTGATAGCTGGGTTCAAATTCTCGAGAAGGCCTTTGTAGAATACCAGCACATGAACGGCCTCGCGAATGAATATAAAGCAATTGACGGTGGCTGGGAGATTGGCCTCACGGCTGTGACTGGAAGGCAAGCGACGTCCTATGAGTGTTCCTCTTTTTCACGGACATCGTGGGATGACACGGTGAAGCAATCCATCACCAGTGCTTTGAATAGTAATACCGAGGTGATGTACGCTTGCGATCAGAGCACTACCGATTCTTCAGGCCACATAGAGCTGGTGAACCAACACATGTTCTCTGTTTTAGGGTATGACCGATCAACCGGGGATTTTATTCTCCGGAATCCGTGGGGAGACCACGGTTATAATGGCGACACTCGTTACGACACTCAGTTTGAAGTGTCTGCGGATCAGCTTTGGAACAAGGGTGGGTACGGCAAAGTAATCATTTCGGAGCCCGAATCTAATCGCGTTGCCAAATCCGCATCAGGTGGCACGCTAGGTAGTCAGGTTAATAGCCTAGTCGCGAGTATGAGCGCGCTGCATTTTCAATCATCCGAATGGGGTGCGGCGTATACGAGGCTGCTTTCGGTAGATCAGCAATTCAACGCAACACATATGGCGTAAGCCAAAACGCAAGGTGGATCGAAGGTGTAAAGGTCTACCACCCGGGACTGCGGCGATGCTTTGTCCGGATGGGGGTATTGCAAAGATGCTGCGGGTTGTGTAGAAGCGCAACATCATGAAGCCAGCTTGAATAATGCGCCTCTTTTACTCATAAGTCAGTAATATAGGAGACAGACGGATGCCTAAAGAACGAGCGAACAAGCCTTGGGTTCCGTCCAATTTCTGCAA
>NZ_JAGIPX010000019.1 GCF_017814945.1 Paraburkholderia sp. LEh10
GCACTGGCGGTGTGAGCCCGCTTTCTTTGCTTACTTTCTTTGCGGCGGCAAAGAAAGTAAGTGCCGCCCCGCACAGGGGCAACGCCCGCCCCGCGAGGCGCTATCGCGGATGCCAGCGCAGGGCAAGGCGAACCAAAACCAAATCAAAACCAAACCGCAATCCCAAACCTTTACTTATCCACTACAAGATCACTCAACGGCCGACTACAACACAACAACACCATCCCCTGATCGATCTCACGCTGGCGAATGCCACCGTTATGCTTCATGTCCACTTGCCCCGACACGAGCTTCACCTTGCATGTGCCGCACATGCCCTGCGTACACGACGCCGGCAACCTCACGCCCGCCTGGCGTGCGGCATCCAGCACATGCTGCGACGAACCACATTCGATCGTACGGTTACTACGCGAAAAGCTCACCGAGAAAACGTCCGCGCCATTGGCTCCCGCCTTCGCCTTCCCCTCGGCCTCGAGGACCTCCTGGGCGACAGCCGGCTCATCCTCGGTCAACGTCTCGAACGAAAAGCTCTCCTCGTGATACTGCTTGCGCTCAAAGCCCGCTTCGTCGAGCAGATCACGCACCGCCTTCATATACGGCGCGGGCCCGCACGTGAAGACCTCGCGCTCCATGAAGTCCGGTGCGATCAGCTTCAGCAGCGGCAGCGTCAGAAAACCTGTAATGCCGGGCCAGTTCGTGCGGGTGCCTACCCGCTCACAGACAAACGATGTCCTGAAGCTGGTCTGGTTCGCGGCGATCAGATCGAGTTCGCGCGAGAAAATGATGTCGTCCGGCGTGCGCGCGCTATGCACGAACACGATGTCACGGTCCTCGCTCAGTTCGTGATGCGCGCGGCTCATCGACATCAGCGGCGTAATGCCCGACCCAGCTGAAAGAAACAGATACTTGCGCGCCGGATGCCGCGCGCACGTGAATTCGCCCGCCGGACCCAGCACGCGCACGCGCGCGCCCGGCCGCAGGTTGTCGTGCAGCCAGTTCGACACCTTGCCGCCCGGCACGCGCTTCACCGTGATCGAAATGGTGTGCGGGCGCGTCGGCGAAGAGGAGATCGTGTAGCAGCGGTTGATCGTCTCGCCGTCGATATCGAGTTCGAGCGTGACGAACTGGCCAGGCTCGAACACGAACGCGCGCCCTTCCGGCGAGCGGAAGAAAAAGCTCTTGACGTCGTGCGTTTCCTGACGCACCTGGCAGCAGACGAGCGCTTCCTCGGCATCGCTCGTCCAGCGCGCGGGCAACGCGCTCCAGAATTCGGGCTTCGTCACCCGGCTTTCGACGGGCTCGAAGGTTGCTGCATCGCGCATCATTGCTTGCTCCAATTGCCGCCAGGCATCCGGTGGGTTTCGTTGGGCGCTTGGGTTCGCCGGGTCAAACGGCCTTGATGTTGATCGTCCGCTGTTCCGACGCCGAACCGTCGATATGCGCAGCGAGGCGCCGCACATACCAGTCGCTGAACTTCTCGACGAGGCCTTCCGTGTACGGCGAATAAGGACCCGGTTCATACGCGCTGCTCGCCGCACCGCGCTGCGAATACTCGACGAGCGCACGGTCCTGGTCGTTGGTCGCGTTCCATACGGCCGTGAGATTCTTCACGTCGTAGTCGATGCCCTCTTGCGCGTCCTTGTGCACGAGCCATTTGGTGCGCACGAGCGTTTCGCCCGCCGACAGCGGAATCACCGAGAACGTGACGATGTGGTCGCTCATGAAGTGATGCCACGAATTCGGCTGCGTCCAGAACGACAGGCCGCCCAGATCGGCCTGCTTGAATTCGCCGAGCAGCTTCTTCGATGCGACCTTCGCATCGAGCGTCTGCGATTCACCGCAGCGATCGAGAGGCAAACGCTGCGTGCGAAAACCCGTCACATCCGACAGACGGTCGATCTCGACGGAAGGCAGATCCATCTCTTCCCACTCTTTCGCGCGCTCGATGCAGGTGCGCTCGAATGCATCCATGCCCTCGGCGTTCGCGGGCGAACGCTGATAGCCGAAGCCGTATTCATAGAGCGAAATGGTCAGCTCCGGATGGTTCGCGACGCAGTGGTAGCACTCGCGGTTGTTCTCCATCGTGAGCTTCCAGTTGCCCTTCTCGATGATGTCGATCTGCGCGGCGATCTTGCAGTTCGGCAGATCGTGCGGCAGCAGATACGGCTCCATCGCGGCGCGCATCACGGCGAAATCGACGGGCGGCTTGTCGGCGAGACACACGAAGATCAGCCCCGCGAGGTTCTCGACATGCACGCTCTTCAGGCTATGCTTGCAGCGGTCGAACTGCTCGCCCATGTGCTCGGCGAACATCAGCTCGCCCGACAGGTTGTACGTCCAGCTGTGATACGGGCAGACGATATTGCCGACGGAACCCTTTTCTTCGTTGCACAGGCGCGCGCCGCGGTGGCGGCACACGTTATGGAACGCGCGCACCTGCATGTCGTCGTCGCGCACGAGCAGGATCGAGTCGCTGCCGAGTTCGACGGTCACGTAGTCGCCCGGCTCGGGAATATCCGGCTCGACGCCGACCTGAATCCAGTGCTGGCGGAAGATCGAATCCATATCGAGCGCGAAGATTTCGTCGCTCAGATAGAACGGTGCTTCGAGGCTGTAACCCTTCTTGCGCCGGTCGACCAGCGCGCGAATGTCTGCCGATACTTTCATGTGTGCTCCGGGTTTGCGAGGCCGTGTGGGTGCGGCGCAAATCAGTAATCGATGAGTTGATGCTCGCGCAAATAGCCGAGTATCACTTGTGCTTTTTCGACCGAAGTCCCTTCAATTACGACGCTGCCGCCCCGGCTTTCCGTGGTCGTCGCGGACAGCATGCGGGCATGGCCCGAGCGCTTTTCGGCCGCGGCAAGACGCACCGGCTTGCGCGCGACGGGCGCGAGCGTCCATTGCACGGCTTCGGCGTCGGCGGCGACCAGCGCGGGCTGCGGCTGGACAGAGCCCGCGCGCAGCCGCGCATACGCGTAGCGCGGCGTGACGGCGGCGAGCGGATGCACCGCGACGACGGCGGGCAGCGCGACTTCCACGCGGCGGCGCACGCCTTTCGGCAGGAATTGCCGCACGGTCGCGCGGCCGCCCGCCGCCGTCACGTCGACGGCCGTGCCGACGAGCGGATAGCGCAGCGCGTCGGCCAGCCGGTAAGGCAGCATGCCGCTGTCGAATGCGCCTTCTGCGCAGGTGCCCGTCAGAATGAGGTCGTACCCCTTCAGGCGGGCGGCGAGCGCGCTCACGGCATCATCGTTTTCGCCGCACGTCAGCACCTCGACACGTTCCGCGCCCAGCGCCAGGTAGTCTTCGAGTGCGGGATTACCCGAATCGCCCGCATGCAGCACGTCGAGCCGCGCCGCGTGCTGGCTCGACAGCTGACGGCCGATTTCGAGCGCGGCGGCGTCGTTGCGGCTATAGCGGTCGACACCGCTGACAGGATGCTTGCCGACCGACACCAGCACCGCGATTTTTTCGAGCTTGCCGTTCATGCCGCAACTCCTTCGACGATCCGGTTCGTGGCCGCGGGCGCCGGCGTCCCGCGTGCCGCTTTCGCGCGATTGATCTCGTCGATCAGCGAGGCGATGGTCGCCTGCGTATCGCCGATGATCGTGAGGTTCGCACGCTTGACGATGGGCGCGCTGCCGTCCAGGTTGACCGCGATCACGTGACGGCAGTCCTTGATGCCCTGCAAGTGCTGCACCGCGCCCGAGATGCCGAACGCGATATAGACGCTCGCTTCAACGGTCTTGCCCGTCGCGCCGATCTGCTTGTCGCGCGTGAACATGCCGTTGTCGACGGCGACGCGGCTCGCGCCGATCGCCGCACCGAACGTGCCGGCGAGCTTTTCGAACGCGGCGACATCCGTCACGCCGTTGCCCGCCGACACGATGAAGTCCGCTTCTTCCAGCGCGACCTGCGCGGCGTCGATTTCCTCGATGCCGAGATCCCTGTATGCGCCGTCGGGCACCGCGCCCGCTTGCATCAGCGCGGGCAACTCGATGCGCTCGCCAGCGCCGACGAACGGCAGGCGTGTATCGACGGCGCCTTGCGCGAGCAGGATCACATCGGGCAAGGCGCGCGTCGCGTAGGCCTTCCTTGCGTGCGCATAGGTGGACACCTGTTGCGCGTCGATCTGCACGACATGCGTCGCGATGCTCGCGCCCGCGAGCGCCGCATAGCGTCGGCCGAGATCGCCGTCGCCCGTCGCGTTGTCGGGCATCACGATATGCTTCGGCGCCAGTTGCGCGACACACGCGGCAACGGCTTGCATGTCGCGTTCCGGCGCGAACGTGCGGCGGTCGAACGAAGGCAGCTCGATCACCTTGTCCGCGCCGAGCGCGGCCGCGTCGTCCTTCAGTTCGCCGAGCACCAGCAAGGCCACTTGCGTCGTTGCATCCGCGATCAGCGCGGCGGCGGCGAGCGCCTGACGCGCATGATCGTCGAGCCCGCCGCGGTCGCTGTGCGCGACGACGAGCAGCGTGTGCTGCGGCGTTTGCGTCGTGCGCAGCATCCTGGCAGCGGCATGACCGTGCGCGCCGGCCTGCAGCGCGTGGTCATACGATGCGCCCGCCACATGCTCCGCGCCGAGCGTGATGCGCTTCAGCCCCGCCGCCGTGATGACATATGGACGGCGCGGATCGATACGTTTGATGGTCGTATTCATCGTTCACTCCAGCGCTGCCGCAACGAGTTCGGCCACATCGAGCACCTCGGGACGCGGACCGACCACGCCTTCGAGCATTGCCGTGCAGTTCGGGCAACCCACGGCGACGACGTCCGCTCCAATCGCACGCGCATCGGCGATGCGGATATCGGGAATGCGCTGCTTGCCGGGAATATCCGTCAACGGCGCACCGCCGCCACCGCCACAGCAGCGCCCGCGCTTGCCGTGCCGCTCCATCTCGACGACCTTGATGCCGATCGTCTTCAGCAACTGGCGCGGTGCTTCTGTCTCGCCGTTGTAGCGGCCCAGGTAGCAGGGATCGTGATACGTGATCTTCCTGTCGTTGAACGCGGCGATGGCTTTCGGCGACAGCTTGCCGCTCGCGACGAGTTCCGCGAGGAACGTCGTGTGATGCAGCACGTCGTAGCGTCCGCCGAGCGCGCGATACTCGTTGCGCAGGCTGTGCATCACGTGCGGATCGGCGGTGACGATGCGCCTGAAATTCAGCGTCGCCAGCGTGCCCATCATCTGCTTCGCCATGCGCTGGAACGTGGCTTCGTCACCGAGACGGCGCGCGACATCGCCCGTGTCCGTTTCCTGCGCGCCGAGCACCGCGTAGTTCACGCCCGCCTTGTTCAGCACCTTGACGAGTGCGCGCAGCGTGCGCTGATAACGCATGTCGAACGCCCCTTCCCCAGCGACGAGCAGCACATCGACGGTCTTGCCCGGTTGCGCGACGGGCGAGCTGAGATCGACCGACCAGTCGTAACGCGCCGCCTTGTCATAGCCGCCCATCGTGCCCGTTTCGCGCAGATTCGCGAGCACTTCTGGGCCCTTGCCCGGCACCGTGCCGTGCACGAGCGTCTGGTTGCGGCGCATGTCGACGATCGCGTCGACGTGCTCGATCAGCATCGGGCATTCGTGGACGCACGCGCGGCATGTCGTGCACGACCACACCGTATCCGCTTCGATCAGGCTCGAAATGATCGGGCGCTGCGGCTCGCCGCCATGCTGGCCGACCTTGATGCCGGGCGTCGGGCTGCCCGCATACGCCGCGTCCGTGCCGCCGACCATGCCCGTCACGAGGTCCTGGATCAGCTTCTTCGGATTCAGCGGCTGGCCTGCCGCGAACGCGGGGCATGCCGCCTCGCACTTGCCGCACTGCACACACGCATCGAAGCTCAGCAACTGGTTCCAGCGAAACTCAACGGGCTTGCCGACGCCGTATTCGTTCTGTTCGAGCACGGGTGCTTTTAGCGCCGTCGGTGGCACGGCCTGCTCTCTACGCACGTCGCCTTGCGCCGCAAAGCGCTCCTGGCGCGGGTGAAACGCGAGATGCAGCAGACCGGCCAACGCATGCTTCATCGGGCCGCCGCGCGCCGCGCCGAACGTCATCGCGAACGCACCTGTTGCGATCAGCAGCGCGAAGATGATCGCGAGCCCGCCCGACATCGCCGATGCCGGCAGCAGCGTGTACAGCAGCAAGCCGAGCGCGAATGAGCCAAGCAGCCACGGCAGCGTATTCCACGGACCACGCGACAGACGCGCGGGCACGTCCTTCGCATGACGGCGACGCCACACGAACACGGCGCCCACCAGCATGATCAGCGCGGCCAGAAAGATCAGCCGGTCGAGCCACGGCGAGTAGATCGCGAGACCATAGTTGATGAACACGAGCGCGAAGGCCGCGATTGCACCGCCCGCCGTTGCGACGTGCGTCTTCGCGATGTACGGATCACGCGCGACCACATGATGCAGATCGACGAAATAGCGCTTTGGAATAGTCAGCAGATTGGTCCAGCCGAACGCGCCGGCTGCCGTTGCCCGTCCGAGACGCCAGTATGCCGCCCGTTTTGCGACCGCGAACGCAAGGCCGGCGACGGATACCCACAACAACGCGGTGATGAGAAACGCCGGGCTCATCATCAGAAGTCCTTGCAAAGACGCAGCGCATCGTAGATCGCGCCGTGGATGTTGTGCATCGAAATGCAGTCGCCGACACGGAACAGCAGAAAGCGTCCATTGCCGAGTTCCTCGGACAGCGACGGCTGCGGCTCGGCGGCAAAGAGCTTGTGCACGTCGACCTGGCCGCGATTCACCGATTCGGGCTTGAGCTTCCAGTACAGCGCGTCGTTCGGCGTGCTGCCGTTTTCGATGATGACCTGATCGACGGCGCGCTCTTCCTGCTCTTCCGTATACTCGTTGCGGATCACGGCGATCTTCTTGCCGTCTTCCTCGTACACGCGGTCGAGCCAGTAGTTCGGCGTATGGATCACACCTTGCGCATAGAGGCGTCGATAGAAAATCGGGAACGTGGTGCCGCCGACGTCATCGGCCACTTTCACGTCCGGCGTGACGATCTCGACCTTCGAGCCGCGGCTCGAAATGAAGTCGGCCACGCCCGCGCCCGCATGCGTGCTCACGCCGTCATACACGAGCACGTTCTGCTTGGGCTCGACCTTGCCCGACAGGATGTCCCACGAACTCACGGCGAGACCTTCCGCGACGCCCCACGCGGGCACCTGCTGCGTGAAGGCGGAGCCTCCCGTCGCGAGCACGATGATGTCCGGCTTCTCCGCGAGAATCATCTTCTCGTCGGCTTCGACGCCCAGACGCCGGTCAACGCCAAGACGCTTCGTCTCCATGTCGAACCAGCGCACGATGCCCGCCATCTGCTCGCGCTGCGGCGCTTTCGCTGCCAGCATGATCTGGCCGCCGACGACATCGCTCTTCTCGAACAGCACGACGTCATGGCCGCGCGAACGCGCGACGCGTGCCGCTTCGAGTCCGGCGGGACCCGCGCCGACCACCACGACCTTGCGGCGCGGCCCGCGCGTTTTTTCGATCACATGCGGCATCGTCGCTTCGCGGGAAGTCGCGGCATTCTGCACGCACAGCACGTCGAGGCCGTTGTACTGGCGATCGATGCAGTAGTTCGCGCCGACGCACTGCTTGATCTCGTCTTCGCGGCCATCGCGGATCTTGATGACCATGTGCGGATCGGCGATCTGCGCACGGGTCATGCCGACGAGATCGACCATGCCGTTCGCGAGCAGACGCTCTGCTTGCCCGGCATCGCGAATGCTTTGCGCGTGCATCACGGGCAGCTTCACGACCGACTTGATGCCCGCCGCGAGATGCACGAACGGCTCAGGCGGCAGCGCCATCGGCGGCATGCAGTTGGCGAGCGTGTTGTGCGTATCGGCGCCCGAACCGATCACGCCGATGTAGTCGATCAATCCTGTTTCGGACATCGCCTGCGCGATCTCCTTCAATTGCTCATGATCGAGACCGTCTTCATGGAACTCGTCGCCGCACATGCGCAAGCCGACGCAAAAGTCCTTGCCGACTGCCTGGCGCACGGCCTGCAAGACTTCGACGCCGAAGCGCAGACGGTTTTCGAGCGAGCCGCCCCATTCGTCGTTACGGAAGTTCGTGCGCGGGCTCCAGAACTGATCGATCAGATGCTGGTGCGCGGCCGAGATCTCGATGCCGTCCATGCCTGCGTCCTTCACGCGCTTGGCCGCCGCCGCGAAGTCGCCGATGATGCGGCGGATCTCTTCCACTTCGATGATCTTCGCGTTGCCGCGGTGCACGGGCTCGCGCACACCCGAAGGCGTCATCAGATGCGGCCAGTGCTCGCCATGAAACGCGGAGCGGCGGCCCATGTGCGTCGCCTGAATCATGATCTTCGCGCCGTGCCGGTGCATCGCTTCCGCGAGACGCGACAGCGGATCGATGATCTTGTCCGTCGACAGATTGACGGACTTCCACCAGCCCTGAGGACTATCGATCGATACCGGGCTCGACCCGCCGCACACGGCGAGGCCGACACCGCCCTTGGCCTTTTCCTCGTAATAGCGGATATAGCGGTCGCCGGGCAGGCCGCCCGGTTCGGCGTAGACCTCGGCATGCGCGGTGCTGACGATGCGGTTGCGCAGCGTCAGTTGATTGAGCGTCAAGGGTTTGAACAGGTTGGGGTAACGCATCGCAGACGACCTCGGGCGGTGTTCGGTTCAGGCTTCAAATATGACTGCAGCTTTAATGAGCAATCGGCGACACTTCGAATACGCAATGGTCGTGATGCTCGGCTGCGCACTGCACTTCCTTCGACTGCGCGCGCGGTGCGTTCTTGCCGCCGTCGGCGGTGTCGTTCACCCAGTCCATTGCGCCCGCGAACCAGCCTGCAAACATGTAGCAAAGCTTGCCTTCCTTGCCGGGCTGCGCGAGCACGAACGACGAGTGATGCAGTTCGATCTTCGCGCGCGCCGTCGACGGGTCGGCTTCGACGATCTTGAAGATGCCCCAGCCGCGTTGCGACAGGCGCTTCAGATAATGTTCGAACACAGCCATGCCGGAGAGTCCATGCTGCTTCGCTTCCTTGTCGCACCAGTGATATGCGGACTTGTAGCCAGCCTTGTATAGAATCTCGGCGTAGACGTCGCGCCCCAGCGCTTCTTCGACAGCCGTGTGGTTGTTCGTGAAGAAATGGCGCGGAACATACAGCATCGGGAGCGCGTCGGTCGTCCAGACGCCCGTGTTCGGATCGACATCGATGGGCAGTTGCGGTTGCATTGCAGGGTTCCTTGTTTGTACGCTTCGTTTAGACGTTCCAGACTTCGCCGAACACGCGTAGCCAGTTCTCGCCCATCACTTTCCTGATGCGCGTCTCGCTCCAGCCCGCGCGCTCCATCGCGGCCGTCAGGTTCGGAAACTCGCCGATCGTGCGAATGCCCTCGGGGTTCACGACCTTGCCGAAGTTCGTCAGACGGCGATAACGGCCCTTGTCATGCGTGATCCAGTCGAAGAACTCCGTCGTGTAGCCTTGCGTGAAGTCGGTGCCGATACCGACGCGGTCTTCGCCGATCAGATCGACGACGTATTCGATCGCTTCGAGATAGTCCTCGACGGTCGCATCGGGGCCGCGCTTGAGGAACGGCGCGAACATCGTCACGCCGACGAAGCCGTTCGCGTCGGCGATCTCCTTCAGTTGTTCGTCGCTCTTGTTGCGCGGATGCTCCTTGAGACCCGAAGGACAGCAGTGCGAATACGTGACCGGCTTCTTCGAGCAGGCGATTGCGTCGGACGAGGTCTTCGCGCCGACGTGCGACAGGTCGACCATGATGCCGACGCGGTTCATCTCCTGGATCACTTCGCGGCCGTAACCCGAGAGACCGCCGTCCGCTTCATAGCAGCCGGTGCCGACGAGGTTCTGCGTGTTGTAGCAAAGCTGCACCACGTTCACGCCGAGATCCTTGAACACTTCGATATAGCCGAGGTTGTCCTCGAACGCATACGAGTTCTGGAAGCCGAAGATGATCCCCGTCTTGTTCTCCTTCTTCGCGCGCAGGATGTCGTCGGTCGTGCGCACGAGCGTCAGGATCTCGCTGTATTCGCGGATCTGCTGCTTCATTTCCGCGATGTTGTCGATGGTCTTCTGGAAGTCTTCCCATACGGAGACCGTGCAGTTGACGGCAGTGACACCGCCCTTTCTCATATCCTCGAACACCGAGCGGTCGAACTTCGAGATGTTCAGGCCGTCGATGATGATGCTGCTCTCGTGCAGGTTGCTCATGCTTGACTCCGTAGCGGTGGTGCGTTCGTGTTCAGGGGCGGCTCAGTAGATCGGGAAGCGTTCGCACAGCGCGAAGATTTCGCGGCGCACGCGCTGCTCGGTTGCGGCATCGCCATCGGGATGCGTGCGCAGCGCGTCGAACACTTCGAGAATCAGCCGGCCGATATCGCGGAACTCGGCGACCCCGAAGCCGCGCGTCGTGCCCGCCGGAGTGCCCAGTCGAACGCCCGACGTGACCGTTGGCTTTTCCGTATCGAACGGAATGCCGTTCTTGTTGCAGGTGATGCCAGCGCGTTCGAGCGCCTGCTCGACTTGCGTGCCCTTCAAACCCTTCGGCCGCAGATCGACGAGCAGCAGATGGTTGTCGGTGCCGCCCGTCACGAGATCGACACCGCCTTGCTTCAGCACTTCGCCCAGCGCTTGCGCGTTGGCCAGCACGTTGTCGATATAGGTCTTGAAGCTGTCTTCCAGCGCTTCGCCGAACGCGACCGCCTTGCCAGCGATCACATGCATCAGCGGACCGCCCTGAAGGCCTGGGAACACAGCCGAGTTGATCTTCTTCGCGATGTCTTCGTCGTTGGTCAGCACGAAGCCGCCGCGCGGACCGCGCAGCGTCTTGTGCGTGGTCGACGTGACGACGTGCGCATACTCGATGGGATTCGGATGACGGCCCGCCGCGATCACGCCTGCGATGTGCGCCATATCGACCATCAGCTTCGCGCCGACGCTATCGGCAATCGCCCGGAAGCGCGCGAAGTCCAGCACGCGCGGATAAGCCGAGAAGCCCGCGATGATCATCGACGGCTTGTGCTCGTGCGCGAGCTTTTCGATCTGGTCGTAGTCGATGCGCATCGTCTCGCGATTCACGCCGTACTGGACCGCGTTGAACCACTTGCCCGACAGAGCGGGCTTCGCGCCGTGCGTGAGATGCCCGCCCGCGTCGAGCGACATGCCGAGAATCGTGTCGCCCGGCTTCGCGAGCGCGAGCATCACGGAGCCGTTCGCCTGCGCGCCAGAGTGCGGCTGCACGTTGGCAAAGCCCGCGTTGAAGAGCTTCTTGATCCGTTCGATCGCGAGCGCTTCCACTTCGTCGACGTACTCGCAACCGCCGTAGTAGCGTTTGCCCGGATAGCCTTCCGCGTATTTGTTGGTCAGCACCGAGCCTTGCGCTTCGAGCACCGCGCGCGACACGATGTTTTCCGACGCGATCAGCTCGACCTGCGACTGCTGGCGTTCGAGTTCCTTGAGCACCGACTTGCGCACGGCTGCGTCACGTTCGGCGAGGGTCTGCGAGAAGAAAGGGTTGGCGTTCGACATGGCGTCCGTTCAGTTGTCCGTTGATGACCGAAAAGCGAAAAGAGTGTGCGACGCCAACTATCCAGTTCCACGCTATCCCTTGACTGGACGGGCATTGCACGACCTCCACCGACGGTTCTATTCTTGTCTTTAGCCCGACTCGTCAATTTACGAATTCAGACGCGTTCTTTGCCTTTTCCGCCATGCAAGTCCGTTTTGGACAAGTGATGCGCAGCGACCGGTCGTGCTAAATGGCAATGCCGATCCGCCCGATTGAAACGCCGATACGATGGTGCAACGCAGCGTCGCCGCCCGTTCAGCGGCAGCCGACAGGCACCGCATGTGCGCGCAACGGGCTCGCCGGCAGTGCGGCGATTGCACAGCGGCGGTGCGCTCGCGCGCATTCAAGCCGGCATTCCCTTTATCCAGCCAGGGTTTAGCCGTATGGCATGGTTGTTGCGCTCACTCGCAGAATAACAAGGCGGCTTCCCCACGACCGCCGCACCAGAACATCGAGCAGGAAGGAACGCCGGAAACATGTCGCCCGATCGAACCGCGTCGTTATCGCACTTCGCGTTCATGCCGCTACCCAATTTCACGATGATCGCGTTCACGAACGCGATCGAAGTGCTGCGCATGGCCAACTATCTGAGCGGGCAATCCCTCTACAGATGGTCAATCATCAGCCCCGACGGCGGCCCCGTCACGGCAAGCAATGGACTGTCTGTCGATACGGGTCCCGCCGAATGCGTCGGCGCGCCGGACATCGTGTTCGTCTGCGGCGGCATCGACGTGCAGCGCGAAACCACGCCCGAGCATCTTTCGGCGCTGCGCCGCTTCGCGCGCGCGGGCGTCGTGCTGGGCAGCCTGTGCACGGGCACCTATGCGCTCGCGAAGTCGGGCCTGCTCGCGGGCTATGCGTGCGCAATTCACTGGGAGAACATGTCGGCGCTCAAGGAAGAGTTTCCCGACACGCGCTTCCTGAAAGAACTCTTCGTGATCGACCGCGACCGCGTGACCTGCACGGGCGGCGTCGCGCCACTCGACATGATGCTGAACCTGATTGCGGCGCGCGTCGGCACGCCGCGCGTCACGCAGATCGCCGAGCAGTTCATCGTCGAGCATGTGCGCGACAACAACGCGCAGCAGCGCATGCCTTTGGTGGCGCGGCTCGGGTCCGCGAACAAGTCCTTGTTCGAGGTCATTGCGTTGATGGAGAACAACATCGAGGAGCCGCTGTCGAGGGAAGAGCTCGCGCGGCTCGCGAATATGTCACAGCGGCAATTGCAGCGGCTGTTCCGGGAACATCTCGGCATGACGCCGACACATTATTATCTGACCCTGCGGTTGCGCCGCGCGCGCGAGTTGCTGTTGCAGACGGATATGTCGATCATGCATATCACGATGGCGTGCGGGTTCCAGTCCGCGTGCCACTTCAGCAAGAGCTACCGTGATGCGTTTGGGACCGCTCCTACCCGGGAGCGGCGCAGGCAGGTGGCGCCGCTTGCGCATCCCGTGATGGATGTTTTGGCGGGTGCGCCTGTGCATGTCTGAATGTTTTTTTGTCTGCGACGCTGTTGGATTTGTTTTGCCGCTATCGCTGGCATCCGCGATGCGGTTTTGTTTTGCTGGCATCCGCGATGCGCCTTATGTTTTGCCACTATCGCTGGCATCCGCGATAGCGCCTCGCGGCGCGGGCGTCGCCCCTGTGCGGGGCGGCACCTACTTTCTTTGCCGCGGCAAAGAAAGTAGGCAAAGAAAGCCGCTCACACCGCCAAACCTTGACCGTTAGCCACGGGCTCCCAACGTCCCCATGTTTATCGCGGCAGTGTGCTCGCCCACGCCCGTTGCCTGCGCACTGAGCGGCGCCTCACCCGCTTCATGCACCCGCGTTGCAAACGACAACCTCGATTATCCAGCGCCTGTGCGGCAAACATATGTAGGCCGTCGCGCCATCAGAATACCCTCGCTGCGCGACACACCCACACAGTTCGGGCGCTGCCCTGCGATGCGCGACAACCAACATATGTTTGCCGCTAACGGGCAGTAAAACCTCAGGACGGTTAGCTGTTGTGCCAGTGCATGAAGTGGGTGAGGCTTCAATCAGCGCGTGGGCAATGGGCAAGTTCAGCACGCTGCCATGCGAAGCGCGGGGACGTTGAGAGCCCGTGGAAAAGCGTCAAGCACTGGCGGGGTGAGCGGCTTTCTTTGCTTACTTTCTTTGCCGCGGCAAAGAAAGTAAGTGCCGCCCCGCACAGGGGCAACACCCGCGCCGCGAGGCGCATCGCGGATGCCAGCGCAAAGGCAAAACAACCCGCAATCGCGGATGCCAGCGCAAGGGCAAAACAAAACCGCAATCGCGGATGCCAGCGCAAGGGCAAAACAAAACCGCAATCACGGATGCCAGCGACAGCGGACAAAAAACCAACAGCGTCGCAGACAAAAAAACAAAAACAAAAACAAATCCGGCGTGGTTTGCACCACCGCCCCCAATTGCGCTATGGTGAATGCCACCGCGTCGCGCACAGAGACCCCTCATGGCTGACACCGACAACGAGCTGACTCCCATCGATACGACTACCCTCGCGCCGCAGCAATTCTCCCACGACGTACTGCTCGAAAAATACGCCAAAGGCAACGAGCGCACAGCCGATGACGTATATCGACGCGTCGCGCGCGGTGTAGCAATGGCCGAACCCGAAGCCTTGCGCCCCGCTATCGAAGCGCGCTTCGCCGAGAACCTGCAGAACGGCGCGCTCGGCGCGGGCCGCATCATGAGCGCAGCGGGCACGGGCATCGCGGCCACGCTCATCAACTGCTTCGTGCAGCCCGTGGGCGACAGCATTCAGGGCGTCGATGAACAAGGTCTGCCCGGCATCTATGTCGCGCTGCTGCAAGCCGCCGAAACGATGCGGCGCGGCGGCGGCGTCGGCTACAACTTCTCCGCGATCCGGCCGCGCGGCGCGCGCGTGAAGACGACGAGCTCGTCGGCATCAGGACCGTGCAGCTATATCGATGTGTTCGACGCGTCGTGCCGCACCGTCGAAAGCGCAGGCTCGCGGCGCGGCGCGCAGATGGCCGTGCTCGATTGCACGCATCCCGACCTGCTCGAATTCATCGAAGCCAAGCACTCGAAAGGCCGCTGGAACAACTTCAACATCTCCGTCGCCGTGACGGACGAATTCATGCGCGCCGTCGAAAAGGACGAGATGTGGCAGCTCGTGCATCGCGCCGAGCCGTCGCCCGCAATGCGCGCAGCCAACGATATGCGTCAGCGCGAAGACGGCATGTGGGTCTACACCGAACGGCGCGCGAAAGAGATCTTCGACCGCATCATGCGCTCGACCTACGATATCGCCGAACCAGGCGTCGTGTTCATGTCGAGGATGAACGACGACAACAATCTGCGCGCGGTAGAAACGATTCGCGCAACCAATCCTTGCGGCGAACAGCCGCTGCCGCCTTATGGCTGCTGCAACCTGGGGCCGCTCAATCTGACGCGCTTCGTGATCGATCCGTTTGCGCAGCGTCACGGCCGCCAGCCGTCGTTCGACTGGGACGCGCTCGCGCAACGCACGCGCACTCATGTGCGCTTCCTCGACGATGTGCTCGACGTGACGCTATGGCCGCTGCCGCAGCAATACGACGAATCGCGTGCCAAGCGGCGCATCGGTGTCGGCTTCACGGGGCTCGGCGATACGCTGGTGATGATGGGCTTGCGCTATCACTCTCAGGAGGGCCGCGATTTCGCCGTGCGCATCGCGCGGCTGATGCGCGACGAAGCGTACCGCGCATCCGTCGAACTCGCGCGCGAGCGCGGCGCGTTTGCGCTCTTCAACGCGAAGCAATATCTCGAAGACGGCACCTTCGCGTCGCGCCTGCCCGACGACATCAAGGATTCGATCCGCAAGCATGGCATCCGCAACAGCCACCTGCTGTCGATCGCGCCGACGGGCACCGTCAGCCTCGCGTTCGCGGACAACGCATCGAATGGCATCGAGCCCGCGTTCTCGTGGACCTATACGCGCATGAAGATGATGGCGGACGGCAGCCGCGAGCAGTTCGCCGTCGAAGATCACGCGTACCGTCTGTATCGCGAACTGGGCGGCGACGTCGGCAACCTGCCCGACTATTTCGTCAGCGCACTCGAGATGTCGGCGCGCGACCATCTCGACATGATGGCCGCCGTGCAGCCGTTCATCGACACGTCGATATCGAAGACGGTCAACGTGCCCGCCGACTATCCGTTCGACGCATTCGAAAGCCTCTATTTCGATGCCTGGAAGAGCGGCCTCAAGGGTCTCGCCACCTATCGTCCGAACGAAACGCTGGGCGCGGTGCTGAGCGTGACGCAGGAACCCGCTTCGACGCCCGACGACGCGCTCGCGGAGATCGACCAGGACCCGCTGCGCATCGCAATCGATCATCGGCCGAAAGGCGAATTGCCCGCGATCATTGAGAAGGTCGAATACCTGACGGCGGCGGGCAAGAAGTCGCTGTACCTGGCCGTGTCGTTCATCGAGGTGACGGGGCGCGTGAGCGGCGAGGAAGTGACGATCGAACGGCCCATCGAGTTCTTCATTCCCGCCGGACAGCGCGACGAATCGCAGCAATGGATCACCGCGACGATGCGCTCGCTTTCGCTTGCCGCGCGCGGCGGCTTCGTCGCACGCAATTTGCAGGACCTGCGCAAGGTGTCGTGGGATCGCGGACAGGTGCGGCTTGGCGAAGTGCAGCGCCTCGATGGACATCGTTCGCCGCGCTGGCACGATTCGGAAGTCGCCGCGCTCGCGTATGCGCTTCAGCAAATCCTGCATCGGCGCGGTTTTCTCGATGCAGAAGGCAACCAGGTGCCGTCGCGCCTGCTTGCGCGCTTGCCGCGCGGCCACGCGAATCCCAATGCGTCGTCTGCGGACAACACGCTCTCGGCTATTGAAGATGAATCGGCGGAAGAACGCGGCGTTCAGGCGCTGCGCACGATGCATGGCCGCACATGTGGCCATTGCGGCGCGAATGCGGTGATCCGCAAGGATGGTTGCGACTTTTGCACCGCATGCGGCGAAATCGGCGCATGCGGGTAGCGTCAGCCCCGGGGGCCAGTCTGTCTGGAGACGGGCCCCGGCCCGCTTATTGAAGGTTTTCGAAAATGGCGGCAATACCCTGCCCGCCACCGATGCACATCGTCACAAGCGCATAGCGCCCGCCGATCCGCTGCAGTTCGTAAAGCGCCTTCACCGTAATCAGCGCCCCCGTCGCGCCAATCGGATGGCCGAGGGAAATGCCGGAACCGTTCGGGTTGACTTTCGCGGGATCGAGTCTCAGCTCCTGCGTGACGGCGCACGCCTGGGCAGCGAACGCCTCGTTTGCCTCGATGACGTCCAGATCGGCGATCGAAAGGCCCGCGCGCTCCAGCGCCAGCCGCGTTGCCGGCACGGGCCCGATACCCATATGCAGCGGATCGACACCCGCATGCGCATACGCGACGAGACGCGCGAGCGGCCGGATGCCGCGTTGCTCGGCTGCCTTGCGCGACATCATCAGCACGGCGGCCGCTGCATCGTTGATGCCCGACGCGTTGCCCGCCGTCACCGTGCCGTTCTCCTTTGCGAATACCGGTTTGAGCTTCGCGAAGTCGTCGAGGGTCGCGTCCTCGCGCACGTGCTCGTCCGTATCGAAGGTCACGTCGCGGCCCTTGACCTTGCTCGTCACGGGCACGATCTGGCTCTTGAAGCGCCCTTCAGCGATCGCCCGCTCCGCGCGACGATGCGATTCCAGCGCCAGCGCGTCCTGCTGCTCGCGCGTAATGGAGAACTTTCGCGCGACGTTTTCCGCCGTGACGCCCATGGGCACCGTATGAAAAGGGTCGTTCAGCGCGCCGAGCATCATGTCGATGAGCCGCATGTCACCCATGCGCGCGCCAAAGCGCGCATCCACCGAAATGTACGGCGCGCGGCTCATGTTTTCCGCGCCCGCGCCGATCGCGACGTCGGCATCGCCGAGCAGGATCGTTTGCGCGGCGGACACGATCGCCTGCAGGCCGGAGCCGCACAGCCGGTTCACGTTGAACGCCGGCGTCGACTGCGAAATGCCCGCATCGACGGCCGCGACCCGCGACAGATAGAAATCCTTCGGCTCGGTCGCGATCACATTGCCGAAGACGACGTGGTTGACGTCGTCGCCCGTCACGCCAGCTCGCGCCATCACTTCGCGCACGACGATCGTGCCAAGCACGGTCGGCGAGAAGTCTTTCAGGCTGCCGCCGAACTTGCCGATGGCGGTACGGACACCGCTGACTACTACCACTTCGTTGTTCAACTTCTTCTCCTTCCATTCGTGGACGTTTCAACCGCGCGCGGCGAGCGTGGCGCCGGATCTTGCACCCACATCCTATCGCCAGCGTTCACCATCTGGACTGTCAAAGCTGGCCTGTGTGCTGACAAATCTGGCCACTTCCGTCGCATGACGGGCGGCAGCACTGCATGCAATTGCGACTGGACGAGCAAACGGAAAAGGCGTTCAATTGAACGACACTTTCCCTGCGGGAGGCGCGCGATGGAGATAGCCGTTTTCAGCGCAACGCCGTATGACCGCCGCTACCTCGAAGCGGCCAACGCGGACGGTCATCACCAGTTGAAGTTCTTCGATACGCCGTTGAGCATCGAGTCAGCCGGTCTTGCCGCCGGCTGTCGGGCCATCTGCATCTTCGTCAACGACAACGCGGACGCTGCCGCGCTCGACGTGTTGAAGCGCAACGGCACGGGCCTCGTGGCGCTGCGTTGCACCGGCTTCAACAACATCGATCTCGACGCCGCGGCCCGTCTCGGCATCAGGGTCGTGCGTGTGGTGACCTATTCGCCAAACTCCGTCGCCGAGCATGCCGTCGCGCTGCTGATGGCGATCAACCGGAAAATCCATCGCGCCTATAACCGCACGCGGGATTCAAATTTTTCGCTCGATGGACTGATCGGCTTCGACCTCGCCGGCAAGACGGTCGCCGTCGTCGGCACGGGCAAGATAGGCCAGGTATTCGCGCGGATCATGCTCGGCTTTGGCTGCGAGGTGATCGGCCACGATCCGCAGCATTCGCCCGAATTCGAAGCGATGGGTGCGCATTATGCGGAGCCTGGCGAGATCGGTGAAAAGGCGGACGTCGTGTCGCTTCACTGCCCGTTGACGCCTTCGACTTACCACATCATCAATGCCCAGACGCTGGCGCGAGCGAAGCCTGGCGCGTTGCTCATCAACACCAGCCGCGGCGGCCTCATCGATACGGAAGCCGTGATCGACGCGCTCAAGTCCGGTCAGCTAGGCGGACTGGCCATTGATGTGTATGAGCAGGAGGCGGACCTGTTTTTCAGGGATCTTTCCGGCACTGTGATCGCCGATGACGTCATCCAGCGGCTCATTTCATTTCCGAACGTCATCGTGACGGGGCACCAGGCGTTCTTGACAAACGAAGCGCTGACGACGATCTGCGAAACGACGTTGCGCAGCGTGACGGCTTTCGAGCGAAACGAAACCCTCGAAAATGAAATCCGTGCGAGCTGAATAGCGAGTGTGCGTTCAACCCTCCAGCACCACGACGCTGCGCGCCTCTACTTGACAGTGTTCGTGCTCCGTCGCCGCCTCGCGCGGCGACGGCACGATGTCATAGGGACTGTCCCGCGCGGTATCGACGATGCGGTGCCAGCAGCGCCCTTCGAGCGGCGCAAGCGCGACGCGGCGCGCCGCGTCGTCCATGTTCAGGATCACGTGCAGTGGCGCTTCGTCGCGCTCTTCGCCACCGAGCGTCCATGCGATCAGCCGCGCGCCCCGCTCATGCCAGCCGGGTTCGTGAAGGCGCTCGCCATGCCACGTCACATCCGGCATCGCATGACCGTGCGCGGGCCGCCCCGTCAGGAAGCGCCGCCGGCGCAAACTGGCGTGGCGCTTGCGCAGCGCAATCAGTTCGCGCACGAAACGCAGCATGCCCGCAGCGTGCTCCTGCAAGCGCCAGTCGAACCACGACAGCGCATTGTCCTGACAATAGCAGTTATTGTTGCCGCGCTGGCTGCGAAGCACTTCGTCGCCGGCAAGGATCATCGGCACGCCCTGGCTCAGCAACAGGATGGCCATCAGGTTTCGCGCCTGGCGGCCGCGCAGTTGCACAATGCCCGCGTCGTCCGTTTCGCCTTCCGCGCCGCAGTTCCATGACAGATTGTCGTTGCTGCCGTCGCGGTTCTCCTCGCCGTTGGCCTCGTTGTGCTTGCCGTTGTAGCTCACCAGGTCGTGCAGCGTGAAGCCGTCGTGACACGTGACAAAGTTGACGCTGTTGGTCGGCAGCCTGCCGTCGTCGGCGTAAAGATCGGCGCTTCCGGCGATGCAGGTCGCGACCTCCCCGATGATGCCCGGGTCGCCGCGCACGAAGCGGCGGATCACGTCGCGGTAACGGCCGTTCCACTCTGCCCACGCGAGCCCCGGAAACGCGCCGACGTGATACAGCCCTGCGGCATCCCACGCTTCCGCGATCAGCGGCACCCGCGAAAGAATCCGCGACGATTCGATCGCCCACGGAAGCGGCGGATCGTCCATCAGCTTGCCATGCCTGTCACGCACGAAGACGCTCGCCAGGTCGAACCTGAAGCCGTCGACGCCCATTTCCTCGACCCAGTATTCGAGGCAATGCACGATGTACGCCGTCACGAGGGGATGATTGCAGTTCACCGTATTTCCACAGCCCGTGTAGTCGAGATAGCGCCGGACATCGCACGGATCGTGCTGATAGAAGATATCGTTGGCAAATCCCTTGAAATTGATCACGGGCCCCGCCTCGCCCGCCTCCGACGTGTGATTGAAGACGACATCGAGCAGCACCCGGATACCCGCGCGATGCAGCGCATCCGTCAGCGCGCGAAATTCCGCCGCGGCGCGGGTGGGATCGGTGCAATACCGCGGATGCGGACTATAGAAGCTATGCGTGCTGTAGCCCCAGTAGTTGACGAGGCCGCGCGCGGCCGCGGCGGGCGGCACGTCCTGCTCGTCGAACGCCATCACGGGCAGCAGCTCGACATGGGTCACGCCCAAACGAAGAAGGTACGGAATCTTCTCGATCAGCCCGCCGAACGTGCCGGGGTGCCGCACGCCGCTCGACGGATCGCGCGTAAAGCCGCCGACGTGCAGTTCGTAAATGACGGCATCCTCGAGACTCCGGGCCGTCCGTGCGCGGGGCGCCGACTGCGCGGGTTCGCTGACGATCGCACGGTGCCCGGCATGCCGCGTCTGCGGCGATTCGATCGCGGTGCGCCGCTTCCACAGCACATCGCTCACTGCGCGTGCAAACGGATCGAGAAGTTCGCGGCGCGCGTCCGATGGAAGGCCTGTGCGTTGCGCGTCATGGGGTCCGTCCACCCGCCACGTGTAGCAGATATGCGCCGGCAAGTTCTCGACGAACACATGCCAATAGAAAAAGGCGCGATTGTGCTCGGACGTCAGCGTGACCGTCTGGAACGGCTCCGGGCTGTCCGGCGTCGCGTAGAGCAGCAATTCGACGCTCGTCGCGTGGCGGCAGAACACGCAAAAGTTGACGCCTCCCGGCATGACGGTCGCCCCCGGAGGAAACCGCGATCCGGCGCGCACGGCATAACGCGACGCTGGCTCGGTGTCAGGCTCCATCAAGTGCGATTCTCACCGGGGAAATTTTCCAGATTCGCTCACAGTACTCGTTGATCGCGCGGTCCGACGAGAACTTCCCCGAGTACGCCGTGTTGAGGACCGACATGCGCGTCCAGCGCGCCGTGTCCAGCCAGGCGGCGCTCACCCGTTGCTGGCACGCGACATAGTCGGCGTAGTCGGCGAGCACGAGGAACGGATCGGCGTGCAGCAGGTTCTCGACGAGGGGACGAAACACCTGCCCGTCGCCGCGCGAGAAATATCCGCCGCCGATCAGGTCCAGCACTTCGCGCAACTCCCGATTGCCTTCGA
Organism: Paraburkholderia sp. LEh10; assembly: GCF_017814945.1. Classification (GTDB taxonomy): domain Bacteria; phylum Pseudomonadota; class Gammaproteobacteria; order Burkholderiales; family Burkholderiaceae; genus Paraburkholderia. Next base: position 21,495 of record NZ_JAGIPX010000019.1, read on the forward strand.
CATACTGCGCGGGCCGATAGCCATCGCGCTTGACGTGCTCGACCTGTTCGGCAGTCAGGCCGAACAGAAAGAAGTTGTCGTCGCCGGCTTCTTCGCGGATCTCGACATTCGCGCCGTCGAGCGTTCCGATCGTGATTGCGCCGTTCATCATGAACTTCATGTTGCCCGTGCCGGACGCTTCCTTGCCCGCCGTCGAGATCTGCTCGGACAAATCGGCGGCGGGATAGATGAAGTGCGCGTTCTTCACATTGAAGTCCGGGAAGAACACGACCTTCAGCCTGTCTTCCATCGCGGGATCGTTGTTGACCACCTCCGCGATGCCCGTGATCAGGCGGATCATCAGCTTCGCCATCGCATAGCCCGGCGCAGCCTTTCCACCGAACACGAAGCAGCGCGGCACGACGTCCTGTTCCGGGTTGCGGCGCAAACGCTGGTATAGCGAGATGATGTAAAGCGCGTTCAGATGCTGCCGTTTGTACTCGTGGATACGCTTGACCTGAATATCGAACAGCGCGTCGGGGTCCACGACGATATCCGTGACGGCGCGAATGCGTTCCGCAAGCATCATCTTGTTCGCCCGCCTGATGCTGCGCCACTTTTGCTGGAACGCCGGATCGCCGGCATACGCTTCGAGCTTGCGCAGCCGCGCAGGGTCGGTGACCCAGCCGTCGCCCACCGTCTCGTCGAGCAGCCTCGCGAGACGCGGATTGCTGAGCAGCATGAAGCGGCGCGGCGTGACGCCGTTGGTGACATTGTGGAAGCGCTCGGGCCACAGCTCGGCGAAGTCGCGCAGCACGGTCTGTCCGAGCAGCTTCGAATGCAGTTCGGCCACGCCGTTGACGGCATGGCCGCCGACGGTCGACAGATGCGCCATGCGCACCTTCTTCTCGCCGCGCTCGTCGATCAGCGACATGCGCGCGACGCGCGCCTCGTCGCCGGGGTATTTGCGCCGCACCTCGTCGAGGAACCGGCGGTTGATCTCGTAGATGATTTCGAGCGGACGAGGCAGCAGGCTGCCGAAGAGCGGCAGCTCCCAGGTCTCCAGCGCTTCGGGCAGCAGCGTGTGGTTCGTATAAGCCAGCGTGCGGCACGTGATGTCCCACGCCTCGTCCCACGGAAGCAGGCGCCCGTCGACGAGCAGCCGCATCAGCTCCGCGACGGCGATGGACGGATGCGTGTCGTTCAGTTGCGCGGTGAACATGTCGGCGAAACGGGACACGGGTTCGCCCTTGATGTCGAGCAGGCGCAGCATGTCCTGAAGCGAGCACGACACGAAAAAATACTGCTGTGCAAGGCGCAGCCGCTTGCCCGCCTCGGGCTCGTCGTTCGGATAGAGCACCTTGGACAGCGTTTCCGAAATCACCTTCTCCTGCACGGCCTGATAGTAGTCGCCGGCGTTGAAGTCCTGCAGGTCGAATGACTCGATCGCCTCGCTCTTCCACAATCGGAGCGTGTTGCACGTGTTGACGCGATAGCCGAGCATCGGCGTATCGCACGCGACGCCCTTGACCATGCGCGCCGGAATCCAGCGTGCGCGAAAACGTCCTTGCTCATCGGCCCAGTGTTCCGTGTGACCGCCGAACGAAACGTAGTAGTTCACGTTCGGTCGCACGATTTCCCACGGATTGCCCTTTTGCAGCCATTTGTCGGTAACTTCCACCTGGCAGCCGTCGCGGATCTCCTGATCGAAGATGCCGAACTCGTAACGGATGCCGTAGCCCACGGACGGTATTTCGAGCGTCGCGAGCGAGTCCAGATAACAGGCGGCCAGCCTGCCGAGCCCGCCATTGCCGAGCCCCGGCTCTTCTTCGAGCGCCAGCAGTTCGTCGAGGTCCTGGCCGAGCGAGCGCATGGCCGCGCGTGCATTGGCCTCGATGCCCAGGTTCACGAGATTGTTGCCGAGCTGCGGTCCGATCAGGAACTCGGCGGACAGATAGCACGCCACTCTCAGATCGCGCGTGGCATACGTCTGGATCGTCGCGGCCCAGCGCGCCAGCATGCGGTCGCGCACGCTGTACGCAAGCGCCATGTACCAGTCGTGCGGCGTCGCGATGCGAGGCGGACGAGCCTGCAGACAGATGAGATTGTCGAGCACGCCGCTCCGCAGCGCGTCGGCGTCGAGGCCGCTGCGCGCGGATTCGATTTTCCGGGTCACATCTGACGTCAGGGTCGTGTCCACAGTGCTTCCCCTCGGGTTCGTCGCTTGAAGGACCTACTCGGGCCATACCCAGTCGGTGATCTCGGGGCGATCCATGCCGTGTGTGTGCGCGTAGTTCAGGTTGTCGATGATCGCGTTCTTCATGTCTTCCCTGAGATGCGCGGTGCGCGCCTGCAATCGCGGCACGCGGTCGAGCACGTCGATCACCAGGTTGAAGCGGTCCACCTGGTTGAGGATCGCGAGTTCGAGCGGCGTATTGATGTTGCCCTTCTCCTTGTAGCCGCGAACGTGGATGTTGTCGTGGTTGCGAAAACGATACGCGAGCTTGTGAATCAGCCACGGATAGCCGTGGAAATTGAAGATCACCGGCTTGTCGACAGTGAACAGGCTATCGAACTCGCGCGCCGTCGAGCCGTGCGGATGCTCGCTTGCCGGCTGCATCCTGAAGAGGTCCACCACGTTCACGAACCGCAGCTTGAGTTCAGGCAGGCGCTCGCGCAGGATGGCCGTCGCGGCCAGCGACTCCTGGGTCGCGACATCGCCGCAGGACGCCATCACGACGTCCGGCTCGGCGTCCTCGTCGGTGCTCGCGCGCCGCCAGACACCAATGCCCTTCGCGCAGTGCACAACGGCTTCGTCGATCGTGGTGAACTGCAGATGCTTCTGCTTGTCGGCGACGATCACGTTGATGCAGTCGGTCGAACGCAGGCATCCGTCGGCCACCACCAGCAGCGTGTTGGCGTCGGGTGGAAGATAGACGCGCGTGACGGAGGGACTCTTGTTGGTCACGAGGTCGATGAAGCCAGGGTCCTGATGCGAAAACCCGTTGTGGTCCTGCCGCCAGACCGTCGACGACAAAAGAATGTTCTGCGACGACACCGACGCGCGCCACGGCACGTGGTTCTTGCAGATATCCAGCCATTTCGCGTGCTGGTTGAACATCGAGTCGATCACGTGAGCGAACGCCTCGTAGGTGTGGAAGAAACCATGACGCCCGGAGAGCAGATAACCTTCCAGCCAACCCATCAGCGTATGCTCGGAAAGCATTTCCATCACGCGGCCGTCACGCGCGAGTTCGCCTCCGTCTTCGTCTTCCGGCAGCAGGTCGGCCATCCAGATCTTCTTGCTGACCTCGTAGATCGCCTGTAGACGATTGGACGCGGTCTCGTCCGGCCCGAACACGCGAAAGCTGTTCATGTTGAGCCGCATCGTGTCGCGCAGAAACTCGCCGAGCGGCCGCGTGTTTTCGCGCAGAACTTTTCCGGCGTGCGTCACGTCCACGGCATAGTCGCGGAAATCGGGCAGCTTCAGTTCCCTGCGCAACACGCCGCCGTTCGCATGCGGATTCGCGCTGATCCGGCGCCGTCCTTCCGGCGCAAGGGCTTTCAACTCGGGAATCAGCCGCCCACTGGCGTCGAACAGTTCTTCGGCCTTATAGCTGCGCAGCCAGCTTTCCAGCAGTTCGAGGTTCGCAGGGTTGCCGCGCACGTCGGAAAACGGCACCTGATGCGAGCGCCACGATCCTTCGACCTTATGCCCGTTGATCTCCTTCGGCCCTGTCCAGCCTTTGGGCGTACGCAGCACGATCATCGGCCAGCGTGGCCGCTCCACCGGGCCGCCATTGCGTGCCGCCTTTTGTATAGCGCGAATGTCGGCAAAAACGGCGTCGAGCGTGCCCGCCATTTTCTCGTGCATCTCGGCATGGTCCGCCCCTTCGACGAAATAAGGCTTGTAGCCATAACCGACGAATAGCGCCTCCAGTTCATCGTGACTGATGCGCGAAAGGACCGTGGGGTTCGCAATCTTGTAGCCGTTCAGATTGAGGATCGGCAGCACGGTGCCGTCGCGGGCGGGGTTGATGAACTTGTTCGAATGCCATGCTGTCGCGAGCGGTCCCGTCTCCGCCTCGCCATCGCCGACCACGCACGCGACGATCAGATCGGGGTTATCGAGCGCCGCGCCGTATGCGTGCGACAGGCTGTAACCCAGCTCGCCCCCTTCATGGATCGAGCCGGGTGTTTCCGGCGTGACATGCGAGCCGATATGGCCTGGAAACGAGAACTGCTTGAAGAACTTCTGCATGCCCTCGACGTCTTCGCTCTTGTCCGGATACACCTCCGAATATGTCCCTTCCAGATACGCGGGACCGAGCACGCCCGGCGCACCGTGACCGGGACCCGCCATGAAGATCACATTCAGGTCGTCCCGCCTGATGACGCGGTTCAAATGCGCCCACACGAATGAGAGCGCCGGACTTGCGCCCCAGTGCCCGAGAAGGCGCTGCTTCACATGCTCGGCCTTCAGCGGCTCTCGCAGCAGCGGGTTGTCGATCAGATAGATCATGCCGACCGACAGATAGTTGCACGCGCGCCACCAGCCGTCGATCAGTCGAAGCTCGTCGGCATTCAATGCGGTGGATTGCTGTGCAGAGTCGGAAGACGGATGCTTGCCCATGTCAGCGTCTCCTGATGCTTGCAGCACGATTCCCGTGACGGGTGGGCTGCGTCGGCGCTTCTTCTGACTTGTCGGGCCGTGTCGCACCTGTTGACGGCCTCTTTCGGCGTTCAGATCGCTACGCAATAGCCGAACCGACAATAACGCAGAATACGTTACCCGGCCTGGATTGCAAGTGAGGTCCCTGCAACCATCCGCTGCGCGTCGAAATGCAACGGCGATGTCATTTTCCAGACATATTCCTGAAGGCCCGATGTTCGGATCGCGTGTCGACGGATGGCTCATCGGTCTTCAGTACATCGACGTGAGGTCATTGACGATGCCGGCCTTTCATCATCTGTTGACCTTGCACCGCTACGTACGAAGAAAGCATTGAAATAAATACTCCAAAGAACACATAGCCCGTCAATGCTTCCGTGGCCGCAACCATCCTGGCGTCGAGCGTGGGCCGGTAGTCGCCGTAGCCGACCGTCGTAAATGTGATGACACTGAAATACAGGCAGCTTTCGCGATCCCGAACGACGTTCGACGCGCCGTCGAGAATGCCTATGCGCATATAAATGTCGCTATAAGTCCAGACGGCCATGCACAGCAGCACGCCCAGCGCGGTCATCTGCACGACCAGAAACATCCGCCGCGACGACACCAGAACGAGGGCCGCGAGCATGAACATCAGGACGGCATCGAGAATCGCGTCGGAGCGCGGCGACAGGATCGAGTACGACAGATGCACGCCATAAAAGCCGGCCGCCATCGGTGCAAGCAACGCCGTCAGACTGAACATGACACCCCGTAGTTGCGTTAGCGACCAGTCAATGTTCATGGCTCCTCCGCGCCGCGTTATGCTCGGAACTGTTGTCTTCTATATACCTGAACTATTCTAGGCACTAGAAGGTATCCATCCAATTACCCGCGCAATCACGGGCCAATCACGCACAATCGACTCATGCTACCGGACACGTCGATCTCCAACGGCAGTCACGCTGCGAACGGCAAGCAAGGATGGTTGCGGTGGCTGCCGGGCATAGCGACGCTGAAAGAGTACCAGGCCAGTTGGCTCCCGAAGGATGTGATCGCGGGACTGGTCCTCACGACCATGCTGGTGCCTGTCGGCATTGCCTATGCCGAGGCATCCGGCGTCCCCGGCGTCTACGGTCTCTACGCGACGATCGTCCCGCTGCTTGCGTATGCCGTTTTCGGACCCAGCCGGATACTCGTGCTCGGCCCGGACTCCGCGCTTGCCGCGCCGATCCTCGCCGTCGTCGTAGCGACGGCGGCCGGCGATCCGTCGCGCGCCATCGCTGTCGCCAGCATGATGGCCGTCGTCTCCGGCGCATTCTGTATCGTCATGGGATTGCTGCGCCTCGGCTTCATTACCGAACTGCTGTCGAAGCCCATTCGGTATGGCTACATGAACGGCATTGCCATCACCGTCCTGATCAGCCAGTTGCCCAAGATCTTCGGCATTTCCATCGAAGACGCCGGTCCGCTGCGGGACCTGCTGAACCTCGCCGGCGCAATCGCCGATGGCAAGGCCAACTGGTACAGCTTTGCGGTGGGCGCGGGAAGCCTTGCACTCATTCTCTTTCTCAAGCGTTTCGAGAAGGTGCCGGGCATCCTGATCGCCGTCGTGCTCGCCACCCTTTGCGTCAGCGTGTTCAAGCTCGATAGCCTGGGTGTAAAGGTGCTCGGCAAGATCCCCCAGGGATTGCCGTCCTTTGCGGTGCCCTGGGCAAGCGGCGCCGATCTCGTCAAGATCGTGCTCGGCGGTTGCGCCGTCGCGCTGATATCTTTTGCGGACACCAGCGTGCTGTCGCGAACCTTCGCGGCGCGCTTCAAGAGCCGCGTCGACCCGAGCCAGGAGATGGTGGGCCTGGGCGCGGCCAACCTGGCTGCGGGATTCTTCCAGGGCTTCCCGATCAGCAGCAGTTCGTCGCGCACGCCAGTGGCGGAAGCAGCAGGCGCGAAGACGCAATTGTCAGGCGTCGTGGGCGCACTCGCTGTCGCGACACTGCTGATCGCCGCACCGAACCTGATGCGATACCTGCCCAACAGCGCGCTCGCCGCCGTGGTCATCGCGGCCGCCATCGGCCTGTTCGAATTTGCCGATCTCAAGCGTATCTATCGGATCCAGCAATGGGAATTCTGGCTCTCGATCGTCTGCCTTGGCGGTGTCGCCGTCTTCGGTGCGATTCCCGGCATTTGCATCGCGGTGGTGATCGCCGTCATCGAATTTCTGTGGGACGGCTGGAGGCCGCATTTCGCCGTGCTCGGACGCGTCGAACATCTGCGCGGCTTCCATGACATCAAGCGCTATCCGCACGCCACGCGGATGCCGGGGTTGCTGCTGTTTCGCTGGGATGCGCCGTTGTTCTTTGCCAATGCCGAACTGTTTCAGCAGCGTCTGCTGGAAGCCGTCGACGAAGCGCCGACGCCCGTGCGCCGGGTCGTCGTGGCGGCCGAACCCGTGACCAGCGTGGACGTCACCTCCGCCGACATGTTGCGGGACCTGATCCGCATTCTCCGCGAGCGCGGCATCGCGTTGCATTTCGCCGAAATGAAGGACCCCGTGCGCGACAAGCTCAAGCGTTTCGAGCTGATGGAAACCATCGGCGACGAGCGATTCCATCCGACCGTCGGCAGCGCCGTCGATGATTATCTGGGCGACACGGCCATCGATCCGCGTGAGAGCCAATCCGGACGTGAGCAGCGATGAAGCGACGCGCTACGGCGCGCCCGCGCCGCCCGGCTGCGACGATGCAGGCAACGGTGCGTGCGAGCCGGGCGCGCTCCATGGCTTCATCGTCGAAGCGTCCTGCCTGCCGCGCGGCATCATCGTGTGAAGCAGAATGAGATCACGTTCGGGGTCGGGCATCGCGATGATCGCGTGCAGGGTCACTCTCGTTGTCCAGCACGCGTCCGATGGCGTGGCCATCGACGGATTGGAAGCATAGAACGCGAGCCGTTCGATGTCCGCCTCGTTGCCGTGAAGCTGCGCGACAAGCGCATGTGTGAGTTTGCGCTCGGCGTCGGCGAACTGCTGCGGCGTCGGCGTGCTGATGGGCGCATTCGACGCATCGCTGACCAGCACCTTGAAGAGCAGATCGAAATACTGGTCGACGTCGGCATCCTGCATCTCATTCAGCGAGACGCGGTTCATCACCGCCCGCATGTCGGAAAGACCGAAGCAGTTGACGGGAACGAGTTCGTCGAGGAATTTCGTCAGAAGCTGCACGTACTTCAGCCGGTCGGCCGGCGAGAGACGGGCGATGCCCTGCGCCATGAATTCCTCGCGCGCGGCAGGATCGACAAAGATCTGTCCGACGCGTCGCGCTCCGCCTGGAATGCCCGCAGCGATGACGGGATCGTGACGGACCCTCTCCATCCACGCGAGGATGATGCGCGCCTTGTTCGAGTTCGGATCGATGCCGGACTGGATAAACAGGGTCTCCGGACCGCCCGCTTTCGCGCCGGCCGGTGCGGCCGCGGACGCGGGATTGTCGGAGGGCGGATATGAATCCGTATTTCGACGTAGCGCGGCGCCCGCCAGCGCCGTCACCGCCAGCAAGACGATCAGCGTAGCGGCGTAAGAGGCGGAACGTCTCATATTGCCTCGCGGTACTCAAGCGCTATACGCGTCTTCTTGCCCGTGAACATCGTGCAGCTGCCGATGCCGCCCGTCGTGTCCGGCACGCTTCATCGCCGTCGCGTGCAGTGCCGGACGCGACTCGCCGCTACCTTTGCGCGCCGGCAGCAACCGGCCGCGCCGGGTCTGTTGCGTCAAGGCTGCACCTTGGCCCAGCCGGGACCGGGATCGAACGACGACATGTCTTTCGCTCTGGCCGCGCTATCCGGGCCGAGGTCGCGTTCATAGACCTGCCCGGCGTGACTGACCATGAAGCTTTTGATGCCCGTGTCCCCATAGCGCACCGGCCATGCGATCACGGCGAAGCCGCCGAACAGCTTGCCATTCACGACATAGTCGTAGGCGCCGCCGGGAGCATGCGGGCCTTGCGACTTCAGCAGCTTGTAGCGGTAGCCGTGATAGCCGGCATCTTCTGCGTTACGCGCGCTCGCCTGGACAAACGCCGGCCCGAGCGGGCTGGGCGGCGCGTCGGGTTCCGTCGGCCAATACAGGCCGTCGTGTTTCCCCGGTGAACTCGACAGCTTCGATGCATAGGTGAGCAAGCCGACGCCATCATGATTCGTGAGCGCGTATTCGCGCTGCGCGTCGTAGACGGCCAGCATCGTCTGAATGACGGCGAGTTCGTTGCGGCCGATGCGGCGCAAGCGCATTTCCTCTGCGCCCGCGCGCATATCGAAATGCCATCCCTTGTCGCTCTTCACGAGCGGAATCGGGAAGGTCCAGCCGTCGTTGCCCACGGCGATGCGCGCATGGTGGTCATCCGTCTGGTCGATCTGATGCGACTTCGCCCATTCGTCGAGGAAGCGGCTGCGGATCGCCGCGCCGGCAGGCGGTATCAGGGTGCGAAAATCGCGTCCGAAAATGGCTTGCAGCGTGCTCTCCTCGTTGTTGCTGACCGCTTCGCCGAGCGCGTTCATCGCGGCATCGGGCGAACTGAAGTCCTTCTCGGCGTGCGCCACGGGCAACGCGCCCAGATACAGCGCGCACCCGACGGCGACGCCGCGCAGCACGCCCGCGAGCGACCCCGAACGAAATCGTGACGATGATTTCATGTTCCCGTCTCCCTAGCGTCTTCCACCGCGTCCGCCGCCGCCCCCGCGCATGCCGCCCCCGCTTGGCCGGTTGAAGCCCGAACCCTGCATGCTGGAGCGGCCGCGATCGTAACTGCGTTGTGTCGCACCGCCCGCGCCTACGCCTTGAAATGCGTTGTCGCGGCCGCCGCTCGCGCCGCCACCGCCGAAGCCGCTCCCGCCGCCCACGCGATCGCTCGCACGCGATACATCGCCGGTGCCCGCGCGATTGCCGACGCCCCCCGCACCGCCGCCGACGTTGCCGCCCGCCGACCGGTCCGCCACACCCGCGCCGCCGCCCGCGCGATTGCCGGCATTCGACCGGTCCGCCACACCCGCGCCGCCGCCCGCGCGATTGCCGGCATTCGACCGGTCCGCCACACCTGCGCCGCCGCCCGCGCGATTGCCGGCGTTCGATCGGTCCGCGACGGAGGCACGATTGCCCGCGCCCGCCCGGTCCGCGGTGTTGGCACGTCCAGCCCCGCCCGTGTCCCGGCCGCGAAAATCGTTGCGCCCTTCGGCGCCGCCGACGTTGCGCGAATACTTTTCGCGGGTCGCGTTGTCGCGATAGGCGACGCCCTGGCGATGGCTGCCATCGTGCTGCCAGCGGCCGCCGCTGCCCTGCACCTTGGTGCGGTCGAAGTTGCGATCGATGTTCGCAGCCTTGTTGACGTTGATGTTGACGTCGCCGCCGCCCCAGTTGCAATTGCTGAAGATCGCCCCGGCGGCGGCGAGACCGACGCCCCAGGCGAAACCCGTCATCAGTGCCCCGCCCGGATAGTAGGCGGGGTAAGGCGGCCAGTAGGTCGGCGGATAGGTCGGATAGCTCCAGGCGCCATACACGACCGTCGGGTTGTAGGCGGGCACGTAGATCACCTGCGGATTCGCGGGTTCGATCTTCACGATGGTCTCCCCGCCGCCGGCGGGAGGCGGTTCGACGACCACGTTCTGCTGCTCGTTCGACTTCAGATTGCCCGAGTCTTTCGCGCGGGCGCGCAAGCGCTGAACGGCGGCGAATACGTCTTTTTGCTGCGCAAGGAAAGCGTCGCCGAGCTTCTGGGTCCAGTCGAGCTTGTCGTTCATCGGTTCGAGAATTTGCGGGAAAGCGACCATCGATTTCACGCTCGTATCCCACGGCTGGTTTTCGACGGCCTTCACGGCGGCGTCACCCTTGACATTCGGATTGGCCTTGACCCAGCGCGCCGCGTGCACGATTTCAAGCGGATAGGTCGACGCCATCAATACCTGCGCAAGCACCGAATCCGGATAGAGCGCGATCGGCGCGACCAGCGCTTCGATTTCCTCCGGCTTGAACGGCGCGGGCTGCGCGGGCTCGGCTTGCGCTTGGGCTTGCCCTTGTGTTTGGGCTTGGGGCTCGGATTGGGGCTGGGATTGCGTTTGGGTTTGCGCACGCGCGGCGCCCGCCACCAGCGTCAGCAAGACAAGCGGCCACAGGCAGATGCCTTTGGCCTGTCGTAGTTTCCACAGGGACATGACCGCTCCTCAGACCGGGCGACAGAAATCCGGACGATCCGGACTGTCGAGACTGATGGCAAATGCGGAATGGTATGCAGCAGATTACGGCTTCGACTCAATATGATGTTAGAACATTCATCGCGTTTGTGATGTAAATACTCGGTCGCTGCCCAGCGAAACGACGGTGCTGATGTACCCGTAGATACAAACCCGATCTCCGCTAGAAACTCATCGCGAATCCAAACGACACGCCATGCACGTTGTGCCCAAAGACGTATCGGACCAGCGCACGCGTGCGCGTGACGATGATCGGGTATTTGCTGCTGTCGAGTTCGAGTCCGACGCCAAGCGATGTGAGATCGTTGAAGCCCAGAACCCCGGCGCTGTCGCCGAAATAGTGCGAGTAAGCCGCTTCGAGTACATAGCGAACCGGCCGGTCGAGCGCATGCCATCCCGTCGGCGCGCGCCAGCGCGTCCATAGGCTCAGCTGCTGCGCCATGGCCGAGCCCTGCACGGCTTCGGACGTGCCGCCGAAGCTTCGCAGGTAGATGTCCGTCGCGCGCAGTTCGACATCGATCTCGTGGTCTTCGCGATAGTGCTCGTAATCGAGCATCAGCGAGCCGCCATAGCCGTAGGCATCGAGAGACCCGTTGTTCAGGAACTCCAGGTTGCTGTCCGTCACGTGATTGACGATCGTCTGCCCGACCTTGAGGTCGCTTGCGACGCGTCCGATCGTGCCGTTCAGAATCGGACGCAAGACGAGTTCATCCGTGATCCGGAAGTCCCAGCCGATTCCGACCGTGGTGCTGAAGGTGTTCCAGCGGGTCGGCAGCGCGCGCTGCTGGGTGCCATCCGTCGCGACGAAGGTCGGGTCGTACCGGCTGTATGCGAGCGTGCCCTCCATATACAAAGGAAAAGACCGGCTGAGCGTGAACCCTCCTCCAAGCTGCGTCTGACCGAAGCCGGGGTTGCCCGTGGTCCCGCTGTTGATCGACAGCGAACTGGTCGTCACATCGGGAACGGTCGTATAGGTCATGACGGCGAGCACGGCATCGGCGTGCCGCTTGATATTGCCTCCAATGACGGTATGCTCCGACAGCGGCGGTGCCGGTGTCGCCTGCGCGTGTGACAGCACAGGCAACAGAGCCGCGATCAGTCCAGTGGATGCCGCTGCCCGCGCATGCCGCAAGAATGCCCGCTCGACAAGCCGCTTCGAAAGCCACCGCCAACGATGCGGCAGACTGCGATCTGGTTCATCGGATCGACCACACATGACGTACTCCCGTTCTAGTCGCGCTTATCGCACTCGTTCACTTCCTGTTGGAGCATGCACAACCCGGCTTCGATTTGAGCGAAATTACATGGCGGCTTTGCGTCTGGGGTGGAAGTCGCGTTTGCGACGTCCGTTTGCACGGGTTCGCAAACCTGGATATTGCACTACAGGATCATCTGTCTGGATTGCAGGGGTGTTTAAATACTTTACCTGCTGGTCTCCCGTTTTCCATTATTTTGACGAATTGCCCCCTTTAAGCAAAAGACTATTGTGTTGCAACGTTCGACATCCGGGCGGACACCGCGCGTGACGGCGGCGGCCTGCAGATGGCACGTCGGCATCTAATGCGCTAATCTTTGCGCGAAGGCGGGGCGGCGTCAGTTTCAATGCGAGGCTCGCGGCGGGGTTCGCAAGGGATCTCCATGAACGCAATCGTGCTGCGCGTATCCAGCCATGCCCGGGTCCTTGCGGGACGGAAACCTCCTGCTTCTTGCTGGAGCGCTCGCGCATGGACGGCCGCGGCTGGCGTCCTGGTGCTGGCGATGATATCGATCCTCCCGGCGGCAGCCGCGCCTCTGCCCGCTGGTTTGCAAAACGTTCTCAATGTCGCGACGGGCGCGTCGGCGTCACCCGCCCCGGCGGCGCAGCCCGCATCCGCCCCGACGCCCGCCAGCCAAGCGGAACTGACGCGTTCGCTGAACACCTTGATCGCGACCCTCGACAACGATGCGCAACGCAAGGCACTCGTCGAGCAACTAAAGGGGCTTCGGGACGTCACGCAACGTGCAGCGCCCGCGGCGCCCGCCACGACGAACAGTGATCTGCTGGGCGCGATCGCGTCGGGCATCGCGTCCGTCGAAACGAATCTCAGCGAGGGCCGCACACCAATGCATGTGTGGGCGACCCGTTCCAGCGCAGCGGCCAACGAGCTGAAAATCCTTCTGTCGGGCGGCAAAGGCGAGACATTCGGCCAGATTCTGCTCGGCATGGCCGCGACGCTTGCGGGATGGGGCGCATGCGCGGCCTTGCTGATCTATCTGCAGCGGCGCATTCGCGCGCACTATGGCTGGGACGCCGCACTGAAGCCGAATCCCACTTCGCTCGACCTGCTGTCCTTCACGTTGCGGCAGACAGGCCCTTGGATCGTTGCATTCGTTGCCGTGCTGGTGTTCGCGCGGGGAATGCCGGGCGCGCTCGGACGCACGCTGGGTCTCGTGATCGCCTACGCGATCGTCTGGGGCTCGGTCTTCTCGTCGATCTGCATGATCGTTTTCTCCGTGTTCAGCACGGCACACCGGCAAGTCGCCGTGCATCAGCTGCTCGCACGCAGCCTCTGGCCGCTCTTCGCGATCGGGGCGTGCGGCGCGCTCGGCGACGCGGCAGCCAACCCCGACGTCACGCAACTTCTCGGCCTGAACCTCGCCTCGCTGTTATCGAGCCTCGCCAACATGGCGGCCGCCGTGCTGAGCGGATACTTCGCGCTCGCCTACCGGCGGCCCGTCACGCATCTGATCCGCAATCGCCCTTATTCACGAAGGCGCGATCACAAGCTCGCCACGGAAGCCCTCGATATCCTCGCGTCGCTGTGGCACATCCCGATCCTGCTGATCGCGATCGCGTCGGTGGTCGCGATCATCGACGGGCGCGGCGACGAAGGCAACGTATTGCAGCCGTCGCTGCTCAGCGCGCTGCTGCTCGTGCTCACGCTGTTCGCATCGGCGCTGCTGCTGCACCTGACGCGCCGCAAGGACACCCGCGCCCAGCGCCGCGCGCCGCATCTGATGCGGCTGCTGCGCTTCGCCAGCTCGCTTCTGATTCTCGTGATGTGGCTCGCGTACATCCACTTCGAACTGGACCTGTGGAGCGGCCCGATTGCGCGGCTGATCAAGCACAGCGCGATGACGCCCGGCTTCAGGCATGCCCTCGTCGCGGTCACCGCGACCGTCTTCGGCGCCTGGTTCATGTGGATTCTGATCGATACCATCATTCTCGAAGCACTCGGGCCGAGCAGTTCCCGCAACAAGACGCTCAATCCCGGCGTGCGCGCACGCACGATGCTGCCGCTCGTGCGCAACGCCATTTTCGTGACGGTGGCCAGCCTGGCCGCGATCATCGCGGCCGCCAGCCTCGGCATCAACCTGACTCCGCTGCTCGCGGGCGCGGGCGTGATCGGTCTCGCCGTCGGCTTCGGTGCGAAAACCCTCGTCACTGATCTGATCACAGGGCTTTTCATCATCGTCGAGGAAACGATTTCGGTCGGTGACTGGATCGATATCGACGGCGGCCACGCGGGGACCGTCATGGATCTCACGATCCGCACGGTCCGGCTTCGGGACGGGCAAGGCGCCGTTCACACGATCCCGTTTTCGCAGATCAAGATCGTGAAGAACCTGTCCCGTGACTTTGCGAATGCGGTGTTCGAAGTACGCGTGCCGTTCTCCGCCGACATCGATGCAGTCACGCGCATGATCGCGGAAGTGGGCGCCGATCTGATGGACGATTATCGCTTTCGCAACGAGATTCTCGGGCCTGTCGAAGTGTGGGGGCTCGACCGCTTCGACGCGAATTGCATCGTGGTGAAAGGACAGATCAAGACGCGGCCGCTTCAGCAGTGGAGCGTGGCGCGCGCGTTCAATGCGCGGATCAAGCTCAAGATGGACGAAGCGGGCATCCAGATCCCGCTGCCGCAAATGCAGCTTCACACCGCGCCGGCTGAGCGAAACGCGCCGCCGCAGACGGATGAGCGCGCCACCAGCGAGCCCCGGCGAGCAACGGAAGCCGGCAGCGCGAGCCGGCGCGCGCCGGATATCTCAGTGGCGCCGGAACTACGCGTGCTCAAGGAGCCGAGCCTGACCGAGCCGCCTGCCGGACAGACCTTTTCGGCATCGTCGGCGGCCGCTCCTGGCAACGACACCGTCCGCAAGTGATGCGCACGCGTCGCGAATCAGCTAGAAGAGGCTGCGCCGGCTAGGATCGCGCATCGGATCAGGCGATTTCTGCGTTTGTCGCACGACGCCCTGATCGTCGAAATAAAAGCTGAAGATCATGTAGTAGATGTTGCTTTCCAGATAGCGGTAAGACCACACCTCGCGCTTCATCAGCGGGTAATACGATGTCTCGAACGGTCGTCCAAAATTGACGAGGACGTCGTCGCGCGTCCATTTGCCGACCTCGGTTCGATAAAATTCGTTTTCCTGAAGCACTTGACGCACACTCACCACTTTCCCGGAAGCATCGATATCGGCTGCCGTGGTTGTCGTGCCCATCGGCTGGGTCGGCCACATCAAACGCTTGCCGCCGTTCGGAAGGTCGTACGTTTCCTTCGGCGGCCCGAATCGGGCAACGACCGTCGACTGATCCGCGCCGGCCTCCACTTGCTGATGCGGTTGCGCGCAGCCCACGAGTTCCAGTATCACGGCGCAAATCAACACGAGTGCGGCCCGGTTATTCATAACCTTTCCTCCCGCAGCGATGTCACGTCGCAGTCAGACCGACCCCGAACAGATGCCGGGAATAGCTCTCGATTTTGGACACAACCTGATAACCGGGACCTGAGCCCGGTGAACGCGTGGCAGACGAGCAAGGCGACTGCGGATGAGACCGGGGCGTTCTCGACGTTCATTGTTCTGTTCGCCGGAACGCCACATCGCTGTGGCCGTAACCGTTCTGGCCACGCGTCGAACCTCAGCCGCAAGACGCCTGTGTGCAATCGCTCAATTATTTAGTGCATCGTGTATCCACGGCCGCTCATACAGGCGGAATACGCCTGATTGAAGGCGCCCATTGCGTTCTGCTTCTGAGTTTCAGCCGAAGCCTGCGCATTGCGCTGGTTCTGGCGAGCCCGCATGCCGCCGCCCATGGTTCCAGCCGCCGCGCCAATGGCAGCGCCCTTGCCCGCGTCGCCCGCGATCGCGCCGATCACCGCCCCGCCTGCCGCGCCGCGCGCCGCCCCGCCTACGCGCTCTCCGCCTCCGACGGCAGGACCGGACGGTGGAGGAGGCGTCGCAGCCACGGCTGCCGGATCAACGCCCGTCTTCGACTTGGCCCACGATGCGCATGACGACTCGTCCTGCTGCTGTTTCTGCGCACTTTGGCCTTTTGCTGGATAGGCGACGGGCTGCGCCTCTGCGACGACCTGGGCGCATAGCAGCGCGATAGCGCCAGGGTAGATCCAACGCTTGCTGAACGTGTGCATGAGAATCCCCTCTTCGGTGGCGTGCTCTTTCTCAGTCTATTCGGTGTGCAGCGTCATAGATAGGTATTCTTCGAGTGTGGCAAACCGATGACAGTCGATGCGCGCCTCCCGTTTCATGCGTCGGATCGAACGATCGCCAAGGGATGCAAAGCACGACGCGCATCCGGGGAACGCAGATCCGCCTCGCGGAGAAGCGACTTAAGCTCTTACGTAGTCGAGCGCCCCATCGTCATGTCGTCCCGGTTGGCTGCGTGTTTTCTCTTGAGCCTCTTCGCATGCCTGACTTGCTGAAGACGCTGGACGGGAATACGGAGACCTCGCGATCATGAAAAATTCTTCCGCGCAGGCTGCCAGCCGCCATCGGATTCCTCTGCTCGACTGGGCGCACGACTACCGGAAAGAATGGATCAGGCCGGACATCATTGCGGGCATCACGGCGGCGGCCGTGGTGTTGCCGAAGGCGCTCGCGTATGCGTCAGTGGCTGGACTTCCCGTCGAAGTCGGGCTCTACACGGCGTTCGTGCCGATGATCATCTATGCGTTGTTCGGCACATCGCGGCCGCTGAGCGTCAGCACGAGCGCGACGCTCGCTATCCTGACGGCAGCGGCGCTCGGCCAGGCCGTCCCGGGCGGCGGAACGGCCGAACTCATGCGGGCGACGGCGACCCTCACCCTCCTCGTCGGCGCGATGCTCGCGCTGGCCGCGCTCCTGCGCCTCGGCTTCGTCGCGAACTTCATTTCCGAGCCCGTCCTGACAGGTTTCAAGGCCGGGATTGCCGTCGTCATCGTGCTGGACCAGCTGCCGAAGCTGCTCGGCATCCATCCGGCCAAGGGTTCCTTCTTCCACAACGTCGCGGCCGTCGCCATGGGCATCCCGGATGCGTCGTGGTGGACGCTCGCCGTTGGCGTGGCGACGATCGTCATTCTGCTGGCCTTCGAGCGCTTTTACCCTCGCGCGCCCGCGCCGCTGATCGCGGTGGCGTGTGGGATCGGCGGGGTCGTCCTGCTTGGCCTGCCCTCTCACGGCGTTGGCGTGGTGGGCCATATTCCGACGGGAATGCCGTCCATCGTGATGCCCGACGCGTCGCTGATCCCATCGCTCTGGAAAGACGCAGCGGGAATCGCGCTGATGAGCTTCACGGAAACGATCGCCGCTGGGCGCGCGTTCGCGCAAAATGAAGAACCCGTGCCGAAGCCCAATCGCGAGCTGTTCGCGACGGGACTCGGCAACGCGGCGGGCGCGTTGCTGGGTTCGATGCCGGCGGGCGGAGGAACGAGCCAGACGGCCGTCAACCGTCTTGCGGGCGCGCGCTCGCAACTCGCCGAACTCGTCACGGCGGCCGTCACGCTAGGCACGATGCTTTTGCTTGCGCCGTTGATCGGCTTGATGCCTCACGCGACCTTGGCCGCCGTCGTCATCGTCTACTCGATCGGCCTTTTCAACCCCGCCGATTTCCGCGCGATTCTCGCGATCCGGCGCACCGAATTTCTCTGGGCGCTCGTGGCGCTCGGCGGCGTCGTGCTGCTCGGCACGTTGCAGGGCATCCTCGTCGCCATTGTCGTGTCGCTGGTCGCTCTCGCGCATCAGGTGGCCGACCCGCCCGTCTACGTGCTGCGCCGCAAGCCAGGGACGAACGTGTTCCGCCCGGCATCCGACGAGCATCCGGACGACGAGGCTTTTCCAGGGCTGCTGGCGTTACGGATCGAAGGCCGCGTCTTCTTCGCCAACGCGGGACATATCGGTCAAAAGCTGCGGCCGCTCATCGCCGACGCGCATCCGACGGTTGTCGTCCTCGACATGAGCGCCGTCTTCGATCTCGAGTACACCGCCCTCAAGATGCTGATACAGGCAGAACAAAGACAACGCGAGCGCGGCATCTCGACCTGGCTGGTGAATCTGAACCCCAATGTCCTCGCGACGGTTCAACGCTCTTCACTCGGCAAAACGTTGGGCCGTGAGCGGATGTTCTTCACGCTGGAGGAAGCGCTTGCGGCATGGCAAGCCCTCCATTGCGCAGATGACGCGAAGAACGTTCGGAGCGCAACGGCCTTGCACGAATCGCCGCCGCAACATCGCGAGTGACGTCTGGCGCCTATCCGCACATTACCGGCATTGACCGCTAGCCGTTTTAGTTTGCGCGCCATTTTTTTAGCCTTTCGCGCCACCCCGTACTAACACCGAGGGCCTGCAAGTCGCTTTCCCAGGCGGCCGACAGGTCGATGAGGCGAAGCGGAACACCGGCGATGCGGCGACGGCCCGAGTGGCACGTTTTGTCACTGCATCGGCAGATTTGGTCACGGATATCGAGCGTCCTTGACCGTACGATACGAACCTGACGAACGGATCGGACCCACTGGCCGATGCGGTTCCAGTGTGCCGCGAAACGATCGAAGCGGTTAGATGCACCCTCTGCAATTGGATCAAGCATGAACGAACTGAACGGATACGATTTCGAAGACCTGCAACCCGGCATGAGCGCCAGCTTTGCCAAGACCATCACGGAAGCGGACATCCTTCTGTTCGCGGGTGCGTCGGGGGACATCAACGCAGTCCACATCAACGAGCAATTCGCCAAGACGACGCCCTTCAAGGGACGCATTGCGCACGGCATGCTCACGGCAGGCATCATCTCCGCGACGATCGCCGGCCGGTTGCCGGGTCCCGGCACCGTCTATCTCGGACAGAACCTGCGGTTCAAGGCACCCGTTCGCCCTGGCGATACCGTGCAGGCTGAAGTGACCATCAAGGAGCTGATTCCGGAAAAGCGCCGCGTGGTGATGTCGACGGTCTGCACGGTCGACGGCAAAGTGGTGATCGACGGTGACGCGATCGTCATGCCGACCTCGCGCGGCGAGCGGACCACGGAACGCACCGCTCCGTCAGTCAATAACGGTTGAGCGGGGTTCGATATGAAGATGCTATTTGGCATGCCTGATGAGTTCGCGATGGGCTGGCTCAAGGCCGGATTCAATTTCTGGCGATCCATGCCGGCAACGGATGCGCCGGGTACGACGGTGATCGACGCGAACGGCAACGAGATCCTTCCCAGTTCGGACGGCGCGCGCAATATCGTGATGCGTTCGGGCGCGAAATACTGGCAACAGCAGACGGAACTGTGGAGCAGCGTCGTGACGGGTATGTTCGGCGCGCGGCTGGGCCCGAAGCCCGTGGCCGAGCCCGCGCGCGGCGACCGCCGGTTTCAGGCGGAAGACTGGTCCAGCAACGGCTGGTATAGCCTTCTGAAACAGAGCTACCTGATCAACGCCCGGATGCTCGAAGAGATGGTCGAAGCGAGCACGCTCGACGAAAAGGAAAAGCACAAGCTGCGCTTTTTCATGGGGCAGTTCATCGATCTGGCAAGCCCGGCGAATTTCGCCGCGACCAATCCCGAAGTGCTCCGGCAAGCGCTCGCATCCAACGGCAGCAGTCTGCTGGCGGGCGTCACTCATCTGCTGGAGGACGTGAAGCAAGGCAGCATTTCCATCACGGACCAGCGCGCATTTGAAGTGGGCCGCAGCGTCGCCGCATCCGAGGGTTCCGTCGTATTCGAGAACGATCTGTTCCAGCTGATCCAGTATGCGCCGCTCACGCCGACAGTCGCGCAGCGCCCGCTCTTGATCGTCCCGCCATGCATCAACAAGTTCTACATTCTGGACCTCCAGCCCGAGAATTCGTTTGTGCGTTTTGCCAATGAACAGGGACTCACAGTGTTCATGGTCTCTTGGCGCAATCCGGACGCACAGATGGCGCATACCGGCTGGGATGCCTATCTCGATCAGGGTGTCATGAAGGCGATCGAAGTCGCACGCGCCATCAGCCGTGCCGACAAGGTCAATGCATTGGGCTGGTGCGTCGGCGGCACGATGCTGTCGTCCGCGCTCGCCGTGATGCGCGCAAACGGCGACGAGTCAGTATCGAGTGTGACCTTGTTGACGGCGCTGCTCGACTTCAGCGAACCCGGCGATCTGGGCGTTTTCATCGACGAAATGGGCGTGTCGATGCGCGAACAGACGATCGGCCGCGGCGGCCTGTATCCCGGACGTGAACTCGGCTTCGTGTTCCAGACGCTGCGCGCCAACGACCTGATCTGGCCGTACGTCGTGAACAACTACCTGAAAGGCAAGACGCCCGCCGCGTTCGATCTGCTGTACTGGAACGCGGATACGACCAATCTTCCTGGTCCGATGTATAGCTGGTATCTGCGCAACATGTATCTCGAGAACAATCTGCGCGAGCCGGGCAAGCTGACGATGTGCGGCACTCCCGTCGATCTTGGGCGCATTGATATGCCAGGCTACCTGGTGGCAACCGAGGAAGATCACATCGTTCCGTGGCAATCGGCGTGGCGCTCGACGCATCTGCTAGGCGGCAAAACGGAGTTCGTGCTGGGTGCGAGCGGACATATCGCCGGCGTCATCAATCCGGCTTCGAAGAACAAGCGCAGCTACTGGACGAGCAGCGAGAACGGCGATAACCCCGAGGCCTGGCTCGCGTCTGCCGAAAAGCAGCCGGGTAGCTGGTGGAATCACTGGATTAGCTGGGTGAAACAACACGCCGGCGACCAGGTGAAAGCGCGCACGACGCTCGGCAGCGCGAAGTACAAGCCGCTCGAACAGGCGCCCGGCAGGTATGTGAAGGTGCGTGCGGACTGACGGTAATCCTGAACGCTTACGCATGCTGCCAGGACGGGCGCACGGGACGACGCGCAAGCGCGCCGTCCTGCTGCGCCCGTCGAGACTGCTCGTGCTCACGGCGCATATAAGGCCTTGACGGTGCGCTCGCTGCGAAGTGTGGGCATTCCGGCGTCATCCGGCGGAAAGACGCACCATGATCCGTCGTCATGCCGAAAGAAAACAAATGCGTACGGGTTCGACGTATGCGTGGCCTCGATACGCACGTAGCGCCACGGCCTGTGGCGCGTATGGCCGAACTGCGTCACGCGAATGCAATCTCGCGAAGCAGAGCCGAGCCATTTCTCAACGAGGCCGCGCAAGCACCTTTCCCGACCGCACATACCGCCCTCCTTCAGGGCCGCTTCACCGATTTCGCCGAAGCAAGCCCATCCTTCACGCGCGCGAACCGTCAGCGCATGCCGCAATCGATATCGAGTGTCATCGCATTCAAATAGGCGTTCTCGATGACGTGCCGCACCAGCGCCGCAAACTCGTCCGCCTTGCCCATCCGGCGGGGGAACAGCATCTTCTCGATCAATCCGTCCGAGACCTTCGGCGGCATCCCGGCTGACATGCCGGACTCGAATAGTCCCGGCGCGATGGAGACCACGCGGATGCCGTGCTCGGCGAGATCGCGCGCGATGGGCAGCGTCATGCCGATCACACCCGCCTTGCTTGCGCTGTAGGCCGCCTGGCCCATCTGCCCCGCGCGCGCCGCCCCTGACGACGTATTGATGATCACGCCGCGCTCGCCCGTCTCCTCGGGTTCGTTACGCGTCATCGCGAGCGCCGCGTGACGGATCACGTTGAACGTGCCAGTGAGATTGACGGACAGCACGCGGTTCCACAAATCCGACGGAAACAGCTGCCCCTTCGAAATGGTCTTGCACGGCCCGAGCACGCCCGCGCAGTTCACTGCGACGTGAATGCGACCGTGCAGTGCGATCACCGCTTCGATGCCTGCCTTCACGCTGGACTCATCCGCGACATCGACCGCGATGCCTGTCAAGCGCGGGCCGAGCGCCTCATTGAGCTTGCGCTGATCGAGATCGAATCCGACCACCGTCGCCCCCGCTGTCGCGAGTTGCTTGCACGTCGCGAGTCCGAGACCGGACGCCGCGCCTGTCACCACCGCCATCTTGTTATGCAGATTCATTTGACCGCCTTGTTTCTCATTGCCCAAGCCTGATCACGGCTGAGAATAGCGACGCCACTCCCAGCCGCCACCCTTGGGGCCTCGATCAGAAGCGGTGTGCCATACCCAGGGCCACGAGCGTCTGCGACGCATTCGGCCCGCTCGCCGTGATACCCGGCCAGCTCATCGTCGCCACGCCGTTGTTCTTCATGTAGCCGGCGCGCGCGTAAAGCGTGGTTCGCTTGGACAGGTTGTGATCGGCGCCGACCTCGATGCCGAGCGTGTTGTCATGCACGCCCCGCGCTTTGCGCTGGATACCGGCGATCTCGAACGTATCCGCGGAAGTCGCCTGAATCGTCGCGCCCACTTCCGCGATGCTGTATGAGTGAGCCGCGTTAAGACGGGCCGCGAGCGAACCTGCCGGCGCATCGGTTGAACGGTTATACGTGTAGTTGGCCTGCAGATTCACAATGCCGATGCGGTAAGCCAATGCTCCCGTGAAGCGCTCCGTCGACAGCAGGTTGAGCGCCGTGGGCAGTGAAGGCAGCGTTTCCGTACCCGCATGCACCTTCTGGTACGCAGCCGCGGCGAACAGACCAGCGCCCGAATACGTCACCGCGAGGTCGAGAATATTGCCTGTCGATGTCGGCACCGGCTGCGTCGTCGTCGCGGAAAAGCCGTACATTGCATAAAGCTTCACGCCTGCCATAACGGCTGACTGATAGACAATCGAGTTGCTGCTGCGGCCAGAAGCGGCCTGGGTTGCGATCGTATTTCTGTCGACCGTGCTTGCCGCCGCCGACAGCGGCGACAAGACCTCGTTGCCGCGAAACGGATCGCTCGGATATACCGCCCAAAACGTTGGTTGATACTGACGCCCGAACGTGAGCGAACCGTATTTCTCGTGATTCAGGCCCACCCATGCCTGACGATAGAACATTGCCGAGCTGTCGACGAAGAACCCGCCGTTGGCAATGTTGTATCCGTTTTCGAGCGTGAACACCGCTTTCAATCCGCCACCGAGATCTTCGCTTCCCTTGAGGCCGAAGTTCGATCCCGAGCTGCCGCCGCTGCGTTCAGAAAAAGTATGTTGCGAGCCGTTCCGCAGATACTGGACGAACACATCGGCGACACCATACAAGGTCACGGAGGATTGCGCCGCCGCCCCTCCCGCCGCCATCAGCAATGATGCACCGCAAATTCCGATACTGATACAACGCATGCTTGTCTCCTTCATTTTTTTAATACGCATCGCTAAAGATTCTTAAGCAACGACCTCAAACACACAGCATCCGGCATCACGTTCACGTCCTGTTTGCATGCAAAGGATAGGTGCTTCGACAACGCAACGTCCCCCTCAAGAATAGGGGGCGCTGCGGGAGGGCCGCTCTCTATCATTGGCCACAGATAAATCGACTGAGACCGCCAATGACATCGAAGAGACAAGGCCCGCTCGTCGGGCTCAAAGTGCTGGAAATCGCGGGAATCGGACCCGGCCCGTTCTGCGGCATGCTGTTCGCCGATCTGGGCGCGGACGTGGTCGTCGTCGAACGCGCCGAGTCCGGGGCCGATGCACTCGATCTCGGCGACGTGCAGATCGCGAACCGGGGCAAGCGCTCGGTGGCCGTCGACCTGAAAACGCCGGAAGGCGTCGACACCGTGCTGCGGCTTGTCGAGCGCTGCGATGCGCTGATCGAAGGGATGCGTCCGGGCGTGATGGAACGCCTCGGCCTCGGCCCGGAAATCTGCCTGCAATGCAATCCGCGCCTCGTCTACGGGCGCATGACGGGCTGGGGCCAGCACGGTCCGCTCGCCCATGCGGCCGGTCACGACCTGAACTACATCGCGCTGTCAGGCGCGCTCTGGTACTCGGGACAGCCCGGCGAGGCGCCGATGACGCCGCCGAGCCTCGTGGGCGACATCGGCGGGGGCTCGATGTATCTCGCCGTGGGCGTGCTTGCCGCCGTCATGAGCGCGCGCGCGACGGGCGCGGGTCAGGTGGTCGATGCGGCGATCGTCGACGGCAGCGCGCACATGATGTCGTTGCTGCTGTCGCTGCAGGCGTCCGGACAGATGAGCGCCGAGCGCGGCCAAAGCCTGCTCGATGGGCCGCACTGGTACAACACTTACCGCTGCGCGGACGATACCTATATCTCGGTCGGCTCGCTCGAACCGAAGTTTTATCGCGAGCTGCGCGAGAAGCTCGGCCTCGCCGCCGACACCGCATTCGACAACGCCTATGACCCGCGCGCGTGGCCGCAATTGCGCGAGCAGTTCGCCGCGCTGTTTGCGACCCGCAGCCGTGACGAATGGTGCGTATTGCTCGAGGGCACCGACGCCTGTTTTGCACCCGTGCTGAGTCCCGATGAAGCGGCCGATCATCCGCATATGCGCGCACGCGGAGTCTATACGCGGGAAGACGGCCTGTTGCAGCCGAATCCGGCGCCCCGCTTTTCGGCGACGCCCGCCGGCGGTCCCGGCCCGATCCCGCGACGCGGCCAGCATAACGACGCAGTGCTGCTCGACTGGACGGCCCGTTGACCCGCGACTGCTCATCCGCTCCCACGACCCGCGACACACACCAACGCGAAATAATCATGACCGACATCACCAGCGCTTTTTTCACCGAACAGCAGACGCTGATCCGCGATACCGCGCGACGCGTGGCACACGAAATCGTCGGCCCCACGGCTGCGCAGCGCGATCTCGAATCCGCATGGCCGCGCAGCGAGCTGGCGGCGCTCGCCGAACTCGGCTTTCTGGGCATGCTGATTCCCGAGCAGTACGGCGGCACGGGCGCGGGCGTGCTCGACTTCTGCCTTGCGCAACATGAGATTGCCGCCGTCGATGCAGGCCTTGCCACCATCATCCATGTGCACAACTTCACGGCGATGAGCATCGTGGATCACGGCACCGAGGAACAGAAGCAACGCTATCTGCCCGCGATGGCAAGCGGCAAGTCGATCGGCGCATTCCTGCTGACCGAGCCGCACGCGGGCTCGGACACGGCGGCGCTACGGGCCAGCGCGCGGCGCGATGGCAGCGACTATGTTCTGAACGGCACCAAGCAGTTCATTTCGAACGGCAGCGAGGCGGGGGTGGGCATTGCGTTTGCCATCACCGACCGGACGGCGGGCAAACGCGGCGCAAGCACGTTTATCATCGACCCGAAAGCGCCCGGATATCACGTCACCCGCATCGAGAGCAAGCTCGGGCAGCACACCGCGCATACGGCACAAATCGCGCTTGAAGACTATCGCGTGCCGGCCGCGAATCTGCTGGGCAACGAAGGCGACGGCTATCGCACCGTGATGGGCGGCCTGAGCGATGGCCGTATCGGCATTGCGTTCATCGCTGCGGGCGTCGCCCGCGCGGCACTCGATGCGGCCGTCAAGTACGCACGCGAACGCGACGCGTATGACGCGCCCATCATCAAGCTGCAGGGCGTCGCCTTCGATCTCGCCGACATGGCCGCGCGGGTGGATGTCGCGTGGCAATACTGCGTCCATGCGGCGCGTCTGCGCGATGCGGGCGTCGACTGCATCAAGGAGGCGTCGATTGCGAAGCTGTTCGCGAGCGAAATCGCCGAAAAGGTCTGCTCGGATGCGCTGCAGATTCACGGCGGCTACGGCTATCTGACTGATTTTCCTGTTGAACGATATCTGCGCGACGTCCGCATCACCAAGATCTACGAAGGGACGAGCCATATCCAGAAGCTGATCATCGCGCGTCATCTCGACTGACGGAGCCACCTCGACGTGCGCGGTGCCCGCTATCGCACCGCGCATCGTTCCGCCACGACGCAAAAAAGCCGCCGCGAAAATGCGGCGGCTTTTTTTTGGGGCTCGCGAAAACGTCTACTGCCCGCAGACGAGCTTCAAAAACGCCTGCACCTGATGACCCGACTCATCGTAAGCGCGAGCGGTGCTCCAGTTGGCGATATCGCCGAAGCGAGCCGCGACCCCTTCCGGCGTCACGTCTGCATCCGGCAGCAGCACCGGTTCCGTTTCAACGATGGTCGCCGCTGCGAACGCACCGCCACCCGCCGCAATGATGGTCTTGGACGGCGCATCGTCGCTCGCGAGAAACAGCACGGCGGGCGTCACGCGCTCGGGCTGGATACGCTCCAACAGCGCTTGCGGCAGGATATCGGCCGTCATTCGGGTTGCGGCAACGGGGGCAATCGTGTTGATCCGGATGTTGCTCTTGCGGCCTTCCGTCGTCAGCGCGTTCATCAGGCCGATCACCGCCATCTTGGCCGCGCCGTAGTTCACTTGCCCGAAGTTGCCGTACATGCCCGACGACGATGTCGTCATCACGATACGTCCATAGCCCTGTTCGCGCATGATGTCCCACACCGCCTTCGAACAGTTGATCGAGCCCATCAGGTGCACGTCGAGCACCGCCGTGATATCGGCCATTTCCAGCTTGGCGAAGCTCTTGTCGCGCAGAATGCCGGCGTTGTTCACGAGAATGTCGACGCGCCCGAACTCCGCTACTGCACGCTTGACCATGCTCTGCACCTGCTCGTAATCGGCGACGTTCGCGCCGTCGGCGATGGCCGTGCCGCCCGCCTGCCGGATCTCCTCGACCACCGCGAGCGCAGCCGCCGACGAACCGCCCGTGCCGTCACGCGAGCCGCCAAAATCATTGACGACGACTTTCGCGCCCCGCCCGGCGAACGCTAACGCATGCGCGCGGCCAAGGCCCGCGCCCGCGCCTGTCACGATTGCGACCTTCCCGTCAAATCGAATACTCATGCTTGGATCTCCAGCCTCTTTGTTGTCGGTAAATAGAATCTCAGGGGAAGAGCCTTGTGATCGTTTCCGCGATGCAGGCCGGCCTGTTTGCGCCTTCGCATTCGACGGTCATCTCGATCTTGAGCTGCGCGCCGCCATTGGCGACAGCGCTCCACTCCATCAGCCGGAAATGCGCGCGCAGACGGCTGCCGACCGGCACAGGCGAAATGAACCGCACCTTGTCGAGCCCGTAGTTCAGCCCGCTCTTCGTTTCCTTGATCTGGAAGGCGGTAGCGAAGAACGCCGGCATCAGGCTCAACGTCAGGAAGCCGTGCGCGATCGTGCCGCCGAACGGCCCTTGCTTCGCGCGCTCCACGTCGACGTGGATCCATTGGTGATCGCCCGTCGCCTCGGCGAACTGATTGACGCGCGGCTGATCGATCGACAGCCAGTCGCTGGTGCCGATCGACTCGCCGACAAGCGGCTGCAAGTCGGCGATCTTGTCGAAAATCTTCATGCGTGGTTTTCCTTTTGAAGCAGTTCTTTTTGCAGGTGCGCCGCGCACGCCGCGTCATGCGCGTCGCTCGTGCCGAACAGCACCTCCGCCACGACTGCGCGCTTGTAGTAGTGCCCGACCTGGCATTCCTCCGTCATGCCCATGCCGCCGTGCAGCTGGATGGCCTGGGCGCACACGAAGCGCGCGGCACGACCGATGAGCGACTTCGCCTGCGACACGCAATGCTGCCGCGCCGCCTCGTCGTCGTTCTCGATCGACGCGAGCAACGCGTACAGCATCGAGCGTGCAACCTCCATTTCCGCGGCCATGTCCGCGATACGGTGTTGCAGCGCCTGGAAGCTGCCGATCGGCACGCCGAACTGCTTGCGCACTTTCAGGTAGTCGGCCGTCAGTTCGATCGCCTTTTCCATCCCGCCGACGAGTTCGGCACATAGCGCGGCCGTCGCTTGCGCCAGCCCGTGCCGCAACGCGGCCAGCCCCTCGCCGGGCTCGCCCAGCATGGCTTCGCGTGTCACCGGTACGCGCTCGAAGGTCAGTTCCGCGGCAAAGCTGCCGTCGTGCAGCGGCAGCACGCGGCGCGAAAGCCCGGGCGCATCGGCATGCACGAGGAACAGCGTGATGCCGTCCGCATCGGGTGTCAGCGCCGACACGATGAAGCTGTCCGCGTTTGCGCCGCCGATCACCAGTGTCTTCGTGCCGCTGAGCGCATAGCCGTTCGACGTGACCTGTGCGCGCAAGTCCACTGGCTCGGGAAAGCCGCGTGACTGCGCCTCGCTGTAGGCAAGCGCGAATTTGCGCGAGCCGTCGGCGAGTTGTGGTAGCCATCGTTCCCGCTGTGAAGGCGAGCCGGCCGCCAGCAGCGTTTGCGCCGCGAGCACCGCACAGCCGAGCCAGGGTTCCACCACCAGAGCGCGGCCGAACTCGTGGGCGATCAGCACCGAGTCGATCAGCGTGCCGCCGAGGCCGCCGCACGACTCAGGCAGCGCAGCGGCGAGCCACCCGTTCTCGGCGAACGTCTGCCAATGCTGCGCACTCGATGTCGAGCGCGCCTTGATGAGCGCCGTACGTGTATCGAAGCCATATTCCTTGTCGACGAAACGCCGCACGCTGTCCTGCAGCAATTGCTGCTCTGCGTTGAGATTGAAATTCATAATCGTCTTGTCGGCTCAGAGTTGAAACAGCATCTTCGCGATGATCCCCCGCTGAACCTCGCTCGTGCCGCCATAGATCGTCGATGCGCGACGGAAGAACATTTCGTTGGCGATGCCCCGGCCCACGCCCTGGAGCGGTAATGGTTCGCCGTCGCAGGGATCGTGCGGCTCCGGATAAGCAACAGCGCCGTAATCGCCGAGCGCCTCGACGAGGAATTCGCTGATGCGCTGCTGAAGCTCCGTGCCGCGCACCTTCAGGATCGAGCCCATCGCATGCGCCGCGTGGCTGTGATCCTGCTCGAGCGCCGCAACACGATGGACCAGCATCGTGACGGCGCTCACCTCCGCCTCCAGGCGGGCGAGCCGCTGCGCGAATCCCGGCTGTGCGATCAGCGGATCGCGGCCCATCCGTTGCGTCGTCGCCAGCTTGCGCAACTGGATCAGGTAGCGGCGCAGAATCGGCAGGTCCGCCGCGCTCGCGTGTTCGTTGTTGAGCAGAAACTTCGTGATCGCCCAGCCATCGCCTTCCGCACCGACGCGATTAGCGGCGGGCACCCGAACGTTGTCGAAGAACGTCTCGTTCAGGTGATGGCAGTCGTCGATGCTGCGGATCGGCCGCACCGTGATGCCCGGCGTCTTCATGTCGACCAGCAGGAAGCTGATGCCGGCCTGCTTCTTCACTTCCGTATTGGTGCGTACCAGCAGGAAGATCCAGTCCGATTCGTGCGCATAGCTGGTCCAGATCTTCTGGCCATTGACGACATAAAAATCGCCGTCGCGCTCGGCGCGCGTGCGCAGCGATGCGAGGTCCGATCCCGAGCCCGGCTCAGAGAAACCCTGACACCAGAGCCGGTCGCCATTCAGAATGGCCGGTACATGGGCCGCCTTTTGCTCGTCGGAAGCGAAAGCATTCAACACAGGACCAAGCAGCTTGTGCGCGAAGCCGTCTTGCGTCGGCGCGCCTGCCGCGACGCACTCCTCGTCGAACACGAGACGCTGCAACACGGTCCAGCCGGTTCCGCCGTCCTGTTTCGCCCAGTACGGCGCGCTCCAGCCTTTTCGGTTCAGAATCTTCTGCCAGCGCATGAGGTCCGGCCGCATCGAGCGCACGCTGCCCACCGGCTTGCCTGTCAGGTCGGCGGGGAGATTCTCGCGCAGGAACGCACGCACCTCCTCGCGGAAAACATCGAGTCCCGCGTCGGGTTGAAAGTCCATCGACACCTCCGTCAATTGCGGTACATCGTGACGACGCACGCACCGCCGATGCCGACATTGTGCTGCAACGCGATGCGCGCGCGATCGACCTGCCGCTCGCCGGCGCTGCCGCGCAATTGCTGAACCAGTTCCGTGCACTGCGCAAGCCCAGTTGCGCCGAGCGGATGCCCTTTCGACAGCAGCCCGCCGGACGGATTCACGACGTATCGCCCGCCATAGGTGTTGTCGCCGTCGTCGATGAATTTCGCGGCGCCGCCTTCCGGGCACAGGCCGAGCGCTTCATAGACGATCAGTTCGTTGTGCGCGAAGCAGTCGTGCAGCTCGACCACGTCCACGTCTTCGGCACCGATGCCCGCCTTTTCATAAACCTGACGCGCCGCGTTCCTCGACATGCTGAAACCGGCGACGTCGCGCAGGTCGTCGCCTTCGAGCGACTCGGGGCCGTCCGTCGTCAGCGCCTGCGCGGCAATCCAGACACGCGCATCGAGGCCGTGACGGCGCGCGTAGTCCTCGCTGCAAAGAACGGCCGCCGCCGCGCCGCAGGTCGGCGGGCAAGCCATCAGGCGCGTCATCACGCCGGGCCACATCACCTGATCGGCCATCACCTCTTCAGCCGACACGACCTTGCGGAACACCGCAAGCGGATTGTTGGCCGCGTGCCGGCTGGCCTTTGCGCGGATCTTCGCGAAACTTTCGAGCGGGGTGCCGAAGCGCTTCATGTGCTCCATGCCCGCTCCGCCGAAAATGCGCAACGCGGGCGCAACCTCGGACGGCACACCGAGTCGGCTGCATTGCTTGAGAAAGCGCTCAGAAGGTGACGGACGGTCGGTGAAGTGGTCGCCGAGCGCGCCGGGATTCATCTGCTCGAACCCCACCACGAGCGCAATGTCGAGCGCGCCCGCCTCGATTGCCTGACGGGCGAGATACAGCCCTGTCGAGCCCGTCGAGCAGTTGTTGTTGACGTTGATGATCGGCAGACCCGTCATGCCGACCTGATAAAGCTTGCGCTGCCCGGCCGTCGAGTCCCCATAGACGAAGCACGCATACGCTTGCTGGATATCCTGATAGTTGACGCGGGCATCGGCCAGCGCGAGTCGCGCGGCGTGCGCGCCCATCAGGTCATAGGTTTCGCTGGCGCCAGGCTTTTTGAATGGCACCATGCCCACCCCTGCGACGACGACTTTGCGCGCCATACGTTCTCCTTCTTCAGTTGTTTTGATCGCCGATTCAGACAAAAGCTGCAACATCTGTGAGCGCGCGCGAGATGATCAGTTGCTGGATCTCGGTCGTGCCATCCGGGATCGGGATAATGATCGCTTCCCGCAACAGACGCTCGACATTGAACTCCTTCGTAATGCCATTGCCGCCGTGCAACTGCACCGCGTCGCGGCACACCTTGACGGCCGCCTCCGTCGCAAACGCCTTCGCCATCGACGATTCCATGTCGCAACGCACACCGGCGTCGATCAGCCCGAACACGCGCTGACACATCAGACGCGACGCATCGACCATGATCGCCATATTGGCGATTTTCGCGGCAATCAACTGATGCGCAGCGAGCACCTTGCCGAACTGCTTGCGCTCCTTCGCGTATGCGATCGATTCCTCCAGCGCCGCGCGCATGATGCCGACGGACAGCGTGCCGACGTGCGCGCGTGCATTCTCGAACACCTTCATCGTATTGCGCAAACCATCGCCGTCCTCGCCGATCAGGTTGGCGGCGGGCACGCGTGCATCGGTGATGAAAATCTGCGCGGTCGACTGCGAACTGAGCGCGATCTTGTCGATATTACGAGACTCGTAGCCGTGCTCGTTGCGGTCGATGAGAATATGCGAAAGGCCCTTGTCCGTGCGCACCGTGCAGATCAACACATCGGAATAGACGCCGTTGGTGATCCACGTCTTCTCGCCATTGATGATGAAGTGATCGCCATCGCGCACGGCGCGCGTCTTCAGTTCGGCCACGTTGGAGCCGACGTCGGGCTCGCTGATTCCGATCGAGCCGAAAAGCTTGCCGGCGAGGACATGAGGCATGTACTTTTCGCGCAATTCGGGGCTGGCCTTGGTCAGCATCATCGCAAGACCCATGTTGAGCATCACGCACAGCGCGACGTCGCACGAACAGGCCACCAGTTCCTCGAACAACATGCCCTGCGTGGTGAACGTCCAGCCCATGCCGCCGTACTCGACGGGGATGGTGCAGCCCGGCAGGCCGAACTCGGCGATGCGCTGCGTCAATTCGCGCATCTTTTCCTTCGGAATGAAGCGGTCGCGATATTCCCTCGCCACGGGTTTGACTTCCGCCTGCAGGAACTTGCGAAAGCTTTCGACAGCCAGGTTCTGTTCTTCGGTGGGCATTTGATACGGCATGTTCTTTTCCTTTGATCCAATTGTTTTACGCGCGGCCGAAGATGCCGATATGGTCGATGCTTTCCTCGACCCCCCACAGGCCGCCGCCGTTGCCCTGAATGGCGAAGAGCGCGCCCTCCACCTGACGCGGGCCGCATTCGCCGCGCAGTTGCTGGACCAGTTCGAAGATTTGCCCGAGACCCGTCGCGCCGATCGGATGCCCCTTCGATTCGAGACCGCCCGAGGGGTTGATCGGCAGACGCCCGCCGAGCGCGCTCTCGCCTCGCTCAGCCATCACGCCGCTTTCGCCCGGCTTGCAAAGCCCCAGGTTTTCGCACAGCGCGATCTCGCCGATCGCCGATGCATCGTGCAGTTCGGCGACGTGGATATCCTCGGGGCCGATGCCGGCTTCCTCATACGCGAGCTTTGCGGCATGGACCGTGATGTGGTTTGCCAGATCGTCGCCGGCACGCTGCGATGCCGAGCGCACGACCGTCGCGAGCACGCGTATCGCGCGGCTGCGGTTGAAGCCGTAGCGCTTGAGCGCCGACTCCGTGCACAGAATCGCCGCAGCAGCGCCATCGGAAATCGGCGAGCACATCGGCAAGGTCAGCGGGTAGGTGATCGGCGGCGCCGCCATGATCTCTTCGACCGACATGGCCATGCGGTATTGCGAGCGCTCGTTATGCACCGAATGACCGTGATTCTTCGACGACACCGCCGCGAACTGCCGTTGCGTGATGCCATGCTTCGCCATCAACTGGCGTCCGATGCCCGCGTAGACATCCATGAACACGCTATACGGCTTGTCGGACGTCGTGCCCGGCGGCACGGCGACGCCCTTGCCCAACTCGACCATCTGCGCCGCGTTCGCTTCCGCTGTCTCGACATCCCACGCCGAATCGAACACGGAGAACATGCGCGGCTTGTCATGCGAGTACATCTTCTCGGCGCCCACGGCCAGCACCACGTCGGCCATGCCCGCGCGCAGCTGCGTGACGGCGAGATGGAACGCGCTGCTCGCCGACGCGCACGCGCTTTCGATGTTGTGAATCGGAATGCCGCCGAAGCCGAGCGGAAGCAGCGCGACCTGCCCGCGGATCATGTGCTGGCCCTGCATGTGGCCTTGCGTCGTGTTGCCGAAGTAAGCGGCTTCGACCCAGCTACGGTCGCAACCGGAATCCTTCAGCGCGTCTTCGACGGCCCATGCTGTCAACTGCTTGACCGACTTGTCGAGATGACGCCCGAACGGCGTCATGCCGACGCCCACGATGTAGATGTTTTCCATGTTTTTCACGTGATGTTGGTATAGGTGTCAGCAGCCTTTGAACTGAGGCTCGCGCTTTTCGGCAAACGCGCGCAGTCCTTCCTGGATGTCATATGAACGCTGGTGATTGCGCAACTCGAGCAACTCATGGCGCAGCGCATCGGCGGCTGACTTGTCGGCTGCTTCGTTCGCCACGCGTTTCATGCGCGCGAGCACGAGCGGGCTCTTCTTCGCGAGGCGCTCGGCAAGCGCCTGAGCACGCGGCTTCAGTTCGGCGTCGGCGAGCACTTCGTTGACGAGGCCGTAACCCTTCAATTCCGCGGCGCTCATTGCGTCGCCTGTGAACAGCAGATAGCGTGCGACGTTCGCGGGCACCTTGCGCGGCAGGATTGCAGCACCGCCCGCGCCAGGGAAAGCGCCGAAGTTCGAGTGCGCATCGCCGAGGCGAGCGGACTCGGCGGCCAGCACCAGGTCGGATGCAAGCACCACTTCGAGGCCGCCTGCCAGCGCGAGCCCGTTGACGGCTGCGATCACCGGCTTCGGAAAGGCGCGCAGCGTGTCGAAGAATTCGACGATCAGGTCGAGAAATTCACGCTTGTCGGGGTGCGGCGGTTCTGCCGCCTCGATCAAGTCCGCGCCCGCGCAGAACGCGCGGCCGTTGCCCGTCAGCACGACGACCCGCACGGCCTCGTCATGGCGCCATGCATTCAGTTGTGCGGTCAGGCCCGTCGCCATCTCGCGATTCAGACTGTTCATTGCAGATGGACGATCCATCGTCAGCCAAGCGACTGAATCCACCAAAGTTTTCGTATAGCTCATCGCCCCTCCCAATAATCACAACATTCATTCTTGACGTTACAGTTGTGATAAGTTAGGTTCAGTATCCCTATTTATCACCCCTCGTTCTGAGGGGGCGCGAATGCGGCGGACCGCGCGATCAAAAGGCGGGTCGGCGCATTGCATCGACTGTGTGAGCTCTTGACTACCCCTTTCACCAAACATCTGGTTTCGACCCGGTTCTCGCCGCCACGCATTGGCGCCAAGCACGTCGCGCGCGCCGAGCTGCTCGCGCAACTGCAACGCATGAACCAGTGCCGGCTCGCGCTCGTCACGGGCAGCGCCGGTTACGGCAAAACCACCTTGCTCGCGCAATGGCGTCAGGCCTGCCTGAAAGCAGGCGCGGAAGTGGCATGGCTGTCGCTTACGGCCGACGACAAGGGCTACATCGACTTCTGCTCCGCGCTCTTTGCGGCGATGCAGCGCGGCGGGATACCCGTCGAGATGGACCTGCCACTCGAAGAAGCGAGCGCGGCGGCCATGGATGCGTCGATCGCCGCCATCGTCGAGGCCGCCATCGATCTGCCGAAAGACGTGTACCTGATGATCGACGACTATCACCACGTCGAAGCGCCGCTCGCGCACAAGTTCATGCAGGCGCTGCTCGACCACGGACCGGGCAACCTGCATCTCGTGATCGCGTCGCGCGTCGCGCCGCCGCTGAGTCTGAGCCGGCTGCGGATGATGGACCAGGTCGCGGAACTGGACAGCGCCGCGCTGCCGTTCGATCTCGCGGAAACGCGCGCGTTCGTCGATGAGAATCTTGGATCCGGCAAGCTCAATGCTGACGAACTGACGCTGATCCACGAACTGACGGGCGGCTGGCCGTCGTGCATCCAGCTGATCGTCATCATGCTCAAGAACCGGCCCGAAACCCGGGCCGCGCTGCGCGACCTCGTCTGGCGTTCGAGCGACCTGCAGACCTATCTGAGCGAAGAGGTCATCGCGCACCTGCCTCTCGAACTGACCGAATTCGCCGAAGCGCTGTCGGTCTTCCGGCGCTTTTGCGCGCCGCTCGCCCAGTTCGTCACGCACAACGAAAATGCGGCCGATCTGCTCAAACGCATGGAGGTCGAGAATCTGCTCATCATCCGCGTCGATTCCGACGACCGGTTGAGCTGGTTCCGTTTCCATCCGCTCTTCGGCGAATTTCTCACGACGCGGCTGGCGCGCCGCGATCCTCCCGCCGTGCAGGAGCTTCATCGGCGCGCGAGCCGCTGGTTTGCCGATCATGGCCTGCTGGCGGAGGCGGTGCGGCATGCAAGCGCCGGCGAGGACGTCGATTTCGCCGCCTCCGTCATCGAGCGCGCGGCGCCCGCCACGTGGAATCTCGAGTACCTGAGCCCGACGCTTCATCTGCTCGAACGATTGCCGGAAGAGACACTGTTCAAGCATCAACGGCTGCTTTTCATCGCCTGCCTTGCCGTCGCATTGACCACGCGGCCCGCGAAAGCCCGCGCATGGCTCGCGCAACTGCAGACGAGCGCGCTGTCGGCGCATCCAGAGATTGCCCGCAGCGTGCCGTTGATCCATGCCGCGATCGCGTTCCAGGACGACGACACGCAACGCATGATCGACTTGCTGGAGCCGCATCGCGACGAGCCAGTCGAAAATCCTTTTTTGCAGTACATGCTGGTTGCTGAACTGAGCGCCGCATATGGTGCCGCGGGCCGCTATGCGGACGCGCGGCGCCTGTTCGAAACCCATCCGATTCCGCCTGCCGACGAAGACAACGACATGGCGCTCGTTGCACAGTCGACGCGCGCCACCGCGTTGCTGCTCGAAGGCAACATACGCGAAGCGGAGCGCGTAGGTTCGGCGTTGCTCACGCGCTCCCTACAGGCCGTCGGCCGGCATTCGATCAGCGCGAACATCTGCGCATGCGTGCTTGCCGACGCTTATTACGAACTCGACCGCATCGACGACGCGCGTGAAACGATCGCCAATCGCCCCGGACTCCTGCAGGCGTCGGGGCCCGACGTGCTGGTGCGCGCGTCGCGGTGTCGTGCGCGGCTCGACCTGCTGCAGGAAGGCGCGGACGTGGCGCTGTCGTTCGTGCAGCATCAATTGGCGCACCTGCGCAGCATGCGCCAGGTGCGCGCCGTCGCCCACATGCTGGCGGAGCAGGTTCGGATACTGCTGATCAAGGGCGATCGCACACGTGCGAGAGAATCGCTGGCGTCGGTCGAGGAGCTCGCGCGTGCCTACCCCGCCGAAACGGGCTGGAAGGCCGAGATTCCCGCCGTCGCGGCGCTCGCGAAGGCGCGCCTTCTGCGCGACGAAGATCCCGACGAAGCCTTGCGGGCGCTACAGGTCTCGCGCAACCATGCCGAAGCGTTCTGCCGCGGCAGGTTCGCGGCGCTGGTGGACCTGCAATCCGCCATCATCCATGCCGACCGCAAACGCACGGATGACGCGCACGTCTGCCTCGTGCGAGCCGTCGATGCAGCGCAGCGGTTTGGTATCGTGCGTACTTTCGTCGACGAAGGGGCGCCCGCCGGGAAGCTGATCGCCAGCATGGTGCGCGAGAAGAAATTCGAGGGCGCCACGCTGACGTATGCGATGGAACTGCTCGACAAGTTTCCCGACGCCACGGCCCACGATGGCTCCACTGGCGCGCGACGCGGACACGGCGATTCGAAGATGCAGCCCGTCCTGACACAGCGCGAAGTGGAAATACTCGCGCTCGTCGCCCAGGCGATGTCGAACAAGCGCATTGCGCTTGCACTCAACATCACGCTCGAGACGGTCAAGTGGAACCTGCGCAATATCTTTGCGAAGCTCGGCGTATCGAGCCGCTACGATGCGATGATCTGGGCGCGCAAGCGGGATCTGATCGAGTAGCGCATTGCGCTAGCTCACCGCATCGCGCCCTGTCGTCATTTTGCCGTGACTACGCCCGGCGGCGTCCATGCACGTTGCACGACGCCATCGTCGGGCCAGTAGTTGCGCAGCATCAGCGAGAATTGCGCACCCTTCGGCGCAGGCAACCAGTTGGCTTCCTTGTCCGCGCCCGGCGACTCGGCCTGCACGTAGAGCGTCAGCGAACCGTCGCTGCCGTATTTCATTCCCTTGTTTCTGGTGCCAAGCGAATAGCGATTCAGCGGATTCGGCACGAAGAAATGATGCTCGTCGTACAACGTGAGCGACCAGAATGCACGCGTCGGCGGCAGCTGTCCTTTTTCGAACGTGATCACGTAGGCGTTGTCGCCGCTCAATCGCGCGCCGGATGCGTCCAGGTCCTGGTAGTAGTACTTCGTTTCGTTCGGCGCGTTGACCATGATGTTCGATCTCGCCACGGCCGTGCGCGTGAAGTAGTCAGTGCCAAATCGCGCACCATTGTTGACGGTGGTCCAGTAGTACGGCAGCCGCACGCCCCAGTTGCGGAACTGAAGCAGCGGGTCGACCAGTTCCTTGTCCGCCTTCTCCGCTTCGTCGATCATCGCCTTCTTCAATGCGGGATCTTTACTTGCGGCGTCGATTACGGCCAGAGTCTGAGCGTAGCGCGCCTGCTCTCCCGGGTTCGGCGGCGCTTCGGCCAACACGGTCGGCAACTGGTCGAAAAACGTCGCGGGGCGCACCCAGCGTGATTCGCCGTCGCTCGCCCGCGACGGCTGCGGAAACTTGCGCAGCGTGCGCCAGTCATGCCGCTTCATCTTGCCGTCGTATTCGGTGAGCGGATAGACGTCGATGCTCGCGATCATCGACTGGATCGCCGCCTTGTCTTCCGGCGTGTCCTCCTGAAAGACGCGAGGTATGACCATTGCCGTCTCGGAACTGGCGCGGAACACCCCGGCAATGCCCTTCGGAATCTCGCCTTTCCAGTCCCGCCCCACGACCATGTAGAAGCCCGGCTTGGTGCCGTACATCGCACCGAGGCGGCCGAAACTGTCGGTCCGGATGTCCGTCAGCTGATAGACCCAAAGGCGCTTGCCGAAGTCCGGCACCTGGATCACGACCGGGCCCGCATCGAGCGACAGGATGCTCGCGCCGTACACGATATCCTGGCTCGGACACGCTACCCAGCGTTGGCCCGGTTCGATGTAATCGCTCAACATGGACAACCTGTTCAGCGGCGCAAACGGAATGACCCCGCCGAACAGACCCGGCTCGGGCGCCCGCTGAAATGCCAGACGCCGGTTGTAGAGGTTGACCATCGGCCACGCCCAGAACCAGGCGTCGCGCGCAACCAGCCGAGCGTATGCCTCTGTGATTCCGACCTCGGTATCAGGCCCCGGGGGCAAGGCGTGGACCTGCGCCGGCGCCATGCCTGTTGCCTGTGCGCACACAGCAGGCAAACCGATGGTGAATAGCGCCGCGAGACCGAGCGGCAACGAGACTTGAACGAGATTAGGGATGCGTCGCATGTTTTGCCTTTTATTTTGCATACCTGACTGTATTTGTCAGGACGATGTAATCCAATGAATCAATTCAATGCGTCGATGTGGCCGGGCTTCCAGTTCTGGTCGAGCCAGGCTCGGGCGGACCATATCGCACATAGCCACATCATCAGGAAGAAGCCTTTGCCGGACACGCTGCGATACCACGAAGCTCCGCGCATGATTTTTCGCAACTGAAGCAGGCAGGCCTGGAACATCACGCGACGGCACTCACGCCGCCATCCACCGCGAGGATCTGCCCCGTGATGTGCTTGCCCGCATCGCTCGCGAACAACAGCGCCGCGCCTTTCAGGTCCTCGTCGTCACCCAGGCGCCGCAGCGGCATACGTGCGCACATGTTCTCGACGCCCCACTCGTCCAGCGAAGCCTGAGTCATCTTCGACGGAAAGAAGCCGGGCGCAAGCGCGTTCACGGTG
Source organism: Paraburkholderia sp. LEh10 (assembly GCF_017814945.1). GTDB lineage: Bacteria > Pseudomonadota > Gammaproteobacteria > Burkholderiales > Burkholderiaceae > Paraburkholderia. Next base: position 60,467 of record NZ_JAGIPX010000019.1, read on the forward strand.
ATCCCGTGCTCGCCCCATTCGGCTGCTAGCGTGCGCGTGAAGTTCACCACAGCGCCTTTGGACGTGTTGTAGGCAATCGTCTCCATCGTGCCCGGCACATTGCCCGCGAGCCCCGTGATCGATGCAACGTTGACGATGCGGCCATAGCGGCGCGGAATCATCGAGTGCTTGCCGATCCGCTGCGTCAACAAAAAGAGCCCGCGAATGTTCAGGTTCATCACCTTGTCCCAGGCCGCGACCGGGTAGTCTTCAGCCGGTGCGCCCCAAACCGCACCCGCGTTGTTCACGAGAATATCCACGTGCCCGAAGCGCGCAAGCGTCTCGTCCGCGAGACGTGCTATGTCTTCGTCGCGCGCGGCGTCGGCGGCGATCCAGTCCGCCTCGATCCCGTGCGCACGCAGATGCGCCTTCGCGGCATCCAGTTCGTCGCGTTTGCGCGCCGACAGCATCACGCGCGCACCCTGTTCGCCGAGCGCTTCGGCGATTTGCAAGCCCAGGCCGCGAGAGCCTCCCGTCACGAGGGCCGTTTTTCCATTCAGGTCGAAGAGCTTCTGTACGGTACGCATTGGTTGTTCAGCTCCTTTCAGTTGTATTCAGGAACGCGCCGGGCGCGCGTCAGAACCACGCGTCCTGCATGTCGAGCGTGGTCCTGTCCAGGCTCGCAAGCAAATCGAACTGGGCTGATACGCGCGGCAATTCCCAGCGGAAAAAATAGGCGGCGGCCGCCAGCTTGCCGCGATAGAACGCGTCGTCCGGGACAGCACCTGCGTCGAGCGCGCGCTGTGCGACGCGCGCCTGTTCGAGCCAGGTCCAGGCCATCACGACATGGCCGAACGCCTCCAGATAAACCGATGCATTGGCGAGCGTCAGAGCCGGGTCGGCCGTCGCCCGTAGCACGCGCGTCACGTGTGCGAGCCGGATCACCGCTTCATTCAACGACCTCGCGTAGTTCACGAGCTTGCCGTCGTTCGTCGCCGACGCACGCGCGATACTCGCCTGCATCCTGTCGATCAGAAGCGAGCATGCCGCGCCGTCTTTCATCGTCACCTTGCGGCCCAGCAGATCCAGCCCGTGGATGGCGTGTGCGCCTTCATGAATCGGATTGAGGCGGTTGTCGCGATAGAACTGCTCGACGTTGTACTCGCGGGTGTAGCCGTAGCCGCCATGCACCTGGATCGCGAGGCTGTTGCCTTCGAGGCACCATTGCGACGGCCAGCTCTTCGCGATCGGCGTCAGGATATCGAGCAGCAGCGTCAGGCGTTCATGAGCAGCGCGGTCGCCGTCCGCTTCGGCCGCGCGTTGTTCGTCGACGAGCTTCGCGCAATACAGATTGAGCGCCAGCGCGCCTTCCGCATAGCTCTTTTGCGCGAGCAGCATGCGGCGGATATCGGCATGCTCGACGAGCTTCACCTGAGGACTCGCCGGGTCCTTGCCGCCGGGACCAGCGAGGCGCCCCTGCGGACGGCTGCGCGCATAGTCGAGCGCGTGCAGATAGCCGGTGTAGCCGAGCGCGGCCGCGCCAAGCCCGACGCCGATGCGCGCCTCGTTCATCATGTGGAACATGCGCGCGAGTCCCTGCCCCGGTTCACCAACCAGATAGCCGATCGCGCCGGCACGGCCGCGCGGCCGGTACTTCGTGCCCTCGCCGAAATTCAGCAGGCAGTTGGTCGTGCCGCGGTATCCCATCTTGTGGTTCAGGCCGGCGAGCACCACGTCGTTGTGCTCGCCGCGCGAGCCGTCTTCGTTGACGAGGTACTTCGGCACGATGAACAGCGAAATCCCCTTGGTGCCTGGCGTGAGCTTGCCGTCTGGCCCAGGAATTTTTGCGAGCACGAGATGCACGATGTTCCCGGCTAGCTCATGCTCGCCGCCCGAGATCCACATCTTGTTGCCGCGCAGCCGGTATTGCTCGCCAAGCGGTGATTCGCCTTCGTACTCGGCTCGCGTGGCGATGTCCGACAGCGACGAGCCCGCCTGCGGCTCGGACAGGCACATCGTTCCAAAGAACCTGCCGTCCATTTCGGGACGCACGAATGCGTCGATCTGCGCGAGCGTGCCATGTGCGAGCAGCAGATTGGCGTTGCCGATGGTCAGAAACGCATACCCCGCCGTACCGATGTTCGCCCCCATGAAGTAGGCAAAGCCCGCCTTCTCGACCACCAGCGGCAATTGCATGCCGCCGAACTCGTAATCCTGCCCGGCCGCCATCAGGCCGGCAGCGCAGAACGCATCGAGTGCTGTCTTGACCTCGGGAATGATGTGAACCGTCTCCCCGTCGAAGTGCGGTTCGTGCTGATCGCTCTTTTTGTTGTGGGTCGCGAAGAGATCGGTCGCGATCTTCTCGCAGGTATCGAGCGCGGCATCGAAGGTTTCGCGCGAGTGATCCGCGTAACGGGGAACACTCGTCAGCGACTCGACCTCCAGCCATTCGTAAAGCAGAAAATTCAGGTCGCGCCGGGAGAGTATCTGGGACATGCCGGTCTCCCCTTCACAGCACGGCGAACAGCGACGTCGCGCTATCGCCGCCGCCGGTGCGCATCGGCGTGGCGATCCGCGTCGCACCACGCCATTTGCCTTCGATCAGCGCGTGACCGATGCGGCGCGCGCCTGGTTCAGCGAACGCATGGCCGGCTGCCGTCGCGCCGCTATTTTTGCGGGGCCGGGCGCGATGGCCGGGATTGTCATGCGCGATGACGGCCATGCCGTCACGGACCTGGTTCTGCGCAGTCATGCTTGTTCCTTTGATGTCTCGAATCGGGTGAGTTCGGAAAGCCCAGGCTGCGCCGTGATCGAAGCTCGCTGCGCGGCAAACGCGCTCCGTTCCCTTGCGCCTCATCCCGTGTTTTTATGCGTCGCACTTCGGCCGCACGCGCAAGCTGCGACGTTGGGCCAAAGTTAATCATCTTTGCGGGACGTCGCTTCCCCCTCGTTGTGAGGGGGATCATGCGAGGCGCACAAAATGGGGTGAGGCGTCGTACCGATGCGCCTCTCGCAAGCAACGCCGGCGCTCACGACTCTCACGATAAACACGCATGGCCACGTCGACATGCTGTTCAACGATGCGGGCGGCTTCGTCCGGGAAAGCACTTATAACGATTGAACATGCCTGAAGCGTGTGCTTCATGGCGCGCGCATCTTCATCCCGTTGATCCTTGAAGCGGCTGCGCGGGGGCACATCGTACGAAGCGCATATCGTTGACATGGCATCGATGGCAGCGTCACCGTCAACGCGCGTGCGATGGGGTGTACTACAACATATCGATAGATGCCGTCGAGTCACATGCCCCCTTCTTTCGAGGGGGCATGAGCGTCAGTTCGCTTTGTTACCCTCAATTTCCAATGAAAGCCGGGGGCGGCGCAATCGCGACGACCTGGCCAACCCTGTACGACAGGTCGGCGCTGCCGCCCGCTGCGCGTCGCCGCAGCCGCGCATAGAACAGATCAAGGGTCCGACGGCCTATGCCTGCGCGCGTGACGTGCGGCGGCTCGTTCCTGTGCAGCGAAACCTAATGCATCAGCTATCGCGTCAGTGCGCGACGAGGCACGGACCCGATGAATAGCATGTCGCATCCTGGCTTTCGTCTAGCAATCGACGAAAGCGTGTGGACTCGCGAGCAGCGCGTCTACGCCGCAAGCCGACAAGGAATCACCTGATTTTCACCGTTGTTCTCAAACCACCACTGGAGCGCATCTTGAATCTGATTCCCACACAAATCTCTGCCTTTCAAAAATCCGGCCTGAAAGGCCTGCTGACGCTGACGGAAAAAACGTTCGAAGGCATTGGAGGATTGGTCGAATTGAACTGGCAAGTGCTCAAGACTCATAATGCCGAGAACATGAACGCGGCAAGGCGAGCGCTTGAAGCTAACAGCATGCAGGAGTTCTTCTCCATTCCAACGCGCCTCGTTCAACCGAGCACTGCAAAGTCGGTGGCGTACGGCCGTCAGGTAAAGGAGATCGTGCTGCACACGCAAGCGGAGTTGTCTGGCGTCGCGAGGGCGCATCTGAAGGAGCGCTCACAAGACCTGAAGAAGCAGTTCGACCAGATCGCCGTCAGGGCCCGGACCACGCTGGGCTCCGCCGGCGGCCCCGTCAAATCCGTCGTCGATGCGACGGCGAATGCCTGCGATTCGATGCAAAGCGCCGCCATGCAGGTCATGGAGACGGCAGACAATCAACTGGACGCCGCATTGAAATCGGCGATTCGCGCAGCCGACTCGGCTGACTCCGCACAATCCGCCTGATTCCGTTGAAATACAAACGCCCCATGCATGTCGACATGCATGGGGCGTCGGCAATTCCTGACGAATTGCCGGGACACCGTGCCGCTATGCTTCGCTTGCCTGCCGCGTGTCAGCATCCGGCTTGCGAGCCGATCGCTTTGAAGCGGGCGCGCGCCGCACATCGAGATTGCTTCCGGGCACGTCTTCATCGGCTGTCGTCTCGGCGACCTGCATCGACGGTTGATCCGCAACGCTCACCTGTGCCTGCACCATGTCGGTCTGGACATCTTCAAGTTGCCGGATAGCTTCGAGTTCAGCCACCAGATGCCCGATCAGTTCCTGGCACTCTTCCTGGGACAAGACATGCCGGCAGGCGGTAATGCCGAATTCCATCGACCCCGCGTAGCTCTGCACAGTGATGTTCACGGCGAGACTGTGATACGGAACCGCCACGGGGTAGTAATGCACCATCCGTGCGCCCGCCATGTAAAGCGGCCTCGGCAAACCGGGCACGTTGGAGATCAACACGTTGGCGACGGCGGGCATACGGCTCGGCAAACCGGACCGGCCGAACAGCGTTGCAATGCCCGAGAGCAGCCATGGCGCGCCGAAGACGGGAATCTGCGCCCCCAGCACGGGCTTCAGTTCGCGGACCACGGCCTTCGCGGATTCGGACGACGCGTGGATTGCCTTGAAGCGCTCGGACAGGTCCGGGATATCGGTTGCGAGATCCACGCGGACAGCCGACACCTGATTGTTCATCGACGCGTCGTCTTCGCCGCGCAAGCTGACAGGCACCATCGCGATCAGCGACGTGTCAGGCAGCAGGTTGCGTTCCTGCAGAAACCGCCGCAATGCGCCGCTGCACATCGCCATCACGAGCGTGTTCACCGTGCCGCCGACTCGCTTGCTGAGCGCCTTGACGTCGTCGAACGGCAGCGACAGGGTGCTGAACGAGCGCTGGTTGGTGATCGACGTGTTGAAAATGGTCTTCGGCGCGAGGCCGAGACCGCGCCCCCGTTGCGTCAACTTGCGTGTGACCACGGTACTGCTCGCCATGCCCACTGCCTTGATGGCCGTCGGCCACATTGCGACGATCTCGCTGTAGAGCTTGCCGGTATTGGAAAAGGCTGCCTGCAGAAGCTCGACGACGCCGAGCTGATACGAATGATTGCGGCGCGTGCGCCGCGGCGGCCGGACTTCGCGAATCTCGGGCGAGATATCGTAAAGAACCTTGCCCATCTCGACGGCCGCCTTGCCATCGATCGTGCTGTGATGCACTTTCGTGTAGTACGCGATCTGCCCGTTTTCGAGGCCATCGATCACATAGACTTCCCACAACGGACGGCTTCGATCGAGCAGCGACGAATGCAGCCGCGCCACGACCTGTTCGAGTTGCGCCATCGTCCCGGGTTTGCGAAGGGTGTGACTGCGCACGTGATAATCGAGATCGACATCGTCGTCTTCAACCCAGATGGGATCGGCCAGTTCGAATGGCATCTGTGCCAGCTTGCGGTGGAACAGGCTGCACAGATGCAGGCGCTTCGCAAGCACCGCTTTCACGTCCTCGTAAAAGTCCCCTGTGTAACCGTCCGGAAGTTCAAAAAGCATGAGACTGCCGATATGGGTCGGTGTCTCAGGCGTTTCCAGATGCAGATAGGAAGCGTCCACGCTGCTCAAATGGTCCATTGGTATCTCTCCGTGTATTTAAGTTTTCTTCTTTCCAAAGCTGCGCACAAAGCCGGGCAAAAACGGGAAGCGGTACGCCCCGCTATGTCCCGACACTCTCCTGTTGGCTTGCTTCACGATAAATCGCCCGCCTCAAGCCTGTCTCGCGGTTAAATGGCTTCCAGTGGCCCTCCGGCTGCGACAGCCTGTCCGCGATCGCGTAAAGCACGGCGGGATGATGTCCGAAGCCACAATGACTGCTTTCCACTTCGATGTTTTCCGAACTCGGGCTCACCTGCTCGAGACACCCTTGCCAGGCAACGACACCATCCGAGCGGCTGTAGATGGCCGTGCTCGGCATCGGCGGCGGCTGCTTCATGCGCTCCCGATCCGGCCAGTCGTCCGCCTTCCGGCCGCTCAGCGTCTCGTAGAGGCGCCAGCCGTGATTCGCCCTCGGTTCGCCGGCAAAGGGACTGCCCATAGTGATCACGCAGCGCACGAGTTCCGGGGACTGACGGGCCATCTCGCGCGCAAAAACACCGCCGAGACTCCAGCCGATCAGGCTGACCTTGCACCCGTAGTGCTCGTGCAGCCATTCAAGGCGCTTGTGCATCTTCTCGTCGACGTCGGCGCGAGGCCCCAGGTTCATGCCGAGCCGCCAGCCATGCGCGCGGTAGCCGAGCCCGCGCAGAAACATGCGCAACGGCGCTGTCGAAATGTCGCTCGCGCCGAATCCGGGCAGCACGAGGACAGGATGACCGTCGCCGGCAGGAGCAAGCCGCAGAAGCGGCGCCATCGCGTAGAACACGCCGAGTTCGTAGATCGCGCGCGCCTCGAGCATCAGCAGATACCTGGATGGCGGCAATGAAGGGTCCGTCTTTGGAAGCATGAGCGTTCCTTTTTATGGTGATGACAAAGCTCTGCGACGCGCGGCATCGATCGAATGTGGAATGCGATGTGCGTCGCAGCCTCCTTCCATCGCTCAAGCACGGATATGCCTGCAAGGCGCTTCCAAGGTATGGGCCGCTCACGCGGCGCGGCGCCGCGCCGGCCGGCACGACACCGCCTGAACAGGCGATCGGGTTTCGCGTTGCATGCCGCGCGCGCGGCGTGGAGCGGACCAACGACGGTCCGCTCCGTAGTGGTTACTCGTCCTCGAAGATGACGGCTTCCGCGCGTTCAGCCCATTCCGTTGCAAGTGGCATATAACGCTCTTCGATGACCCTGCGCCTCATCTTCATCGTCGGCGTCAGGCAGCCGTTGTCGGCCGTCCACGGTTCCTTCACCAGCACGACGAACGCCAGCTTCTCGTGTTTGTCCAATTGGGCGTTCACGCTATCGAGCAATTCCTTCATCTCCGTGCGCAGCGTTTCGCGGCCACGCATGTCCTGCATCTCGGCGCGCGCGGCGGCCGACAGCAGCAGCAACGCAAACGGCTGTGGATAGCCCGCCCCCGTCACGCACACCGACTCCATCTTCGGATGGTTCATCAGGTTTTCGATCGGAGACGGCGTAACGTATTTGCCCTTGCTCGTCTTGAACATTTCCTTGACCCGGCCCGTGATCTTCAGCCGGCCCAGTTCGTCGAGTTCGCCGCAATCGCCCGTCCGGAAGAAGCCGTCCTCCGTCGTGCTCTGCGCCGTCAGCTCCGGCTGCCTGTAGTAGCCGAGCATCATCGTCGGCGACTTCACGAGGATTTCCCCGTTCTCCGCGATCCGGCATTCGACGCCCGGCATTGCCTGGCCGGAATACCCGAGCCGCACCTGCCCAGGCCTGCTGTAATGCGAGTACGAGAAGTTCTCCGTCATGCCGTACACGTCGAGCAGTTCGAGGCCCAGCGCGCGGTACCAGTCGGTGATTTCCGCGGGCAGCGGCGCGGAGCCCGTGAACGCCATGCGCGTCGTATCGAGCCCAAGCATCGTCAGGATCTTTTTCCTGAGCGCCGCGCCTTCAGGCGAAAACTCGTGGATCAACGCCTGCTGGCTTGCGGGCAGCCGGTCCATCACGCTCCGATAGAACCGGGTCCACAGCCGCGGCATCGAGATGAACACTGTGGGGCGGGCGCGCAGCAGGTCTTGCGGGAAGGTCGCAAGACTATCGTTGAAAAATACGCGAAATCCGTAGCAGAGCGAATTGGACTCGACAAACGAACGCTCCGCCGTATGCGCGAGCGGCAGATACGACAGCACGCGGTCGCCCGTGCCGAAGCCGCTGAATTTGCCGCTTTCGATCGCGTATGCGTAGATCGCGCCGAAGCTGTGCATCACGCCCTTCGGCTGGCCTGTGCTGCCCGATGTATAGATGATCGTGGCCAACTCGCCGGGCTGCGGCAGGTGGACCTCGCGCAAGGGTTCATGCTGGGCGACGATCGTCTGCCACTGGATGGCGTCGGGCAACGGCGGCGACATCGGCAGGGCGACGAGGGGTGCGTGCGCCTGCATCACGCCGCGCAGCGCGCTCCAGCCTTCCGCCATGTCGTCGAGCTTGCCGACGAGGATCATGCGCACGTCGCAGTGTTGCAGCACGTAACGCGCCATCTCCGCGCTCGTGCCCGGAAGGAGCGGCACCGAGACATGGCCCGCGAGCCAGATCGCCAGATCGGCGATGATCCAGTGGGCGCTGTTCTTTCCGATGATCGAAATCGCGCTGCGCGGCGGCAGTGCCTGCGCCTGCAGCCATGCCGCCGCGCGCCTCGCCTGATCGCCCACTTCTCGCCACGTGTAGTCGACGACCGTTCCATCAGGTGTGCTTTCCGTCAGATAGATCGCGTCCGGTTGCGCCTGCTCCCAATGCAGAAACCGATGCACCAACGTGTTCGAATATTTGCCGCTCATGTCTCTCTCCACTTCTTATTCTGTCCGTTCAGACGTTTTTTTAGCAATCCGCATTTGTCGCAAGGTGAACCGCAATGTTTTTGCGAAGCGTCCGCGCGAGCGAAGCTTAAACGGGTTGGGTTGTTTGATCGGCGCTCCGATCGAAGATACAGCAGCGGGGATCAATACTGCGCATGTAAAGATACGCACTTGCGGTGCACAAATCGCCCACTCTTTTGTAGGGGGTGCGCACAAGGTCATTCATTTCGACGCTTGTGCAGGCGCACAATTGCCGCACAGGGCAATGGCGGTTCCCGTCGTCCCGGTAATCCGCGGCGCGTATCTGCACGTCGCAGGCGACGCATCCGCGTCAAGCTGAGACAGCATCGACGCGTGGCGCAAGTCGATCAGAAGCAGAAGCCGGAAAGCACTAAAATGTAGTATGTGGCCCGTAAGAAGCCTGCCGGGCCTAGGCGACCGGTAACGTGACTACTTTTGTCGTTGATTGCCTCATGTCCGCGAAGCATGGCAATCCATTTCGCTGGGTTGCCGGCGTGGTATTGGCTCTGTCCAGCTGCACGGCATACGCGAACGATCACGCGCGCGCGTTGCCCATCGGACAACCGCCGTCGATCCTGTTCTACTCGTATCCGCCGATTCCGTCGAGTGCGTATCCGCCGCAACGGCATCTGCACCGCTATGTCGTAGCAAGCCCGTTGCACATGGGCAATCCGACTTATGGCCTGTACGACAACTACAGCATCGCGCCGGGGTACGCGCGGCGCTTTGGGCAGTTGAAAGGCAACCCGGGCCTGCCCCGTCCCGACGGCGCACAGCCGGGCCACGTGCAGGGTGCGCCTGATTACGGCCTGACACCTGATTCGCCCGGCGACGAATGGAGTTTCAGGGCCAACCCGCTGGTGAACCAGAACCACTCGCACGAAAGAGGTGCGACTTTCTCGATTCGTCACGACTTTTGAAGTCATCGCGCGAACGTCGTGCGAAAAAATGCCGCGCTTCCTTTAAAAAGAAGCGCGGCATCGTCCAGCACCGGGACAACGGAGATTTCGACCTGCTACCCGCGCAATGCAAGCGAATGCGCGTGCGTCACGCGGCCTTCAGCAACCCGTGCGGATCGATCACGAACTTGCGCGGCGCGCCGCCATCGAACTGACGGTAACCATCGGGCGCATCATCCAGCGACACGACCGTCACGTTCACGATATCCGCAATCGGCAAACGGTCCCACAAAATTGCCTGCATCAGATTGCGGTTGTACTTCATCACGGGCGTCTGCCCCGTATGGAACGAATGCGACTTCGCCCAGCCGAGGCCGAAGCGGATGCTGAGGCTGCCCTTGCGCGCGGCGGCATCGACGGCGCCCGGATCGTCCGTCACATACAGTCCCGGAATGCCGATTGCGCCAGCCGGCTTCGTGATGTCCATCAGCGAATTGAGCACCGTTGCGGGCGCTTCCTCACGCGACCCGCTGCTGCCGTGGCCATGCGCCTCGAAGCCCACGCAGTCCACCGCGCAATCCACTTCGGGCTTGCCCAGAATCTGCGCGATCAGCTCGCCGAGCGACGCGTCCTTCGACAGATTGATCGTCTCGAAGCCGACGGCGCGCGCATGCGCGAGGCGCTCTTCGTTCATGTCGCCGACGATCGTGCACGCCGCGCCCAGCAGGCGCGCCGACGCCGCTGCCGCCATGCCGACGGGGCCCGCCCCCGCGATATAGACGGTCGAGCCCGGCTTCACACCCGCCATCACTGCGCCGTGATAGCCCGTCGGCAGTATGTCGGAAAGACAGGTCAGATCGCGGATCTTTTCCATCGCGCGGTCGCGGTCGGGAAACTTCAGCAGGTTGAAGTCCGCGTACGGGACCATCACGTACTCGGCCTGTCCGCCGATCCAGCCGCCCATGTCCACGTAACCGTAGGCGCCGCCGGCGCGCGCCGGATTCACGTTCAGGCACACGCCCGTATGCTGCTCCTTGCAGGTCTGGCAACGGCCGCACGCGACGTTGAATGGCACCGAAACGAGATCGCCGATTTTCAGCGTCTCGACGTCGCGGCCCACCTCGATCACTTCACCCGTGATTTCGTGCCCTAAAACAAGGCCTGTTTCAGCCGTCGTGCGGCCGCGCACCATATGCTGGTCCGAACCGCAGATGTTCGTCGACACGACCTTGAGAACCACGCCGTGACCGATCGCGCGTCCGCGCGGATCGACCATCTTCGGGTAATCGATCGGCCGCACTTCGACCTTGCCCTGCCCCACATACACGACCCCGCGATTGCTGCTCATCGTCTCGTCTCCATGTTGGTCTGCATGCGCAAAAGAGCGCTGATTCGAGGTTAGACCCTTTGCCCCGCACGCCAATGTTCAAAACCCGACAGGTGTTTTCCTCAAACCGACAAATCCCGTTTGGACCGCTTTTTGTTGATTGAACGTTCAATAAAAAAAGACTAGAGTGACGGCTTTCGGAAGCACTGCGAGCCCCCATGCCCAAAGTCGGAATGCGCGAAGTGCGTCGCGCGCAACTGATCGACGCCACGCTGCTCACCATCGATGAGTCCGGACTGTCGGCCACCACGCTCGCGTCCGTCGCGCACCGCGCGAAGATTTCGACGGGCATCGTCAGCCACTATTTCGGCGACAAGGACGGACTGCTCGAAGCGACGATGCGCCATATCCTGCGCGATCTGTGGGCGGCCACGACGCGCCGGCGCATCGCCGCGAAGCCGCAGCCGCGCGCGCGTTTGCGCGCGATCGTCGCCGCCAATTTCGACGTCTCGCAGGTGAGCGGCCCCGTCATGAAGACGTGGCTCGCGTTCTGGACCGAGAGCATGCACGAGCCCGCGTTGCGCCGTTTGCAGCGCGTGAACACGCGGCGTCTGTATTCGAACCTGTGCGCCGAGTTCGCGAAGGAGCTGCCGCGCACCAGCGCGCGGCGCGCGGCCAGCGGCCTTGCCGCGATGATCGACGGACTTTGGCTGCGCGGCGCGTTGTCGGGCGACCCGTTCGACACGAAAGCCGCGCTGCGTCTGGCCAACGACTACATCGACCTGCTGCTCGCGCGCCGCGACACCTGAACGCAGCGCATCGACACGAACACCCGCACTTCAAGGAGAAACACCGATGCCCGCCTACGGCCTGCAACGTCTCTACATCGGCGGCGAATATGTCGACGCCACTAGCGGCGCCACATTCGACAGCTTCGATCCCGCAACGGGCGACAAGCTCGCGAGCGTCCAGCAAGCAAGCGCTGCCGACATCGATCGCGCCGTGCTATCGGCGCGCGAAGGCCAGCGCGCGTGGGCCGCGCTGACGGCGATGCAGCGCTCGCGCGTCCTGCGCCGCGCAGTCGAGCTGCTGCGCGCGCGCAACGACGAACTCGCCGAACTCGAAATGCGCGACACGGGCAAGCCGATTGCGGAAACACGCGCCGTCGACATCGTCACGGGCGCGGACGTGATCGAGTATTACGCGGGCCTCGCGACGGCCATCGAGGGCCAGCAGATTCCGCTGCGCGCCGAATCGTTCGTCTATACGCGGCGCGAACCGCTAGGCGTCACGGCGGGCATCGGCGCGTGGAACTACCCGATCCAGATCGCCTGCTGGAAGTCCGCGCCCGCGCTCGCGGCCGGCAACGCGATGATCTTCAAGCCGAGCGAAATCACACCGCTGTCGGCGTCGAAGCTCGCCGAGATCTATCTCGAAGCGGGCGTGCCGGCTGGCGTATTCAACGTCGTGCAGGGCGACGGACGCGTCGGCGCGATGCTCGCCGCGCATCCCGGCATCGCGAAGATCTCGTTCACGGGCGGCGTGGAAACAGGCAAGAAAGTGATGTCGATGGCGGGCGGCTCATCGCTCAAGGAAGTGACGATGGAACTGGGCGGCAAGTCGCCGCTGATCGTGTTCGACGACGCCGACCTCGACCGCGCCGCCGACATCGCCGTCACCGCGAACTTCTTCAGCGCAGGCCAGGTATGCACGAACGGCACGCGCGTATTCGTGCATCAGTCGGTGCAGCAGGCGTTCGAAGCGCGCGTGATCGAGCGCGTGAAGCGCATCCGCATCGGCAGGCCGTCGGACCCGTCGACCAATTTCGGTCCGCTCGCAAGCGCCGCGCAACTGGACAAGGTGCTGGGCTACATCGAAAGCGGCAAACAGGAAGGCGCGCGGCTCGTGCTGGGCGGCGCGCGCATCACGCAAGGCGACTACGCGCGCGGCCAGTACGTGCAGCCGACCGTGTTCGCGGACTGCCGCGACGACATGAAGATCGTGCGCGAGGAAATCTTCGGCCCTGTGATGAGCATTCTCACCTTCACCGACGAAGACGACGTGATCGCGCGTGCGAACGACACGCTCTACGGCCTCGCGGCAGGTGTCGTAACGGAGAGCCTGTCACGCGCGCATCGCGTGATCCACGGGCTCGAAGCCGGCATCTGCTGGATCAACACGTGGGGCGAGTCGCCCGCCGAAATGCCCGTGGGCGGCTACAAGCAGTCGGGCGTGGGCCGCGAGAACGGCATCACGACGCTTGAGCACTACACCCGCATCAAGTCCGTCCAGGTCGAACTGGGCCAATATCAGCCCGTGTTTTGAGGGGAGCGCAGCATGGCAGCGAAGGAATACGATTACATCATCATCGGCGCGGGTTCGGCGGGCAACGTGCTCGCCACGCGCCTGACGGAAGACCGCGACGTGACCGTGCTGCTGCTCGAAGCAGGCGGGCCCGACTATCGTTTCGACTTTCGCACGCAGATGCCTGCCGCGCTCGCGTATCCGCTGCAAGGGCGGCGCTACAACTGGGCGTACGAAACAGACCCCGAGCCGCATATGAACAACCGCCGTATGGAGTGCGGGCGCGGCAAGGGGCTGGGCGGCTCGTCGCTGATCAACGGCATGTGCTATATCCGCGGCAATGCGCTCGACTACGACGGCTGGGCTGGGCGAAAAGGCCTTGAAAACTGGACCTATCTGGATTGCCTGCCGTATTTCCGCAAGGCCGAGACGCGCGATATCGGCGCAAACGACTATCACGGCGGCGATGGCCCCGTGCATGTGACGACCAGCAAGCCCGGCGTGAACCCGCTATTCGAAGCGATGGTCGAAGCGGGCGTGCAGGCCGGCTATCCACGCACCGACGACCTCAACGGCTATCGGCAGGAAGGCTTCGGCCCGATGGACCGGACGGTGACGGCAAACGGCCGCCGCGCGAGCACCGCGCGCGGCTATCTCGATCAGGCAAGGCCGCGCCCCAACCTGACGATCGTCACGCACGCGACCACCGACCGCATTCTGTTTAGCGGCAAGCGCGCGCAAGGCGTCGTGTATCTGGACGGCCAGGCGCGGATCACCGTGCATGCGCGCCGCGAGGTGCTGCTGTGCAGCGGCGCGATTGCGTCGCCGCAAGTGCTGCAGCGCTCGGGCGTGGGCCCCGGCGCGTGGCTGCGTGAACTGGACATTCCCGTCGTGCTCGATCTGCCCGGCGTCGGGCAGAACCTGCAGGACCATCTCGAGATGTACATGCAGTACGAGTGCAAGGAGCCCGTGTCGCTCTACCCTGCACTGCTGCTGCGCAATCAGCCCGCGATCGGTATCGAATGGATGTTGAGGGGCACGGGAATCGGCGCGAGCAATCATTTCGAAGCGGGCGGCTTTATCCGCACGCGCGACGACGACCCTTGGCCGAACATCCAGTATCACTTCCTGCCCGTTGCAATCAACTACAACGGCACGAACGCGATCAAAATGCACGGCTTTCAGGCCCACGTCGGCTCGATGCGCTCGCCGAGCCGCGGCCGCGTGAAGCTGCGTTCGCGCGATCCGCGCGAGCATCCGTCGATTCTCTTCAACTACATGTCCGAGCCGCTCGACTGGCGCGAGTTCCGCGACGCGATCCGCATTACGCGCGAGATCATCGCGCAACCCGCGCTCGATCGTTTCCGCGGCCGAGAGCTGAGCCCCGGCGCGGAACTGCGGACAGATGCACAGATCGACGCGTTCGTGCGCGCCCGCGCGGAGACGGCCTACCATCCGTCGTGTTCGTGCGCGATGGGCTACGACGACATGGCCGTCGTCGATGGCGAAGGACGTGTGCATGGTCTCGAAGGGCTGCGTGTCGTCGATGCGTCGATCATGCCGCGCATCACGACGGGCAACCTGAATGCGCCGACCATCATGCTCGCGGAAAAGATCGCCGACAGGATTCGCGGGCGCCAACCGCTCGCGCGCTCCACCGCGCCGTACTATGTCGCGGACGGCGCACCGGCGCGCGGAGCGAAAAACGTTGCGCGTGCACCGGCACCGGGCATGGCCGCGCATACGCATTGAGCGGCCGCGTGCGCCGCCGGCGATGACACGCACGGATGGCGCACACGTTCCACTGCAATGCCGAATCTGTTCTATATGACGGATTAATGGCGGCGTCTACTGGAGCGAACCGGGCTTCGAAGCGTGCGCGCTTCGACAGCGCAACCGGCCTCTTCCACTATCCAGCGGGCACGCCATGCCGATCAACGCTTCTTCTTCCGTTTCTTCTGCGATGCGTCCCAGCGCCGCCGCGCGTCTGGAACGCCTGCCGTTTTCGGGTTATCACCGCACCATCTTCATCATCATCGCGATTGCGTTCTTCTTCGACTCAGTCGATCTCGGCACGATGACCTTCGTGCTCGGCTCGATCAAGACGGAATTCGGCCTGTCGAGCGCGATGGCGGGGCTTGTGGCGAGCGCCAGCTTCTTCGGCATGGTGATCGGCGCCGCCGTCGCGGGCCTGTTCGCGGACCGCTTCGGACGCCGCCCCGTTTTCCAGTGGAGCATGGTGTTGTGGGGCGTCGCGTCGTATGTGTGCTCGACGGCGCAAAGCGTCGATGCGCTGATCTTCTATCGCGTGCTGCTCGGCATCGGCATGGGCATGGAGTTTCCGATCGCGCAGACGCTCCTGTCCGAGTTCGTGCCGACGTCGTCGCGCGGACGCCTCGTCGCGCTGATGGATGGATTCTGGCCGCTCGGCTTCATCACGGCCGGTTGCGTGTCGTACGTCGTGCTGCCGCAATTCGGCTGGCGCACCGTGTTCGCCTTGCTCGCGATCCCCGCCGTGTTCGTGCTGATCGTGCGCCGTATCGTGCCCGAATCGCCGCGCTGGCTCGAACACCGCGGCCGTCTCGCGCAGGCCGACGCCGTGCTCGACCAGATCGAAGCGAAGGTGATGCGCTCCAAAGGCATCGCTTCGTTGCCCGCGCCGGCGGCGCTCGCCGATCGCCCGGCGCCGGCGAAGCACGGCGCATTTCGCGAGATCTGGAGCGCCGCCTATCGGCAGCGCACCATCATGGTATGGACACTGTGGTTCTTCGCGCTGCTGGGCTTCTATGGACTGACGTCGTGGCTCGGCGCGTTGATGCAGCAGGCGGGCTTCGCGGTAACGAAGTCGGTGCTTTACACCGTGCTCATTTCGCTGGGCGGCGTGCCGGGCTTCTTGTGCGCCGCGTGGCTCGTCGAGCGCTGGGGGCGCAAGCCCACGTGTATTGCTTCGCTGGCAGGCGGCGGCGCGATGGCCTACGTCTATGGACAAACCGCACTGCACGCGGGCAGCGTGACATTGCTGATTTGCGCGGGACTCGCGATGCAGTTCTTCCTGTTCGGCATGTGGGCCGCGCTCTACACCTACACGCCGGAGTTGTACGGCACGGGAGCGCGCGCGACGGGCTCCGGCTTCGCGTCGGCGATCGGCCGTGTCGGCTCGCTGATCGGCCCGTATGCCGTCGGCGTGGTGCTGCCCGTGTTCGGACAGGGCGGCGTGTTCACGCTCGGCGCGCTGTCGTTCGGCGTGGCTGCGCTCGCCGTGTGGGTGATGGGCATCGAGACGAAGGGGCTGTCGCTCGAAACGCTCGTCTCGCACGTCGATGATGAAGCGCCCGCCTGGCGCGTCGCCGTCGACGACACTCGCTGACGCACGTCAGCATGCTTTCCAGTCGCCGCCACGGGCTTACCTTCGAGTAAGCCTGTTACATGCTCTACAGCACCCACGGCCGCGTTTTTCCCGCATGCGTCGGGCAAGCAGCGCGAGCAGCCGCCTTTCATCGCCGTCAAACCTGTAACGGCGTAACTTCATGAAACACATTCGTAGTCAAACTGTCGCGCCATCCGTTTAGCATGTGCGGACTGATCGCTCACTTGTCCACGGAGGTGTCCTGATGTTGAGCCCTCACGAACTCGCGACGCTCATGCTGTTGAATAGCAGTGAGCGCCGCATCGAATCGCTCGACCCCGATGTCCTCGCTTTACATCACTACGAACTCGTCCAAGTCCACGAGCTTCGCGGCGGCGCGGCCGCATTGCAGATCAGCGCGCGCGGGCGCGATCTGCTGAAACGTCTTGGGATGGATGGTGCGCGTTGAGCGCGTGGGCGCGACCCCCGCCCCCAATGTGCCGGCCGGCTGCCGCTACCGCCGCCTGGTGCCCGTCGTACCGGCAGCCGGGCGCCGTTCGCTCACGAAGCTGTTGATGCTCATGCGCACCGTGATATGCATGCCGTTCGCCGGGAACGACGACAACGGTTCCCGTGCGGGTCTGGACTCAGGCGCGAGACGCGGTCCTTCGTCGCGCGCGACCGGGCTGGCCGTGGATATGGCCGTTTCCGCAATCGCGACGCTATCCGCTGCAGCAAGTTCTTCGGGGCTGACAGCCATTGCAGCGGCTTCTTCAGTCACGGCGGCACGCTCGGCGATGGCCGGGCTGCTGTCCGTGCTCGCAGCCGATGTGTCAGCCATTGCGCGGCGCTCAGCCGTCGCGGGCTCGTTCGCGCCGACATGCACGCCCGCGTTCGTCGCGGCACGCCCCGCGGGCTCGCGACGAACCCAATCGGCAGGCGCGACGTAAGGCCGATCCGATACGTCGACCCATTGCGGCAACTCGGCGAGATCCAGGATCGTGAGCTTGCCGCCATACACGGCGCCCGTGTCGATGTTGATGACATTGTCTTTCGCGGTGACGGTGGGCACGGGCGTATGGCCGACGATCACGGCCGTCACGTTCTCGATGCGTCCGGCCGCGTGAGTCTGCGCGCGCACGCTATGCTTTGCCCTGTCGAGCAGCCCGCGCAACGTGTTGCGCGACGGCGCGGGATGCGACTGATACGTCTTCCAGCGAGTGCGCGACCAGATGGCCTTGCGGCGCGTCTTGCCGTCGGCCGTCTCGCGTTCGATCTGGCTGACGAGCACGCGCCAGTCCGAAACGGGCGAATCCGCGTGCACGATTCCGACCAGCCCATGCGCGGTCTCGATCTCGATCAGATAGGGCAGCGCCGCCATGTAGCGCGCGAGCGCGCTGACCCATCCCCTGTCGTCGGCCCGGTCGAGCAGCCAATCCGCGCCGTTGCTCAGCAGCGAAAGCGACTGCTCCTCGCCGTTGTGCCACCGCACGATGACATCTTCGTGATTGCCCTTCACCGACTTGATTCCGAAGCGTTCGACAGCTTCCAGCAAGCCATCCGACTCCGGCCCGCGATCCACCAGATCGCCGACCGCGAACAGCCGGTCGCGCCGCGGATCGAATCCGCGCGCCTCGAGCTCCTTGCGCAACTGCGTGAAGCAGCCGTGTATGTCGCCCACGACGAAGTCTCGTCCTGAGTCGTTGCGCGGATAGCGGTGAACGGCGCGATAGGGCTCTTTCATGGCTCAAAGGGCACGGAAAACAACATTGAACTGCGCAAAAAAATCCGAAAATATTCGCAAGTAAATC
The DNA here is from genome assembly GCF_017814945.1 of Paraburkholderia sp. LEh10. Classification (GTDB taxonomy): domain Bacteria; phylum Pseudomonadota; class Gammaproteobacteria; order Burkholderiales; family Burkholderiaceae; genus Paraburkholderia. The sequence goes on from NZ_JAGIPX010000019.1 coordinate 78,918, forward strand.
AGTCAATGTGCGCGGGCGCACGCGCGTCAACAGACGCTTCTTCCCACGCGTCGCGCACCGGATGAAGAAAGCATACAGCGCAGAAATTCGAAAAAGTGCTACACAAAAATGCTTTGTGTAACCGTTCGTGAAGCGGTTTCTTGAAGCGCGTTCGTGAAGCATGTGCGTGACGCGCGTTCTCAGTCTGCAGACGCGCGGCGTGCGCACTTACGCCGAGTCTGCCCGACGCACGCCCGCTGTCGTCGATGTCCGCCGCGCGCTCGATGCCAGCATCCGCGTGAGCAGCACCTTTGAGATCTGCAGCTCCGTCGCTGCGGCATCGAGCCGCCCGTGGTTTCGCGCGACGGCAAGCTCGACGGCCGCCCACTCGGGGATCTCTTCCGTCTCGCTGGAGGGCCTGAGCACTGGAAGATTCGCGACGTGATCGAATCCCAGATCGGCAGCCGTGATAAGCGCGCCATCGCTCGCGACAATCGCATGACGTATACGATTGATCATCTCCTGCACGTTGCCCGGCCACATGTGCGAATCGAATGCTTCCCATGCGCAGGGCGAGAAGCCTTGCACGCCATGACGGGAATCCGAGCGGAAGCTCTTCAGCAGATACGCCGCGAGCAGCCGGACGTCTGCGCCGCGCTCGCGCAACGGCGGAATCCGGATCACGTCGGGCGACAACCATCCGAGCAGACGCGGATGCAGACGCTGCTCGTCGGCGGCGCGTTGCAAGTCGATGTGTGAAGAGCAGATGATGCGCACATTGCGCGGTCCATTGCCGAGCAGATCTGCGAGACGCTGCTGCGTCGCAAGCGGCAGTTCGCAGATGCCGTCGATATACACTGAACCGCCCTCACCCGCTTCGAGGCGGGAGCGCTGATTGCCCTCATCGACCTGATGGTCTCCTGCGCCGAATAGCTCCAGCTCCACGCGTTCCGGCGCGTAGGCCGCACAATCGATCGACATGAACGGTCCGTCGCGGCGCGCGGAACCCGCATGAATCGACGAGGCCGTCAAGCGCTTTCCGCTTCCCGCCTCGCCGACGATCGTGATGGGCCGCTCATGCGCCCACGCGTGCCGTATCGCCACGCGCACATCGCCGATGAGCGCGCACGCGCCGATCATCGCGCCCGCTTCCGTGCTCGCGCTGCTGCGCTCGTCGCACGCGCCGTCCGACATCTCATACGCCTGATCGAGAGCGTGCGCGATCATGTCGGCCGCAGCGGGCAGCCTGATGTAGCTGACACAACGCGTACGCACGATGCGGCTCACTTCGGGATCGCTCAGATGCGCGTTGGTCACGACGGCGACCCACTTGATCTCCGCGCTCGACCGCGTGAGCTCGTCGACTTCCTTCAGATCCGACGGAATCGTCAACGACGGAAATTCGATCAGGCCGGCTGCATGGTCATCGGCCAGCAACGCGGCGCCCTGACGCTCACGAATGTCGATGCTGCGGATACGCCATCGCTGCGTCGGCAGATTGCCATCAAGACATGCACGCTCAGGGTTGCAAACGTGATAGAGCCGTTTCAGATTGAGGTTCATGTGTGCCCGGTTGTCCCGCCTCGAATGATCGCACGCACCGACAGCTTCACGCCCCGTGTCATCGTGCGCGATCGGTTACTCAAAAAGTAACGGAATCATGACCCCTTAAGCACGGCTCGTTGTTACTGTTTGAAAACGTCTAATTGCGACTACAGGTTGTCGAATTCCAACCTCAGACTACGGCCGAATGCGTGTGATCCATGTGTTGGAAGGCGGCAGAGAAATGACAGAGTCGATTGCGCGAATGGCAGTTCGCTTACCAAAGTAACGATCCTTTACATTCCGCATGAATGACTGTGGCAAGCCGAACACAGAACAATCGAGTACGAAAGAAATGCAGAATTTCTTTCTCCTTCGACTGCTATATGACGAGAAAAATGCTGAAGGTTGCACGCGAATGCAGCGAGCAAGGCGGTAATTCCGATTCGATTGGCGCTGGAAATGCAGTGCTTACCGAAAGAACGTCGCAGCGCGGCGCGGCGTTCTTGGAGCGCCAACCTTAAGCGATGCTGATGTGGGTAAAAACACGTTGAGTGCACGCATCAGCAGTCACTGTTGCTGCGCAGACGTAAGCAGTTCGCAATGGCGCAAGCCGGTGCCGTTTATGGACATTGCGTGCGGTGCGCTTAAGCGAAGCTTCAGCTAGGCACGTCATAATGGCGACCTCTCGGTTCTGGCAATGGCCCTCGGAATAGCCAGATCCTTTTTGGCCGACCTGACCGGTCGGCCATTCTTTACAGCGCGCTGCTTATTGGCTTTCGCCGAAGCTCCAGCTTCCTTCCACATCGATCACCGTCTTCACCGAATTCGCGAGAAAGCACGCGTCGTGTGCGAGATGATGCAGCTGCCGGAGCGCTTCATCGCTCGGCGCTTTCGCGCCTGCAAACGCAACGGCGGGTTTCAGCACGACCCGCGTCACCACCTCCTTGCCTGCGTCGTTCTTCGCCATGGTGCCTTCGGCTTCGTCGCGATACGACGTCACGACATAACCTTGCCCAGCCGCGATCGACAGAAACCACAGCATGTGGCAGCTCGACAGCGCCGCGACATACGCCTCTTCCGGATCGACGCCCGCGGGATCGGAGAACGGCACGCGCACCACATGCGGCGAACTCGATGCGGGCACCACCGCACCGCCGTCGAATGTCCAGCGATGCGCGCGGCTATAGCGGTTGTCGGTGAATGTGCTGCCGTTGCTGCTCCATTCGATCAGCGCCGTATGTTTGGCCATCGCCGAATGCTCCTCGTGAAGTGAACGATCAGATGGGGGTCAACACGTCTTCGCCTGCAAAATGGCGCGTCGCGTTCGTGATGAAGTGATCGACGGAAGCTGCGATCGATTCCGGCGACGTGCCCGCCACATGCGGCGTGAGCACCACGTTCGTCAAAGGCAGCAACGAGTGCGGGGGTTGCGGCTCGCCCTCGTACACGTCGAGCCCCGCGCCCGCGATCAAGCGATGCGACAACGCATGCGCAAGCGCCGCCGTATCGACGACGCTGCCGCGCGACACGTTCACCAGATAACCCTGCGGCCCCAGCGCTTTGAGCACGGCCCGATCGATCAGATGATGCGTCGCCGCGCCGCCCGGCGTCGCAACGACGAGATAGTCGCTCCAGCGCGCGAGTTCATGCAGGCTGTCGAAGTAGCGCAATGCAACGCCGTCGCGCGGCTTGCGATTGTGATACGCAACGTCGATATCGAAGCCGGCGGCGCGCCGCGCCACTTTCAACCCGATGTTGCCCAGCCCCACCACGCCGAGCCGCTTGCCCGACACCGAAGGCCGCATCGGCAACGCGTCGCGCCAGATGCCTGCGCGCGTCGCGCGGTCGCGCTGCGGCACGTCGCGCACGACGGCGAGCAGCAACGCAAGCGCATGATCGGCGACGCAATCGTCATTCGTGCGCGCGCCGTTCGCGAGCACGATCCCACGCGCACGCGCATGGCCCGTGGCGATGTTTTCGTAGCCCGCGCCGAGCGCGCTGACGAATTCGAGCGCGGGCAAGCGGTCGATCTCGTCAGCGCTCAAGCCCGTCGTGCCATTGGTCAGCACCGCGCGAATCGCAGCGCCGTGCGCGGCGATGCATTCGCTGCGTGCGTCGCGCGTGGGCGCATAAAGCACGTCGAACGATGCGTCAAGGCGCGCGCGACTGTCGTCGCCGAGTGGGATCAGTATGAGCAGGGAAGGTTCCATGACCGTGGCGCAAGCGGAAAACCGAAAGGTACGGAAAAGTGAAAAGGGAAGCGCCGCAACGAAGCGGGCAACGCGCAGTGTAGCAACAAGCCCGATTCGTCGCAGCGCCGTTCGCGATCATTGCGCGGCCCATTCGGCCAGCGTGGCGATCGTGTTGATGTTGCGCGCAGTACCTGTCTTCGCGGCGGGAATCTTGAGCTTCGTCTTTGCCATGCCGTCGCCGTAATGCACATAGATCTCCTGCTTGCCGAGCGCGACCCGCTCGTTCCGCTGGCCGGTGATGTGCTCGAGCGTGTCGGCGGGCGGCGCGGCGTCGAGAAAGATCGCGACCGTGCGGTTCGGCGCTTCCTGATGGAACGGGTTCGCCTGCAGCACGGCCGCCATCTCCTTACCCGTGCGGATCACCACGCCGACGCGCTTGCCCGCATACGCTTCGAGACTGCGTTCGAGCGCCTCTTGCGCCGCGCGCTTTGCGAGCGTGCTGTCGAACACGACATTGCCGCTCGCAATGTAGGTGCGCACATGCGTGAAACCCGCTTCCTCGCACATCCTGCGCAACTCGGTCATCGGCAGCTTGCCGGTGCCGCCGACATTGACGGCCCGCAACAACGCAACATAGGTGGTCATGGTGAAAGTGTGCAGTCGCAATCGCGCCCGATGTTATCGCAACGGGCATGCCGCGAACACGGCGGCAAACACGGCGGCGAACGCGTCGGCGCAAGCGGCGGGCTATCCGCCAGCGCCGCGTTGCGTGCGCTCGACGCCTCAATGCGCGGCGCCCTTCTCGCTGTCGAGATGAGCCATTTGCGCGGCGGCATAACGCTCGCCCGCTGCCGCGCCCTTCGGCACGGCGCGCTCGATGGCGGCGAGAACGTCTGCGCTGAGTATCACGTCGAGCGCGCCGAGCGCTTCCGTCAGCCGGTCGCGCCGCCGCGCGCCGACCAGCGGCACGATGTCAGCGCCTTGCGCGGCGACCCACGCAATCGCGATCTGCGCGACCGACACGCCCTTCGCGTCCGCGACCTTGCGCAGCGCGTCGACGAGCGCGAGATTGTGCTCGACGCACATGCCCGCGCCGCTGCACGCGTTCGTCGATTTCGTGTTGCGCGACAATCGCGGCCGCGACCCGGCGTGACGGCTCAGCGGCGCTTGCCGTACTTCTTCCAGTAGCCGAATGTGTCTTCGTGGCACTCGATATCGAGCTCGGCCACGCGCGCATGCATGCGTTCCTGCGCGTCCTGCACCGCGAGGTTGTAGATGACGGGGCCGATTTCCTCGACGAAGAAACTGAGCAGCGCGCCTGCCTGGATATTGCCGATGGGTTCATCCATGTTCTGCGCGAAATAGCGTTGCATCGACACGATTGCCTCGTTGCGCACGTCCTTGTCGAGTTCGATTGCCATGGGTTCATCCTTGCGTTGCGTGCATCGGGCGATGCGCAAATGCGGATGAAACAGCAAAACGGCGCAGCCGGCAAGGGTGCGCCGTTTGGCTACACGCGCGCACTTTAGCTGTTGATGAACGCGAGCAGATCGGCGTTGACCTTGTCCGCCTCCGTCACGCACATGCCATGCGCACCACCCTCGTAGATCTTCAACGTCGCATTCTTCACGATCTTCGCTGACATCTTGCCTGCCGCGTCGATCGGCACGATCTGGTCGTCGTCGCCATGCAGGATCAGCGTCGGCACGTCGAACTTCTTGAGGTCTTCCGTGTAGTCGACTTCGGAGAACTCGCGGATGCACAGATATTGCCCGTGAATGCCGCCCGCCATACCCTGCGCCCAGAAGGCGTCGATCGTGCCTTGCGACACCTTCGCGTCGGGACGATTGAAGCCGAAGAACGGCATCGCAAGATCCTTGTAGAACTGCGAGCGGTTATCGGCGACGCCCTTGCGGATGCCGTCGAACACGTCGAGCGGCAGGCCGCCCGGATTGGCTTGCGTCTTCAGCATCAAAGGCGGCACCGCGCCGATCAGCACGGCTTTGGCGACGCGCTTCGTGCCATGACGTCCGATGTAGTGCGCGACTTCGCCGCCGCCCGTCGAATGGCCGACGAGCGTCGCGCCCTGTATGTCGAGCGCGTCGAGCAGCGCGGCGAGATCGTCGGCGTACGTGTCCATGTCGTTGCCGTTCGACGGCTGGCCCGAGCGGCCGTGTCCGCGACGGTCGTGCGCGATCACGCGAAAACCGTTTTGCAGCAGGAACAGCATCTGCGCATCCCACGCATCGGCGTTCAGCGGCCAGCCGTGAGAAAAAACGACGGGACGGCCCGAGCCCCAATCCTTGTAGAAAATCGGCGTGCCATCCTTCGTGGTGATCGTGCTCATTCGACTTCGCTCCTTTGTGTGGGTAAGACGTTGCGCCGCGCGGCCAGGCGTCGATGGACGGTCGTTCAACGGGTGCGCGCAAGCATTCGTACGGACGCTTTCGATGACGCGTCCATGTTAACGCCGCGTAAAAGATTCTTCAGCAAAGGGGTGCAAGGGTCGAGCGGGATCGCGCGTCCCTGAACGTGACGGGTAAGCATTCGCAATCGCCAACGGGCGACGGGTCAAATCGATTCGCAGGGTTCACAATGCGAAAGTCAGATCAGCGATCGCGCCGCGCAATGCGATGTCTGGGCGGCGCATAGACAGGATCGAACGATGTCGGCAAGCCTGCGGCCCGTCGTGTTGTTCGGCGCATTCGACCGCCACAATCTCGGCGACATGCTGTTTCCGCATGTCGTTGAGCGCATGCTCGGCGAACGCGACGTGCGCATCGCGGGACTGGCCGCGCGCGACCTGCGCGCGCAAGGCGGGCATCGCGTCGAGGCGCTCGGACGGCTGCACGAACGTGCCATCGATCTGATTCATGTCGGCGGCGAAATTCTGGCCTGCGACGCGTGGGAAGCCGCCGTGATGCTGCAATCGCCCGATGACGCGCAGCGGATCATCGCGTCGCAGCGGCGCGACCGCCTTGCATGGGCGCAACGCATGCTCGGCGTGCGCGGGCTTGCGCCCTATGTGTCGTCGAAGCAATCGCTGCGTTGCGCCGCGCGCGTGCTCTTTCATGCCGTCGGCGGCGTCGCGCTGACCGATCGCGACGAAGCGCTGCGCAACGAAGTGCTCGGCAAGCTCGCGCGTGCCGACGATATCAGCGTGCGCGACGCACACACACAGGCGCTGCTCGCGCGCTCCGGAATCGAAGCGCGGCTCGTGCCCGATTGCGCAGTGATGGTGGCCGATCTGTTCGGCGGCACAATCCGCGAGCATGCGGCGTCGGATGCCGTCAAACGAATCATCGAAGCGTCGCCGGACGGTTACCTCGCGGTGCAGTTCAGCGCCGATTTCGGCGACGACGCGACGCTCGCGCGGATCGCCGCGCAGCTCGATGCGCTCGCGCAGACGCACGGGCTCGCCGTCGTGTTCTTTCGCGCGGGCGCGGCGCCGTGGCACGACGACTTCTGTTGTTTCCAACGCACCGCCGCACGCATGCGCGCGCGTTTCATACATCTGTTCGATTCGCTGAATATCTGGGACATCTGCGCACTGATCGCACACAGCCGCGGCTATATCGGCAGCAGCCTGCACGGGCGGATCGTCGCGATGGCGTTCGCGCGGCCGCGCATCAATCTGCTGCATGATGAAAGCTTCGCGAGGCCCGCCAAGCAGATCGCATTCGCCCAAACATGGGAAGACTCGGACATGCCGCGCGCCACCACCGTGAGCGCGATGGCCGACGCAGCGGAGCTCGCGCTGTCCTTCGATCGCACGCGGCTCGAGCAGACGGCGGTACGGCTCGTCACGCGTTATCGCGACGATTTCCCGGGACTCGCGGCACATCTCGCCTGATGGGAATGCATGCCCCGCGCCTGCGCGAAAACAATCGCGTGCGCTTTTGCGCGTACATCAGCAGATCCGCGGGCTGCTACACGACGCAGGAAACGGGCGGCGCGCGGCCACAGAAGTGAGGCGCAAAAGCACGCCACAGAAGTGACCCACGAAAGCGAGCCGCACGAGCGGCTCGCGGGCTCAGTGCTTCGCTGGCACGCCGTATGCGCCGACGATGCGGCGATCCTGCTCCGCTGCGCAGAACAGCTCCCATTCGAGCCCGTTCACGTCGACGCTGCTCGAATAGCCTTGCGCGGCGTCGTCCTCGAACCCGACGTGGCGCAACTGCCCTGCCTGGCCGGGTTTCACGTTGATCGAGAAGTTGAGCAGGTCGGTGCGCCACATCGCGTACTGACCCGGCACCACAGCCGAGGGCGGCTGCCCGAGACGGCGGCTATAGTCTTCAATCGATTCGTCGAGGTTCGCGACAGCGAGCGCGATGTGAAAACGCTTCATGATGGCGGGCTCCGTGGCAGTTGTTCGAATGGACGGCGCGACCATCGTAATCACCGCGCGAAAGCGTAGCCAGATCAGCAATCATGCTGGTATCGGCGTTACCTGCCTGGTGGGTTTCCGTTAGCAACGTCAAGGAGCCGCATACGATGCCTTCCCACGTGTTCATCGGCGTCAACGACTTCGGGCGGGCGTTCGCGTTTTATTCGGCGGTGCTGGACGAAGTCGGGCTCGCGCTCAAGTTTCGCGAGGACGACAGGCCGTGGGCGGGATGGATGAAGCCGGGCGTCGCGCGGCCGCTGTTTCTGGTCGGCAAGCCGTTCGACGGCGCGCCCGCCGTCGCGGGCAATGGCCATATGGTCGCGTTGCTGGCGGCGGACCGCGCGGGCGTCGATCGCGCGCACGCGACGGCGCTCGCGCACGGCGCCCTCTGCGAAGGTCCGCCTGGGCTGCGCCCCGAGTATCACGCGAACTATTACGGCGCGTACTTTCGCGACCCCGACGGCAACAAGCTCTGCGTGTGTTGTCACGAACCTGCGTGACGGCGCGACGTCATGCGCCGCTTCAGTTCGTCGTCACGTACTTGCGCACGGCCGCGACGGGACGTTGGGCCTGAGGCGGCATCACAGGGTCGAGCGTGCCGCGCATGCGCTTCACTTCATCGACAGGACTCAGGCCGAACAGCCGCTTGAATTCGCGGCTGAACTGCGACGCGCTTTCGTAACCGACGCGCGCCGCCGCCGCGCTCGCATTCAGCCCGTCCTGCAGCATCAGCAGACGCGCGTGATGCAGGCGCGTCGTCTTCACGTATTGCATCGGCGAAGTCGACGTGACGTTTTTGAACTGCGCATGAAACACAGCGAGGCTCATGCCCGACTCGCGCGCAAGTGTCTCGACATCGAGCGCGGCGTCGTACTCGGTATGGATGCGGCGCAGCGCCTTCGCGATGCGACCAAAGTGATGCTGATGCGTGAGCGCCGCGCGAATCGCATCGCCCTGCACGCCCGTCAGCACGCGGTAGCAGATCTCGCGCACGATCGACGGCGCGAGTATTCTCGCATCGAAAGGCGATACCAGCGCTTCGAGCAGGCGCAGCACGGCGTCGCTCAATGGCCGGTCGAGCGGCGTCGAGTAGATGCCGCGCGGCTCGCCATCGACGGCGCCGTGCGTTTCGTTGAGCAGCATCAGCAGCTCGGCGACCATCGTCAGATCGACGCGAATCGAAATGCCGAGGAACGGCTCGTCGACGGAAGCTTCCGTTTCGCACTCGAACGGCAACGGCACGGACAACACCAGGTATTGCTGCGCGTCATAGATATACGCATGGTCGCCCAGGTAGCCGCGCTTGCGGCCTTGGCAGACGATCACGATGCTCGGCTCGTACATCACCGGGCGGCGCGGCATCGGGTGATTCGCGCGCAGAAACCTGACGCCTTCGAGCGGCGCGTCCGTCATGCCCTCGGCGGGCGCGAGCGTGCGCAGCAATTCGACCATGCGCTGCTGCGCCGTGCGCTCCGCGAGCGGCACGGCCTGTGAAAGTTTTGTGTCCGACATGATGAAATCCAGTGGGCGAAACCATCGGCCGCCAGAGAATATGGCTTGAAATCTAGCATTGAATGGCCTGGCGCGTCGGCCACCAGGAGAATTAGGCAAGTCTTCAAGACCTTCAGGTATTCCTTGGGGGGCGCGCGCTGCCTACCATGGGAACCCTGTCGCAAAGCCCGCTTCCTGTCCGCGATACCCCGTCCACTGCCTCGCGCACCACATGCGCACCGCACGCGAACCGCGGCGAACAGCGGCGAACCGCGCAATGCCCGCCCGCATTGCCGCATCCGCGCTCCCCGGACGGACCTCTGCACGGACATCCCGCGCGCCTCGGCGCACGACAGATTCATCCGCCGCGCTGCATCGCGCCGCGGCGATCCGCGCAATTGCATCATCAAGCTGGAGCAGTCATGACCACGACTTACGCCTATGCCGCAACCGACGCCCAATCGAAGCTCGCGCCGTTCGAATTTCAGCGCCGCGATCTGCGCGAACACGATGTACAACTCGAAGTCCTGTTTTGCGGCGTCTGCCATTCGGACCTGCATCAGGCGCGCAATGAATGGAAGAACACGATTTTCCCCGTCGTTCCGGGCCATGAGATCGTCGGCCGCGTGACGAAAGTCGGGCCGCAAGCGTCGAAATACAAGGTCGGCGATCTGGTCGGCGTCGGCTGTCTCGTCGATTCGTGCCGCACCTGCGCAAGCTGCCAGGAAGGACTCGAACAGTATTGCGAGAACGGCTTCGTCGGCACCTACAACGGCAACGACCGCCTGACGGGCGCCGTGACCTACGGCGGTTATTCGACGCAACTCGTCGTCGACGAGGACTTCGTGCTGCGCGTACCGGCAAACCTCGACCCGGCCGGCGTCGCGCCGCTCCTGTGCGCGGGCATCACGTTGTATTCGCCGCTGCGCACGTGGGGCGCGGGACCGGGCAAGAAGGTCGGCATCGTCGGGCTCGGCGGGCTCGGCCACATGGGCGTGAAGCTCGCGCACGCGATGGGCGCGCATGTCGTGCTGTTCACGACGTCGCCGTCGAAGATCGAGGACGCGAAGCGACTCGGCGCGCACGAAGTGGTGATCTCGAAGAATCAGGCGGAAATGGACGCGCATGTGAACAGCTTCGATCTGATCGTCAACACGGTCGCGGCGCAGCACGATCTGAATCCGTTCATCAACCTGTTAAAGCGTGACGGCACGCTGACGCTGGTGGGGGCGCCGGAGCATGATCACCCGTCGCCGCAGGTGTTCAACCTGATCATGAAACGTCGGCGTCTGGCTGGCTCGCTGATCGGCGGCATTGCCGAGACGCAGGAGATGCTGGACTTCTGCGGCAAGCACGGCATCACGTCGGACATCGAGATGATTCCGATGCAGAAGATCAATGAAGCCTATGAGCGCATGTTGAAGAGCGATGTGAAGTACCGCTTCGTCATCGATCTCGATTCGCTGCGGAAGTAACGGGCAACCGGGCCGCGCGGCATGGCGGCCTGTCCCTGCTCCCCGCATGGCATTTGTCATTGCACACGTCGTACCGGCGCGCCTCCCATTCTGGCGATCGGCGTGAGCCATCGCAACGTCGATCTCGTCGGCGACGCGGTCTGTTTTGCCGTTATCGCTGGCATCCGCGATTGCGCCTCGCGGCGCGGGCGTTGCCCCTGTGCGGGGCGGCACCTCCTTTCTTTGCCGCGGCAAAGAAAGGAAGCAAAGAAAGCCGCTCACCCCGCCAGTGCTTGACGCTTTTCCACGGGCTCTCAACGCCCCCGCACTTCGCATGGCAGCGTGCTGACCTCGCCCGTTGCCCACGCGCTGATTGAAGCCTCACCCACTTCATGCGCTGGCACAACAGCTAACCCTCCCGAGGTTTCACTGCCGATTGGCGGCAAACATATGTTGGTTATCGCGCCTCACAGGACAGCGCTCGAACTGTGTGGGTGTGTCGCGCAGCGAGGGTATTCTGGATGGCGCGACGGCCTACATAGGTTTGCCGCACAGGGGCGCTGGATAATTGAGGTTGTGGCTTGCAACGCGGGTGCATGAAGCGGGGGAGCCGCCGCTCAGTGCGCTGGCAACGGGCGTGGGCGAGCACACTGCCGTGATAAACAGGGGGATGTTGAGGGCCCGTGGATAAAAACAAGCATTGGCGGTGTGAGCGGCTTTCTTTGCCTACTTTCTTTGCCGCGGCAAAGAAAGTAGGTGCCGCCCCGCACAGGGGCAACGCCCGCGCCGCGAGGCGCTATCGCGGATGCCAGCGCAAAGGCAAAACAAACCGCGATAGCGGATGCCAGCGACAGCGGCAGAACAGCGAATGCCAGCGACAGCGGCAAAACAATCCGCACACTACCCCTCATACCTCCCCGCCCGCGCACGCGCCTCCCCCACTACCCTCGCCAGCGTCTGCGGACTCATCCGCGCGGCGATCTCGCGCACATACTCATGATGCCGGGCATCGAGCGGCGCATCGAGATGCTGTGCCTGCAAATAGCGAATCAACGCGATCCGCCGATGCCCAAGCGCAATGCTCTGATCGAGCAGCGCAATCGCGGCACGCGCATCTCCAGCCCCGTATGCGCGCTTGAGCAATGCCGAAGTATCCGCACGCGACATATCGAACAACGCTCAACCCGAAAACGCGGCCGCGCGATGCACGTCATGATCCGCACGCGTCCAGTCCAGCTCGACGCCAATGCGCGTCGTGCCCTCGCGAATCTTCGGCTTGTGCAGCGACAGCGTAAGCGCATCGAGCGCAGGCCACTCGTCGAACGACAATTGTGCGATCTCGACCGCGAGCGTCTCCAGCATCCTCGTATGCGGCTTCGTCGAAAGAAACTCGCTCACCCGATTGCAATACCGCTCGTAATCGATCATCGCATGTGTGCCTTCTTCCGAAGGCGCACAGCGATACGCAAGACTCGCGTCGATCACGACCGGCTGCGGCGCAAGGTGCTCGTGCGCGTGAATACCGATGCGCGTCGATACGACGAGCTCATCGACAAACACGCGCCAGCCCTTGCCCCGCACGCGGTGAGCCGGCTCGACATACGCCGCGAGCGACTCTTCGAACGGCTTCACGACATCAGCGGCTCGGCCGCGTCGAGCATGATCCGGACGAAGTAATCGGCAAAGCTGCGGCGCACGACGATTTCATAGGTATCGTCGGCGACGGGCACGAGCACGATCGACGCCTTGAAGTAATGGCTCTGCGCGCACTGCCCCGGCGCAAGCACGCGCGGATGCAGATCGAGGGGACAGCCGCGCGCAATCACGTCGCGCACTTTCTCACCGCTCACTTCGAGCACCGTCCAGCCGCTGCCGATATCGACGGCCGATGCGAACTGCCCTTGCAGCGCCTCCACCAGCCTGCTTTCCGCGACGGGCGCTTGCGGTTGCAGCGAGCGCACGATCCATTCGTCAGGGCCGAGCCACAGCACGTCATAGCCGTTGCCGCGCGCGACCGTGTTCGCCTTCGCGGGCGGACGGCAGCCCGTCACGCTCTCGACAGCGCCCAGAAACGCTGCGTCGCGCACATCGCCGCGCAGATTCACGAGATCGCAAAACGCCTTCTCGCGCAGATTGAATTTCTTCGACGGCGAGGCCGCGTGCTTCTTCACGAGGTCGCCCACGCCGGCAAGCGGCGACTCCTGCCAGGGCTGACCCGTCCCCCGTTGCGCGACAGCCGACGTTGCGCCCGGTGCATTGTTCCTTGCTTCATTCCACATGTTGACGCACTCCTTCCGTGTCGTAGAAAACGGGGCTCGCGATCTTCGCGGCGATCTGCTTGCCGCTCGCCAGCGGGATCGTCACGTTTTGCCCCATCTTGTTCAGGCCGCCCTTGACCACGGCGAGCGCGATCGAACGCTTCAGAATCGGGCTGTAATAGCTCGACGTCACGTGTCCAAGCATCGGCGCCGTATCGCCCTGGAACGGACCCGCGACGATCTGGCTGCCTTCGGGAAGCACGAACTGCGGATCGTCGGTGAGCAAGCCGACGAACTGCTTGCGTCCTTCCTTCGCGGTGTCCGAGCGCGTCAGCGAACGGCGGCCGAGGAAGTCCTTCGTCTTCGCGACGAGGCCACCCATGCCGAGATCGTGCGGCGTGATCGAACCGTCGGTATCCTGGCCGACGATGATGTAGCCCTTCTCCGCGCGCAGCACGTGCATCGTTTCCGTGCCGTAAGGCGTGATGTCGAACTCGGCGCCTGCGGCCATCAGCGCCTCCCAGACCGCGCGCCCCATGTTCGCGGGCACGTTCACTTCATATGCGAGTTCGCCCGAGAAGCTGATGCGCATCACGCGCGCCTTCACGCCCGCGACGGTGCCGTTGCGATACGACATGAACGGGAACGCCTCGTTGTCGAAGTCGATGTCGCTGCACACCTTCTGCACGACCTTGCGGCTCTTCGGCCCGACTACCGCGAACGTCGCCCAGTGATCGGTGACGGACGCGAGCCGCACCTTCATGTCCGGCCATTCCGTCTGCAGCCAGCGCTCCATCCACGTCAGCACGCGCGCCGCGCCGCCCGTCGTGGTCGTCATCATGAAGTGCTGTTCGCCGAGGCGCACCGTCACGCCGTCGTCGAACACCATGCCGTTCTCGTCGAGCATCAGGCCATAACGGCACTTGCCGACTTCGAGCTTGGTCCACGGATTCGTGTACATCCAGTTCAGCAGCTTCGCGGCATCCGGGCCCTGAATGTCGATCTTGCCGAGCGTCGATGCATCGAGAATGCCGACGCTGTTGCGCACCGCGAGACATTCGCGCTTCACGGCCGCATGCAGATCCTCGCCCTTCTTCGGGAAGTACCAGGGGCGCTTCCAGTTGCCGACGTCCTCGAACATCGCGCCGTTCTCGACGTGCCATTCGTGCACGGCCGTCTTGCGGATGGGGTCGAGCAGATCGCCGAGCTCGCGGCCTGCGAACGTGCCGAAGCTCACAGGCGTGTAGTTCGGGCGGAACGTGGTCGTGCCCGTTTCGGGAATCGTCTTGCCGAGCGCATCGGCGAGAATCGCCATGCCGTTGATATTGCCGAGCTTGCCCTGGTCGGTGCCGAAGCCCATCGCGGTGTAGCGCTTCACGTGCTCGACGGATTCGAAGCCTTCGCGCGCGGCAAGCAGGATGTCCGCCGCCGACACGTCGTTCTGGAAATCGACGAACTGCTTCGCTCCGCGCGCCGCTTCCGCGCGGCTGCCGACGAGCCACAGCGGCTGGATCGGCGACTCGGCGAGCTCCGACACCTGCGGCACCTGGGGACGCGTGACGCCATAACCGATCGACTTCACGGCTTCGACACCCGCATCGACGGCGAGACGCAATCCGCGCGCGAGGCTGAATTCGCCCGCTGCCGCGCCGATGCTCGTCTCCGGCTGCATGCCCTTGCCCGGCACGAAGCACGCCTTCGAGTCGTTCCAGTGCGCCTTGCCGCCCGACTGCGCGAACAGGTGCAGCACGGGGCTGAAGCCACCCGACATCGCGACGAGATCGCATGGCAGGTCCGCCAGCTTTTCGCCCGTTACGGCGCCCGTCTTGCCGTTCGCATACTTGACCACTTCGACCGACGTCACGCGCTGCTTGCCGTGCGCCGTCATCACGGCTGCGTTGTTCATGATTTTCACGCCGTGACGGCGCGCCGCCGCCTGCAATGCGCCGCTGCCCTGCGCACGCGGATCGACGACCGTGACGGCCGCGCCGCAAGCCTTCAGGTCGAGCGCGCACTGATAACCCGCGTCGTTGTTCGTGAACACGACGGCGTTGCGGCCCGGCATCACGCCAAAGCGATGGATATACGTCGAGACAGCCGACGCGAGCATCACGCCCGGCAGATCGTTGTTGCCGAACACGATGGGCCGCTCGTGCGCGCCCGTCGCGAGAACCACGCGCTTTGCGCGGATTTTCCACAGCAGTTCGCGCGTGCCCTTGCGCATCGACACGGGCAAATGGTCCGTCAAACGCTGTGTCACCGTGACGAGGTTGTGGTCCTGATAGCCGAACGCCGTGCTGCGCGACAGAATCTTCACGTCCGGCATGCGCGACAGTTCCCCTTCGATCTTCTCGACCCAGCTCATCGCCGAACGTCCGTCGATCTCCGCCTTGCACGACAGCAGACTGCCGCCAAGTTCCCGCTGATCGTCGACGAGAATCACGCGCGCGCCGCTGACGGCGGCCGCATGCGCGGCGGCGAGGCCCGTCGGGCCGCCGCCCACGACGAGCACGTCGCAATGCGCGTAGCACTTGTCGTAGCGGTCGGCATCGCGCACGTCGGGCGACTTGCCGAGACCCGCCGCTTCGCGAATCTTCTCTTCATATTTCGGCCACCATTTGCGCGGCCACATAAAGGTTTTGTAGTAGAAGCCCGCGGGCAAGAAGCGCGAGAACTTCTGGTTGATCGCCATGCGATCGTGTTCGAGATTCGGCTCGGCATTCACGCTGTTTGCGACGAGCCCCTGATACAACTCGATCTCCGTCGCACGCGCATTCGGGACCGTGTACGCGCCGCGCTCCAGTTGCACGACGGCATTCGGCTCGGCCACATCTGCCGTGACGATGCCGCGCGGCCGGTGATACTTGAAGCTGCGCGCGACGAAATGCACGTCGTTCGCGAGCAGCGCGGAAGCGAGCGTGTCGCCCTGGAAGCCCTGATACGTGCGGCCGTTGAACGTGAAGGTCAGCGGAATCGCGCGGTTGATGCGCCCACCGGCGCCGAGGCGGTTTTTCTGGCTCATTGCTTGTTGCCCCCTTGTGCTTCAGCGGACGTAGTGCCGGTGTTGAAAGTCTCGTAACCCTGGATCTGGTACGAAACCGTGTCGCGCGTCGCCATGAACCAGCGGCGGCAGCCCTGCGTGTGCATCCATTGCTCGCGGTGCACGCCGCGCGGGTTCTTGCGCATGAACAGGTAGTCGCCCCATTCCTTGTCGGTGAGCTTGTCGGTGTCGAGCGGACGCGCGATGTCGGCTTCGCCGCCACAGCTGAACTCGGATTCGGCGCGCGGCCCGCACCACGGGCATTCGATCAGCAGCATGTTTCTTTCTCCCAGTGGGTTTAGTGGGCCACGGCAGCAGCGCCGTGTTCGTCAATCAGGTGTCCCGTGTAGAAGCGGTCCAGCGAGAACGGCGCATTCAACGGATGCGGCTCGTCGTTCGCGATGGTGTGCGCGAACACCCAGCCCGAGCCCGGCGTCGCCTTGAAACCGCCCGTGCCCCAGCCGCAGTTGAAGTACAGGCCCTTTACGTCGGTCTTGCTGATGATGGGGCACGCATCCGGCGACACATCGACGATGCCGCCCCACTGACGGTTCATCCGCACGCGCGAGAACACCGGGAACATCTCGACGATCGCCTGCAGCGTGCCTTCGATGATGTGAAAGCTGCCGCGCTGCCCGAAGCCCGTGTACTGGTCGACGCCCGCGCCGATCACGAGGTCGCCCTTGTCCGACTGGCTGATATACGCGTGCACCGCGTTCGACATGATCACCGAGTTGACGACGGGCTTGATCGGCTCGGACACGAGCGCCTGCAACGGATGGCTTTCGAGCGGCAGCCGGATGCCCGCCATGTCGGCGAGCGTCGTCGTGTTGCCGGCTGCCACCACGGCGACCTTCTTTGCCTTGATGAAGCCCTTCACCGTATCGACGCCCGTCACGCGCCCGCCGTCGCGACGGATGCCCGTCACCTGGCAGTTCTGGATGATGTCGACGCCCGCCTGATCCGCGCCGCGCGCGAAGCCCCATGCGACGGCATCGTGACGCGCGACGCCCGCACGTCGCTGGATCGACGCGCCGAGCACGGGATAGCGGCTATTCAGGTTGATGGTCGGCTCGATTTCCTTGACCTGCTCGGGCGTGAGGAACTCGGCATCGACGCCGTTCAGCCGGTTCGCGTTCACGCGCCGCTCGGTGTCGCGCACGTCCTGCAGCGTATGCGCTAGGTTCATCACGCCGCGCTGGCTGAACATCACGTTGTAGTTCAGGTCTTGCGACAGACCTTCCCACAGCTTCATCGCCTTCTCGTACAGCGCCGCCGATTCGTCCCACAGATAGTTCGAACGCACGATGGTCGTGTTGCGCGCCGTGTTGCCGCCGCCGATCCAGCCCTTCTCCAGAATCGCGACGTTCTTCACGCCATGCTCCTTCGCGAGGTAGTACGCGGTCGCAAGACCATGCCCGCCGCCGCCGACGATCACGACGTCGTATTCCTTCTTCGGTTCCGGGCTCCTCCACTGTCGCTCCCAGTTCTCGTGATACGACAACCCGTTGCGGAACAGACTGAATATCGAATAGCGGCTCATCTCGCAGACCCCTTCGTGTTTGCCTTGCTCGTTACCATTAGCATTCGATGACGTTCACGGCCAGACCGCCGCGCGACGTCTCCTTGTATTTCGTTTTCATGTCGGCGCCCGTTTCGCGCATCGTCTTGATGACGTTGTCGAGCGTCACGTAATGCTGGCCGTCGCCCTTCAACGCCATGCGCGACGCGTTCAGCGCCTTGATCGCGCCCATCGCGTTGCGCTCGATGCACGGAATCTGCACGAGCCCGCCGACGGGGTCGCACGTCATGCCCAGGTTGTGCTCCATGCCGATTTCGGCGGCGTTCTCGACCTGCGTCGGCGTGCCGCCCATCACGGCCGCGAGCGCCGCCGCAGCCATCGAGCACGCGACGCCGACCTCGCCCTGGCAGCCCACTTCCGCGCCGGAGATCGACGCCGTTTCCTTGTAGATGATGCCGATCGCGGCCGCCGTCAGAAGGAAATCGACGATGCCGTTTTCGTTCGAGCCCGGCACGAACTTAACGTAGTAGTGCAACACGGCGGGAATCACGCCCGCCGCGCCGTTGGTCGGCGCGGTGACGACGCGGCCGCCCGCGGCGTTCTCTTCGTTGACGGCCATTGCGTAGAGGTTGACCCAGTCGAGCATCGACAGCGGATCGCGCAGCGACTCTTCCGAACGCGTGCGCAACTGCACGGAGAGATCCGCGGCGCGGCGCTTCACGCGCATCGGGCCGGGCAGCTCGCCATGCATCTTGCAGCCGCGCGCCACGCAGGCGGCCATCGTGCGCCAGATCGTCAACAGGCCCTCGCGCACGTCTTCCGGCGAGCGCGACGCGCATTCGTTCGCGAACGTCACTTGTGCGATCGACAGGCCGCTTTCGCGGCACACACGCATCAGGTCGTCGCCGGTGCGAAACGGATACGGCATCTCGCCGCCGCCGCGCACGCCGTTCACGCGATCGCCTTCGCGATTCACGACAAAGCCGCCGCCAACCGAGTAATACTCTTTCTCGACCAGCAACTGGCCGTTCTCGTCGAACGCCTGAAAGCGCATGCCGTTCGGATGCACGACGCTGCCCGTGCCGCTCATCAGGCGGCGGAAGAACGACACGTGTTCTTTTTCGTCGAAACCGATCTCGTGCTTGCCGAGCAGCGACAGGCGCCTGACCTTGCGGATCTGCGCGAGCCGCGGCTCGATCAGGTCGGGATCGATGGTGTCGGGCAGATGGCCTTCGAGGCCGAGCAGCACCGCCTTGTCGGTGCCGTGGCCCTTGCCCGTCGCGCCGAGCGAGCCGTACAGCTCGACTTTGACGCGGCGCACGAACGCGAGCAGATTCGCGTCCTCGATATGCGAAGCGAAGCGGCACGCGGCGATCATCGGGCCGACGGTGTGCGAGCTCGATGGGCCGATGCCGATCTTGAACAGGTCGAAAACGCTGACGTTCATGGGAACCTTGCTCAGTTGAGTGGACGGATCGCGTTGATCCGGGAGTGACGCCAGTACACCAAAGCGTAAAATCGGCCGATAGAACAAAAACGGCATCGACATGGGATAGCGACGCCAGTGCGCGCGCCGGGTGCGTTTATGCGCAACCCGGCGACGGAAAATCACAAGTCGCGGTGCGCGCAAGATCGCCGGATCGCCGACCGCGCGGGGTTGCACGCGCTTCGCATCTGCGAAGATAGATGTCGCAAAAGGACAAGCGGCAGGCATGCGAATCGGCGACGCTAGGGCTATCCCGCGCGCGCGTGCGCGTTTTGCTGCGCGCGCTGTTTCGTTCGTCGCTTTCATTCGTCGCTTTCGTTCGTCGCTTTCATTCGTCGCTTTCGTTCGTCGCTTTCGTTCGTCGCTTTCGTTCGTCGCTTTCGTTCGTCGCTTTCGTTCGTCGCTTTCGTTCGTCGTTTTCGTTCGTTGCCGGACCTTATGACGCTTGCTGCGCCATCGCGCCATGACCATCGCTGATTCGCTACCGCTGACCTCCATCGATGCGCTGCCGAAAGAACGCATCCGCTTCGGCATCATCCTGCTGCCGAACTTCACGCTGACGGCGTTCTCGGGCTTCGTCGACATGCTGCGTCTGTCCGCCGACGAAGGCGACTACAGCAAGCCCGTGCGCTGCTGCTGGAGCGTGATCGGCGAGTCGCTAGCGCCCGTGCGCGCGAGTTGCGGCATCCAGATCACGCCCTGGCAGACATTCGCCGACGCCGAGCCGTTCGACTATGTCGTCGTCGTCGGCGGGCTGCTGCATTCGGGGCCGCAAGCAAGCGACGAGACCTTGCAGTTCATCCGCAACGCCGCGCGCTCGAATGCGACGCTGGTGGGCATCTGCACGGGCGTGTTCGCGTTGATGCGCGCGAGCGTGCTCGACGCGCACCGGATCTGCGTCAGCTGGTTTCACTACTGGGATTTCGTCGAGCGTTTTCCATCCGTGAATTCGGATGCGCTGGTGGCGGACCGGCTGTTCGTGATCGACCGGCGAAGGATCACATGTTCGGGTGGGCGCGCTTCCATCGATGTGGCCGCGGCGATCTTGCTGAGGCACTTCGAGACGGCAACGGTGCAGAAGGCGCTGCGGATTTTGCTCGTCGGCGAAATGCAGAAAGGCAATGCGCCGCAGCCACATCCTCCCGGGCTCGAACCGGCGACGCATCCGAAGGTCAAGCGCGCGATCCTGCTGATGGAGCAGCATGTCGGACGGACGCTGCCGCTCGAGGAGCTGGCTTGCAAGCTCGATCTGTCGCCGCGTCAACTGGAGCGGTTGTTCAAGGCTGAAACGGGGAAGAGTCCGCAGGCGTTTGCCAAGCAGGTGCGATTGAGAACGGCGGCCTGGCTGCTGACGAGTTCGGACCGGACGGTCGCGGATATTGCTTCCAGTTGCGGCTTTTCCGATGCCTCGCACCTGGGGCGGGAGTTTCGCAAGGAGTTCGGGATGCCGCCCGTGATGTTTAGAGAGCAGCGCGGCGGCACGCCTGCCGAAGGTGATGCCGCCGTCGCATATGACGAGACGTTTCCGGGGCGGGTGGATGTGTTTTGACGCGTGTGCCGGGCGTCGATTGCAACCGGCGTAAAAAAGGCGAAGAAGTCATCCTCTCCGCCTTTTCACGACCCGCTATGGGCCTCGCGACTGACGGCCGCCCGACTTACGCATCCTCCGACCACCCCATATTGTCTCTCGCCATCATCGCCGTCGAAGCCCCCGGCCCGAAGGTCCCCGCCGTATAGGGACGCGGCTTGTCTCCGTTGCGCTTCCATCCTTCGATGATGGGATCGACCCATTTCCATGCCGCTTCCAGTTCATCGCGGCGCATGAAGTGCGTGAGCCTTCCACGCACGACGTCGATCAGCAGACGCTCATACGCTTCCGCGCGCCGGCTGGTGAATGCCTGCTCGAGATCGAGATTCAGATTCACCGGCAAGGTCCGCATGCCGCTGCCCGGCTCTTTTGCGAGCATCTGCAACTGGATCGACTCATTCGGCTGCAACTGGATCACCAGACGGTTGCCGCAATTGTGCGGCCCGCAAGGACTATTCGGCATGAGCGAAAACGGCAGATCCGCGAACTCGATCACGATCTCCGAGAGCTTCTTCGCCATCCGTTTGCCCGTGCGCAGATAGAACGGCACGTTCGCCCAGCGCCAGTTGTTGATATGCGCACGCAACGCGACGAAGGTTTCAGCGCGGCTATCGGGCGGCACGTTCGCCTCTTCCAGATAACCCTTCACCGGCTCGCCCCCGACAGCGCCCGCCGTGTACTGCCCGCGCACCGTGTCGCGCACGATGTCCTCGGCCGTCATCGGGCGCAGCGAGCGCAGCACCTTCAGCTTTTCGTCACGCACGGCGTCGGCGTCGAGCGATACGGGCGGCTCCATCGCGACGATGCACAGCAGTTGCAGCAAGTGGTTCTGCACCATGTCGCGCATCGCGCCCGTGTGATCGTAAAAGCCTGCACGCGTGCCCACGCCGACCGCCTCGGCGACCGTGATCTGCACGCAGCGGATATACGGCGCCTGCCACAGCGGCCCGAAGATCGCGTTGCCGAAGCGCAGCACCATCAGGTTCTGAACCGTTTCCTTGCCGAGGTAATGGTCGATGCGGTAGATCTGGTGCTCGGAAAAATGCTTGCCGACGGAATCGTTGATCGCCTTCGCCGATGCCAGATCATGGCCGAGGGGCTTCTCGAGCACGACACGCGAATATTCGTCGAGCAGATTGTGCGTGGCGAGGTTCTCGCAGATCGTCGTGAACAGTTCCGGCGACGTCGACAGATAGAACACGCGCAGTGCGTCGGGACGCGATACTTCAGCGAGACGCGCGTAGTCGCCGGGCTGATCGACGTCGACGCGCACATATTCGAAGAGCGCGAGAAAACGGTCCCATGCGGACGAGTCGAATGAATTCGACTCGATGAATGGCCTGCTCTGCTCTTCCATCCATTTCAGATAGTCTTCGCGCTGCCAATCGCGGCGGCCGATCGCGAGGATGCGCGTATCGGCGGGCAGATTGCCGTGCGTGTGCGCCATATACAGCGCGGGCAGCAGCTTGCGGGCTGACAGGTCGCCGGCGCCACCGAAGATGATCATGTCGAGCGGGCGGTCCGGCGAAGCAGGTGCGGTGGAAGTCGTCATAGCGCGGTCGGAAAAATGAACTGCTGGGAAAAACGCAAGCCAGTCCATGCCGCCCGTTCAGGCAGCGCTTACAGCGGACATGTCTGCGCGAGACAACTATGTTGCAACGTTTTCGGATTGTTTGCACGCGTGCTCGCGTGACACGGCACGGACGTTCGTTCCCCTTGTGCCGTGCACTACGCGGAGCAAGGCAACGTCATCGGCAGCCGCGCATGCCGATGACGATGCTCAGCCCGCGCCCAACGCCGCGCGCGCGACGCGCCCCGCCGCCAGATCCCACGCCGCGCAGCCGACCGTCTTGAAGACGACGGGCTGGTCGAACGAAGGCGGTTTCGCGAGCGCGTCCTTGATGCCCGTCACCGTCGACCAGTCGATCCCCGCCTGAATGAAGTCGCCTGCCTCGTGTTTCGCGCCCGCCAGATCGTCGACGTACAGCGCGCTGCCCGTGAGCGTGCGCGCGCCGATCTCGCACATCTGCGGCGTGAACGCGCCGACGCCGATCACGAGCCGCTGCGCGCGCGGCGCTTCGTCGTAGACGGCCTGGCGGCTCGTCGTCAGCGCGATGACGACGTCGACGGAATCGGGCGTCGCTGCGCCGGCAAGCGGCTGCAGATCGCGTGCCTTGCCGCGCTGCGCGTCGCAGAACGCCTGCGCGCGCGCCGCCGAGGTGCCGCGCACGCGCACGCGCGCGTCCGGATACAGCTCGCCGATCGCCTGCAAGTGGTTCGCAGCCTGCGTGCCCGTGCCGATCAGCAGAATGTCCTTCGGCGCGGTGCGGGACAGCGTCTCGATGCCGAGCATCGTCATCGCGGCCGTGCGGCGCCCCGTGACGGTCGGGCCGTCGAGGATGAACAATGTCTTGCCGGTATCGGCGTCGAATGCCATCACCTGGCCGTGGATCGTCGGCAGCGCGCGCTCGCCGTTGCGCGGGCACACGTTGACGAGCTTGTGGATCGCGAGGTCGGATGCCGCTGCGGGCATCGACAGCATGATGCCGTTGTCGTTCAGCGGCACCACCAGCCGCTCGGGGCTCGCGACGCGCCCAGCCGCGTAATCGGCGGCGGCTGTCTTCAGCGCGTCGGCGAGCGCGCGAAACGGAATCAGGCCCGCCGTCCCGGCGGCGTCGAAAATCGGCGTGCTGCTCATGTCGATACTTTCTCCCTTGCGCGTTCAGCGCACCAGAAAACCATATGTCAGCGGATCGCGCTCATCGACGATCCAGTTCGCAAAACCGCAGATATGCGCGTCGCCTTCGATCTCGGGAATGACGGCATCGAAGCCGTCGAGCTTCGTTTCCGACAGCACGCGTGCGCGAAACACGGTGCCGATGATCGACTCGTTGACGAGCGTCTCGTGCCTGCCCAACTGGCCGCGCAGATACAGTTGCGCGACGCGCCCCGCCGTGCCCGAGCCCGTCGGCGACCGATCCACTTCGCGATCGGCGAACACGCAGCAGTTGGCCTGCGTCGAGCCCGCGTGACGCGGCGCGTTGTCGATGATCGTGCCGTAGATGTGATTGATCTCGGGGATCTGCGGATGCTGGACCTTGAAGGCCTTGTTGGCCGCGCGCTTCACTTCGGCGCCGAACTGGATCAGCCGGTCCACCTGCGCCTCGCGCACTTCGAGCCCGAACGGCTCGCCCGACGTGTAGAAGTAAAACGCTCCGCCGAACGCGATGTCGCCGCGCACGGTGCCGAAGCCCGGCGTCTCGACGCTCACGTCGCGCTGCCAGATGAACGACGGCACGTTGACGAAGCGCACGCCGCCCGCGTGATCGCCGTCCCACTTGACGAACGCCTCGATGAAGCCGCACGGCGCATCGATGCCGACGCGCGTCTCGGGCTCCATGCGCTCGACCCAGCCGAGCGCGACGGCCGCCGTCGCTAGCGCAATGACGCCATGTCCGCAGTGATCGCTATAGCCTTCGTTGTGAACGAAGATGATGCCGAAGTCGGCCGCTTCCGTGACGGGGTCCGTCAGGTAGCCGCCGTACATGTCGGCATGCCCACGCGGCTCCAGCATCAGCGCGCGCCGCAGATGATCAGCGTGCTCCTTGAGCCAGGCGCGCCGCTCGACTATGGTCTTGCCGGGAATCTTCGGCAGCCCGCTCGTGACGATGCGAAACGGCTCGCCGCCCGTGTGCACTTCGACTGTGCTGATGACGCGGTTCAGCTTCATGATGTGAGCGCGCCGCGCGCGGGGGTTTGGGTTTGGGTTGTGTTGATGTCGAACATGCTGTTTGTCTCGCTCCTGCGGTTGGCGCTTTGGCGCCGCTTTCCGGTCATTTTGCCATGCGGTTTATTTTGCCCTTGCGTTGGGCGGGCATCCGCTATGCGGCTTGTTTTTGCCGCTATCGCGGGCATCCGCGCTTGCGATCGTGTTTTGCGGCTATCGCGGGCATCCGCAGGCGTTGCCCCTGTGCGGGGCGGCACCTTACTAATGAGATGGTCAGCCGGACCGAGATGGCCCTGCGCTGACCGGGCCATCTCCTTTTCCGGAGGGAAACCGGAAAGCGCGTGCGCAACGCGGCGGCGCACCGGTATAGAGGGTCTGCATCTTCTCAGGCTCGCATCCGCGCAGCAACCCGCTCAGAAATCGTCGGCCCGGCGTCCGCGTGAAACGCGATGGCATGCGTCGAAAGGCCCGTAATGCACGTAATGTTATGCATCTTGCATAGGTTTCACCGCTAGAATAGACAAATTCGACACGAATCGACGCTGCCCTGGTTCGCGCGGGCGGTCGAACTCATTAGAATCAGCGGTTCGTCGAGAGGCTCGATCATGCGGACACGGCGCGACACCAGGCGCGCCCGAAGTCTTGCGGTGCAGTTCCTTCCGCAAGGGCAGCACGCCCACCCGGCGTGCCGCGTGGCACCGCGCATCGCGCAATCGCCACGACGCCCCGTCATACACAACTATTTATACCGACCGAAACTTCGCGCATGTCCAACGAAGCCACCTCAACCGACTCGCTCGCCGTCGCCGAACGCGTGCGCGAGTTGATGAGCCGTCACGGCATCGGCAAGCGTCAGCAAACCAGCGAGCTTTGCCGGATCCTCGATTTGAGTTTTTCGCAGGGCCACCGCAAGCTGCGCGGCAACAGCCCGTGGACGCTCTCGCAGATCAAGAAGGTCGCCGAGGTCTTCGGCGAACCGGCCGCGCAGCTGTTCGGCGCTCAGACGCTCGACCCCGGCATGGTCGGCGCCACCGCGCAGGAAGCCGTGTTCGCGATCGGCTCGATCGAACTGGCGTGCACCGCCTGGATCGGCGCGCCGATCGAAGCGGGCGCCCGGCCGGAATTCATCGCGTGGTCGAAGTTCGACCAGTGGCGCGTCGTGCGTCACGACGGCGCGCTCTATCAGAACGCGCACGAAGTCCACAAGATCGAGATCTACCCGCGCCGCGCCGAAACCGACAAGCCGCTGATCGCCGTCGTCGACGACGACCAGGCGTCCGCCGACAACCTGCGTGACTACCTGGAGCGCAGCGGCTTCGCGGCCGTCGCGATCTATGGCCTCACAGCCTTCGCCGAGACGCTGCAGACCCAGGTGTTCGACGGCGTCGTGATCGACTGGCTGTTCGGTCCGCAGACGTCGGCGGAAGCGATCCGCGCGGTGCGCGCGTCGGAAAACCCGGACGCGCCCATTTTCGTGCTGACGGGCGAACTGCTGACAGGCAAGGCGAGCGAATCGGAAATCAGCGACATCGTGCGCAACTACGACGTCGCCTGTTACGAGAAGCCGGCGCGCATGGCGATCCTCGTCGCCGATCTGTCCAAACGTCTGAGCCGGGTCTAGCGGCAAGCGGGCGGCCCCCTTCCCCGGAGGAGCGCATCAGCCCTCCACCGACGCCCCGTGCCGCGCCGCCAGCGCGCGCTGCACGGCGTCGCGCAGCACCTCGTAGTGGACGGGCTTCGTCAGGCTGTCGAAGAACGCGTCGGCGTCCGCGCGCGTCTGCGTATCGGGCGCGTACGCGCTCACGGCGATCACGGGCGTGCGCGGGAGCGCGCCCGGCTTCTGCGCGTATTCGGCCATGAACGCATAGCCATCCTTGTCAGGCATGTGCAAATCGAGCAGCACCAGATCGCAATGCGACGCGGCGAGCCATGCGTGCGCGTCGTCGGCATTGGCGACGGCGGCCGCGTCGCATCCCATGTGTTCGAGCATCTCGCACAGCGATTCGCGGATCAGCTGGTTGTCGTCGACGATCAGCACCTGCGGGCGGCCCTCGGCTTGCGCCGGATGCGGCGCGGCCGTCGTCGCGGCGGGCGCGGCGACCGACGTCACGGGAATCGTCACCGTGAAGCGCGTGCCCTCGCCCACCTCGCTTTCCACGCCGATCGTCCCATTGAACAGTTCGACGAGCCCTTGCACGATCGCGAGCCCCATGCCCGCCCCCTCGAAGCGCCGCGTGCGCGATGCATCGAGTTGCGTGAACTCCTCGAAGATCAGCGGAATCTGCGCGTGCGGCACGCCCGCGCCCGTGTCGGTGACGACGATGGCGAGCGCGTCGTCGCGCTGGTCGAAGCGCAGCGTGACCGTGCCCCGCTCGGTGTAGCGGATCGCGTTGGTCACGAGGTTGTTGACGATCTGCCGGATGCGATGCGGATCGGAATCGACGAGCCCCACGCGCCCGCTCGCGCAGCCTTCGAACGCGAGACCCTTCGCGCGCGCGGCCGGCTCGTTCTCGTCGACGATCGACACCAGCAGCTCGCGCGGATCGAAATGCTCGTTGCGCAGTTCGAGCTTGCCGGCCCCGAGGCGCGCGTAGTCGGTCAGGTCCTTCATCTGCGCTTCGAGATGCCGCGCGGCCGTGTCGAGCCGCTGGATCACCTTGCGGTCCGCCTCGGAGTGGAAGTTGAAGCCGAGCAGCTCGATCGACGACACGATTGCATGCAGCGGCGTGCGCAATTCATGGCTGATCATGCCGAGGAACGCATCTTTCGCGAGGCTCGCCTCGCGCGCAGCGCGGCTTGCCTGATGCTCGGCTTCGAGCGCGGCGCGCTGCTGCAGGATCAGGTTGGTGCGGCGCCGGCCGTTCATCACGAGCAGCACGGTCGCCGCCGCAGACAGCAACAGCAGCACGAGGCCGCCCGCGAACAGCATCCGGCGCTTGGCGATGAAGTCGGAATTCAGCGCCTCGCGGTCCTGCATGTCGACGTAGCGGCGGCTCAGCGCGAGGTCGTTCACTTCCTTCCAGTGCTTGCGCAGCTCCTCGACCATCTGCGATGCGAGCGCCGGGTTGTCCGGCAACGCTTCGAGGGAAGGCGCCATCGCGCGCAGCATGCCGGAGAGCCGCGCGATCTCCTCCTGCTGGCGCTGGACGGCCTCCGCCTGTGTGGCGAGGCGCTGCGTCGAGCCCGCCATTACGCGCAGCTTCGACTGCAGCACCTGGAAATGCAGCGTGAGCCGTTGATAATCGGAATCGGCGCCCGTCTGGTACTGCAGCAACTGGCTTTCGAGCCGCGCGTAGGCGATCTGCAGCTGCGCGGCGTCCCAGTAGAAGCCGTCATAGGTGCCCGTCAGCTGCTGGGTCGCGCGAGGGTTGAGAAGCGCCGAGTAAAGCAGATAGCTGATCGCCGCGGTCGGCGCCGCGAGCGCCGCGATCCAGATGACGACGAGTACGACGCGGCGCAGCGGGCGCCTTCCTATTTGACGATGAGAGCCTTGATCTGCCATACGAATTTTGCGTCCGCCGACGCCCCCGCCAGCTCGCCGGGAAACTGGTCGCGCGGATAGATGAGAAACAGCGGCCCGAAGTCGCTGACCTGCAGGCGCTCGCCGTTCATGCTGTACGCGACGATCACGCCATAGCGGCTCGTGTCCGATACGGGAATCGTGTACGTGTAGTCGTCGAGCGTGTGGATTTCGATCTGATCGCCGTACGCGCCCACCGTCTTGAGAATATCCGCGAGCAGCGGCCCCGTGAAGGTGGATTTTGCCGTCCAAGTCGTCGACGTCGAGATCGTATGGACGGGCAGCGCGAGAATCTGCGCTTCCGAGAAGTGAAAAACGGTGTGATCGGCGTCGTTGGTCTTCGAAATCTTGCCCTTCACGTCGAGCGCGAGCGTGGTCGACACCGGCGCGGCGTGCGCGCTCAGCGTCACGAGCGCCAGCGCCAGCGCCAGCAAGGGCGCGAGCATCAGCGTGCGCAGCCATCCGTATTGCTTGTCATGCACTTTCAGGTCCCTCTTGTGTGGTCTTGTTGTTACCCGCCCCGCATTGTGCCTGACAACGCCGTCAGACGATAACGCCAGCGTGTCAGGATGCGCCGACACAGAATCTTTACATGGCGTGCATAATATCGGCTTCCATCTCAAAAAAGCCGTTTCGCCGACGCGCGTCCATCCGGCCCACTCGATACCGCAACATCATGAAAAAGCCGGTTCTACCGTTGACTTACGAACAGCTCGACCACTGGATCGAATCGCTGCAGCCCGCCCTGCTCGAAGAGCGCTTTGCTGCCGCCGTGGGCATTTTACGGGGTGGCGCGCCCCTCGCATTGATGGCTTCGCACACGATCGGCGTCCCCGTTGCGTTCCTGAGCTACGACCGCCGGGCGCGCCACGTCACGTGGGATTCGGCGCAGCCGCTGCCGCCCCCCGGCTCGAAAGTGCTGTTGTGCGAAGACATCGCGGGACGCGGCTTTACGCTCGTCGATTGCATCGCGTTTCTCGAACAGCACGGCCTGACCGTCAAGACGTTGACGGGCGCATTCGATGAAATCAGCCGCATCCGCCCCGACTACGCGAATGATGCGTCCGGTTTCTTCGCGTTGTTTCCGTGGGAGCGGCAGGCCTATACGGCCGAATACCGCGAGGACTGGCTGAAAGTCGAGTCAGGCGCCGCGGACAGGATGGCCGACGACCATCGGTACGCGACCTACGCGATCGACCTCGACGGCATCCTGCTGCCCGACGTGCCGCTTTCGCGCTACGACGAGGATCTGGCCGCGGCGCTGAACGAACGCGACGCGCTCCTGCCGTACGACGTGCTGCCCGACGTCGACCTGCAGAAGGTGCGCGCGGTGATCACGGGCCGGCCGCACGCGGACCTCGCGCGCACGCGTGCGTGGCTCGAGCGGCACGGCTTCGGCCATCTCGAACTGGTGATGCGCACACCCGATGCGCACGACGAAACGCCCGCGGGCGCCGCCGCGCACAAGGCGAGCGCCGCGCTGCGCTGCGGCGTCACGCACTTCATCGAAAGCGACCCGGTGCAGGCGCTTTTCATCGCGAAAGAAGCGCCGCTGCTGCGCGTGATCTGGTGGGATGCCCTCGGGCACACGGGCACGCTGATCAGCGCGTCGGTCTGGCAGCGCTGAGCCGCACGCCGTGCCAGCGGCCGGGCGAGCCCGCGCGCTACTCCGCCTGATCCTTCGCGTCGCCCAGTTGCAGATGCCGCGCGGCGCGCCGTGATGCGACGACGATCAGCTTCATCGTCGCGCGGGTCGCGCCGACAAACAGCTTGCGCGCGTTGCGCTCGTCGAACTCATCGAAATCGACTTCGCTCAGGATCACGCACGGCGCCGACTGCCCCTTGAAACGGTAGATGGAGTCGAGCAGCACGTCGCCTTCGCGGTACGCCGGATTGCCGAACAGATCGTACTTGCCCGTGAAGCTGCGCAGCCGGTGCGGACCGAGGTGATCGAGCGGCCAGAGCACCGAGCCCTCGCGTCCGCGAAACGACAGCACCGCGATGTCCTGCTTGCGAAAGCCGAGCGCCAGCGCCTGGGTGATCGCCCGCTTGGTCGCATCGATGCAGCTTTCGGGCGCCTGCCCTTCGTCGTAGGCGGACAGCAGGATGTCGGAGCCGTCGAACGGGCTGCCCGCCGCGAGACTGCCCGCGAGCGGCACCGTCGCGCCGACCACGCCGCGCAGATAGTCGAGGATGTCACGCGGGCTGCGATAGTTCGTCGATTCGCGCAGCACTGTCCAGCCGGGCAGCGCGACGCTCTCGCGCATATACAGGTTCTGCAGCGGATCTTCGAGCCACCACCAGGCGCCGCCCGGCTTCAAAAGCCGCTCCAGCGCGGGCACCCACGGCTGCTGGAAGTCCTGGCCCTCGTCGACGATCAGCACATCGTATTGCCAGCGCGCGTCGATCCGCGTGTCGGCGAACGCGCTTTCGAGCTGCTCGAACACGTCGCCGCTCTGAAAATCCGGTGCGCGGCCGCTGTCCCGCGCGATCCAGTCACATAGCTGGTGATAGTTCGCGACCTTCGCCTCGGGCGGCACGACGCGCGCGATATGGTC
Organism: Paraburkholderia sp. LEh10; assembly: GCF_017814945.1. Lineage (GTDB taxonomy): Bacteria > Pseudomonadota > Gammaproteobacteria > Burkholderiales > Burkholderiaceae > Paraburkholderia. Next base: position 109,665 of record NZ_JAGIPX010000019.1, read on the forward strand.
CGCGAGCGGCCGGTTGAAACAGACGTACAAAGGCCGCTCGCCGCGTGCGACGGCGTCCTTCATCACCTGCACGGCAAGCTGTGTCTTGCCCGAGCCTGCCGTGCCGATCACGCGCAGCCGGAACGGCGCGAATTCGAGCCGCCGCGCCCATGTTGCGAGGCCGCCCGCGAGCCGCGTGACGAGCGTGCCCGCCTGGCCGACGAGCGCGCTCGCGTCGGGCGTGAGCGACAGTTCGTCGGCGAGAAAATGATGGATCTTGGGCGCGCACGCGAGACGCGGCTCGTCCTCGGGCAGCGCGTCGCGGATGATGCCGACGAGCTTGTCCTTGCGCGTCGCGTCGACGATGCGCGCCGGGTTCACGCCCGCGATCGCCGTGTCCTTGACGATGTGATCGGGGCAATACAGCAGCTCTTCGATGAAATACGTGCCCGCGCCGAAGGCCGCCGTAAAGCGCCGGTGCAGCCCTTCCATCGTGCGCGCCAGCGCGATCGCGACATTGCGCTGCGTCTGCATGTACACCTTGACGAGCCCCTTCGGCGTCTCGCGCAGAAAGCCCGTTTTCTGCTCGACGATCATCACGCGCCCCGACGGACTCACGATCACGAAGTCGGCCTCGCCGAACACGGAAAAGCCCTCGGACAGACGCGTCCAGTGCACGCCGTGGTAGACGGTGTAGCCGCGCGGAAGCGCTTCTTCGAGCAGCGCCAGCGTCTCGCGCTCGCGCGCGGCGGCGCCCGTTGCGGCAAGGCTCTTCCAGTCGTCGGGGACAATGCGGGCCATGCGATGCCTCGTCAGGTTGGGTGCGCACATTGTACGCAACGCCCGTACGGGCATTGGCCGCGAAAGGAAAGATAAATCCGCTTCGTGTATCGTTATCGATTGAACGCCGCGCACGTGGCGCGGCTTGCCAACAAGAAGAGGAAAGAGGATTACCGGATGATTACGATCTGGGGACGCGCCAACTCGGTCAATGTCCAGAAAATCTTGTGGGTGTGCGACGAACTGGTCCTGCCCTACAACCGCATCGACGCCGGCCTGCAATTCGGCCGCAACGACGAACCCGACTATCTCGCGATGAACCCGACGGGCAAGATTCCGACACTCGTCGACGGCGACTACGTGCTGTGGGAATCGAACTCGATCCTGCGTTATCTGGTGATGCAGTACGGCGCTTCCAGCCTGCTCTACACCGACGAGCCGAAGGCGCGCGCGAGCATCGACCGCTGGCTCGACTGGTCGCTGTCCACGCTGCAGCCCGCCGAGCGTCCCGTATTCTGGGCGATCGTGCGCACGCCGGAGGCCGAGCGCGACGCGGCAAAGCTAAGCGCCGACATCGGCAACGTCGCGAAGCTGTGGAAGATGCTCGATGCGCACCTGCAAGGGCGCTTCTTCATCGAAGGCGAGAAGTTCACGCTCGCCGACATCGTGCTCGGCGCGTACGCGAAACGCTGGTTCGGCTTGCCGGGCGTCGAGCGTCCGTCGATGCCGAACCTCGAACGCTGGTATCGGCGGCTCGCCCCCCGCTCGGGATTCAAGCGATACGTCGACTTTGATCTGACCTGATCATGACCATCACGCTCTACGCATGGGGCACGCCGAACGGCCGCAAGGTCAGCGTCGCGCTCGAAGAAATGGAACTGCCGTACACCGTCAAGGCGATCGACATCACCCAGGACGAGCAATTCCAGCCGGACTTCCTCGCGATCAGCCCGAACAACAAGATCCCTGCGATCGTCGATTCCGACGGGCCGGACGGCGGGATGATCAGCGTGTTCGAATCGGGCGCGATCCTGCTGTATCTCGGCGAGAAGACGGGCAAATTCCTGCCGAAAAGTCTGCGCGACCGCGTGCCCGTGCTCGAATGGCTGATGTGGCAGATGGGCGGCTTCGGTCCGATGCCGGGCCAGGTGCATCACTTTGCGGCGCTCGCATCCGAAGACGATAAGCGCTACGGCCTCAAGCGCTTCTCGACCGAGACGCGGCGGCTGTACGCGGTGCTCAATGCACGCCTGAGCAAGACGGAGTACGTGGCGGGCGAGCTTTCCGTCGCGGACTTCGCAATTCTTGGCTGGGCGTGGCGGCACGAGCGGCACAAGGTCGATCTCGCCGACTACCCGCACGTGAAGCGCTGGTATGACACGCTGTTCGAACGCCCGGGCGTGCGGCGCGGGTTCGAGGTCAAGCTCGACTGAACGTCGCGATCGGGCGACGCACATTTGCACCACGCGAGGCGCCCTGTGCGCCCGCGCCGCCCGTTCTGACGAACCGTATAATCAGCGGATGAAAAACGCCAAGCCAACCGCCGACGCCGCACGGGATCATTCGCCCGGCGCGCATCACGAGCATGGAACGGCGCATGTCCATTCACACACGGACGATGCGCATGCGAACCACGCGCACACGCACGGCACGCCTGCGTCCGCCGAAGCGGCGCTCGCGCTGGCGGAAGAATACTGCCGCGAACGCGGCGAAAAGCTCACGCCAATTCGCCGCAAGGTGCTGGAACTGCTGCTGACATCGGGCCGCGCGACGAAGGCGTACTCGCTGCTCGACGACATGCGCCAGATCCACCCCGGCTCCGCGCCGCCGACCGTGTATCGCGCACTCGACTTTCTGCTTTCCGCGGGGCTCGTTCACAAGATCGAGTCGATCAACGCGTTCGCCGTCTGTCATGACCTCACGCAATGCCAGCACGGCATTCTCGTCGTGTGCCAGCAGTGCGGCAATGTCACCGAACTGCATCAACCCGCGCTGCGCGAGGCGCTCGTCGCACAAATCGAAAACGCGGGCTACCGGCTCGCCGGGGATGGGATCGAGCTGAAAGGGCTCTGTTCAGCGTGCCAGGCGGCACCGGCCACCGGCAGCTGAATTCGCCAACGGGAACGCCGCGGTTCGAGCGTCAGGTCAAACCTGCGGCGCGCGCGCCAATCGCATCGTGCAGAAGCGTCACCAGCGCCTCGGGCGGCGCCGGTTTCGTCATGAAGTGCTGGAATCCTTCGCCGATGCTGCGCAGCCGGTAGGCTTCATCCGTATGGCCCGTCAAGGCCACCGCGACGGAAGGAGAATGATCGCCGCGAATCTCGTGATCCCGCACGCGCTGAATCAGGTAGAAGCCGTCCATCGCGGGCAGGTCCAGATCGCAGACGACGGCATCCGGCAGCGCGCGCACCACAGCTTCGACACCTTCCTCCGCATCCGCCACCGCGATGACGTGCGCCCCTTCCGATTCGAGCAGAATTTTCAACGATTCCCTGCTCTGCGGGTCGTCTTCGACGAGCACGATCGTGGCCTGATCGAGCCTCAATACTCCGTTCATCTTGATGTTATTGCTTGAAAAGCGGGTTATGCATTCTGACGTGGACATGATGTTACGCACTTGTGTACCGCGCCAGCGCCGGCAGCGGAAAACAGTTCAACGTTTCTACTCTCATAGGACGTTCTTACCGAGGTGGACGGACGCGCTGTCCGTACCGCCAACCCCTCGCGCTTCGCGTATTCGTCGCGGCCCGCACGCTGGGGCGGGCACATCCTCCCTTCGGACTCGATTTTCCGCGTCGAGTTGCACGCGACTGTGCGGTTGCGAGCATGGCGTGACGGTTCATCCCCACGCTTTGCCCGCGAACGGCACCGCGTCCTCTTGACGAGCGCGCCAGGCGCTTGCGTGACCGTCTGAAGGCAGGCAGATAACGCGAGAGTGCGGTCACACGCATGATCCGCGACTCGCGAAGCGCACCAGGATCAAGCATGTTGCGTGCCGCATAAATTGGGGGTTGCCCGCATGGCGGAACCGGGCAGAAAAGGGAATGGGGACGAAATGCGGCTTATGCCGGCGCAGGGCGGCCGACGCCGTGGGTCAGGAGCGCCACGGCATGACGCGCGATATCGTCAGCCGTCAATTTGCGCCGCGCGGGGTCGTTGCGCCACACGGCCGACGTCGCGAGCGGCAATATCGCCAGACCAATCACCGACAGAAAAACCAGCGACGGCTCCAGATCCCGACTAAGCCGCCCTTCCTTCTGCCATCGCTCGATGTACGCGGTGCCGGCGCGCTGGTTCGCATCGCCGAAGCGCTCGTGCATGCGCTGCTTGAGCAGGCCGCCTTCGCTCATCACCTCGCGGATCCAGAGCGACGGAAACCACGGGTAGTCCCCCGCCACTTCGACGAGCCGCCGCACCAGCAGCGTGATGGCCGCCAGGGGATCGTCGGGATGCACCTGGAACGAGCCCGTCAGCCTCGCGCGCAGCGGCAGGAAACGCTCGTCGATCAACACGTCGAGCAGTTGATCGCGCGTCTTGAAGTAGTAATGCATCATCGCCGGCGTGAATCCCGCCTCGCGCGCAACCTGCCCGAGCGTCGTATCGACGATGCCTTGGCGCGCAAACAGCGCGAGCGCCGCGTCCAGCAGACGGGCGCGCTGCTCCGGTCCGCGGCCGCTGCCCGATGGCCGGCCCGGCTTGCGCGCGGCTGCCGGCACCGCGTCGCCGTCCGCCGGCGCGCGCAGTCCGCTTTCACCCTGGTTATGGCCCGCACCTTCTGCCTGTTCCGCACCCGATTGCGCTGCCGATTTTCTTGCCATGACGGTGAACTGTGAATTTGACGAATGTCCGCATTGGGAATATATTAATCTTCATGTTAATTAATTTCAAGGCAACTTGAAAGCACCGGAAGTGCAGACGGACACCCGAACCCTCACCCCCGACGCGGCGCCCGGCACCATCGAGCGGCCGTCGCTTCGCGTGCTGTTTCCCGCGCTGCTGCTGGTGATGCTGCTCGCGGCGCTTGACCAGACCATCGTCTCGACCGCGCTGCCGACCATCGTCGGCGAGCTCGGCGGGCTCGACAGTCTGTCGTGGGTCGTCACCGCATATCTGCTGACCTCGACGATCGTTGTGCCGCTGTACGGCAAGTTCGGCGATCTGTTCGGACGCAAGGTCGTGCTGCAGACGGCCATCGTGCTGTTTCTGATCGGCTCGGCGCTATGCGGCGTCGCGCAGAACATGACGCAGCTGATCCTCTTGCGCGCGCTGCAAGGGCTGGGCGGCGGCGGGCTGCTCGTCATCACGATGGCGGCCATCGGCGACGTGATTCCGCCCGCCGAGCGCGGCCGCTATCAGGGCGTGTTCGGCGGCGTGTTCGGTCTTGCCACCGTGATCGGCCCCATGATGGGCGGCTTTCTGGTGGACCATCTGTCGTGGCGCTGGATCTTCTACATCAACGTGCCGCTCGGCATCGTTGCGCTGCTCGTGATCGGCGCCGTGTTCAAGCCGCGCGTTGCGCACGTCAGGCACACGATCGACTACATGGGCGCAGCCTTTCTTGCAGGCGCCCTCACTTGCGTGATCCTGTTCACGAGCCAGGGCGGCACGGTGTTGCCGTGGAGTTCGCCGCAACTGTGGTTCACGCTCGTACTCGCATTCATCTGCATAGGCGGATTCATCTACGAAGAGCGCCTCGCCGTCGAGCCGATCATGCCGCTTGAACTGTTTCGCGACCGCACGTTTTTGCTGTCGAGCGCGATCGGTTTTATCGTCGGCGTATCGCTGTTTGGCTCGGTGACGTTTCTGCCGATGTATCTGCAGGTCGTGAAGAACTCGACACCTTCCGAAGCCGGCATGCAGATGCTGCCGATGATGGGCGGCGTACTGCTGATGTCGATCATCACGGGCCGCATCATCAGCAAGATCGGCAAATACCGGATGTTCCCGATCATGGGCACGTTCCTCGTCGGCGTCGCGATGGTGCTGCTTACCACATTGAAGCTCAGCACACCCGTTCATCTGATGTACGCGTACATGGGCGTGCTCGGCTGCGGTCTCGGCATGGTGATGCAGGTGCTCATTCTCGCCGTGCAAAACGCGGTGCCGTTCAGGCATCTCGGCACCGCGACGTCGGGGGCAACGCTGTTCCGATCGATCGGCGGCTCAGTCGGCGTGGCGGCATTCGGCGCGATCTTTTCGAATGGCTTGGCGTCGCGCCTGCAAGCGCTGATTCCACCCGACACCGAGTTGCCGCACGCGCTCGGGCCCGCAGCGATTCATCGCTTGCCCACCGTGCTGCGTGACGACTATCTGCTCGCCTTCGCAAGCGCATTGCATACGGTGTACATCGTCGCCGCATGCGTGGTCGTGCTCGCGTTCGCGCTTGCGTGGCTGCTCAGAGACCATCCCCTGCGCAAACAGTGAATCCAAACAGTGAATCGCGCGGAAAAGGAAGAGCGCGCACGATAACCGTGCAGCGTTTTTATCGAGGTGCTTTAACGTACTCTAACGTGCTTTACCCAGAAGGCCGGCCCCTGCGCGCCGGCCTTTTATTCGATCGCGGCTTTTCCTATGATCATTAAATGGCATGCCGCGCGCGCTATTGTTTTCCGGCGCGAAATCCATGGGTGCAATATGTGCGATAGGTAACAACGTCGATTGACGCGAGGAGCGAAAAAAACCATATTGCACACAGCGGCCCCGTGACGAAAAAGAACTGGGCCGGCCGCTACCCAGCGCATGTGGATCGCGAGTTCCGCCAACTCCGCCGTTTGCTTCACTTCGATCCTGAGCATGCCGAAATGGCATCGCCTACAACTGGTTGGGGTTAAGCATGTCTGCCGAAACGACACCTGCCCAGGGTTTCCCAACGCCGTGCACGCGCTGCGGCGGCGTGTTGTATCAGCATGTCGAATTCTGCCCTTACTGCGGCGCCGACCATCCTCTCGACAGAACCCAGCGCAGGCGCGCCGGCACACAGTTGAGAGCCGTCGATCCACACGCGCCGCTTGCCTCCGTCCCCGAAGAGTCCGCCGAGCGGCCGCAATTCGCGTCGCCGGACATCGGTGCCGCGCCGCTCGACGCTGCGCAGCCGCTATGGCAAACGGCAGGACGATGGATCGTCACGCGCGGCATCGTGCTGCTGCTCTTCATACTGGCGCTCGGCTACGCGGGCTATCTGCTGCTCGGTGACAACCACAAGCAGGACTCGGGCAGCGACGAAACGGCGAACAGCGCGGCCAACAGCGCGAACAGCGCGAGCACGTCGGGCGGCTCGATTTCGCCCTATACGCCGCAGCCCGCGCGCAGCACGCCGAGCGTCAACGTGACGACCGTGCCCGCCGCGAAGACGGCGCCCGTGCCTCCCATCGCGCCGCCGCGTCCGCGCATCGTTCAGCACTACCGGGATGTGCCCGATGCGTTGCGCGCGGCTCGTACGGGCCTTGCGCACAACAATCTCGCGGACGCGAAGGCGGCGTTGTCCGATGCGCTGTCGGTCGAGCCCGCCAACAGTGACGCGTTGCAGATGCAGGCCGATCTCAAGGACCGCGAAAACAGGCGCGACGTCGCGCTCGGCGTTGCGAACACCTGTGCGAAAGACAAGTTGTGGGGCTGCGTGCGCGATCGCGCATCGCAGGCGCTCGCGCTCGACGTCAGCAGCGCCGATGCGCAGGCGCTGCTCGAACGCGTGATTCTGTCGACAGGATGGAAACCGCTGACGAGCGCCGCCACGCCCACGCCGCGCCCCTCGCGGCCCGCCGCGAGCGCGACGGTCCCGCCTTCTCCATTGACGTCCGGCATGCCCGGAAGCAACGCCGCGGCAAACACGGCAACGAATGCGGCAACGGGCACTGCGGCGAGCGCCGTCGACGCGCTCGACGCGCAGATGCGCGCAATCCGCGAATCGGGTTGGAAACATGCGCCGACGGGCGCAGCGAAAAAACAGTAGAGCAACGTCACGCAATCGACAAAACGAAGCGACTCAACGTATTGCAAGCCTGATGCAACGGTACATGCGCGTCAGCTGTCGCGCGCATGCTGTTCAACACACCACAAGGTAGGTCGACCATGCTCAAAACAATACTGACGGGATTGACGGGACTCTTGAGCTTATTGATCGCATCCCTGACGATGGCTGCCGGGGGCCCCGCGCATTACAAGATCGTCACGGGGCAGGAACGCGGCACGTACATCCAGATCGGCGCCGACCTCGCAAAGTACGTCGCGCAACCCGCGGGCATAGACCTGGAAGTGATGCCGTCGAAAGGCTCGGCGGAGAATGTGCAGCGCATGCGTTTCGAGCCGGGCGTGAAGCTCGCACTCGTGCAATCGGACGTCTACCAGGCCTACATCGACATGGCGAACTCTGGGAACGTCGACGCGGGAACGACGATCCGTCCGCTGCGGCTCATCATGCCGCTCTACAACGAGGAGATCTATTTCGTCGTACGCAACGATTCGCCGATGACGACGATGAACGAGATCAAGGACAAGGTCATCAGCATCGGCCCCATCGGCAGCGGCACCGCGCAGTCGGCGACAACGCTCTACCGGCTGATGTTCAACGAGCCGATTCCCGAGCAGAACGTGCAGAGCCTGAGCAACGAAGACGCCATTGCCGCGCTCGTCGTGAAGAAGATCGACGTGGCCGTCATCGTCGCGGGACAGCCCGCCAAGCTCTTCACCGACATGAACCCCGATCTGCTCGCGCAGATCCGCGTCTTGCGCGTCGATCCGAATGTGCCTGAAACGGCGCGCGCGAAGCAAACGTATTTCCCCGCGACGATCCGTCAGGGCAGCTATCCGAACTGGCTGAAGGAAGACGTGCCGACCCTGACCGTCAAGGCCTTTCTCGTCACCTACGATTACGGCCTGCGCGACACCGTGAGCAATCTGAACCGCTTCGCCGACTCGCTGTGCGAGAACTTCGACGTCCTTCAGGAAAAGGGCCATCCGAAGTGGAAGCAGGTAAAGCTCGAACTGCCGCCGCTGACGAAAGGCTGGCAATACTATCCGCCTATCGAGCGGCACTTGCGCTCGTGTATCGCGCATCGGGCTTCGATGGCGGCAGGCGGCACGACGACCTCGACGGCGACGTCCGCGCAGCCGCCCAAGGCGAACAAGCAGCGCCCGTGTTCCGATCAGGAACGGCTGCTGCTGTTGTGCGGCAAGTGACGGCCGGCTCGCGCGACGTGCGGGAGCCCGTCGACGCCACGGCGCGGTAAAAGCCGTGGCGTTTTTAATGCGCCGTCGCTGTCGCCGTCACCGCCAGATGCCCCGCATGCATATCGCTCAAGCGGCACAACAGGATGCCGTAGCCGGTCAGATGCCCCAGATAGACACTCGTGAACACACCGGGCGCGGGCAGCGTCTCGACGAGATCCTTCAACGCGCCCATTTCTAGCGGCCGCTCGTCGAGCGGCAGACGCTCGACGCGCAGATCGGCCGCGAGCGCGAGCTTCCGATGCGCGTCGACCAGCTTTCCGAGCCCGGCCAGAAACGCCGCGCGCCATTGCGGATCGAGCGCGGCGAACTGCTCGTGAAACGTGTCGGCCGTCTCCAGAAAATTGACGAGCGAATCGAACAGTTCGTGATAGGCCCAGAACAGCGGCAGCCGGTCGCGATTGCGCTCCAGATGCGGCGACAGCCACGCCTGCTGCAAATCCAGCTTGAGCAGGCCGTGCGCCTCCTTCAGCTGGGTGCTCGAATTGCGCAGCCTGTCCGCCAGCGATTTCAAACCGCCCCGTTCGAACTGCCCCGACGCGAGATGCCGGAGCGCCTGCACGGCCTCGTCGTTGCCGTCGTTGACGAGGATATTCGCCCAGAAACCGTGATCGGGCGGAAACGCGATCTGCTGGATGATGAAGCCGAGCAGCATCCCCAGCACGACGCCGATCAGCCGCTGTTCGAGAAGGGGCAGATGTTCGCCCGTGTAGAGCACGAGCGTCATCGGGATCGTGAGGCTCGTCATCTGGAACAGCGACGGCCTGAGACGCACGACCGCGAAGATCACGAACGGCAACAGCAGCGCGCCGAGCCACAGATGCGGCGCAGTCAGCCACATGACCAGCGTGGCGATCGGCATCGCGACCACGTTCGACATCACGCGCCGATAGAAGTAGCCGCGCGCAGCCGAGATAGAGCTGCCCAGCGCGAGCGTCAGCATCGTCGAGCTGGCGAGCGCAACGGCCGCCTCGGGAAAGCCGAGGTTATAGGGAATCGAGAATCCGATCCAAAGCCCGAGCGCGAGCTTGACGTACTTGGCCGTTTCCGAAAGGGAGAAGCGCGCGAGTGCGCGGCGAAACGGCGTCAGCGGCTTGTGAAAATACGCAGCGGATGACATGGAGGCTCCTGCCACGGAGAAGGCGATGCACGCGCATGCATCGATAGCGGCAATCGTTTCACGTTTCTTCACTGCCGCGCCGTCTACAGTCCCGTCGAATTGTACCGGCCTGCCTGCCGCCCGCGATACCGTGATGCGCGAGCGCCCCGCCATCCAACCGGGCGCGGCCATTTTTGACTGGCTTCATTTCCGCGCGCGCCACAGGCATAGTGACGTGTTTCCAGATTCGACACAGCAACCGACACAATGAGCGAGAGTTCCCCCGCCACCGCGCCCGTCATTCGCGACGCCACCGACGCCGATTTCCCCGCCATCCAGGCCATCTACGCGCATCACGTGCTGACGGGCGTTGCTTCGTTCGAAGAGACACCGCCGTCAGTCGGGGAATTGCAGAAGCGCCGCGCCGCCGTGCTCTCGCACGGCCTGCCGTATATCGTTGCCGTCCTCGACGGGAAAGTCGCGGGCTACGCGTACGCGACGCTCTACCGTCCGCGCATCGCCTATCGCTACACCATCGAAGATTCGATCTATATCGACAACGCCTGCCGGGGACGCGGCGTCGGGCGGGCCTTGCTCGCGACGCTGATCGAACGGTGCGAACAGGGTCCGTGGCGGCAGATGATCGCCGTCATCGCGGACGGCGGTCGCGGCGGTTCTTTGTCGCTGCATCGGAGCGCCGGGTTCGAGCTCGTCGGCACGTTGAAGGCGGTCGGCTTCAAGCACGGCCGCTGGCTCGACTCGACGGTGATGCAGCGCACGCTCGGCCACGGCAGCGAAGCGCTGCCCGTGGACGCCGAAGCCGGCAGTCAATGAAGCTTGCGGCCGCGGCTTTCGAAACCCGCCTCGCCGCGATGCGCGAAGCGAGGCTTCAGGCGAGCGGCAACGTACGCGTGAACATGGTCGGATAGTCGATGACGAGACCGTCTTCGTCGACCTTCAGCTCGGCGGCAAAGCCCGTTCCGATGCCTTCGTAGCGGTATTCCTTGCCCGGCTCGACACAGGTGTATGCCTGCTCGACCCGCGAAATCTGCAGATCGGGCGTCGAGATGAACGCGACGGCAATCGGCTCGCGCGCGCCTTTGGCCAGTTGCAGCCGGCGGATCGGCAGTGTGTTCGTGTACGGCGTCGCGGCGATGTCGATATCGATGCAGCCCGCCAGTTGCGCCAGCACGAGTCCGTGGCCGTCGTGCCAGTTGCCCTCGCCGTCGCCGTGCAAGTCGAGTTCCGGGCCGCCGATCACCTTCAGCCACGCGTGCAGCGTGCGCCACTGCAGATCGCATTTCACGCGATAAAAGAGGCCGTACGCGCGGCCGCCGCGCTCGCCGACCAGCGCGCTCTCGGCATGAAAGCCGTCGGCGCGCGCGTCGAACGCGAGATGTTCGACGCCTTCGCTCTCTTCCGAGGTCCATCGCACTTCACGCATGAATCCGTCTCCTTTGCGCTCGCTGGAAGTCAGGGACGCACGCCGCGTGCCTGTCCGCTGCGGCGCGCGCGACGCCTGACATCGTAGCGCGATCGATCGGTGGCGGGGGATTGCCGGGCGTGCGGGGGCCGTCGAAGTATTGGCGCATTCCGGCGCATTCCGGGGCGTTCTCCCGTCCGACACTTCGAAAGCCGTCGCGGCCATCGTCCGCGCAGCACGTACTGGCGCAAATAGCGGCTATCAACGCTTATGCATGCCATTGGCCGTCCCCGTGGCCTATGCTCGCGTTTCATCAGCCTCGATGCCTATGCGCCGCGCGAACCCCGTCTCGCGCGGCTTTGTCGCGTGTTCGTCAGTTCAGCCGGGTCCTTATCGCCGTCATGTCCACCGTACTCCATCAAGAACCCTTCGCCGCGCTGCGCACGCTGCTGCGAGGCCTTGGCCAGATCGTCCTGCAACGCGATGCGTCGACGGGCGCATGCGTGCTCGCCGCGTGGCTCGTCTGCGAGCCGCGCCTCGCCTGCGCGGCGCTGACGGGTGCGATTGCAGCGAACGTCGGCGCCGTGCTGCGCGGCTACGACCCACACGACACGCGCGACGGACTTCACGGCTTCAACGGCGCGCTGGCGGCGCTCGCCGCGTTCACGTTCATCGCCGATGACGCCACTGCCATCGCCGTCGCGATACTCGCGGCGACGGCCGTTGCGTGGATGCTCGGGCCGTGGCAGCGGCTGTTGCGTTCGCGCGGCCTCGGGTTCTATTCGAGCCCGTGCCTGCTGGTGACGTGGGCATGGCTGCCGCTCGCGCATCTGACGCCCGTGCGCGCAGCGGCCAGCGCCTCCGTCTCGTGGACGTCGCTTGCAGGCGGCGTGCTGGCGGGCGTCGCGCAGACGTCGTTTGCCTCGACCGCGCTGGCGGGTCTGCTGATACTCGCCGGCATTGCGCTGTCGTCGGTGCGATGCGCGCTGTTCGCGCTCGCCGGCGCCGCTTTCGCGACGCTTGCGCATTGGCTCGCCGGCGCGGATGGCGCGTCGCTGCTCGCGGGCCTGTCCGGATTCAACGGCGCGCTCGCGGCGCTCGCCCTCGCCGACTGCGGCGCGCTGGCGGCGGCGGGTGGCGTGCTCGTCTCGATCGTGCTGCAACTCGCAGCGGCTCATCATGGCGTGCCGGCGTTGAGCGCGCCATTCGTCATCGCGACGTGGACGATACGCTCGCTCATGCGCGATACTCTGCGCGAAGCGACGAGCAGCAACGCAGGCGTCGCACATCGCGCCGCCTTGCCGAAACGATGAAGCGGCCATTCAACGCAATCAGTTCCGCACGCCGGAAAGGAGACGTCATGTCGTTCGCTCACACGCCCACGGGCCGTGTCGCGCAATCGCGCCCCATGTCGGACGCCGAACGGCGCACCCGCGTCGATCTCGCGGCCGCCTACCGGCTCGCGGCGCTCAACGGCTGGGACGATCTCGTCTACACGCACATCTCCGCGAGCGTGCCCGACGAGCCCGGCCATTTCCTCATCAATCCGTTCGGGCTGTCATTCGATGAAGTCCGCGCGTCGAACCTGGTGAAGATCGATATCGAAGGCAATATCGTCGGCGCGAGCGAGCATCCCGTGAATGCGACGGGCTTCGCGCTGCATGCCGCCGTGCATGCGGCGCGCGCCGACGCGTTCTGCGTGATGCATCTGCACAACACGGCGGGCATTGCCGTGTCGCTGCAAAAGGACGGCCTGCTGCCCGGCTCGCAGCATGCGCTGCGCTTTCATGGCTATCTCGCGTATCACGACTACGAAGGCCTCGCGTTCACGCCGGCCGAAGGCGAACGGCTCGTCGCCGACCTCGGTGACAAGCCCGCGATGCTGTTGCGCAATCACGGCACGCTGACGACGGGCCGCACCGTCGCGGAAGCCTATGTGCTGATGGCCACGCTGATCAAGGCATGCGAGATCCAGTTGCAGGCGCAGGCAGGCGGCCGTCCGCTCGTGCTGCCGTCCGAGGCCGTGGCCGAGCGCACGGCAGCGCAGCTCTACGACGGCGGTGCGATAGAAGGCGCGATCGAGTGGCCCGCGCTGTTGCGCAAGCTCGATCGCCTCGACGCGTCGTTCAGGGATTGACCTCGATTCACTTCGTTTCAACTCACTTCAAGGAACACGGACATGCCCACTTTCCATATCGAGCTTTTCGAAGGCCGCACCGTCGAGCAGAAGCGCCAGTTCGTCGAAGCGATCACGAAGGCGACCTGCGAATCGCTGAACGTCGAGCCGAACTCCGTCGACATCATTCTCATCGATGTCAAACGTGAGAACTGGGCGACGGGCGGCAAGCTGTGGAGCGAAGCTTAGTAAGGCTTGGCGGGTTTTCCGGGTGTCTGGATTCTGGCGTCGTTCAATAAAAATCCAAATTTCGTCCAAAATCACGACGCCCGGATCTTCGCTTCGGTCCATTCCCGACCGCGCCTCTAGCGCCACATCCGGCGACAAGGGGGAGCGTGAGCTTACCGTGGAAACCCATCTTTGATTGCATCGCGCGCACGCCGTTCACAGTCCTGTATAGCGCCCTCTTCGCTGCCGAAGACACATCCGAAGCCGATCCAGTAAGCCTTCATACCCTCAAAGATATGCCGTCCGTCGAGCCTTGAAATAGACGCAATCGAACGATAGCCGTCGAGAACGGATCCTTGCGGCTTGTGAGGAACCCACTCCTCCGCCGCGTTCAGGATGATCCTATAGGGCGGAGCTTTGATCTCACGGTCATGCATAGCTGTTCCCCCAAAAAATTTTTATAGAACATTGACATGACCAACTGGACCACTCCGTGCGAAACCTATCGTTAGAACTCGATCCGCGATGCCGAACGGCTAACGCAGCACCGCAAAGATGGAAGGAGATAAGGCATGAGCGCGATGACCGTGGCGGTTGACGACCCGACGGTTCGCCGGGGCCGCAGGTCCTAAATCATTTTGGACTGCCACGCATTGTCCGTGGCAAATTTGTACGCGCTGCGCTCTACCCGTCTGGCCACGCGCCAGTCGCATCCGATTCGGTCCTCCCTGACAACGACGGCGATCTGTTGAACTTCGCTCGCGAGCGCGGCGATGTCGTGTGCGCGTGGCGATTGAACGCAAAGCCTGAACACGCCGCCTGGTCTTGCCCGATGCCGGCGCACGCCTCTGGTGTCTCGGCACAACCAGGGACGGTGCGCCCCGACACCCACTTTACGTTCGCACGGATCAGCCATCAATCGAATGGCGCGCTAAGGATTATTGTCGCCGCTATCGCGGCATCCCTGGAGAAGGAAGATAAGGCATGACTACGGCAGCGCGGCTGCTGTCTATCGTCCACGGGCGCATTGCCGGAACGCAAGGCGATCAGCCGCTTATCGAATGGAGCCGGAGAGCACGAAGAAAAGTCTTCGGGTTCAACCGATCGTCGAAAATACAAACCGCCTACGCGATATGTTCATCGCACCACTGGATCGCCCATCGTTGCGCGGCTTCGAAAGCGGCGGCGTCGGAGGAATAGGCGCCCAGATCGCCAGAATACTTTACCTCGACGGCCTCGCCGCCCGTCAAGGCCCGCTGGCGGATCTTCGCTCTGGCGTAATAGCGTCCACCTTCTTCGAGGGGCGACGCGTCGATATGGAACTGTTTATAGTCGAACTGCATGGCTGCCTCCGAACAGTTGCTCTGCTCTTCATCGCGTTGGATAAGCTGCGGACGACCCGTTGAGTCTGGACCTGCGTTCACCAGCTCGTTTCTGTAATCACAGTCGCGACAAATGAAAAAAAATCCGCCTTCGTCGGATTGGGCTTCGACTTCATCGAAGACAAATCGCGCATTGCAGTTTCGGCAATTCCACATGGCTATCTCCGACGGCGCTTTCTCCGCTTTGCCGGTTGCCTGGGGTACTGAGGGTCGGCGTGGCAATCCAGACCTCGTGCTCTTAAAGCGACTAGTTAGTACGGGCGCCCGCAGCGTCTCTGGATACGATTCTAACGCGGGAAACCCGTGTTGATAGCGTCTCGCGCCCGCTGCGCACCATCGCCCAAGTGCGCGGCGCACTCAATGATCCTATGGTGGCCAGTGCAAGAAACAGCACGACCCGAATCCACGGCACACCGCCGGTGATCGTGTTGAAGACAATATCAAAACCTGCCTTCGACGCAATCAGCGCACCGCCGAGCAGACGCGTGCCGGCCGGTAGCCAGCTCGATTGAGGCGAGTTTTCGCGGAGCGCGTGAGTACTCATCGACTAGCCAGGACGTTTGCGAGACCGAGATCCACCGCCGTCCGGGTCGCGCATCCGATAGGCGTCCATGAGCCGGTAGAGTGTGACACGCGAGATACCCAGGTCACGCGCCGCCTCCCCATAGCGCCCGCGATGCAGCAACAGCGCCCGTTCGATGGCCGCGCGCTCTGCTGTCTCTCTCGCCGAGTTGAGTGATACGGGCGTTCGGGTCACCAGATGATCGAGTTCGAGGTCCCTCGCGGTAATCAGTCGACCGTCTGCCATCACCACCGCTCGTCGCACACGGTTGCCCAGTTCGCGTACGTTGCCA
Organism: Paraburkholderia sp. LEh10; assembly: GCF_017814945.1. GTDB lineage: Bacteria > Pseudomonadota > Gammaproteobacteria > Burkholderiales > Burkholderiaceae > Paraburkholderia. Next base: position 125,749 of record NZ_JAGIPX010000019.1, read on the forward strand.
GGCCAGGCATACCTGTGCATCGCATCCATCGCGTCAGCCGCAAAACCCTGTAGCCGCCTCCCCGCCTCTCTGCGGAAACGGCCCAGCAGATGAAAGGCAAGCAGTTCAATATCATTGCCTCGCTCGCGCAGCGGAGGCTCGACGAGATGCAGCACGCACAGTCGATGATAGAGATCGTGCCGAAACCGCCCGTCTGCTATGGCCGACTCCAGATCGACATGCGTCGCGGAAATGATCCGCACGTCGACATCGATGGATTCATGCCCGCCCAGGCGTTCGATCTTGCGCTCCTGCAGAAACCGTAAAAGGCTGGCCTGGCTTTCCAGGGGAAGGTCCCCGATCTCGTCCAGAAACAATGTGCCGCCATTAGCGGATTCGACGCGTCCTATCCTGCGCTGCGTGGCTCCCGTAAACGCGCCCCGCTCATGTCCGAACAGCTCGGACTGGACAAGCTCGCAAGATATCGCGCCACAATTGATCGCGACAAACGGCGCACTACGACGGGAAGACCGGCGATGGATCGCTGCCGCCGTCAATTCTTTCCCTGTACCGGACTCTCCTGCGATAAAGACAGGGGCATCTGTCGAAGCCATGCGTTTGATAGACCGAAACAGGGTCTGCATCGATTCACAAGCCCCTAACATTTCGCATTCTGCAGCCTGATGTACAAATTCCTCCCGTGATTCAGAAAGCGTCACCATTCCATGTGCATGGCCGACGGCTCTTAGTGCTCTTTCCGGGAAAACCGGTGTCGTCACGTAATCCGAGCAGTAGTCGCGTACGAGATGTCTCAGCGTGGCATCGGCGAGTTGCCCCGGCGAAACAATCGCAACCCAACCGGTATTCGGCATGGCCAGGCACGCCTCAAGCGAATCGTATTCACCGAAAGGCAATCCAGCAGCCAGATCAAGCAGCCCACCCGCCACCGGATTATTTTCTACGGCCCTTCGCAATTCCTTGCCCGACTGGGCCTGACTGACGTCCCAGTCGCGCCGCTCGAAAAATTCACGTAGTTCGACGTCAGGCTTCGTGGAAAAATATATCAATCGCCGCGAGTTCATCATCTACCCCTCTATAACCGCGTTCCTTGTTCTCCTGGGATTGGGAAAGATCTGTTACGGACCAGATTCTGATTGTAGTCAACTGGCAAATCCAAAAACACCGACGCGGTCCTGGCCTTGGAGCACATCTGACGCTCAGATGTAACGACAACGATTCCGCGGAACACTGAAACCAGACCGATATTCAGCAGTACGACCAGCGTCCGATTTTGCATTAACTGCAGGCGGCACCCCTCGCGATGTCCGACCTGATTGCTCGAATCTCAATTCGCCTCCGATACCCCATTTCAAAACTGCCGAACCACTCCAACGTCGTCAGCCTGACTCGCGCTGTCGCCCGCTTTGATTTATTCGATGCCATTTACTCTTGACAGAAAAACACGGCTTCCCAGCACACAGTGGCGGGGAAACCGTCGCCGTAACTGCCTGCCTTTTCCAGGCATTGGCCCGGAAAGCACAATTGGTTATCAGCCTGATGACGAATTCAAAATTCATTATGTGCTTACCCCATTTCTGCCTGACGAAAGGGACGCGCAGATGCGACAGTGTCGTATTACGAAGTATTTCGCTGGCTAATGCGATCCCAAATACGGCGACGACTGAATGCCGCGCGAATGTCCCACCTACCTGTTTACGGACATGCGAGTCAGGACTTGAGCCGGCCAGAAGGCCCAGGCGCATCGCGGCACTGCGCACAATTCGTCGCGCATACAACTGCATTGCGGCCGACGGCGGCAAGCCGACGTGCTATCCGTACCTGGATTATGTAGATTCAGGGCTTGCGCTGATCGATAAGGTGACCATCGTGCGGACCACGATGGTTCGACTCCTTGTGGCAGGCGCCGCGTATCATTGGGTGCTCACGGGCAATGTGTGCGAACCGGCAGCGGCGTTATGGGCGCGCGTCGAAAAGTTGATTGACCAGGTGACCGAGCCCCGGCTCTCGATCATGGGACTGTCGGGTGTCCTCGCCTGTGCGTATGTGGCGCGGATACGCGCAAATCGCTCGCTATCGCGGAACGGCTCACCGCGCTGGGCGAACATGCGGATGATATGGACAGCAAGTTCGCGGCGTACTCCTGTGTCGCCCAGATTCTCCACCAGCAGGATCAATTTGGCCGATGTACAAGCCTGCTTGAACTTGTCCTCGACATGTACAGACCAGGTCGGCGAGGCGGGTTGCTACCGTCTCCGCATCGACACTCCCTCTGCCCAACGCTGTATAGATGCTCTTGCCGGGAATCGCCTTGCGCGCTTCGAAATCGGGTGGCGGCACCTCGATCTTGTAGTCGAAATGGCTTTCGCGGATCGCCGCCTGGTCCACGAGGCTCCTGTCGATGAAGTTGCTCGCAGCCACCAGCATCAGCGACTTGCCGCGCAGTGCCACGATCTCGCTCAGCATCACGTTTGTCATGTCGTGATCCATCGAATGTGTATGTCCGCTGTCTCGGGTTTTCACGAGCGAGTCGAATTCATCCCAAAACAGCAGTATCCCGCCGGACACGCTCCGCGCCTGCTCAAAGACTCGTTGATCCACTTCGATGCCACGTCGGCATGTGAGACCGTCAGGAGTGCAACAAGGCAACCATCATCGCCGCCCAGTAGGACTGGCGGCCCAAGGCAGAGTGTCTGCACGAAAACCAAAACGAACTTGATCATATCCGCTCGTTGACTATCGCTTGTGTTGGATACCTTTGTGCCTTTGTCTCTTATAGGCAGGTTTCACAAAGCGATTGTCTGAGGCACTTTCAACAGCGCAAGTCGGCATCGGGTCCCCAGGTTGCGACATCGACGATATCACTGGTCCGTTCTGAATCGACTGTTACCGGCGGCCGCTCGTTGTTGAGCGATTTACTCGAACTTGCGAACTGCCCAACCAGCTATGTCGCACGGTCAGGCAGTGGAATTGAAGCGCTGGACGTCCCGTGAAGGCTGGAAACAAAGTCCACTGTGTTCGCGCAACCGTCGGATGTTTCAGATTCGCATCATTCTGCGCGCAACCGCTCCATCGGTGTGTGTTCGAACCTGCTTGTTTCGCGGGATCGGCAGGATCGCGCCGTGCGCGATACGGTCTGTCGGCGAAGAAGCAGAGTAACAGGCGCGTTTTTGGTCTTGCGGTGGATCGCACCAGTCCCGGGGGGCGACGTAGTGGATCATCGCGGGTTCCCGCGAGTTCTCCTTGCGGATGGCGAGCCGGCAATGCCGAAGGGTCTGACCGTGGGATGGAGGGCTGGACGGCCCGTTCAGGCGGGAGGTGACCATTCCCGTATCCAAAGCGGTAGCATAATCGTCCGATGTTTCAGTTCCGCATCATTCTGGCGCGCAACCCTTCATCTGTGTGATCGGGCGCGCGAGTTGCAGGCGATCGACAGGATCGCGCCGTGCGCGGTTTCCTGGATGTGCTGCATGTTCGTCCGCCATGCTGCGGGCCCTCTCGCACTGCCTCCCTCATTGCGCACTCTGCTTTGTCGTTTCCATGCTTCTTTGTTGCAGCCGCCGACCGCAGAAATGGCGTCGAATTCGAACAACGGCTGTTTCAAGAGCGAAACAAATCTCGCCGCCCGGAGGACGTCATGGCTATCGGCATCGCGGAAGCCCTGTCGGACCACAGCATTCTTCAGACTTGGCACGACTTATGCGCTGATCTGCCCGACGTCGGGCCGGTCCCGCTCGATAGACGACCAATAATTCCGATAGAAAGATTGCGCCCGTGGTGCCAGCGCAGCTGGCCCCGTAACAGTGCGCATCGGGGGAAAAATGAGACCAATTGTCTGCGCCAGCGCAATCGTGTCGTCGCCTAAGACGAACAGCGCCACCATGTCAAACGCGTGGTCATCGCGTGTCAGCACGCGCCCACCATCAGCGCACAAAACTCAAGTCGTTGAGCGGCGGCGTGCATCGCCAGCGTTGCTGCGAGCTCAGGCGCGCACTGCCTGATCACACCGTATATCGCTCCCAGACAAACCGACTTTGCCGTCCGCCACATCTGTACGCGGCCGACGGCAATGCCGGAGCCACGGTGCCCCTTCGCGATTGGATCGCCGGACTCGGAAACCCTCGACTAAGCACGCCACCATGTTTGCGCCCCATCGGCTCCGGCCTTCGCCCCTTTCGCTTTCGCTGGCGGTGGCAACCCTTTTCCTCTTGACCCATCCATACACCGGCATCTACCGCGGCGCGGTCCTTTACACGGCGCAGGCGCTGTATAACGCCAATCCTGGGCATTTTGTACATGACCTGTTCTTCGAATTCGGGTCACAGGACGACTGGACCGTCTATGGCAGGCTTTACAGCAAACTCGTTTCCGCATTCGGTATCCGCATCAGCAATCTGGCATGCCTTATTGCATTTCAAGCACTGTGGTGGACAGGCATGTGGCGCTTGGCTAGGAGACTGCTCAGCCCGCCCTGGCATTGGCTCTGCCTGTCATTGATCGCCTGCATGCCTTCCGAGTATGGTGCTTCGTCTATCTTTTCCTACAACGAGTTTTTTCTCACCGCCCGTCTCCCGGCCGAAGCATTCAGTATTTGGGCGCTAGCGCTGATGATCGAACACCGTGCTCGCATGGCCGTCGCGTTAAGCCTCATCGCGACGGCAATTCATCCGCTAATCGGTGCGACCGTGCTAGCGATCACCGTGCTCAGCCTCATAACTTGCGTCCGTTGGTGGGCACTCTTTGCATTCGCCCTGCCCGTATTCGCCATCATCGAGCTATTACCATTGCATGCACTTCGCCTGCACCCGTTCGATCCGGAATGGCTGGCCGTCGCTCAATACAATCTCCCGTCTCTGTTCCCCACGCTCTGGAATACCATGGCGTGGGACAAGGCCTGTTGGGCGATCGCGTTGCCAGCGGCGTTATTCGCCACGAGGACACAGGAGTACCGTGCACTGTGGTCACATGTCACCCTTTTGGCCGTGGCAGGGCTTGCAGTTTCCACTGTGGCCGCCCTGACTGCTCAGGATGCCGCCTGGATTCAAATACAAAGCTGGCGCACGCTGTGGTTGTCTACGCTAATGCAATGGCCCGCCGCTATCTTGCTGATCCGCCGCGAATTGCGGACGCGACCATTGCTAATCTGGCTGCTCGCTATCTGCTGGCTATTGCTCGGTGTCGGTGGCGGCGTCCTGGCGTTGTTGATCGCCATTGCGCTGCATGTCGATGCCCGTCGTCTAGCGACAGGCAACTCGTTAGCCTTGTTTCACGAAATCACTCCGCTCATTCGCTTTCTGCTGATCTGCGGGACGCTGATCGCCGCGATCATCTGGTTCGGATACCAGGTGGCCTATTATTCCTGGCGCGCGCTAAACCAGACCGGAGGCATCGCATTCAAGCTACGACCGGTCGAGGCTCTAATCCACACGCACCTTGTTGTCGCACTCGTCGCCCTGCTGGTCTTGCTCAATCTGTCACGCAATCGCATGTCGATTCTGGGCCTGCCACTTTTGATGGCCGCTCTACTCACATATGGCCTCGTCAATTTTGATCAGCGCTCAGCGCCGACAAAGATCATGGAATCACGCGTCGATGATCCGAATCTTGCGCCGTTCCATGAACAGGTTCCTCACGGCTCGATGGTTTACTGGGACGGGGCGCCGGGCGAAGTCGTCTATCCGTGGCTGATGATGAAGGCGTCGAGTTATTACTCGCAGGAACAGACGGCCGGCATCATCTTCCATCGCCAAACCACGTTCGAGGCGGCACGGCGGCTTGCCTGGATCAAGCAGGATCCATTGGCAGGACGACCTCACAGCGACGATAAAGCGGACGAAAGATCGTCGTCGTTCTTCAGCAGACAACCATTTGCCCCGCTCACGCTGAACGGTTTGCATCACGTATGTGCCGATCCATTGCTGGATTTCGTGGTAACAAGCCACAACTACCCTGACCTGTCGACAAATCAACAGTGGTCTCCCGATACCAACATCCACTACTGGCTATACAACTGCCGACACATCAGGGCTGCGGCGTCCAAACCGACATGGCAGATTGGTGCACCACCGATAAGCGATGCACGACAGTCAGTCTCCGCAAACGGCAATACCTGAGACATTTTTCAATAGGCGGCCAACGTAAGCCGCAATAGACGCACTACGGAACATTCGACCAACGCAATAACAATCGGGGTGACTACATGAACCAATCTGTTGACGTACTCGTCATCGGCGCAGGACCGGGGGGACTCACTGCGGGTTATCTGCTGACGAAGAACACTGATCTCTCGGTCACGATGATCGAAAAGGATCCGACCTACGTCGGCGGCATCAGCCGCACCGAGCGGTTCGAGGGACATCATTTCGATATCGGCGGCCACCGTTTCTTCTCGAAGTCAGCCGAAGTCGTCGCGCTTTGGCACGAACTGCTGCCCGACGATTTCATCGAGCGTCCGCGCAGTTCCCGGATCTTTTACCGAAACAAATTCTATCGTTATCCCCTCGACGGCATCGAGGCGCTCCGTAATCTCGGCTTGATCGAGAGTGCGCACTGCGTGCTGTCCTACCTTGCGGCGCGGATCAGGCCTTGCCGTGATCCGAATACTTTCCATCAATGGGTGGCGAATCAATTCGGTGAACGACTGTTCTCGATCTTCTTCAAGACTTATACGGAAAAGGTCTGGGGCATGTCGTGCGACGAAATTTCTGCCGACTGGGCCGCGCAGCGCATCAAAGGGCTCAGCCTGTCCACCGCGATCGTCAACGCGACGAAGCGTTCACTCGGCATCCGCTCGCGCAAGAACAGCGTCAAGACGCTGATCGAGTCCTTCCATTACCCACGCCGCGGCCCCGGCATGCTCTGGGAAGCCGCCGCACGCAAATTTCAGAATCAGGGAGGCCGGCTATTGATGGGCCATGCCGCGCGCACACTCGCCTACGACGAGAATAGCAAACACTGGACCGTCGAGGCTGTCGGCACTGACGGACAAACGACGCAGATCATTGCGCGCCACGTCATCTGTACCGCGCCGATGCGCGAGACGATGAATGCGATCTCGCCAATGCCGCGCTCCGCGGCCGCTGCAGCGAAGTTGCAATATCGCGACTTCATCACGGTCGCGCTGATCCTCGACCGCCCCGCCACGTTCAGTGACAACTGGATCTACATCCACGATCCGTCCGTCAAGGTAGGGCGCATTCAGAACTTCGCGTCATGGTCTCCGGAGATGGTGCCCGATACGGCTACGGGCGGATGTCTCGGCCTCGAATATTTCTGCTTCGATGGCGACTCGCTCTGGGAAAGCAGCGATGCAGAACTCACCGAACTCGCCATCGGCGAGGTCGAGAAGATCGGTCTCGCGACACGCGATCAGGTACGCGGCTCGCGCGTCGTGCGTCAACCCAAGGCTTATCCCGTCTATGATGATCTCTATCGCGCGATCGTCGACGAGGTCAGAGCCGATCTCGCCGATCATTATCCGAACCTGCATCTCGTCGGCCGCAACGGGATGCACAAGTACAACAATCAGGATCACGCAATGATGACTGCGATGCTGACGGTCGAGAACATCGTCGCTGGAACCCGGCTACGCGACACCTGGGCGGTCAACGAGGATGCCGAGTATCACGAAAGCGGCGACAGTCCGGAAGTGTCTGAAGCAGGAGTATCGGGGCTGCGCGCAGTGCCGTCCCGTGCAATGGCTTAATGGGGGCGGGCGTCATGTTTTCTCGATATTTCATCATCGGTGTGTTCGCGCTCGCAACCGATTGGCTCTGCTTCATCGCGCTGAGTTCGACATTCGAGGCCGGCTCCGCGGCTTGGATGGCTTACCTGATCGGCGGGGTCGTTACCTACGTATTGTCGCGCCGTCATGTGTTCCATTCGGCGACGAGTGGACGCCAGCAGGTCCTCGAAGTCGCTCTGTTTGTGGGCAGCGGTGTGTTTGGTGCGCTGCTCACGGCCGGCATCGTTCATGCCGCGGCGCCAGCATTTGGCAAGAATGTCGCGAAGATGATCGCCGTCGGAGTCAGTTTCATCACGCTGTACTGGATCCGCAAGATCGTTGTATTTCCCTGGCACGATCCGGGCGTCGCGGCGGCCTCCGTTACACAGCCGTCAAGATAACAAGCAGCCCCGGATTATTCCATTTTGGCCCGCGGTCCGCGTTGTACCTCTGACAACGTGGCCGTTACACGACGCAAACAAGAGTGACTCAGTGCGATGCAACCTAACCCGACTTTCGTTATTCGCGGCCTCGAGTGATGGCAACTCGCTGACCTTACACGCTTTTCAAATGACGATCCTTTACTAAAGTGTTCACGAAAAGTTGATTTGAAGATCCGACCGCGTGCGGCCTGCCGGAGCTTGCCAAGCGCGGTTCGCTTCATCTCGAATTGCTCTTCGCTACGCTTTTTTTGAGCGCATAGCGATTGCGCTTAAACGAGAAGCCACCGCGCTAGAGCGGCTCGCCGAGTGTTTCGATCTTGCAGGGCAGAGTACCGTTCAGCAAAGCGTTCGAAACGCCTGGCACTACGCGCCAGGGTCAAGGGTTCGGCTCGCGCGACCTCACGGGCGCCAAGGACCCCGGGCAACGCCAAACGTGGCAAGAGAACAGAATCACAATCAAATCTGACGGAGTCGATTCTCACTTCTCAAAGGGGGTTAGATGGATGTCACGATTTCCGAGGACAAGCCCGTTCTCAGCGTTATCATGCCGGTCCACCACGGCGAACGCTTTATCAGTCATGCGCTCGCATCCGTTGCGGATCAAGTCCCGCTCAGTGAGCGGAAAACAGTTGAGGTTCTGGTGATCGAAATGGCAGACGACAGTCCTTCACTTGAAATTGCACGCACGTTTTCCGATCGCATGCGGTTACGCGTGATAGTGCGCCCTGATTTGCGTATGTGGCATGCGAAAACGAACTTGGGTGTCTTGGAAGCAACTGCTGATCACGTGTGTTGGCTTCATCAGGACGATTTCTGGCTTCCAGGTCGCTTCAACGCAGTCAGAAAGTGGATAGCCGAAGCACCCGGCGCTGCGTTGCACATCGCTCCCAGCTGCTTTGTCGACGCCAAAGGTGCATCGCTGGGTCCGTGGCATTGCCCGTTCGACGCCAGCGGCCCTGTACCGCGGGAAAAGTTCTTGCGTCATCTTCTCGTGCAGAATTTCGTCGCGGCCCCAGCGCCGGTATTTCGCAAGGACGCGTGGCTGGCTTGCGGTGGCCTCGACGAAACCCTCTGGTACACGGCTGACTGGGATATATGGCTCAAATTGGCCGGGCAAGGCGAAGCCTATTTCCATGAGCAAACCTCCACCGCGTTTCGCGTACATGGCTCATCGTTAACAGTTTCCGGTAGCCGCGATGTCGACGATTTCACCAGTCAGTTGAGAATAGTTCTGGAGAGGCACATTGCCGCGCTAAGCGAAAACGCACGAAAGACTATTGGGCCTCTTGCGGAGACTTCTGTGCGCATCAACGCGGCCTTGGCAAGGGCCGGTATGGGCGACATGAGCCAATTGCCGGGCTCGTTGCGCGCGATGATTTCGTTGGGCCCACTCGGCCTGTCCAAGCTTTTGCGCGACAGCCGACTCGTGGAACGCGTCGGCGCGCGCGTCCGCGCCAAGCTCAGAGGGAGCATGTGATGGCGATCGGATCACTCGTTCGGGTTCTGTTCGGCCCATACGAACATCGCGTCAGCGAAGCGTATCGATCGATCTATGTCGATCTCGACGGGTTTACCGAGCGCATCCGGCACTGGAGACGCGACGCCGTGCGTGTTCTCGAAATAGGATGCGGAGAGGGCGCGATGACGGAACGCCTGGCAAACATCTATCCCCGCGCGGAAATCGTCGCCATCGACATCACGCCACGAATAGGTCGGCTGTATCGCGGGCCAACTGATAATGTGCGCTTCTTACAGACGACCGCTCAAGAAATGGCAGCGACGCGGCGCGCCGAATTCGACCTCATCGTTCTTGCGGACGTCATCCATCACGTCCCCCCTGCTCTCCGAGTCGAATTGTTTGTGGCTGCCAAGTCGGCACTCGCGCACAATGGCGCTCTCGTCTTCAAGGATTGGAAACGCGCCAACACCCCGATCCATGCACTATGCTATGCGTCGGATCGTTGGATTACGGGCGATCGGGTCCAATACATGACAGTAATGGAGATGCGTGAAATATTGACCCGCGTCTTTGGTCCTAATTCAATCGCGGCCGAGGCGCACATCAAGCCATGGGGCAACAACATTGCCTTTCTCGTTAGAGGATAAAGCGCCGCCCGCGAATCGGGGAGGCTGGCTGTCTGACGGAAACGGCGCTGCGATGCCTCCGCACTCGTTACCCGTTTCAATCTTGAAACAATCTTGCCAGCCAGCACCTCGCATCTCGCGGCGGGGCGCTGTCGGGCAGTGACCGTACGCAGCCTTTCCCGGCGGGACTTCTTCTTCGTACCGAGTCGGCCCGTATGTTACGAGGCTGAAACATTTCGATTGCCAATGACTCGGTTCGCCATGGATCAACGGAAATCCTAGCAGTCGCGCGCGGTTGCAAAGCCGATGGCACGGTTCCTGCGTTTCTTTCGCCATGCCGTGCCGACCAGTAGTCGAAAGAAGACGAACTTGTGTCGGCATCGGCTTGACCTAAAACATAAAGAAACAGAGAAGACAAACAAGAAACTGACATTCGGGGTGAATATGAGAACGAGTCCACGAGTCGTAGCCAAAGTCCTGTCCACGCGGATGCACCAACGCCGCGAAACATCGCCAAGCATGCGAATTCCCGACAGAAAGAGCGCAGATCCGCCGCGAGTGAATTAAACGAAAAGCAGCAATCGAATTAAGTGACGTAGCTGTGCGGCATCCCGCGCAAGGTGATTCTGTCTGCCGGACGTGGACATGTCGCGCTCGAACATACAGCACACCTTGCATCGGTGACGTAAGCCGCGCTTTGTCAATTTCGGAAGGGCAATGCGTCGATTCCAATCCGTTCCATTTCGGTTTGAATTTGTGCGGCGCGAAATCAACATGCATGCTTCGGGGAGAACAACATCATGGTCAATCCGATTAGAGTTTCCGCGGTGATTCCTTGTCTAAATGAAGAGAAGACACTGGCGCTATGTATCCGGAAAGCTCAACGCAGCTTCGAGCAACTAGGCATAACCGGGCAGGTCGTCGTGGCCGATAACGGTTCGACCGACCGTTCTGTGGAAATTGCTCGATCACTCGGCGCGAAAGTCGTTCACGAATTGGTTCGCGGATACGGTTCCGCGCTTCGCGCCGGCATTTCCGCCGCGGATGGGGAGATCATCATCATGGCCGATGCGGACGACTCCTATGATTGGTCGAATATTCATGGATTCATCGCCAAGATCGAGGAAGGCTACGACTTCGTCATCGGCAATCGGTTCAAGGGTGGCATCATGCCCAAAGCGATGCCTCCTCTCCATCGCTACCTCGGCAATCCAGTCCTGTCGACAATCGCAAGGCTGATCTGTCACGTTCCCGTGGGAGATTTCCACTGCGGCATGAGGGCATTCACCCGGGACGCCTTTGCACGAATGGAACTGTACACACCCGGGATGGAGTTTGCGTCGGAAATGCTGATGAACGCAGCCCGTAATGGATTGCGCATCATCGAGATTCCGATCGTTCTCCATCCAGACAAACGCGATCGTCCGCCACACTTACGTTCCTTTCGAGACGGATGGCGACATCTGCGCTTCATCCTGACTTACGCGCCAACCCAGATCTTCTGGTTGCCCGGGCTGCTCATGTTTTCGATGGGTTTGCTATTACTGTGCCTGTTGGCCGGCGGTCCTACGACCATTCTCGGCCATTTCGTCGGCTTTCACTTTCTCGCCCTAGGCAGTCTACTTTCGCTGGTAGGCTTTAATTTCATTGCGATGGGAGTCCTGGCCAAGGTGATCATTGCTGGCAAACATCCGTCGTTGCGAGGACGTATCGTTCGCTGGGCGACGGGGCCGTGGGCGATGGAGGTCTGCCTGCTTAGCGGGATTGCGGGAGTGGCGCTCGGCCTTATTCTCAACACCGGCATTCTCCTTCAGTGGCTGGCGCATCCATTACAGCCTATGGAAAACACGGTACATCTGGCGATCGTTGCGATGACAATGATCGTGCTGGGGATGAACAGTGCGTTTGCCGCCTTCCTCCTGAACCTGCTGGTATCGGAGCGGGACAGACCGCACGCACGACCCCGCAGTCTGCAGGGAAATGAGGCCCCGATCGATAGTGGCCTTCAAAACTGCTGATCCCGTGCACCTTGCCCCCACCTGTTTCGATCAGGCTTCTGCACGTCGTCATCTGCCGCAGCATTGCAAAACCTGCAGGTCGATGGGGCGAGGGGCAAGTTCGACATGTATAAAGGAATTCCGTAGCGCTTTCGACTACTTGACTGATGCCATGTCCAAAGATCTGACCTTCTGGCCATCCGACTATCCGCTGCTCGGCAGATTCCTGCGCTTCGCCTTGGTGGGTGGATTCTGCGCGTCACTGAATCTGCTGATTTTGTGGTTCACCACATCGTGGATCGGTTGGCACTATTTCTTCGGCATAACGTTCTCTTTTTTCGGGGTCAACTGGATTGGCCTCGTTCTTAATAATCGATTCACCTTCAGCAATGGTTCCCGGCTTCACTTCGGCGATGTGAAACGTTACTACTTCGTCACGATCGCTTCTCTTTTCCTCAATTTAGTCATGATGCGTATCTTGGTCGGCATACTGGGGATCAACTATCTGCTGTCCAGCGTGCTCGTCACGCTTATTTTCACGGCGTTCAACTTCCTGGCCCATCATGTTTGGACGTTTTCGGTGTGGACCAGGACGTGACCGCGTATCAGAATTTCGAGGCTGGGAGAAACAAGTGAGGAGTGTCGGAAAACGAACACCTTTAACCCAAAGGCTATCGTCCCCTGCTGTGCTGCTGGCCATCAGGACCGGAATTGGCGGAAGCATCTGCGCGCTCCTGCTCGCAGCCGATACGCCTGTATCAAAGATTTTTTCAAACTTCTTTGCCTACCTTCTCAATACCTATGATCGTCCGGCAGCGTACCTGAGCCTGCTGGTGTTGTTCATCGCCATCGCTGCATCTCCATTCTGCTGTCGCCTGCCCGCCGTCGCTGCAGCATGCGGCCGCCATCCGTGGCGCCTGGCGGCTATGACCGCTGTAACGTTTGGCCTAGGCGCGCGTTTCGTCTATCACGTCCATCCGTTGTCGATGGACGAGTATGCGGTGTGGTTTCAGAGTCGCATCTTCGCCAGCGGCGCACTGACTGGACAATTTCCGCCCGAGTGGCTGGATCGGCTGATCTACACGCCGTTCCAGAACTATTTCCTGGTCGTGTCCCGTACCAGCGGTCAAGTGGCCTCCGCCTATTGGCCCGGCTTTGCCTTGGCGATGGCGCCCTTCAGCCTGATCGGGGCCGAATGGCTATGCAATCCCGTGCTGTCGGCGCTGACACTCGTCGCCATTGCCCGCACCTGTCGCCTCGTCTTTCCGAAAGAGGAAGCGGCGCCCGGCTGGGCCATGCTCTTCACTCTGGCGTCTCCTGTTTTCGTGGCCTCGGGCATTTCCTACTATGCGATGACGGGCTTGCTGCTTGTCAACCTGGTCTTCGTCTGGGGGTTTCTTCAACCGACACCGCGTCAGCTTTTCGTCAGCGGCGTCATTGGCTCGATTGCATTGACCTTCCACAATCCGCTGCCCCATATTCTCTTTGCTTTCCCATGGCTGATCTGGTTTCTCTTTCAACGTCCGTCTTGGCGACAGATGCTTGCACTCGCCGCGGGATATGCGCCCCTCACCTTGCTGCTGGGCATCGGCTGGGTCCTGTTCAAGGCGCATATCACAACCGATATTGCGACTCAGTCGGTTCAACCCGCATCCCGGGGTATCCTCGATACGATCGCGTCGGCCTTTTGTTTGCCCGGAATATTGATACTCTTCATTCGACTCGCCGGCCTCATCAAGCTATGGATATGGGCGATGCCCGGCCTGCTGATCCTGGCCGGCATGGGATACGCCCGCAGGCGAGAAAACGTCGCCGTACAGCTACTTGCAGCGTCAGCCGTGCTGACCTTCTTCGGCTATTTCTTCGTTCCATTCGACCAGGGGAACGGTTGGGGGTACCGTTATTTCCATCCCGCCTGGAGTGTCCTTCCCCTCCTGGCAGGCGCAGCCGTAATCGATGCGTTTCCGCGCGAGCGCGCAGATGCGCTCCCCGCACTTCGGAATTTGGCGGGATCCCTGATTATCTGCAGCCTACTAATTCTTGTGCCGTGGCAATTGAGGAATATCGAACACCACATCGGCACGCAGTTGGCCCGCCTGCCGGACGTCCCGAGCGACACGCGAAGCATCGTTTTTGTTTCCGTCAATCGCAGCTTCTTTCTCACCGACCTCGTCCAGAACGACCCTTACCTGCGGAACCGATCGATCCGCATGATTGGATCAGGAGAACGCGAGGATGAAGAATTTCTGCGCAAAGCTCATATAGTCGCTGTACCGCTACCGGCAACTGACGCCGGACAGGTATGGGTAATCCGTTAATACCGGACGCCTTGCGCGCGTCAACGTGAAAGGCCGACTCGATCAGCTCGGTCGGCGGCGCGAGCATCTGAAGATCCTGCCCGGCGATTCTGCGGTGGTGTGCGATTCGCCCGACGAGGCACGCGAGAAGCACGCTTTGCTAGACACGCCTGTTCGCGATGACCTCGCATCGCTGTCGATCGCGCTTGACCACGAAATCCCACCATAGCGACATTCCGCGGCCGCCAGCAAACCACTGTCTGCGCGCGCCTCCCGAGGCCCGTTAATCCGATTGGCGGATAAAACTTGTTTCAAAACTGAGACAAATTAGTGCGGAATCCAACACCAGACGCGGATTTAACGAGCTCCGAATGCGGAACGCGAGCGTTTGGCACGGAACCTGCCTAAGTTCCAAAAGCGTAAAGAACCAGCTGCACCTATAGTTCCAGCAGAAAGGGCTCAAGGTGCCAGCGCAGTCTGGTCATCGAAGCTGGGCGCCGGGGAAAATACATGAAGAAAAGCAACTGCTCCATCGCAGTGAAGTCGCTTGCGGGTGAGTGGCCGCACCGTTTCAAACGCGTGGAAACCAAACGCCCACGTGGTATCGCATTTAGCACTTTGGCAATGCGCGCCAATGCATCAGGGTGCATGCGCGGTATGCGCATGCGCGTCGCCTAATGCCCGCCTGCCCAAATCCACGTCGATCCCATCTTGCCGCTCGTAGCAGCCAACGAGCATGGCGAAGCGCCACGATGCGCTCCGCGGTGACCGGATTGGCGATTTGAACGCCTTCGAATAAAAAGTCGCCACCCAGTCATGTCTACTATCAATCGGTACCGGCCCTCAACAATTTCGCTAGCGCTTTCACTGGCGATCCTGTTCCTGCTGGCCCATCCGTACACGGGCATCAGACACGACGCAGTCCTGTATACGGCCCAAGCTCTTTATAACGCTCACCCGGCTCATTTTGCGCACGACTTGTTCTTCGAATTTGGTTCGCAGGATCACTGGACCATTTACGGCAAGGTTTACGGCATGCTCGTTTCTGCATTTGGGCTTCGGGCGAGCAACCTAGCGTGCCTGATCTTTGCCCAAGCGCTCTGGTGGGGCGGAATGTGGCGTTTGGCGAAGGCGCTCCTTCCTCCGCCAGGGCACTGGCTCTGCGTATTCCTCGTCGGCTGCATGCCGTCCTATTACGGCGCGTATTCGGGCCTCTCTTATGACGAAGCATTTCTCACCGCCCGGCTGCCCGCCGAAGCGCTGGGATTGTGGGCGATTTCCCTTATGCTCGAGCGACGTCATCTCCGCGCGCTTATGCTCACTGTCGTCGCCTCCGCCGTTCATCCGCTGATCGGCGGCGCATCTCTCGCAATCGTAGTGCTTGCCATGACATCGCAGGTGAAATGGTGGCAGCTACTGCCATTCGCGCTTGTCGCTTTCGCCGTCATCGAGCTTCTGCCGTTCGAGGCGCTTCACCTGCACCCATTCGATTCAGAATGGCGGGAAATCGCGCGATTTAACCAGAGGATGCTGTTTCCCACGCTCTGGCATCTCTGGGATTGGAGCAAGGCATGCTGGTCCATTGCATTGCCCGCGGCACTGTGCGCGACCGGGTCCCAAGAAAACCGGAAGCTGTGGTCGAATCTGACACTCGTGGGCGTAGCAGGTATCGCATTTAGCACAGTGGCAGATCTGACTGGGCGGGATGCCGCCTGGATCGAGCTGCAGACATGGCGCACGCTGTGGCTGTTGGCTCTGATGCAGTGGCCGGCGGCCCTTCAGTTAGCCCGGGTCGAGATCCATAGGCGCCCTGCGCTGATTTGGGTGCTTGGGATCTGCTGGCTGTTGCTCGATGTCGGCGGCGGCATCGTAGCTTTACTGATCGCCATAGCGCTCTACGCAGTGGCACGTCACAAGTCGCCCGGGACAGCACCGTCCGCTTCCGGCGAGATTCCCATCATCTTGCGGCGCGTGCTGATCAGCGCAACGCTGGTCGCCCTCGTTATCTGGTTCTTTTTCCAAGAGATTTACGCGTACCGCCGCATGGCGTTTCCGACCGGCAGCGTGGCATTCGCCATACCAGGGCTCGAAGCGATAATCCATACCCGCCTTGTTGTCGCGCTCGTCACACTGTTGGTCCTGCTCCTTTGGTCACGCAACAGATTCTCGGCCGTTGGTCTTCCAATCACATTGGCCATGCTGGCGGCATATGGACTTATCAATATTGATCAACGCTCAGAGGAGGCCAGCATTGTGGAGGCGCAAGCGGATCGCGCGGACCTCGTGCCATTTAACGGCGTGGTTGCACACGGCGATATGGTCTATTGGGACGGCCCGTCGGACGAAATTGTCTATCCCTGGCTCATGATGAGGACGTCAAGCTATTTTTCGCCATATCAGGCGTCCGGCATGATTTTCCATCGCAAGACCACGTTTGATTCACTTCGGCGCTTTGAAAGGATAAGACAGGATCCGTATGCTGCACGGCCCCGTCACAATAACGATGAAGATCCCAAATCGACGTTATTTCCGCCCCCGCAGGCATACGGCCCCCTGACCCAAACCGGCTTGAAACAAGTATGTGCCGATCCACAACTGGACTTTGTTGTGTCTCGACGCCACTACGCCGGCCTGTCCACGGACCACACATGGTCGCCTAGACGGTGTTAGGAACTTCGAAGTACTGGGATCGCATGGACAAGCATAAGCATGGCGAAGACGACAAAATGCAGACCAGCGAGTGTTTCGGGCAAGCGTTCGGAGTCACGTGCGAGGCGCCGAAAGCGGTTGAGCCACCCGAAGCTGCGCTCGACTACCCATCGTCGCGGTAGTAGCACGAAGCCCTTTTTTGCTTCATCGAGCTTGACCACCTGGAGATCGATTCCCTGGTCTCGCGCGGCCTGCGCGGGCTCTTCGCCCGTGTAACCCTGATCGGCAAAGGCAACTTTCACGGTTTCTCCCGTTGCCTGCTGCACCTGACGCGCCAGCTCTGCCACCTGCGCGCGTTCCTGCTCGTTGGCCGGAGTCACGTGTACGGCGAGCAGTTGACCCAGCGTGTCGACCGCCATATGCACTTTGCTGCCACGCTTGCGCTTGTAGCCGTCATAGCCTGCGCGTGGACCGCTTTCACATGTCGATTGCAACGTACGGCCATCAAGGATCACGGCGCTGGGCTGCCCCTGCCGCCCCTGCGCCACACGGACGATCGAACGAAGGTCACTCACCATGCACTCGAAACAGCCGGCCGCCAGCCATCGTTGCGTCTGCTGGTACACGAGTTCCCACGGCGGAAAGTTGGTCGGCAGCATTCGCCACGCAGCCCCAGCGCGAGCCATCCAGCGCAACGCATTGAACATCTCGCGCAACTCATATTTCCGCTGAGGTGCACTCTCATCCATCAACGTCAGATACGCTGCCACGAAGCTCCATTCTTCGTCTGACACGTCTGTCGGGTAGGCTTTACGTTTCTCTCTTGTCATGCCTCCAGGGTACCAGGTTTGACCGGAAGTTCCTAACACCGTCTAGACCTGACATCAGGTTTTGGCTGTACAACTGCCGGCGTATCCGGACGACCCTGTCGGGCGCCGCCGTATTGCCCGTGACGCCGAAGCAATCCAGCACGCTGCGGGAAAGCGGCAGCGCCCCCGCCCCTAACCAAGCAAAGCATGTGAAAACGGAGGAGAAAATCAGCAGTCGCCTGCCGTGAGGAACCGTGCTTCGAGACGGCATCACTGCACCGCTCAAAACGACGAACAGAGGAACCGCACAACCAATAGCTTGACCGGACATTTAAAAATTCGGATTGAAAAATAAATCAACTACTATTCTTTATCGGCTATTTCGAAAATGGAATGGGTAATGCGGCTTACCGGGCATGTGGGTTAAAGGTAGAAAAGTCGAGCTTTCCGGC